>CAVORH010000007.1:0-27453 GCA_963698565.1 Ilumatobacteraceae bacterium
GGGCAACCGCTCGCCGAACTCGGGCCCGGAGCGGTACTCGGGGAGCGTGCCGCCGTCGAAGGCGGAACCAGGACCGCGACGTTGCGCGCCGTGACCGACTGCAAGGTCGCAACCGTGCCCGCCGTGGCGATCGATCAACACGCGCTCGTCGAGTTGGCCGATGGCCACCGCCGCGAGGAGTCGCCTGCGTGAGGCACCGGGGTCATACTCGACGGTGAGCGGGGCATCGCTGTACCGGTCGCCGGCCGACAGCGCAACACACCGCGGTCGGCGGACCGCCTCCCGGGAGCAGCGGCGGCAACAGCCTGCCGGAACTAGGCCACAGCGACCGGCTCGCGACCCGTGCGAACCTCCGACGCTCGCATGATGTTCACGGCGAGAGCGAGCCACCAGCTCGCAACGACCACGATCAGCACCCGTTGTGCCAGTCCGGGCGCTGCCTCGGCCAGCGCGATGTTGCCGACGACGGCGATGCTGAATGCCACCGCGAACCGGTGCTCGGCCCGCTGGAACTGCCGCCAGCCGTCATCGCGCGCGAACACGCCCCGGAGCATCCACGCTGCGACGAGCAGGCAGACGACCGTCACGAGGAAGCCGAAGATCAGGTGGATCGAACCCGAGAGCGTGACATCCTCCGCTCCCGTCTCGTCGGTCACGAACACCCCGGACACGAAGAAGCCGACGCCGGCAACCAGCATCAGTACCCATGAGGCGGTCACCCGCCTGCCTGGGGACAGGGTGGCTCGGAGTCCGAGTGCAATGGCGATCACGCCGGCCCCGTTGGCGAATTCGGCGGCTCGCTTGAGCCATCCATGGTCGCCGAGCGCGTACTCGCTCGTCGTGTTGCCCACCACGCTGAGTTCCGGGTCGAGGAGGTGCAGGACGAGATTCGCCACCACCCACACGACAACGCCACCGATGCCGATGAGTCCGTACCGCTTGGCCGTCATGCGACCTCCTCTGGCTCACGGATGAGGACCACCCACTTCGTCTCGGGCACTGCGCTCTGCATCCCGGAAGCCTCCAGGACCTGCGTCGTCGAAGCCACCGTGGTTCCTCGATTCGCAGACACGTGCTGGCACGTAGAGCACAGCGCGCTGACACGCTGGGCGGCGCCGCTCCAGACGTGGACGATGGCACGGACCATCCACACGAGTACACCGCGTAGCGGTGCGAGGAGCACACCATGACGACCACCCTCATCGAGCGCCCAGCCGACACCCGCCGGACGTGGAACCGCATCGCGGGATTCGCCGGGATCGCCTTCGTGGTCCTGTTCGTCGCATTCGCCGTCGGGATCTCCGCCAGCGCCCCGGTGTTCACCGACGGAGCCGACGAGCTTCGCTCCTGGTTCGCCGACAACCAGGATCCCGTCGCACTCTGGGTCTGGATCGCCCCACTGTTGATGCTCCTCCAGCTGGTCTTCGCAGTCGGTCTGTTGCGCCGGTTGGCAGAGGACGACACGAGCGGCGGCATCCTGCCGCGACTCTCGTTCGCCGGGATCGTCGCCGCATTCGCCGCAACCATCGTCGGCATGTCGCTGTTCGGCGTCATGACGCTCGAGCCCGTGCAAGCAGCGTCGGACGATGTGCTCGTCACCCTGTCGGCGCTCGACTCCGTCGTCTTCTTCGTCCTCATCCCGTGGGCGACCGCGATGTACGTGATCTTCGCATCGGTCCTGATGTTGCAGACTCGCGCCATGCCTTCCTGGTTGGCCGGACTCGGCTGCGTCGCCGGTGTGGTTTCGTTGATCGGCGGAACGTGGGTGTTCAGCGGCGACCCTGCTGGTGGGGTCGCGGGCCTGGGCCTCCTCGGCGGACTCGTTGCGTTCGTCTGGACGCTGATCGCTTCGGTGTTCCTGATCCGCAGCGCCACCAACTGAGCGAACCGTCCGACGGATGCACGACGCCCCGGCGCCCGGACGATCTCGCGAGACATTGCGAGCCCCACGTGCGCCGGCGGTGCGCTGACGGTTGGCGACGCACGGTCGCGTACGGTTGCGCGATGGGAACCGAGGATGTTGGCGACACCGTGACGCACCACCGCTCCTGCCCGCTCTGCGAAGCGTGCTGCGGGCTCGAGATCACCACCAGGGGTGAGCAGGTGGTGCGCATCCGGGGCGACATGAACGACCCCTACTCGAAGGGCTTCATCTGCCCGAAGGGATCGACGCTCAAGCAGTTGCACGAGGATCCCGATCGCCTCACCTCGCCACGCATCCGCACCGAGGACGGCTGGAAAGAAGCGACCTGGGACGAGGCGTTCGCCGAGATCGCTCGCCGCCTCGCCCCGATCGTCGAGGAGCACGGCCGTCAAGCACTCGGCACCGTGCTGGGCAACCCCAACACCCACAACCTCGGCGGGCTGCTCTATGGCCGGCCGGTGCTCACCGCAGTCGGCAGCACGAACATCTTCTCGGCGTCGACCGTCGATCAGATGCCCAAGCACGTCAGCGCCGGGCTGATGTGGGGACGGCCCGACATGTTCCCGCTGCCCGACCTCGACCGCACCGACTACCTGCTGATGCTCGGCGCCAACCCGTACGTGTCGAACGGCAGCCTGCTCACCGCACCCGACATGCCCGGCCGCCTCGAAGCGATCCGCGAACGTGGCACGTTCGTGGTGGTCGACCCGCGCCGCACCAAGACCGCCGAGCACGCAACGGAGCACCTCACGATCGTGCCGGGCACCGACGCGTACTGGCTCATGGCGCTGATCAACACCCTGTTCGACGAGAACCTCGTCGACATCGGCCGTCTCGAACCGCACGTGAGCGGCGTCGACGAGGTGCGTGAGATGACCGCTCGCTACACCCCCGAGGCGGTCGCCGAGCAGTGTGGCATCGCCGCCGAGACCACACGCCGGATCGCCCGCGAACTCGCGGCAGCACCGACCGCAGCCGTGTACGGACGGATGGGTGCGCACACGGTCGAGTTCGGCACGGTCGCCAGCTGGGCGACCGACGTGCTCAACGTGCTGACCGGCAACCTCGACGAGCCGGGCGGCGTGATGTTCAACTGCGCGCCGACGCAGAACATGGCGCCGTCCACGCCGGGCGGCCGCGGCTTCCAGCTCGGACGATGGCAGGGGCGAGCATCCGGCCGCCCCGAGGCGAAGGGCGAACTCCCCGCGGCGACGTTGGCCGAGGAGATCACCACGCCCGGCCCCGGCGCGATCAGAGGGCTGTTCGTCCTGGCCTGCAACCCGGTCCGGTCGTTCCCGAACACCGATCGCATCGACGACGCATTGCAGCAGCTCGATCTGCTGGTGGTCGTCGACCCGTACGTCACCGCCACCGCACGGCACGCGCACGTGATCCTGCCGCCGACGTCGGCACTCGAGCGCAGCCACTACGACTTCGCGTTCGAGGCCAACATGATCCGCTCGATCGCCAAGTACTCACCTGCAGTCTTCGAGACGGACTCGCCGAGCGAGGAGCAGATCCTGTGCCGGCTGGCGCTCGTGATCCAAGGCCAGCCCGTCGACACCGACCCGGTCGTCGTCCACGACATGATGGTGGAGCAGATGGTGGAGGGTGAAGTGGCGCGACCGTCGTCGCCGATCCACGGTCGCGACAAGGCCGAGATCCTCGATGCACTGTCGGTGTGGGAGTGGTCCGAGCAGATCATCGACTTCCGTCTCCGGGTCGGCCAGCACGGCGACGGGTTCGGCGCGAAGCCGGACGGGCTCACCCTGCGCACCCTGATCGACGAGCATCCGAGCGGCGCCGACTTCGGTCCGCTCGTGCCCCGGTTCCCCGATGCGATCAAGACGGTGTCGGGAACCGTCGAGCTCGCCCCGCAGCCGATCGTCGACGACATGAAGCGCGTCGGAGCACACTTCGACGACCTCGCCCGCGCCGATGGCCAGCTCGTGTTGATCGGTCGCCGTCACCTCAAGACGGTCAACTCGTGGATGCACAACCTGAACATCCTGATCAAGGGCAAGACCGACTGCACGCTGCAGGTCCACCCCGACGACGCCGTTCGACTCGGCTTGATCGACGGGGCATCGGCGACCGTGCGGTCGCGGGTCGGCACGGTGGTTGCGCCCGTCGAGGTCACCGACGAGGTGATGCCCGGCGTGGTGTGCCTGCCACACGGCTGGGGGTACGACGAGGACGGCATCGAGATGCACACCGCGAGGACCAAGCCGGGCGTCAACTCGAATCGGCTCACCGACGACGCTGCGCTCGACGACCTGTCGGGCAACTGCACGCTCAACGGCATCCCGGTCGACGTCACCGCCGCCTGATCCGCTCTGCGCGAAGAGGGACGGCGCTCGGTCAACCGGTCGGTTGATCGGTCGCCGGCACCCCGCGAAACAGCAGGTAGCCAGCGAACGCCAGCTCACCCGGTATCGAGAGCATCACGACCATGTTCTCGAAGAAGCCGTCCAGGTCCGGGTCGATGAAGTGGCCGTAGCTCTGCCCCAGGTAGCCGACCGATGCAAGCATCAGCAGCGAGCCGACCCAACGAGGCATGAGGTCCGACCGCCTCACCAACATGCCCAGCATCAACAGATGGAGGCCGAACAGCAGGCCCCACCCCATCACGCCGAGCCCGATCGTGTCGACGAGGAAGCCGACGATCTCGGCGCGATCGCCTCCTCCGAGCCCGGAGAGGCCGCCACGGTCGACCACGATGAGCACCGCGCCGGCCAGCAGGACGGTCACCATCTGGATGAACGCCACACCGGCGCGGGCGAGGGAGGACGAGAACGCCAACGACTCACTGACCGGCCGGAACAGTTTCCAGAGCAGGCCGGCGAGCGTCAGTTCGATTCCCACGATGATCGTCTCGGCGATCATCCCCGCCGTGAAGAGGCCGGTGTTCGACGAGATCTCCGCCATCGTCCCCGCAGCATCATCCTGGAACAGCTGGCCCGGGACGTAGAAGTACACGAACGGGCCGAGCACGAAGAGCGCCAGGTAGAGCACTCCGGCAGTCCGGGCGGTGCGGCGTCGTTCCCGCATCGGATCGTCGCTCCCGTTTCGACCCGATGCCGGCGTCGATGCCGGTTCGTCGGACGACACCGAAGCTGCTGCCGCGATCGACGCGGCGAGCGTGGCGACTGATCCAGCAGAACTCATGACTCGCCCCCGACGGCTTCCCCCGCAGGGACGGTCGGACGGTTCAGCCAGACGACGAGTCCGTGGATCGCCACGCCGGCGCCCCACCCGATCAGCGCCCACAGCGACCACCACGCCGACCAGGATCCGGCGATGTCCGCCATGAGGTTGACGACGAGATTGACTCCGAAGATGACGGCCATCCCCACGAGAAACACACCGGCGTGAGCTTGAAATGCTCTGCGCTGTTCGGCGTGCTGGAGCGAGACCTGCTCGCGCTCGCCGTTCCCGAGGCGTGCAGGATCGACCGACCCGCGGCTGCGCACCGCGAATTCTTCGACGCTCATGACGCACCGCCGATCGTGACGAGGGTCTTGCCGATCACGCCGCCGTGCTCCAGGCGGGCGACCGCGTCGGCGACGCCGGCGAGGTCGGTGCGAGCACCGATGTGCGGGGTGACGCTGCCGTCGGCGAGCATCGCCGCAAGTGGCTCGATGTACTCGACCGACACGGTGGAGATGAACGCGGTGAGACGCTGACGCACGAAGAGCGACAACGCCACGGCCCGCAGGTTCCGGCCGATGCCCCCGGTGATCCGGCCACCGTCTTCACCGCCGACGATGACGAACGTGCCGGTCTCGGCGAGCACGCGGCGGATGCGGCGCAGCGAGTTGCGCCCGCCGATGTCGATCACGAGGTCGAACGTCGAGCCGATCTCGTCGATCGGTGTTTCGCGGTAGTCGACGGCATGGACGGCGCCGAGTGCTCGAACAGCGTCGAGACTCGCCGCGCCGGCCACCCCGGTGACCTGCGCACCCAGCGCGGTCGCGATCTGTACGGCGAAACTGCCGACGCCGCCGGACGCGCCGATCACGAGGACTCGCTGACCGGGCCTCACTCGCCCAACCGTGGTGAGTGCTTGCAGCGCAGTGATCCCCGAGATCGTCGAGATGCCTGCGTGCTCGGCCGGAACGTTCGCGGGCCGCAAGACCAGCTTGTCGACGTCGGCGACGGCGTACTCCGCGAAGGCACCGCTCGCAACGCCCATCACGTGGTCGCCGACACGGAAGCGGCTGACCTCGGAGCCGACGGCCACCACGCGACCGGCGACGTCAGCGCCGAGCACGGGCTGCTTCGGTCGGAACAGGCCGAAGCCGATGAGACGAATGATCAGCGGCAGACCGGTCATGAGGTGGACGACACCTCGGTCGATGCCCGAGGCGGCGACCTCGACCAGGACCTGTCGGGGGCCGGGCTGGGGGACGGCGATGCGTTCGAGGTCGACCACCTCCGGGCCTCCGTAGCGGTGTTGAACCGCCGCGGCCATCGACGTCGGAAGGGGTCCGGTGACCGCCTCGCTCTCGGTGACGGAGTTGCTGCTGGCGCTGGTGTCGGTTTCGGTGTGCATCGTCGCTCCTTTCGATTCGTACTTTGTACGACGAGGTGGACGAGCCTACTCGTACTTTGTACGATGTCAACACCTGATCGACGAAAGAGCGAAGAATGACGACGAAGCGACAGCCCATGACCAAGGAACGAGTGCTGACCGGCGCGCTCGCACTCGCCGACCAGATCGGCATCGCCGACCTGACGATTCGCCGACTCGCCGAAGCACTCGACACCAAACCGATGACGATCTACCACCACGTCCCGAGCAAGGACGCGATCCTCGACGGTCTCGTCGACCTCGTGTTCGCCGAGATCGAACTCCCCGATCCCGAGCTCGACTGGAAACCCGCCGTCCGCGCCCGATGCGTGTCGGCGCGCGACGTCCTCGGGCGTCACCCGTGGGCGGTACCGCTGTTGGAATCGCGCCGATCACCTGGACCCGCCACACTCGGACATCACGACGCGATGGTCGCCTGCCTCCGACGCGGCCTGTCGGTCACGATGACCGCCCACGCCTATGCCCTGCTCGACGCCTTCGTCTACGGGTTCGCGATCCAGGAGAGTTCGCTCCCTTCACCCGGCGACGACATGGCCGACGTCGCCGACGAGATCGTCGACGACCAGTTCGCCGAACACTTTCCCGCACTCCACGCATTCACCATGGAGCACGTCATGCAGCCCGGCTACGACTTCGGTGCCGAGTTCGATTTCGGCCTCGACCTCATCCTCGACGGGCTCGACGCCGACGTCGGGTAGGAACACGTCGTCCGGCGCCTGACGGGCGATCGGTCTCACGTGGCGTCCTGCTGTTCCAGCCAGTTCAGGATCACCTGGGTCGTTTCTCGTGGCAGTTCCTGCTGGATCCAGTGCCCGCAGTCGAGATCGATCTCGTCCACGTTGGGTACGAAGTCCTTCAGAGTCGGAGACTTCGGGATCGAGTCCTGGATCCCGGAGATCATGAGGGTGGGCTGTTGGATGATCGGGTCGACGTCTGCCAGCAGGTGCCAGTTGCGGTCCATGTTCCGATACCAGTTGATGCTTCCCGTGAACCCCGATGACTCGAATGCCGCCACGAACACCGCCAGTTCGCGGTCGCTCATCACTGGGTCACCGAGCGGGGTCTCTGCTCGGGCCAGGTCGATCATCATCATCCCTGGCTCGGGCGCGGCGAGGGGGACGTTCGTGCGGTAGAGGTTGCGAAGGAAGGTGAACGTGTTCTCGTCGAGCACCGCATCGGCGACGCCTGGCTGCCGATTGAAGTGGACGAAGTAGAAGTCGCCACCGAACACTGTTTCCATGAACTCGATCCAGGGCTGCTCGCCGCGCTCCTGGTAGGGCAGGCTCAAGTTGATCACCCGCTTCACGCGGTGCGGATGCAGCAGGGTCAGCCCCCACACCACGTTCGCGCCCCAATCGTGGCCGACGAACGTGGCGTCGTCGTAGCCGTAGTGATCGAGCAGCGCGACGAGGTCGCCCGACAAGTGTGCGATGTCGTAGTCGGTGATTTCGGTCGGTTGCGTGGAGTTGCCGTAGCCCCGCTGGTTCGGGACGATGACGTGGAAGCCGGCTGCGGCGAGGGCAGGAACCTGGTGGCGCCACGAGTAGGCGTGCTCCGGCCAGCCGTGACAGAGCACGATCGGGTTTCCAGCATTCTCTCGGCCGGCTTCGAAGACTTCGAGCTCGACGCCGTTGACGGCGATCAGGTTGGCTTCGGGGAAGTCGATCAGTTCGGGCATTGCAGTCCTCTGCTTCTCTCTGGGTCGTTGGTGGAGATCAACGTAGAGACCATTGCGGACAGGATCGGTCCGCAATGAACGACAGACTGAGAGCATGCCGAACGACCCCACCGGCCGGGCCCTGCAGCTCCTCTCACTCCTGCAGACCCACCGCTTGTGGAGCGGTTCGGAACTCGCCGAGCGCCTCGAGGTCACGGCGCGGACGGTTCGTCGTGACGTCGATCGGCTGCGCGAACTCGGCTATCCCGTCGATGCCACGCCGGGAATCGAAGGCGGCTACCGCCTCGCGGTCGGGAGGCATCTGCCGCCCCTGGTGCTCGACGACGACGCAGCCGTCGCTGTCGCTGTCGGTCTGCGCTACGCCGCTGGCGCCGCCATCGGCGGCATCGAGGAATCGTCGCTACAGGCCCTGACGAAGATCGAACAACTGCTCCCCGATCGGCTGCGCCGACAGGTGTCGGCGCTGCACTCGAGCGTGACGCCGGTGCAGTGGGCAACCGCCGACGATGTCATCGACCCCGAAGCACTCGCTGTGCTCGCCGTGGCGTGTCGAGACCGCGAGGAGGTGCGCTTCGACTACCGGCGACGCGACGGCGAAAACAGCCGGCGACTCGTCGAGCCACATCAACTCGTCACCGTCGGTCGCCGCTGGTACCTCGTCGCGTGGGACGAGCGTCGCGACGACTGGCGTACCTTCCGACTCGACCGGCTCAGCGACGCCCGGCTGGCCGGCCGTCGCTTCACGCCCCGTGAGATCCCGGGCGGCAACGCAGCGAGCTTCGTTGCCGCCTCACTCGGCCCGACGCTCCGTCACCATGAAGCAACACTCGCCATCGATGCCGGCATCGGCGATGTCGAGGACGTGCTCCGGTGGGTCGACCACACACCCGTGCAGTCGGACGCGACGTCGTGTCTGGTCACGATCCGCGCGGAGGACCTCGGCCGGCTTGCCATGACCGTTGCCCGGATTGCGCTGACCGCTCCCGTGGAGGTCCTCGAACCGCCCGATCTCGCCGACACCATCAGACAGCTCGCCACCCACCTCACCGCGCCGCCACCGCGACCAGCCGCCGAGTGACGGGCCGCAGGTGTGCCGTCAGTCGGCTCGGATCCACCGACAGCCGAGCACCGTCGGGATCTGTTCCTGCCCGCGGTACTCCGGGAAGCGAGCAATCGTCTGCGCACTGGGTGCACGTTCGACGAGTCGATCGAGCCGCCACCCTGCATCGGCTGCTGCACTGAGCAACTCGCCCATCGGTCGGTGGAAGAGCACGACCTGCTGTTGTTCGACGATCTGCACCAGCTGTCCCGGTGAGAGGTAGTCCCCCCAACGCCAGAGGATCTCGCCGGTCGGGTCGACCAGTGGCTCGGAGGTGGGCGCGGTCGAGACGGGATGGTTCATCACCACCACGAGATGACCGCCAGGAACCACCGCAGCTGCGATCTCGCTGAACAGGCGACGATGATCCTCCACCATCTCCAAGGCGCCGACGCACACCGCTCGGTCGAAGGATCCAGTCCGAACCCACCCGAGGTCAGGGAGACGCGCCCGGACGACCGGACCGGCGTCGGCAGCGATGGCCAGGAGTCGAGCCGAGACATCGGTCCCGATGATCGGCGGCCCGAGGTGGCGCATCACCTGACCTTCACCGCAGCCGAGATCGATCGTTGCGCCACCCGTACCGTCGATCAGCTCGTCGACCAGGGCGAGCAGATCACTGGAGTCACGGGGATCGTCACGGACGGCGTCGACCCACCACTGCGCGATGTCGTCCCAGGGCTCGTTCACCCGCCGCCCCGCCGGCAGGCCTCCGCTCCGGCCCACCCGACCGGGTCGGGAGACTCGCCATCACCGGTCATCGTGCGGAGGCTACTGGTGATCCACCCTGTCGATCTGACCGGTACGGGAACTCGGGGGCGGCCACGGATCGCGACGAGTTCAGTCATCATTCACCGTCTCTCGATCTCCGATCTGCGATCATCCGATGGCCCACCCGACACGACGACGCCGACGAACCCAGCCACACGACCGACCGCCCGGGCAAGACTCCACGCCAGAGCGGCACCGCCTGGAGGACGACACCGAGCTGGCCTGACGAGACCGCTGCTACGGGGTGACGATGTTGAAGTCGGGGTCGACGGGGGCGAGGAGGCCGACGAGGTTCGCCATGGTCGTCGGGTCGCCGTCGACGGTGACGGTGCCGTCGCCGAGCGCGGCGGTCAGGTCGAGTTGTCCGGTGACGACTCCGATGAGCGTGTGGCGGGTGAGGGTGAACCGGGTCGCGCCGCTCGGGGCCTCGGTGACGGTGTGGTGGTGGAGCACCCCATGGCGGAGCTCGGCGAGGTAGGTGGTGTTCTCGTCGGTGATCGTCCAGGCGGTCACGATGTGTTCGTTCCAGGCGCGTGGCCCGTCGATGCGCACGGCGATGCTGTCGAAGACCTGTGACACGCTGAGTGAGTAGGCGAGGTCGGGTGAGGTGGTGGCCGGGGTGCCGAAGTTGCCCCCTCGGAGCTCCGCAGCTCCGGCGAGGTAGGCGTTGCGCCAGGTGCCGTTCTCGGCGCCGAAGCCGAGTTGTTCGAGCGCGTCGGCGAGGAGTGTGCGTGCCTCGTGGTCGGTGTCGTCGGCGAACACGAGGTGCTTGCCGACCTCGACACACCAGCGGTAGTCGCCGTCGTCCCAGGCCCGTCGCGCCACTGCCAACGCGCCGTCGCGTCCACCCATGGCGTCGACGTAGCGTGCGGCGACACCCTCGGGCGGGTGCGGCCACAGGTTCGCGGGGTTGGCGTCGTACCAGCCCATGTAGCGCTGGTAGATCGCCTTCACGTTGTGGCTGACCGAGCCGTAGTAGCCGTGGGTGTGCCACTGCTGCGCGAGCGCGGGTGGTGTCTCGATCGCCTCGGCGATCTCGGCGCCGTTGAACCCCTGGTTGACCATGCGCAGCGTCTGGTCGTGCAGGTACAGGTACATGTCGCGCTGCATCGCCAGGAACTCCACGGCGCGTTCGCGGCCCCAGGTCGGCCAGTGATGAGATGCGAACACCAGGTCGAGTTCGTCGCCCCACATCGAGATCGTCTCGGTGAGGTAGTGCGCCCAGGCGTGGGCGTCGCGGACGACGGCACCGCGAAGCGTGAGCACGTTGTGCAACGTGTGCGAGGTGTTCTCCGCTGCGCACAGAGCGCGGTGCTGCGGGAAGAAGAAGTTCATCTCTGCGGGGGCCTCGGTGCCAGGGGTCATCTGGAACACGATCTCGACGCCGTCGATCGTCAGCGTCTGGCCGGTGTGGGTGATGTCGATCGTCGGCGGAATCAGCGAGACCGTGCCCGACGAAGTGGTCTGGCCGAGCCCCGCTCCGATCTGGCCGGCGGGGCCCCGTTCGAGGGCGGCGCCGTACATGTAGCCGGCTCGCCGCAGCATGGCGGTGCCGGCGAACACGTTCTCGGACACGGCGTGATGCATGAAACCTTCCGGCGCGATGACCTCGACGTTGCCGGCGGCCACCTGCTCGTCGCTGATGATGCCCTTGACGCCGCCGAAGTGGTCGGCGTGGCTGTGGGTGTAGATCATCGCCTTCACCGGACGTTCGCCGCGGTGCTCGGTGTAGAGCGCGAACGCAGCCGCCGCGGTCTCGGAGCTGATCAAGGGGTCGATCACGATCACCCCGCTGTCGCCCTCGATGACGCTCATCACCGACAGGTCGTAGCCGCGCAACTGATAGATGCCCGGTGTGACCTCGAACAGGCCGTCCTCGATCAGCAACTGTCCCTGACGCCACAAACTCGGGTTCACGGTGTCCGGCGCGTCGGTGTCGCGCATGAAGTCGTAGGCATCGAGATCCCACACGACGCGGCCGTCCGCCGCTCGGACCTGTCGTTCGGCCGCTCGGCCGACGAACCCCCGGCGGACGTCGTCGAAGTCCTGACGATCCTCCATCGGCAGGGTCGCAGCCATCTCGTCGATGGCCGCCCTGGTCGCAGGCGTCGCTGTCGGTTCGGTCATGGAAGCCTCCGCAAGGGGGTGGGATGGGGGTGGGAGCGGCCATCAGGTTTCGATGACCAGTTGTCTACACCGTTCGCTGACCGTCTGTCTACACCCTGCGGGCGCCGGCTGCATACATTGGGCATCACATGTCCCTGGCGCTCCGCACTCGAGATCAGCAACGGTCTGCGAGCGAGTCGGCGATCCTCGACGCTGCCTCGATGCTGTACGGCAACGCCGGCCCCGACGGGGCGTCCATCCGCGACGTGGCCAGATCGGCTGGCGTGACGCACCCACTCATCGCGCAGAATTTCGAGTCCAAGCAAGGGCTCATCGCTGCGGTCGGCAACCGAATGACCGCACAGGTGAGCGCCAAGATCGACGCCGTGGACTCCTGCGGTCCCGAGGGTTTCGCCGAGCTGCTCCGATCGTTTCGCGCCGACCCGTCGACAACGAAACTGCTGGTCCGCTCCGCGCTCGGCGATCTGAATCCGGACGACTTCCCCGCTTGCCTGCAGGGACACTGGGCGCACCCCTCGGCCAGTGCTGATCCGGACGCCGATCGTCGGGCCCGACTCTGCCGGTTCGCCGCTGCGAGCCTGCTCCTCGGCTGGCTGACGTTCGACCGGTTCATGACATCTGCCGTCCGCCTCGGAAATGTGGGCGAGCGTCGCCGCGACCAGGCGATCGCGACGGTGGTCTCGCACCTGTGGGCACTCGCTGAGGCGACCGAGCCGCCGCTCCAGCCCAGGCAGATCGAAGCCCGACTGCCTTCTCCGCGCCCGTCCGAGACGGGACCTCGGCGGGCTCAGGATGCGCTCCTCGCCTCGGCGATCGAGTTGTTCGCGCAGCACGGGCCTGCGTCGGTGTCGATCCGTGACGTCGCACGCCATGCCGGCGTGAACCACGGTCTCGTCCACCGACACTTCGGATCGAAGGAGGACCTGATCACCGAAGCGATCGAAGTGGGCGTTGCCACACTCATGCCCGGAGTGCAGGCGCCCGACGGATTCGACATCGACGAGGTCGTTCGGGTGATGTACGACGATCCGATCCCGGCGAGGCTGATCGCCCGCACGCTCGTCGACGAGATCTCGATCGGATCGGTCCGTCGCTCCTACCCCGTGATGCGAGGCCTGCTGGCCGTGGCGAAGCAGGCTCCCGCCCCGTCACGACCACCGGGCCTCGAAGACCCACGCCTCGCTGCTGCCGCCACGGGAGCGCTGGTCGGCGGATCGGTGATCTGGGAATCGTCGCTTCGCACGGTCACCGGGTACGTGGGAGACGTCCAGTCCGCGATGGCGGATCTCAGTCGCCACCTCCTCGGGGTGGCGCCGCCGCGCTGATCGGATCGCAGGTCCGATGTACCGGCTGACCGGCAACACCTTGCTCCGCATCCTGATGGGTGCCGACCTCCACCTCGACGAGACGCCGCGGCCGAACGAGGACCAGAGCCCACTCGTCGGCTTCGTCGAGCGCCGACGATCGCCCCGGCAGTCCACGCCGACGCCAACGAGTTCGGCACGGTCTCCTTCGAACGACCGGTCGTCTGATCACTCGCGAGATGCGTGGCTCGGACGAGCGCAGCTGGATCTGGGTCAGGCGTGGCGGTCGGAGACCAACCAGGCCGCCCCGGCGCTGAGCGAAGCCGCAGTGATCACCGCCGGCCAGGGCCCGATCTTCTTGGCCAGCGGGTGTGATGCTCCGAAACTGCCGAGGTAGACCGCCGAGAGGACGCCGGCACCGACCGGGCCACTCGTGCGAACCCACTCCCGTCCCGCGGTGATGCCCGCCGCGGCGAGAACGGCACCTCCGAGAGGCCGAACCCCGGTCTCGCGGGCGACGAGATAGCCGCCGATCAGACCTGCAGCGACGATGGGTGCCGTGGGAATCTTCACGGTCCGCACCCTACGTTCCGCCGCGCCGCTCGGCCACGCGGGTGATGGTGTCTGACGACGCGTCGGCACCGAGTGCGTCATCGGTGATCCCCTCCGGCTCGCGGCGACCTACCCTGACGAATCGCCAGCGTGAGAGGGAGCAGGCATCGAGATGGAGACACAGGCGTACGCCGACAGCGTGAGACGGCAACGGGTCGATCTCCCCGGGATCTACGGCGAGGTCGACTTCGGTGTGGTGCCCGAGCGCCTCGACCTGGGGGCCAGCCGCGACGACGGGCGGTTCGCCGCGATGCGCGAGGCAGTCTCCCGAGTCTTCGACCGGCCCGAGCTGCTCGAGACGATGCGCAACGCCACGATGACCGGCGACCGCGTCGCCGATGCCTACGCCGCGCTGATTCCCGAGTACGGCTTCCAGCGCCTGGTCGCGATGCTCGAAACCGCCTGTGAGCAAGGCGTCGAGCGCGTCGACGGCGCACCGGCCGAACTCGTCGATCTCATCGCCGCACTGGAGGACACCCCCTCGTGGGTCGACATGGCGCTCGTCGAGGCCGGCGCGAGGGCCGAGCGGATCCCGATGGCGACCGCAACACCATTCGCGATCCGCGGTGCCTTCCTCGCCACCTTCCTCAACAAGTACGCAGCGCTCCCGATGACCATGACCGGAACGCTGTCCGACGAGGCGGCAGCCAAGCGCGTCTTCGAGACCGCGAGCTTCTTCACCGCCACCACGATGCCCGGAGCACTCCAGCGCTCGGGGAAGGGGTTCGAGGCTGCGGCCAAGGTGCGGCTCATGCACTCGATGGTTCGCTACCACCTCCTCAACTCGGGCAAGTGGGACGTCGCCACCTACGGCATCCCGATTCCGCAAGCCGACCAGATGCCCGCCGGCCTGATCGGCGTGTTCCTGATGTCGGCACGACTGCTCCGCAAAGGTCAGACCGAGTTCACCCCCGAGCAGCGAGCGAGCGTCGAACTCTCGCGCTATCGCTGCTTCCTGCTCGGCCTTCCGGAGAACCTGCTCGGCGACACCCCCCAGGAGATCGTCGACCTGTTGATCGCCCGGCACATCTCCCTGCGCGAGGGGTACGACGACGAGACGTGCGGCGCGCTGGTGCGCGGCACCATGGCAGCCGACCTGTTCGACACGTCGTCGTTCACGGGGCGACGACATGCGTGGCTCGAGAACGGGTTCTCGAAGTTCGTGTTGATCAAGAGCTTCCTCGGCGGCGACACGCAACGAGCCGCGTCGATCGGCATCACGTTCAGCCCGAGCGAGAAGGTGGCAGCGGGCATCGCCGCGGGAACCGTCGCGGCCAAGACAGCGTTCTACCGGCTGGGCCTCCGACTCCCCCTGGTGTCCGACCGCGTCGACGTGCGGCTCAACCGGCGACTCGCAGAGCTGCTCGACATGTACGGACACGCCGACTTCGTGACCGATGCCGACCAGTACGCCCTGACCTGAGCCCGCCGCTGCGGCACCCGACCCGTCGTCAGGTCGCAGCAGCGACGGGGTCGTCCTTCGCCCAGCCGTAGTGCATGCGCCCATGATCGGCGTTCGCGGCCATGATCCCACCGACCGTGCCGTCAGCCCACGGCGCACCGGGGATCTTCGACGCCAGATCCTCGTCGGACAGCTCCGCGAGCAGTGCCAGCGTCTCGGCGCGAACGGCCTGGCCGATGCGCACCAGTTCGACGAACGGCTTGCCGCTGTGCTCGGCCTTCCACTCCTCGGTCCACGAATGGATCGAGGCCATGATCTCGTCCATCGACTGCTGCGACCCGTCGCCGCGCAGCCGGGGCTCCAGGCCCTCCTCTCCTGCGAGATGTCGGCGGAACATCGCGTTCCAGTTCCGTTCGATCAGCGTGGTGTGCACGAATGGTCGGGGAGGGGAAGCGGGAGCGAAGGTGGTGGAGGCTGGCAGGCAGCACGATGGATCGAGGCATGATCTCGTCATCGACTGCTGCGACCCGTCGCCGCGCAGCCGGGGCTCCAGGCCCTCCTCTCCTGCGAGATGTCGGCGGAACATCGCGTTCCAGGTCGATCGCGTGTGCCGAAATGGTCGGCGAACGACCAGCGGCTCTCCGGGTCGTGCTCACTGAACGTGCGCGGCGCCATCAGTTCGTCGGTCGGCATCGCACCGAGTCGCTCGAGCAACCACGCCCGGTCGCGGTTCAGCTTGATCTCGATCTCGATGCGGTCCATGGAGCGACGGTAGTGCCCCGACCAGACCGTCGAGTCGGATCGCCTCGTGCCCGGCAACGAACCCCAGCGCCCCGCGATGCGCGCCCGCGCGACTGACGACGGTTCGGCCGACAAGCGAACCGACGATCAGCCCAGGTGGGCGCCGATCACCTCGACGCCGGTGACGAATGCGTCGCGCTGCGCGTCGGTGAGCGCCTCGATCGAGGGCACGAGCAACCGGTCGGTCAGTTCGTCGACCACGGCGAGTTGCGCCCGGTCGTCGTCGGAGATCTCCGGGACGCTCTCCCACCCGAACGACGCGACGTCGTCGGGCCGACGGATCGCGTGAGCGACCGAGGGAGCGAGACCGCTGGCGACGATCGCCAGCAGGTGCACGCTGCCGCGGAGCTCACGCAGGATGCAGACATTGCGGTAGGCGCGAGCTGCCGGATGTTCGGGGAGCGGCTCGGCAGCGATCCCGGCGAACAGCGGCAGGGCTGACCTGTCGACCGCGGCCACCAGCGTCTCGGCGGCGTCGTTGAAACCGTCGAGCACGTCGAGGCCGTCCAGCTTCTCGATGCCGACGCGGTCGGCGCAGGCGAGGTAGGCCCGGGCAGCTTCACGAGGCTCCATGATCTGCTTCGCCGAACTCCACATCGCCTCGACGACGGCGGGGCTGAAGTAGCCGAACGCCGCAACGACCACGGCAGGTTCGACGTCACCGAGCACCCCGCCGCGCCCGAGGAAGTAGAACCGGAATCCGTCGAGGCCGAGTTCCTTGCCGCGGGCGAGCGTGTCGGGGTGGAAGTAGAAGCGATTGCCCGCCTCGTTGATGGTCGGTGACGTCTGCTGCACGATCTCGAGGGGAGTCATCGCACCGTTCTACACCGACAGCTCGGTCGGTCGTTCAACCGGACCGTCAGACGACGACTGCGGGCCGATCCTGCTCCGATTCCACGGCCGATCGCGTTGCCCGCCGCAAGAGCACGTACCCGAGGAACCCGGCGACCGTACTGGCCGTCAGGATGCCGAGCTTGGCCGACCGCAGCAGGTCGGCGTCGTCGAACGACAGCGCGGCCACGAACAACGCCACGGTGAACCCGATCCCGGCGGTGGCACCGACACCGATCACGTGCGCCCACGTCGTCCGCTCGGGAAGACGCCCGACCCGCAGGCGTATTGCGAGCCAGGTGAACGCCACCACACCGACGAGCTTGCCGACCACCAGACCGGCGAACACGCCGATGAAGACGTTCGAGTCGAGCCCGTCGACCGAGACGCTCACGCCCGCGTTCGCCAGCGCGAAGATCGGCACGACCACGAACGCCACCCACGGACTCAACGCGTGCTCGACGCGGTCGAGCGGCGACGCGACCTCGCGCACGAACCCGGCGAGTTCGCTGGGCACCGTGTGGTCGTTGGCCTCGAAGTGTTCGATGAACTCCTCGACGCCTTCGGCCAGCTTGCTCGGGTCGTGGAACGGTTCTGCCGGCGCCAGCAGCCCGAAGACGACTCCGACGATCGCTGCCTCGATGCCCGCTTCGTAGAGCGCGAACCAGGCCACGATCCCGAGCACGCAGTACGGAATCAGCGACCGGATCTCCAGCCGCTTGGCGAGCCAGACCGCAGCCACGCACGCCAGCGCGGCCGCGAGCCACCCGAACTCGACCCCGTCGGCGTAGAAGACCGCGATCACGACGATTCCGCCGATGTCGTCGACGACGGCCAAGGTGAGGATGAAGATGCGCACCCCGAGCGGAATCCGGGATCCGACGAGGGTGACGACCCCGACGGCGAACGCGATGTCGGTGGCGACGGGAACGCCGAAGCCGTCGACGGCCCCACCGAGGTTGACGGCGATGTAGATCAACGCCGGCACGAGCATCCCGCCGACGGCGGCGAGGGCCGGCAACGCCGCGGCCCGCCGGTCGCGAAGCTCACCGTGGACGAGCTGGCGCTTGATCTCCAGGCCGACCACGAGGAAGAACAGCGACATCAGGCCGTTGTTGATCCACTCCTGCAACGTCTGCTCGACGTCGACGAGGTCGCCGACGCGCACGCCGATCACCGTCTCGAACAGCTCGCGGTACGACGCCGACCACGGCGAGTTGGCCCAGACCAACGCGACGACTGCGCTGACCAGCATCACGATGCCGCCGGCGGTTTCGATCGCCATGAACCGCTGTGCGGGTTGGATGATCGAGCGCGGGATCCGTCGATCCGACGCCGCGTAGGGCCGCTTCAGCTCCATCGTTCGTCATTCAAGCGCACCATCGGGTCGCCGGGATGCATCCGCGACACCTCCACAACACCTCCACGATCCCGTCTCGCCCGCCGGGGCCGGGGCGGTCCGACTCCGCCCGGTCGCCCACCGGGTGACTACCGTGACCCCGAACACTGCGACGAAGGGGGTCTGCGATGGCATACGGGGGCGAACAGGTGGAGATGCCACCGGTCGAGAACTGGTTGACCGACTGGGACTGGCTCGACGACCAGTGGGGAGCGAACGCGATCGAGATCTGGAACTCGGTGCGCGAGCAGTGCCCGGTGGCCACCACCGAACGGTACGGGCGTGCGTTCATGCCGGTGACGATGGACGCGGTCGCGGCGGTGGCCAACGACACCGAGAACTTCTCGTCGATCTGGGTCAACGTCGGCCGCCCCGACGCTCCACGGTCGCCGGCGCCCCCGATCACGTCCGACCCGCCAGAACACCACGGGCATCGTCGGCTCCTCCTGCCGGCGTTCAGCCCGAAGAAGGTGGCGCCACTCGAGGAGCAGCTGCGCACCTTCTGTCGCCAACTGATCGCCGACCTCGACGGCGCCGACACCGCCGACGCCGCCGAGCAGTACTCGCAACACATCCCGGTGCACGGCATCTGCATCCTGACCGGACTGCCGGAGGAGGACGCCGACATGTTCCGCGACTGGATCTACCGCAACTTCCAGTTGGCGCCGCGCGACAACGCCGTCCGGGTGGCTGTCGCCCAGGAGATGGGCGACTACATCGACGTGCTCCTCCGTGATCGGATGGAGAACCCGAAGGACGACATGCTGACGCTCGTCGCCAACGCGGAGATCGACGGAGAGCCGGTCGACTGGAACCTCAAACTCGGCTACATCCGCCTGCTGATCGTGGCCGGGATCGACACCACGTGGAGTGCGATCGGATCGGGCCTCTGGCACTTCGCCCAGCACAACGACCAGGTCCAGCGACTGGTCGCCGTCGACGACGACGACCTCCTGTGGAACACGGCGACCGAGGAGGTGCTCCGGTACTACGCGCCGGTCACCATGGCCCGCAAGGTGATCGGCGAGACCGAGATCGGCGGCTGCCCGGTGCACCCGGGCGATCAGATGTTGCTCACCTTCCCCGCCGCCAACCACGATCCCGCAGCATTCGAGCGGGCCGACGAGTTCGACCTGGAGCGTCTCAACAATCGGCACGTGGCATTCGGGCTCGGCATCCACCGCTGCGTCGGTTCCAACCTCGCCCGGCTCGAGCTGGTCGTCGCGCTCCAGGAATGGCTTCGCGCCTTCCCGGACTACTCGCTCGACACCTCGACGAAGACGACGTGGGCCAACGGCCAGGTGCGTGGCCCCCGCAACATCCCGGTGCTGCTCAACCGCTGAACCCCGAGGACGGTCGAGCCTCCGGGTGATGAGTCTGGGCGCCCACAGGTCGCGCTGAAACTCATCGCTGGAGGATGGGGCGGATGAGCCGGGGGATGGTCACGATCACGGCGCCGCCGACCACGACTGCGGCAGCCGAGTACCACCACGCTGAGCTCCAGAACACCTCGAGTTGGAAGTAGTTGCGCAGCCACGGCACGAGGAAGACCACCACGTAGCCGAGGCCCATGCAGGCGACCAGCAGCACCTTCCACCAACGCAGGGGACGGCTCGCCACGGCCAACACCACCAGCCCGAGCGCCAACAGGGTGACCGTCGCGAGTGTCCGCGCCTGGTCGAGGTCGATGTCGGCGATGTCCAGCGCCGCCTCGTAGGCCACGAGCGTCGCGCCACCGGCGACCACGCCCGCCGGCACCGAGAACCACAGCACCCGTCGCAGGAAGCCGGGACGGATCAGGTCGACCTCGGGAGCGAGCGCGAGGAAGAACCCGGGGATGCCGATGCTGAACGTGCCGATCAGGGTCAGGTGGCGCGGCAGGAACGGGAACGGCTCGTCCATCAACCCCACCGCCACGGTGAGCAACACCGCATAGGCCGCCTTGGTGATGAACAGGTTCGACACCCGCTCGACGTTGTTGATCACCTTGCGGCCCTCGTTGACCACCACCGGCAGGCTGGAGAACGCGTTGTCGGTGAGCACGAGATCGGCCACCGCCTTGGTCGCCTCACTCCCCGATCCCATCGAGATCCCCAGGTCGGCGTCCTTCAGGGCCAGCACGTCGTTGACCCCGTCGCCGGTCATCGCCACGGTGTGCCCCCGTGACTGCAACGCCTTCACCATCGCCTGCTTCTGCTGTGGCTTGACCCGCCCGAACACGGTGTGGTTCTCGAGAACGGCAGCCATCTCGTCGACCCCATCGGGGAGGTCGCGCGCATCCACGGGCTCGCCGCTGACCCGCAGTCCGGCGCGTTCGGCGATCGCCGCGACCGTCTCGGGGTTGTCACCGGAGATCACCTTGAGCGTCACGTCCTGCTCGGCGAAGTAGGCCAGGATCTCGGCCGCGTCGGGGCGGATCTCGTCCTCCAACTCCACGATGGCGAGCGTGCTCGCATCGTCCGGGAGAGCGCCCTCGACCGGCCCGGTCGGCGACGTGACGACGGCGAGCAGCCGCTTGCCGGCCGTGCTCAGTTCCTCGACGAGCGCACGAACCGGATCGTCCGGGCGCAGCAGGAAGTCCGGCGCGCCGAGAAAGAACCACCCGTGGCCGACGAACGAGGCCGCCGACCACTTGCGTTCGCTGTCGAACGGCTCGATCTCGTCGACGTCCCACGTCGAGTCGGTGCCCACCTCGGCGGCGATCGCGGCCATGGTGGGATTCGGTGCACGATCGGCCGTGGCCAGAGCGACGAGGCCGTCACGCACCTCGGCGTCGCTGCGCCCCTCGGACGGATGCGTGTGGGCGAATCGGATCTCACCGGTGGTGATCGTCCCGGTCTTGTCGAGACACAGCACGTCGACGCGGGCGAGCACCTCGACCGTCGACAACTGCTTCGCCAGGGCATTGCGACGGGCGAGCGCGATCACCCCCGCCATGAACGCGAGGCTGGTGAGCAGCACGAGCCCGTCGGGGACCATGGCGACCGCGGCCGCCACCGTGCCGATCAGTGCGTCCTGCCAGGTGCCTTCCACCGAGAGGAGGTTGAAGAACAGGAAGATCGATGCCACCGGGATGATCAACGTCAGCCCGCGCAGGATCGTGTCGATGCCGTGCCGCAGCTGCGACTGCGAGGTGGCGAATCGCTTCGCCTCGGTCGCGAGCGTGCTGGCGTAGCTCGCCGCCCCGACAGCGCTGGCTTCGATCGAACCGTTGCCGGCGACCACGAAACTGCCCGACAGCACCTCGTCGCCGGGTTCCTTCGCAACCGGGAGCGACTCGCCGGTGAGCATCGACTCGTCGAGGCGCAGGCCGGTCGACAGGAGCACCGTGCCGTCGACGGCGACCTGGCCGCCGAGGCGCAGCTCGACGACGTCGTCGATGACGATCTCGTCGGTCGGGATCTCGATCGAGCTCCCGTTGCGCACCACGATCGCTCTCGGCTCGGTCACCACCTCGAGGCGGCGCAGCTCGCGTCGCGCCCGCACCTCCTGGACGACACCGATCACCGAGTTGGAGACGACGACACCGACGAAGAGACCGTCCTGGGGACTACCCGCCACGATGACCAGGAGGAACAGCGTGAACATGATCGCGTTGACCACCGTGAAGGTGTTCGCAGCGACGATCTGACCGAGCGTGCGATCGGGCGGGTCCGGAACGACGTTGACCTGCCCCGCTGCGACGCGTTCGGCGACCTCGGCATCGCTCAGCCCCTGGGCGACGTCGACGCGTGCACTGTCCATCTCCCGTCGCAGGGTAGCCAGCGGGGACAGTGACGGCCGGGAGGTGATTCACTGTCAACCATGACCAGCACCGTCGACTCCGACGAATTGATCGCCTACGTGCGCGACTCGGTGATCGGTCGTGACGACGTGATCGACGGCCCCTACGGTCCGCGACCGATCATCTACGCCGACTACACCGCGTCCGGCCGCTCGCTCGCCTTCATCGAGGACTACATCCGCGCCGTCGTGCTCCCGCTGTACGCCAACACGCACACCGAGTCGTCGGGCACCGGTCTGCAGACGACACGGCTGCGCGAGGAGGCGCGCGAGATCATCGCCCGCTGCGTCGGCGCGACCCACGACGAACACGCCGTGGTGTTCTGCGGAAGCGGTGCCACCCACGCGGTCGCCAAGCTCACCGGGGTCATGGGGTTGAAGCTCCCGTCGGCGCTCGACGACCGCTACGGCTTCGCTGCCTCGATTCCGCCGGAGGATCGACCGGTCGTGTTCATCGGCCCGTACGAGCACCACTCGAACGAGCTGCCGTGGCGCGAATCGATCGCCGATGTCGTGATCATCGACGAGGACATCGACGGCCACGTCAGCCTCGAGCACCTCGAACGGGAGCTCGTCCGCCACGCCGATCGATCGACGCTGATCGGTTCGTTCTCCGCGGCGTCCAACGTCACCGGCATCATCACCGACACGGTCGCGGTGTCGACGCTCCTGCACGAACACGGGGCGCTCTCGCTGTGGGACTACGCCGCGGCGGCTCCCTACGTCCCGATCGACATGGGGTCGAGCGCCGGCGGCAACCTCGCCTACAAGGACGCGATCTTCATCTCCCCGCACAAGCTGATCGGTGGGCCCGGGACCCCTGGTGTCCTCGTCGCCCGGCGCGAGTTGTTCACCAACCGTGTCCCCGACGTTCCCGG
This sequence comes from Ilumatobacteraceae bacterium, assembly GCA_963698565.1. GTDB lineage: Bacteria > Actinomycetota > Acidimicrobiia > Acidimicrobiales > Ilumatobacteraceae > Sva-07. Next base: position 23,204 of record CAVORH010000007.1, read on the forward strand.
TGGAGGCACCGTGCGCTACGTCAGCACCGCCGAGCACGACTACCACCCCGAGATCGAACATCGCGAGGAGGCAGGGACACCGGCGATCATCGAGTCGATCCGTGCCGGCCTCGTGTTCCAGCTCAAGGAGGCGGTGGGCCCCGACGTGATCGAGGCCCGCGAGTCGGCGTTCGTCCGGCGGGCGATCGCTTCCTGGGAGCAGAACCCGAACATCAACGTGCTCGGCAGTCACGAGGCCGACCGGCTCTCGATCGTGTCGTTCGTGATCCGCCACGACACGAAGTTCCTGCACCACAACTTCGTCGTCGCGCTGCTCAACGACGTGTTCGGCATCCAGTCGCGCGGCGGCTGCTCGTGTGCAGGCCCCTACGGCCACCGCCTGCTCGGCATCGACCTCGACCGGTCGCACGAGTTCCAGCGCGAGATCAACCGTGGCTGCGAAGGCATCAAGCCCGGCTGGGTCCGGGTGAACTTCAACTACTTCATCGACGACGCCACCTTCGACTACATCGTCGACGCCGTGCACCTGATCGCCTCGCACGGTGCGGCGCTGCTCGGCGAGTACGAGTTCGAACCCGACAGCGGGCTCTGGCACCACCGCCTCGGCACCCGCGGGCCGTCGATGAGCCTGCACGAGATCTCCTACGACGCCGGCGGCATGCACTTCGTGAACCGCCGTCACAGCGAGGTGATCGACCTCGCCCGCCATCTCGACACCGCTCACGAGCTGTTCCACGCGGCCCACGACGTGCGGTCGAGTGCGTCCCCGCATCCGGAGACCAATGCGGACTTCGAGCACTTGCGCTGGTTCCCGTACCCCGACGAGGTCGCCGCGCCGCAGCACTGACCCCACCCCGGGCGACCGTTCGATGACGGATGCAGGCGCGAGTCGTCACCCGATCGTCATGTAACCGTCATGGAGCGGTAGGCTCTCCAGCCATGTCGACGACCGGGACAGCGCCGCGGTTCGGAGTCCGCTGGATCGTCGCGCTCATCGCCATCGCCCTGACGGCAGCGATCGTCCCCGTCGTGGTTGCCAGCGACGCTTCGGCCCAGGACCCTGCCGCGGTTCAGGCGGCGCGAGAGATCCAGGCCGCACGCGACCGCGCCGACGCCGCCGCCCAGGCGATGTTCGACGCCCAGTCGAAGCTCGACACGCTCGATGTCGACATCGCCGAAGCGGAGAAGCAACTCGCCGCAGTCGAAGCCCAGGCCAATTCGATGCGCTCGAGCCTCCAGACCGACGCGCAGCGCAGCTTCGCCAACTCCGGCAGCGCCATGCCACTCCTCATCGATCTCGACCAGGCCAACGCCGGCATCACCGCCGAACGACAGGCATCGGTCGCCCGTGGTGCCGCCTCGGTCGAACTCGACGACTTCGACGCGGTGATGAAGGAGGTCAACGCCCAGCGCGCCGACCTCGAACGCCAGCAGGAACTCACGGTCCAGGCACGCGAGAACTACGAACGCCTGCAGGCCGAGGCCGAGGCCGAGGTCGTCAAACTCGCCGAGATCGAGAAGCAGCGCCTCGCCGACGTCGCCGTGCAGCAGGAACTCGAACGCCAGCGCCGGATCCGCGCCGAACAGGAGGCGGCGGCCGCCACTGCGGCAGCAGCCCAGGCCGCAGCCAACGCCCCGCGTGCAGCGGCCGTCCAGACCTCCGGCGGCTCCGCCGCCGCCGCACCGGCGGCGGCCGCGTCCGGCACGGCGTCGAGCCCGTCGCCTGCTCCGCAACCGGCAGCGCCGGCACCCGCGCCGCCGACGCCTCCGCCGTCGAATGCCGGTAGCGGCATCGTCTGCCCGGTTGCCGGCCCACGGGCCTTCGGCGACACGTGGGGCGCCGCCCGCTCGGGCGGCCGCAGCCACGAGGGTGTCGACATGATGTCGCCGGGCGGCACGCCGCTCGTCGCCGTCGAATCGGGGTCGGTGCAGTTCAAGACCACCCGCCTCGGCGGCAACTCGGTGTGGCTCAACGGCAACAGCGGTACCCGCTACTTCTACGCCCACCTCAGCGCCTGGGAGGGCTCGAGCCGCAGCGTGTCGCGTGGCGAAGTGATCGGCTACGTGGGCGCCACCGGCAACACCACCGCCAACCACCTCCACTTCGAGGTGCATCCCGGCGGCGGACGTGCCGTCAACCCCTACCCCTACGTTCGCGCCGTCTGCTGACCGCGCCCCACGCAGACCCCACTCACCACGTTTGCGCGACGGTTCGGGTGGGCCGGGTCACCCGGAATGCAACGCAAACGGGACGGGCTACTCCGGACGCCGGTGGGAGAGCGGCACGCCGCCGCCCGTCGACATGAAGCGGCTGGTGTAGGTGGCGATGTTGCCGATGTAGTTGGCCCGTTCGTAGGCGGCCGGGTCGGTCGCTGCATGGCTGGACACGGCGCCCCGCATCTGCGTCACCGACTCGTACTCGTGCTCCACCATCCAGTCGACGAGTTGCGCCTCCATCGTGGCGAAGTGCGACGGACCGTCGTGGAGGACCGCTGACGTCGACATCGCGACATCGGCACCGGCGAGGATCAGCTTGGCGGCGTCGAATCCCGAGTGGACCCCGGTCGAGCCGGCGATCGAGATCGTCAGGTGTTCGCGCATGATGCCGATCCAACGCAACGGCAGACGCAGCTCCTCGGGGGTGCTGAGCGCGATGCGCGGCATGACCTCGAGCGTCTCGAGATCGAGATCCGGTGAGTAGAACCGGTTGAACATCACGACGCCCGAGGCCCCCGCCGCCTGCACGGCGACGACGAACGCGGCCATCGACGAGTAGTACGGCGAGATCTTCACCGCCACCGGTACCGAGACCTCCTCGGCGACGAGCGACACCAACTCCAGGTGCTCGGCTTCGAGCGCCGCGCCGTCGACGGAGGGATCGGCGGCGACGGTGTAGAGGTTCAGCTCGAGCGCATCCGCCCCGGCTCCCTCCAGCAGCCGGGCGTACTTCACCCAGCCACCGATGTTCGTGCCGTTGAGGCTGGCGATCACCGGGACGTCGACACGTCGTTTCGCCCCCTCGATCAACTCGAGGTACGAGTCGACGCCGGAGTTGTAGTCGTCGAGTTCCGGGAAGAACGAGGTCGCTTCGTTGAAGCTCTCGCCGTGCACGGTGAAGAGCCGATCGATCTCTGCGGTCTCGTGTTCGATCTGCTCCTCGAACAGCGACGGGAGCACGACCGCGGCGGCGCCTGCTTCCACGAGCTGGGCGAGCCGATCGAGATCGCCCGTGAACGGGCCGGCCGACGCGATCAACGGCGAACGCAGCGACAGCCCCAGGTAGTCGGTGTGCAGATCAGGCATCGTCGTCACCCTCTTCGTTGGCGGCTTCTGTTGATGTTTCGTCGATCTCGATCACGATCTCGGCCGGATCGTGCACCATCCGCTCCACACCGGCGAGTTGCTCGTAGTAGTGCCAGCGTTCGTCGATGTCGGCCTGGGCGAGGCCGAGCAGCTGCGCCGAACGATCGGGATCCGACCGGGCGAGCATCGAGAAGCGGGCCTCCTTCAGTGCGAACTCCTTGAGCGGGATCGTCGGTGCGGACGAGTCGAGCTGGAACGGGTGCTCGTGCTCCTCGACGGTCGGCTTGTAGCGGTAGAGCGGCCAGTAGCCGGACTTCACCGCGTCCTTCTGGTGCGACATCGACGTCTCCATGTCGATGCCGTGGGCGATGCAGGTCGAGTAGGCGATGATCAACGACGGCCCGTCCCAGGCATCGGCCTCGGCGAGCGCCTTGACCGTCTGGATGTCGCTGCCGCCGATCGCGATCTGGGCGACGTAGACGTTGCCGTAGCGACGGGCGATCGCGCCGAGGTCCTTCTTGCCGGTCGGCTTGCCCGCCATCGCGAACTTCGCCACCGCCCCGAGCGGCGTCGCCTTCGACGCCTGCCCACCGGTGTTGGAGTACACCTCGGTGTCGAGCACGAGCAGGTTGACGTTGCGGCCACTGCTCAACACGTGGTCGACGCCGCCGAAGCCGATGTCGTACGCCCACCCGTCGCCACCGACGATCCACGTGCTCGTCCGCACGAGCTCGTCGGCGATCGAGGTCAGTCGGCGCGCCACTTCGGCGACGACGAGATCCGGCCCGTCGACGAGTTCGGCGAGGCGCTCGCGGAGGATCGCGACACGCGTCCGTTGCTCGACGACGCCGGCATCGGTGGGGGCGGAGTCGGCGAGCAGCGCATCGGCGAGATCGGTGCCGACGGCGCTGCGCAGCTCCTCCAGGAGACGGCGGGCTTCGCGGTCG
>CAVORH010000008.1:0-4007 GCA_963698565.1 Ilumatobacteraceae bacterium
CTGAGCTCACCCGGCGGGACGGCGGCGCCGAGATGATGCACGATGCCGAGATCGGCACGGCAGTCGGCGCCTCGCTCGGCACACTCGCGGACTGGCACTGGTTGCGCTCTCGGCAACGGGAATCGGTGCCGTGTCGGTCGGCGGGATCCTCGCGCTCGCCGGTTCGTCGGGGATGCTCGGCGGCTATCTCGGCATCGCTGCAAGTTCCGGCGACTGGGCGCTCATCAGCAAGCGCGGCACACCCACCTCGAGCCCGGCAACGTGCTCGTCGTCGCGTGCGGCCATGGTCGCGTCGACGAGGTGACGGCCGCCCTGCTCGACTCGGGTGGCCGACTGGTCGAGTCCCGGTTCACCCATCCGACGCACGAGGAAGACGCCAGTGACGCGTGAATCCATGAGATGAGGACGGTTGATTGTTCGTGTCAGCCGGTCATCGGCCCGGCGATCTCGTCGGCGCAGTGGCGGGCGAAGAGGACCGCGTCGGTCATCTCCAGCGATCGACCACGTTCGACGGCCGCCTCGAGCCGCTCCGGCGCGAGACGTTCACCGACGTGGGCGAGACCGGGACGGCAGACGACCGACAGATACGGATTCTGCGCAACACCCATGCTGTGCGCGAACAGCACAGCCGCCCGCTCGTCGTCGCCGACCGCCACCAACGTGAGCGAGATCCCCGCCAGGCCGTAACAGACGATCGACCCCATCGCGGTCTGTTCGCCCCAGTCGAGACACTCGCGGAACCGGCGGGCCGCCACGTCGGTCTGGCCGGCACTGAGATGGGCGTGCGCCATCCTGCCCAACGATGCACCGATCCCCCACCGGTGATTCACCTGCCGGAACTCCTGAAGCGCAGCCTCGGCGTGCTCGATGGCGGCGTCGATGTCACCCATCCGCCGGCAGGTCCAGCTGAGTCGGCTGAGCGTGTAGCCGAGCCCGCCGTGGTCGCCGGTCTGCCGGAAGTGCTCCGCCGCGTCACGGTGGCACTGCATCGCGATCTCGTACTCGTCGTTCTCGTCGGCCCACGTGCCGACCTTGCTCAACAGGTAGGCGCGCGCGGTCCGGTTGTGCGCCTGTTCGGCGTGGGCGAGCCCTCGCCGCCAGCTCTCACCGGCTTCGTCGTGGCGACCGAGCTGCGACGCTTCCCATCCGTACCAACCCGTGACCAGGGCGTGCAGCACCGGGTCTTCGGCGTGCGGGATCGCCGCGGCCTCCTCCAGCAGGTCGAGCGCCCGCTCGATGTCGCCCGCCGTATCCGCGCAGGCAGCGAGGCCGACGAGACACCACGCGGTGGCCTGCGGTGCCAGATCGTCGAGATGCGGACGCAGTTCGGTGAGCATCGGTGCTACCTCGTCGTGTCTGGCGATGTAGTCCGCGTAGCCGTGGTAGATCCGGGCCCACCGGTACGATGCGGTCGACCCCGCGCCGGCCGTGCCGAGCGATTCCTCGATCGTGTCGGCGACTGCTCGCAACGAGGTCGCCCACACCGCCCACGACCGCACGAACCAGTACGTGCTCAGCCCGTTGAGCATCCCGAGCAGCCGCTCGTCGTAGCCGCCGACGGTGAGGTTCGAGGCGAACCACGTCGCCGCCGTTCGAAGATCGTCGATGACCTCGTCGGCGGCTGCCACGGCCGTCATCTGATCTGGACTGCCGGCCATCGTCGGCCGCAGGTACTCCAGGAGACCGGCGAAATAGATCGCATGTGCGGCCCGGGCGGCCTCGACGTCGTCGAGCTTCGACATCGCGAACTGACGCACCAGTGGATGCAGGTCGAAACGGTCCGAGCCCGAACGCCGAAGCAACGACTTCATCTGGAGCCGGGCGAGGCTCGACCGGCCGACACCGGCCACCTGCTCGGCGGCGTCGCCGCTGAACGACCCGCTGAACACGGCGAGTCGCGCGAGCATCCCCTGCAGCGCCGGGTCGAGCATCGACCACGACTGTTCGAAGGACGCGTGCAGGGACCGGTGCCGATCGTCGCCCCCGAGCATGTCCGTCGAGAGCTCGGCGGCGTTCGACTCGACCTGATCGGCGATGTCGGCCACGGTCATGACCGGTGTCGCGGCGGCACAGAGTTCGAGGGCCAACGGCATGCCCTCGGTGACGACGCACAGCCGCTGGACGTGCTCGCGATCGGCCGCCGACAGCACCGCGCCCACCTGCTGCGAGCGGCTGATGAAGAGCCGGGCGGCGCCGGGATCGGTGCCGTCGACGCTGAGCCCGCCGACGTGGTGGCTCCACTCGGCCGGAATGTTCAATCGCTCGCGGCTGGTGACGAGCACGGTGATGTCCGCACAGCGTTCGGCGACCTCTTCGACGAAGTCGGCTTCGCTCAGGAGGTGCTCGTAGTTGTCGAGGACCAGCAGTCCACGCTGGAGTGCCAGGAAGTCGAGCACCTGCGTCCGCCCGGACAGGCCGTTGCCGACGACGTTCTGGTCGATCACGAACCCGATGGACTCTGCGACGACTTCGGCGACGCCACCTCCCTCGTGCGAGGCGAGCCCGACGAATCGAGCCGAACCGTGCTCGTCGTCCCAGCGATGGGCGACATCGATCGCGAGTCGGGACTTCCCGATGCCGCCGGGTCCGGTCAGGGTGAGGACCCGGCAGTCCGGTTCGCCGAGACGCTCGAGGATCGCCGCAACGTCGCCGTCGCGACCGATCAGTGACGTGACCGGCCGTGGCAGCTCGCTGACGACCACGGTGGCCGCCGGTGCGGCAGCCTCGACGCGTTCGCGGGTCAGGATCGACAACTCGAGATCGGCCAACTCCGGTGACGGATCGAGGCCGAGCTCCTCGACGAGACGACGGCGCAGACCGCCGAAGGCACGAAGCGCCTCGGCCGTGCGCCCGGAGCTGTCGAGCGCACGCATCAACAGGGCCGTGGCGGCTTCGTCGAGCGGGTGCCGTTCGACGTACCGGGCCACGTCGGCGAGCACCTCGTCGTGTTCCCCCTGCGCCAACCGCGCCTCGAACAGCAGACGCTGGGCACGGTCGTGGAGAAGGCCGAGCCGGCGGGCCTCCTCCTCGACCGATCTGCTCTCCGGGATGTCGGCGAACGGGCGACCCCGCCACATCGCCAGCGCATCCTCGGCGAGGAACTGCGCCTTCACCGGGTCGTCGACGATCGCCTTGCCCGCGTCGTCGATCACCGCAGCGACGTCGTGCACGTCGATCTGACGTGGATCGATGTCGAGCACATAGCCACCGGGCGTCGTGCGGACGAACGTCCCCTCGCCGTTGCGGTCGGGCTCCAGGACGTCACGGAGCTTGGTCATCTGGAACGCGACCGCCTTCGCGGCACCCGAAGGAAGTCGGTCGCCCCAGACCTCGTCGAGGAGCCGGTCGGCGGAGAGCGCCATACCGGGTTCGAGTGCGAGCTGGGCCAGCACCGCCCGTTGCTTCGGCGCACCGACGTGGCGGGGTTCTCCGCCCACCGTCACGGACATCGGCCCGAGCATGCTGATCCGGTTCATGATCACTGTCCCCCGGTGTGACCGTAGTTCATCGAGCGCTGGCGCCGAACGGTCAGCAAGGAGCGCCGACGACACACTCGGGGAGGGCGACCGCCGGCGCCGCTGCGACCGGAGCAGGAATCGCCGGCGCCGCTGCGACCGGAGCGGGGACCGTCGGCGCCTCGGCGGGGGTGTTGGTGCCGGTGTCGCCGCGGACGGCGCTGACCGTGAAGATGCTGACGGCCACCAAGCCGACGGCTGCGGCGGCGAGGGCGAACCGCCGGCCCAACTTCGCTGTCGACGAGGGCGAAGCGACGGAGTTCGAGGTCGGAACGGAAGCGGGGATGTTGGTGAGCGAGTTGGTCATGGCAGGTCCTTTCGTCGGGCCGAACGTTGGTGTCCGGCTGTCGAGAAACACTCTGTATGACCCCGGTTTGCGACCGGTTTGCTGACGGTTCGCTGCCACGCCAGGTCAGGGCGAAATGGCCGCTGAGCCGGACCGTGCAGTGGAGCCGGGTGCGAGGATCGAACTCGCCACCTCATGATTACAAA
>CAVORH010000009.1:0-94706 GCA_963698565.1 Ilumatobacteraceae bacterium
TATCCGGGGAGTACCCGAGCGGAGTGTGAGACGCCATGACCGTGCGCGTCACCACCCTCAAGGGCTGCGATGCCGGCGCCTATTACGTCGAGCAGCTCCCGAACTATTACCTGCAGTCCGGCGAGCCCCGCGGCACGTGGCTCGGCGACGGTGCACCGATGCTCGGCCTGTCCGGCGAGGTCGGCGACGACGCGTTCCTCGCGCTCATTGCCGGGATGGATCCGCAGCGCCCGGACCGGCATCTCGGACGCCGCTACAACGACGACTCGGTTCGCGGGTTCGACGTCACTGCCTCGGCACCCAAGTCGGTGTCGGTCCTGTTCGCTCTCGGTGACGACGACACGCGACGTGAGGTGCTCGACGCTCACGACGCTGCGGTCACTGCGCTCGCCGGATGGATCGAACGACACGCCCACACCCGCTACCGGATTGGTGGGGAGGTCGCGGTGGTCGACGCCGAAGGGATCGTCGCGGCGATGTTCCGGCAACACACCAGCCGCGCCCTCGATCCGCAGCTCCACACCCACCTCGTGATCGCCAACCGAGTCAAGTCGCCCGACGGCCGCTGGCTCGCTCTTGACGCTCGCCTCATCAAGGGCGACCAACGCACCCTGTCAGCGCTCTACCACGCCGGCCTGCGATCCGAATTGACGCAACGTCTCGGTGTGGTGTGGCACACGCCGGAGAACGGCATCGCCGAGATCAGCGACGTGCCCGAGGCGCTCCTGGCCGAGTTCTCCATGCGCACCGCTCAGATGCGTCGACGTGTCGAGGAGAAGCTCGACCGTTTCGTCGACACGATGGGCCGCGAACCCACACCGCAGGAGCGTTGGCTGATCGACCGGGAAGCAGCCGTCGACAGCCGGCCCCGCAAGGCGAAGTCACTCGACGCCGCGAGCCTGCATGACGGCTGGCGCGATCAAGCCCGCGCGCTCGGTATGGAACCGAGCCGGGTGATCGAGGACGCGGTCGAACAGGTCCTGTATCGGGGAACGATCGACCACGACCTCGACGACGCGATCACGGACTGGTCCATCCAGTCGATCAGCGAGCAGCAGTCGTCGTGGCGACCGACCGAGCTCGTTCGTGAGGTCGCCTCGTGGTGCCCGACCGAGACCGCCGAAGACGCCGAGACGGTCGTGCGGTGGGCAGACGAACTCGCCGAACGTGTCGCCGCCGAGCGTTGCGTCGACATCTCCAAACCGATCCCGCCCGGCGCGCTCCTGCGACGCGACGGCCGACCGGTCACCGAGTCGGTCATCGACCGTGCGCTGACCACCCAAGCGATCCTCGACCAGGAGCGGTCGCTCATCGAGTGGGCCGACCGCCGCTTCGAACACGACGGCCCCGACGATCCCGCCGCCGTCGACCGCAGCGCCGTCGACCTGACCCTGCCCCAAGCCGACGCCACGGGCGCGGTCGCCGGCCACGCCGACCTCGTCCTCGTGGTCGGTCCCGCTGGCACCGGCAAGACGACCGCACTGCGCCCCGCCGTCGAGCACCTCCGGGCCAACGGCCGCGTGGTGTTCGGCGTCGCCCCGTCCGCCACCGGCGCCGAGGTGCTGTCGGAGGAGACCGGTGTCGCCGCCGACACGATCCACAAGCTGCTCATCGAGCACACCCTGAACCGACCGCCCGACCACCGTTACGACCTACCGATTGGTGCCACCGTGATCGTCGACGAAGCCGGGATGCTCCCGACCGAGAAGCTCGCCGAGATGGCCCACCTCGCCGACACCCGAGGCTGGCGGCTTGCGCTCGTCGGCGACCCGCTCCAGTTCTCCGCCGTCGGCCGCGGTGGCATGTTCGCGCTGATGGTCGACACGTTCGGTGCGATCGAACTCGACGAGGTGCACCGCTTCGCGAACGAGTGGGAACGAGAGGCGAGCCTGCGACTCCGCCGTGGCGACGTCAGCGTCGCCGAGGTCTACGACGCTCACGACCGCCTGCACGCCGGCACCATCGTTGAGATGGAGCGCGCCGCTCGCGCCTGTGGTACGAACTGCGCCAGGCCGGCAAGCGCGAGCTGTTGATGACCCCGACCAACGAAGCGACCGAACGCCTCAACGAACGATGCCAACGCCTCCGCATCCGCGCCGGGGAGATCGACGCCGACGGACGCTCGGTCGACGTCGGCGCCTACCGGCTCTACGTCGGTGACGAGATCGCCACCCGCCAGAACGAGCGTCGACTCCTCACCGACCGCGACGACATGGTCCGCAACCGAGCGGTCTGGACGATCGAGGCCATCCACCGAGACGGCTCGCTGACCGCGACCGGCAAGTCAGGCGTCGTCCATCTCCCGGCCGAGTACGTCAACGAACACGTCGAGCTCGCCTACGCCTGCACCGGCATGGGCGGCCAAGGCCGCAACGTGCTTGGTGGTCTGCTGTTCGCCGATCGCCTCACCGACATCCGCAACCTCTACGTCGCCATGAGCCGAGGCTCGGAGATGAACCACGCCTTCTTCGGCGTGACCGGCGAAGAGACCGCCGTCGACGTCTTCGTCCAGTGCATGACCACCGACTGGATCGACCAACCAGCGACCGTCCGCCACGCCGAACTGAACCAGACCACCCCGCATCGACCCGGCCTCCTCGACGGCCCGGCGCTCCGAGCGATGATGGAACAACGCCACGAGATCCTGACGAACCTCGACGATGCCGAGTCCATCGTCGACGCGTTCCACCCTCATCGACACGTGCTCGACGCCGAGATCGCCGAGGCACGCACGACCAGGGCTCGGGCCGAAGCCGCCTGCCGAGCGGCCGAGAACGTCATCGAGACCCACGACCGTCCACTTCGACGCAGGAAGCACGAGCAGGAGATCCGCTCAGCGCAACGTGAGCTGCAACGCCAACCCGAGGTCATCCGTCGAGCCGACGCCACCATCGCGGCGGCGGAGAGCAAGTTGGCCGATCTCGCCCAACGAACCAGCGAGGCAAAGGAGTTCCTCCGCCGGCGACCCGAACTCGAGTCGCACGTCACCGAGATCGACGAGCGACTCGCTCACGACCGGCGAGTCCGAACCAGGATCACCCGGCTCGAACAACCAGCAGCGATCATCGACACGCTCGGAACCCGACCACGAGGCGCCAAGAACGCACAGGCATGGGACCAGGCAGCCGGGCGCGTCCACCAACACCAGGCAGCGTTCGACATCCAGGACGGCATCGGAGACTGGCCGGGCCGCTACGACCGTTCCGTCTACGGCGCGAGCTACGACGCCGTCGATGCGGCGATCTGGAAACTCCGCCCCCAGCGCCCGACCATGGAAGTAGCCCGCCCCGAGATCGGCCTCTCGGGCATCGAGATGTAGACGCCACCCGCCGAGTTCGTTGCGGTCGAGGCGACATCCAGCGGACCATCACGAGTCGGCCGTATCAAGGTAAGTTGATGGTCGTGGGCCGGTGATCTTGGCGAGCACTCGCAAGCACGGGATCGCAGACACGACATGCTCCACGCCTACCGACACCCGATCAGAGTGTTCGACCTCGACCACTTGGACATGCTGGTAGGTGCCGACACCGCCGGCCGCATGCTCGAGATCGGCGTCACCGCCGCCGAGGGTGTCGAGTTCATCGTCCACGCCATGGCCGCTCGACCCAAGTTCCTGGAGACCTGACATGCCCCGCTCAATCCAAGAGATCCTCGACCATGCCGACGAACTTGCCAAGCGGTTCGACGACTACGAACCCGACCCCGCCGACGAGCGCTCGGTCGAGGAGTACTTGCTCGAACGCGCCGCGCTCGCACCAGCGTGTAGCGAACGTCAGATCGTCGACGCAGTCACTGCGGCGCGGGCGAAGAACGTCCCGTGGCAGCGCATCGGCGAACTCCTCGGCACCTCAGCACAGGCTGCACAGCAGCGCTACGGCGCGGTCGTCGAAGCCGGCTGATACCAAGCGGGTCTACCCGAGCGGCAGGTGCCGTTCCCGGATGGGTCATTGCCTCCGCTCGGCCCGCCGATACTCACAGTGATTATGCGGTGGCCCGATCGCGCCTCAAGCCCGCACAGTTCGCCGGATACCGCGCGCCTGGGTGCATCGTGGTCTGCGCGATTATCGAGTGGGTCGCAATCAGCGGGGCCGGTAGGCGGTGGCCCGGTGCTCGATGCGATAGACGATCACCAGATGCTTGTCGTCGTCGATCTCGTAGATGATGCGGTAAACGCCCCGCCGCGCCGAACGCATGCCGGAGAGCTCGCGCTCGAAGTTGACCGCCGAGTCTGTGCGGGTTCTCGAGGAGTGCGCCGAGCATGAATTCGACGATCGCCGCTGCGGTGCCTTCCGGGAGCCGGTTGAGCTGACGCTCGGCGGGGCCGGTGACACGCAGTGCGTAGGCGGGGTGCTCAGCGCTCACCTGGCCAGATAGCGGCTGCGGAGTTCCTCGCCGGTCACGAAGTCGCCAGCGGCATACGCCTGTCGCGACTCGGCGAGTTGGCGCATGGCGTCGGGGTCGGAGAGGAGTTCGAGGGTGTCTTCGAGCGATTCGAGTTCCTCGGGGCTGATGAGCACGGCGGCGGGGCGACCGTTACGGGTGACGATGATCCGGTCGTGGGTGTGCTCGACCCGGTCGACCATCTCGGAGAATTTCGACTTCACGTTCGCCAACGGCAGTGTCTCAGACATGACCATGATTCTAGTCACGATCGGCAGGTGATGGCTGCGACTTCCGAGCGCGCTCCAGCAGATCGCGATGTCCGGGCCGAACCTCGTTCCGTGCAGACGGGATGGACGACGATGGCATCTCGACGACGCTGAGCCGAACCTTCGATCCCAGCTCACGCGAGGCGGACTTCGACAGAATCGGCGCCGCGATTCAGGCGGTGGTGCCGATGGCGCGCTCGATGGCTTCCACGGCGACGCCGACGCCGTCTTCGTTGGCCATCGATGCCGCCAAGTCCCGCGCTTTCGCCCGGACGTCGTCGCCGAGGACCGATTCGACTCGGTCGGCGACCTGGCCGACGGTGCGGGCCAGCGCGCCGACGCCCAGCGTCCGGACCTGGCGCCCATGCCAGAACTGGTCGAACAGCTGCGGGTGCACCACCGTGGGGATGCCCGCCGTCACCGCGGCGGCGACGCTGCCGTACGCACCCGACACCACCGCGGCGCTGCATCGCGGCAGCAGCGCAGCCAACGGGGCGAACGCGGCGACTCCGGGTTCCCCGGCGAGCGCCACGGCATTCGCCTCGCTTCCGGCGAGCACGATCGATCGAAGTCCCCGAGCTGCGAGATCAGCGCGGATGCGGGCGAAGCGCTCCGCCGCATCCGTCGCCGCCGAAGTCCCGAGCGTGACCAGGACCGGCGGGTCGCCGGCATCGATGTAGGCGTCGAGCTCGGCCGGTATCTCGGCGTCGGCGGGACCATCCCAGACGGAGAAGCCGGCCATCGTCACCGGCGGCCAGTCGTCGGCGGGCGGCGCGTAGTGCGGTGAGGCCAGCACGACCGTCTCCGCGGCATCGAGGTATGCCGACACGGCAGCGCCATCTCGGATCGCCATGCCGCAGCGACGCCGCAGGTCGTTGATCTCGGCTTCGGGGAACGCCAGCTTCCCGGAGAGGTCGTAGGCCTTCCACGCCAGGCGGTTGACCCGCCGAGGGGCAGCGAACGAGTACGGCATCGCTGGCGTCCACTGCTCGGTCGGGAGCAGCATCGGGAACATGTGGCCCACGACGCCGGGCACCCCCGCGGCGTACGCCAGAGGCAACGAGAACATCGCCCCCACCGGGTGCGTCAGGAGCACGTCCGCTCCCGCCAACGCATCGGCAATCGACGACTCGACGGCGTCGCGATCGTCGAGGTAGGTCCGGCCCAGCCAGTACTTGGCGAGGCGGGGCATGTTGGCCAAGGGGTGGCGCATCAGCCGGGTGTGCGTCGGGTCGGCATGCATGGCCGCCGCCGAGAAGTCGAGACCGAGGTGGCGGTGCTCGAACGGTTCGGACCGAAGCATCGCGGCATACCCAGCAGGCGCCACGAACGTCACTGCATGGCCGACCTCGGCCAACCGGCGACCGATGGGGATGTAGACAGCGACGTCGCCGAGATACCCGCCTGAGACGATCACGACGCGGGCCATGCCGGGACCCTACAAGGGCCGGGAGACCGGCCCGGCCGCCATCGACCTCGTCATCGGTCAGATGAAAGATCGCAGACCCACGTTCTCAAGCATGGACTCCCTCAGCCGCTGTCGTTGGTGAACTCGCCTTCGACGACGCTGCCCTTCTCGCGTTCCACACGGCGGTGACCGAAGCCGCCGACCACGACCGCAGCAAGGCTCGCACGGGCGGGACCGACGGGTTCCTCACGAGCACCAAGGCCCTCGACGAGGTTGCGCTCACCCTCGACTTCACCCTGGTGGACACCGCGCTCGAATCGCGCAAGATCGGCGCCTCGGGGTGCGGTCAGGCGTCGCCTATCGCTCGATGTGATCTGGCCGAGAAGCGCTGCGACACGCCCGGTCGAGGGCGGGGCCGAGCAACGCCGAATGCCCGGTATGTGGGCGCGACGCAAGCATCGATCTCAACGGTGAGGCCGCTCGGTATCGGCACGCGCAATCATCGTGACGCCGCCTCCGGTGGTGACCGACTGCGGCCCATCTTTGGCGTCACAGTTTCACCGCCGTATTGGACCAAGCAGGGGGCTGCATTTCGCAAGCGGCGGCGAACGATCTCACTCCGCCCAAGCCGGGCGTCGTCAGCCAGCGGCGGGCGTGGCGGCCAGCGCCGCGGCCAGAGTGCGACGTACGAGATCGCGCGCGAACAACAGCACCAGGATCAGGCCGGTGACCGAAAGGAATCCGCCGAGGCTCACACGGTCGCCGAACAGGCGGTCGACGAGCGCGAGCACGACGAACTTGCTGCCGGCCAGCACGATCCACAGAGTCAGCCCGAGCAGCACCTTTCCGGTCCGGCTCGACGCCGCCTTGAATCGAGTCTTGAGGGGCACCTTCACGATGGTCACACCATGGAGCACGAGCAGCAGCAGCGCGGCCGTCAACAGCGAGACCGAGAACGACTCTGTGATGACCTGCGGCACGAACTGCACGAAGATGTTGAGCACGACCACGTAGACGAGATAGTCCAACAGCACCGGCGGCACAGGGACGTCACGAGCGTCGGTCGGGTCGGACGCACGCATCGGAAAACCCTAATGCGACCGGCCGATCCCGTTCGGGACGACGTTCGCGTCGCCAGCCCGCCCTGTCGGTGCAAACCCGTGACGCGCCACCGCAGCGCATCTCCAGACAAGTTGAATAGCACCGGTGTGCGGCTGAGCTGTCGGGGAGCTGCCCGGAGCGACCGATAACGAGCGCCCACAATCACGGGGTTCAGCCTTCGGAGTCCGGCGCATCGCGGCCCAACTGCGGCGCCGCAATTTCACGGGCAAGTCCTGACCACTGACGGTGACAAGAAACCTGGCCGCCGAGACCGAGCTTGTCGGTACCACCGGAGCAGTTCAATCCAGTCCGAAGAAGCCCTTGCACTCATCGAAGCCCTGAACGTCAACGGTCCACTCTGGGCGGACTGATGCCCAGCGGTCCGCCACAAGCTGGTATCTGATCTGCTCAGCCCGACGCCCCCGTTGATTGGCGAAACCTCGGCCGTTCTCCACGTACCCGGTGGCGAGCGAGACACGCTGAGATGCGAGGTTGTCAGAAAAGGCGGTGCTGGTGATCGCGTGCGCTTCGAGGAACTCGAACCCGAAGCTCAACGCTGCGAACCTCATCTCGGTACCGATCCCTTGGCCTTGATGTTCCTGACCGATCCACGAACCAGTCTCAGCGGTGCGAAGGATCAGAAAGTCACTTGCCTTTAGATTCTGAAGCCCGATGGGTTGACCGTCGAGTACGACAGCGAGCGACAGATCCCAGCTCTCGGGAGTGAACCCGCTTCGGCATCGCCACCAGTACTGGAGTGCCTCCCGCTCGAACCGAGGGGAAGGCAGGTCGGTCCATGGGGTTGTGAAGGGCATGGTCGACGGATCGTGGACCCCCGATCCGGCGACCTGGATCAATTCGCTCAGGTCAGCATCGGTCGGAAACCGCAGCTCGAGGCGTGGTGATGAGATGCGTAGGCCGAAGAGGGGCCATTGATCGAGCAACGTCATGCGACATTGTTGCTCCTAGCCCGCCGGACCGGCGGTCAATTGCCTCACGTGTCGATCCCCTGGCTTCGCAAGGGACGCGCCGGCCGCTCAACCACTCGATAACACCCGCACGAAATGGCGCCGGCAGCACGGCGCCGACCACTCGGTATCGGCCCAACTCTCGCGTCACGTAATCGCGTCCTGGATCCGGCCTGAGGGCCAGACAGTCGCTGTCGGATGGTTCGGCCTAGGGTCGGGCTGTGCAGGAGCGAACCGGTCGGTTGTGGGAGAAGCAAGACCAACACCACGGCGACCGCCATCGTTTGTTCATGGCCGTGGCCGCAGCCATCGATGTGGAGCGGGTGCTCTATCCGGGCTCCTACGTCGATCTCGCACCCTCGTTCGTCTGGCCGTTGGTGACGTACGTCGATATTGACCGACGAGCAGGGCAGTTCTTCGGCGATCAGATCGGGGTTCAGGAGTTGCTCGTCGAGCACGGCGTCGGGCCCAACTCTCATTCGGTGCGCTTCATCAGCGCGGACTACACCGACCTGCTCGACCTCGACGAGGGTGAGTTCGACCTCCTCATCTCCCTGTATGCAGGATTCGTCTCAGACGCCTGCACGCGCCATCTGCGCGTCGGTGGCACGCTGCTGGTGAATCCGAGCCACGGCGATGCCGCGATGGCATCGATTGACCCGAGGTACCGGCTCCACGCAGTCGTGACGTCGAGATCGGGCAACTACGCCGTGGAGACTCGAGACCTCGACTCCTATCTCGTGCCGAAGCGTGACGTCGAGGTCACCAAGGAATCGCTGCACGACAGCGGCCGCGGCATCGCCTACACCAAGTCGCCATTCGCGTACCTCTTTGAGCGGGTCGCCTGACCATCCCCGGAAGGCTTCGTACTGGGCACCCGATATAGCGACACGTAATCCCGCTCGACGATCGACGCGCCGTGCGCCGGTCTCAGCTTCCGAGGGGGTTGGCGATATGCAGTCCACGGCGTTCAGCGGCGGCGCAGAGCGCAGTGTCCGCGCTGCTGAACACGGTCGCTTCGACGGTCAGCGCAGCAGCGAGGTGAACTGCGTCGTAGCCACGAAGCCCCTCTTCGTCTGCGAGTTTCGCGGCGCTCGCCACCAGCTCATCCGTCACTTGCACGATGTGCAGATCGCTCATCAGCGCGTCGAGCTCGGTGACGGCGGAGCGGTGCTGTGCGTCGGTGAGACGCCGAACCCGTCTGGCGGCACCGAGCGCAGCGCGGGCCTCGACCGCGAGGAGATTCACCGACGCAACCACGTCGGCGGAGGACCAGATGGTCATGGCGCGCTCGGAGCCCTCCTCGTCGATGATCAGCTTGAGCAACGTCGAGGTATCGATGTAGGTGATCACCGGGCTCAGCGCCGCTGCTCGGCGACGAGGTCGCTGACGGGGCCTTTCGACTTGATCCGCTTTCGTGGTGTGTGACGCTTGCTGCTTGTCGGGGCTCGAACGATCCCGGCCGTGATGAGTTCGGCGAGGTGGTCGTGGGTGGCTTCGAGCGACGAGAGCCGGGCGACGGGACGGCCGCGATCGGTGACGATGACCTCTTCGCCGTTGCGGACGCGGTCGATGTATCCGCTGAGTCCGTTCTTCAGGTCACGTATCCCGACTTCAGAACGGGATGTGGCTACTTCCATGACTTCAATGTAGCTATATCTGCTTGAGGGTCGCTACCCGGATGCTTCGCGTCACCTGCCCGACCGACGACACCCGACAACACCGGCTCTGTAGTCCGCTCCATCGGCCCACGCCATCCGCACGCTGCGGCCCAAGCCGCGCATTGCAAGAATCGCGTCCGATCCGACCCATTCAGTTCGCCTGGGGAGTCGTCCACGACGACGCCCACCGTTGACCGGAGTCGGGCGTCCGCAGTTCCGATCTTGGGAGCCATCTTGGGAGCCAAACTGCCCGACACGCCCCGACACTGGTTGGGACACGACGGCACGGCGAATCGCAAAACCCCAGCTAGATCGGCATGCGCCGACATGAGTTGGCACACGATGTCATGGCAGGACGTCATTCGGGACGTGGAGGCCGGAGGTTCAAATCCTCTCACCCCGACCACGAGATGTCTGCACGTCGGGCACCTCGGTGTCTGCCCGGGTCCGCTCGTCGTCGCGACCGACACCGTCCTGCTGGAGTACGTAGACGTTGCCGTCCGGTGCTCGAAAGAAGCACCAGCCCCAACCCTGATCGGCTGGATCGCCCGTGACGTCGGCCGCCCACACCAGGTCGCCGATGAGTTCGATTCCAGCCGTGGCCAGTTCCTCCCTGGCGCTGATCACGTCGTCGACCGCAAACGCGACCAGCGCACCGTGCTCGAACTCCGGAGGCACCACTCGCTCGTCGACATCTGCCGAACCGAAGACCTCGAGCAGGTCCCGGTCGCCAGAGGGGAGGTGGAAACCGGCCCATCCGGGATGCTCGAACGCGAGGTCCATGCCCAGCACATCACGGAACATGTCGACGGTAGGAGCAAAGTTCCCCGACCGGATCCCGACGAATGACACTCGCAACACCTTCATGGATCCCCCTGTCGTCGCACACGAGACGCTACACCGGGGCTCAGCAGCCGCGCTGAACGGGGCCCACCCGCGGACACAGCGAGTGCGGCGCCGGCGTCATCTGCGAAGCGACGTCGTGCGCTTCGGATCGCGTAGAGTCCGATCCGGGGGAGGTGCGTTGCGCCGTGAGTGGAACGGACACGACGACGGAACGGTGGGCACGGGTCGCCAAGTTCGTACCCGTACTCCGCTGGCTCCCGAGCTATCGCCGTCACCGGTTGCGCAACGATCTGCTCGCAGGTGCGATCGTCGCTGCGTTGCTGATTCCGCAGTCGCTCGGCTACGCGACGATCGCCGGCGTACCCGTGCAGGTCGGGCTGTACGCGGTTCCACTCGCGCTCCTCGCGTACGGCGTGCTCGGATCGTCACCCCAGCTGATCGTCGGTCCCGCCTCGACCGTCGCGATCGTGTCCGGGTCGCTGGTCGCCGACATCTCCCGCGACAACCCGCAGGACGCGGTGGCGATCACGTCGGCCCTCGCCATCGCCGCAGGGATCGTGCTCGTCCTGGCCGGCATGTTGCGGATCTCGTGGCTCGCCGAGTTCCTGTCGAAGCCGATCGTGACGGGTTTCGTTCTCGGGTTGACGCTGACGATCATCATCGGTGAGCTGCCGACGATGCTCGGTATTCCGAAGCCATCCGGGGATCTGATCGGGGTGTTCGTGCGCACGATGCAGAACCTCGACGAGACGCAGATGCAGACAGCGGTGGTCGGGGGTGTCGCGCTCGTGGTGCTGTTCGGCGGTCAACGCATCGCACCGCGCATCCCGTGGGGCCTCGTCACCCTCGTGCTCGGGGTCGTGGCATCGGTCGCGTTCGACCTGGAGGCCAAGGGCGTGGCCATGATCGGTGAGGTCCCCTCGGGGCTCCCCCCGCTCGGCCTGCCCTTCATCCCGCGCGACGACATCGGGCCGGTGTTGATCGGCGGGATGTCGCTCGGCCTCGTCGCCCTGGCCGAAGGGCTCGCGGCCAGCCGCCTCTTCGCAACTCGAGGGGGTTACCGAATCGAGACCGATCGCGAGTTGGTGGGAATGGGCGCGGCCAACGTCGCCGCCGGGCTCTCCGGTGGGCTCGCCGTGGCCGGAAGTCTCTCGAAGACGGCCACCGCCGACCAGGCCGGCAGCGGGAGCCAGATCACCGGGCTGACCGCCGCCGCCTTCACCGTGGTCGTGATCGTCGCGTTCACCTGGGTGTTCACCGATCTCCCACAGGCGGTGCTCAGCGCGATCGTCGTGGCTGCTGTGCGGAGTCTGATCGACGTGTCGGCCCTGCGTCGCTACCGCCGGATCCGTCGAGCCGACTTCGTCGCGGCCGTGGTCGGCGTCGGCGCGGTTGTGCTGTTCGGGCCCCTGCCCGGACTGGGCATCGCCATCTCGGCGTCACTGCTGGCGATCGTCTACCGATCCTCGAGGCCTCGCATGGACGTGCTCGGCAAGATCGACGACGAGAAGGCGGCCTGGGGCAGGTTGCACAAGCACCCCGACAGGCATCCGGTCGACGGTGTCGTCGTGGTGCGCCTCGATGCGCCGCTCTTCTGGGCGAACGCGACAGCGTTCGAGGAGCAGTTGCTCGCCGAGGTCGACGACCGGCCCGGCACCAGGGCCCTCGTTCTCGACCTCGAAGCCACGACGCAGCTCGACACGACCAGTGCCGACGTCCTCACGCACCTGGCCGTCCAGCTGGACAAGCGCGAGGTCAACCTCTACCTCGCCAGGGTCCTCCACGGCGTGAACACCGTGCTGCAGCGGTCGGGCTTCGGTGACGTGGTCGGCCCCGACCGCTTCTGGCACAGCATTTCCCAGTGCGTGCGCGCGGCGCGGCGCGACACCGGCCTCAAGGGCAATGGAGCGCGATCCGGCCGACCGATTGCTGCCGGTGAGCCACCTCCGAACCGAGTCGAACCACCCGGCGACGGCGGGATCGAGGTGGAACAGGTGATCGAGTGGGACGACGACGAGCACGCCGTCGACGGTGCCGTCCGAGACGCGTGAAATTCGCGTGAGGAATCGCTCAGGTCGTCGTGCAGACATGCCGATGACCTGAAGTCCGCCTCTGCATCACGGGAGTTCCCTTGGCTACGTTCCAGCCGTCACTCGACCATCTCGACGAAGCCCTGGTGCCCCTCGACGCCGATGGCGAACAGGTCGCTCGACAGCTGTCGACCCTCGACGACGAGTGGACGGTCTACGTCCGCCCGCAGTTCGGGCAGGACGTGCCGGACTTCGTGCTCGTCCACGACCGTCACGGGGTGATCGTCGTCGAGATC
This sequence comes from Ilumatobacteraceae bacterium, assembly GCA_963698565.1. Taxonomy (GTDB): domain Bacteria; phylum Actinomycetota; class Acidimicrobiia; order Acidimicrobiales; family Ilumatobacteraceae; genus Sva-07. The sequence continues at coordinate 12,960 of CAVORH010000009.1, forward strand.
CTCACCGATCGGACGAACATCGTCGATGTCGCCCGACGGCATCGCAGCACGATCGTCGACCAGTTCTTCGCGCTCCCCGGCGACGAGCGCGATCCAGGAGCGTCGGTGCGATCCGCGATCGTCACCCCCAGACTGTCGACCGCCGCGGCAGCGACGACCGTCACGCTCGACCCGTCGGTTCCGACGGTGCTGCTCTGGGGGGCGGACGCGCTCGAGAAGCACCTCGCAGGAGTCGTGATGGCCCCGCCCGGTGTCGTGACATCTGCGGAGTCGGTCCGCCGGCTGCACCACGAGCTGGTGGTCGACGGGGTCTCGCACGGCATGGTCGCTCCGGTACAGCTCAGCTCCGAGGCACGAACGGTCGCGGCGAACCCGAGGGGTTCGAGCATCCGCGGGGTCACCGGTCCGCCGGGCAGCGGCAAGACGTTCGCGCTCACCGCTCGCGCCGCCCGTCTGGCGGCCGAAGGCAAGAGTGTGCTCGTCCTCTGCTTCAACCTCACGCTGGCCCACCGCTTGCGTGGCCTCGTCGTGCAACGTTGCGCCGAGTACGGCGCCAACCCGGCCCGGGTGACGTGCACGAGCTTCCACACCTTCTGTGCACGGGTGGTCGACGATGCGGCAGTGGCCGGCATCGTCGCGGCAGAGCCGTCGCGCGGCACCTGGCCGGAGAAGATCGTCCTCAAGACCGACGACGTGCTCAGCAGCGGTTTCGAACGACGATTCGACGCCGTCCTCGTCGACGAAGGACAGGATTTCCGTCTCCAGTGGTGGAATCTGCTCCGCGACCATGTCGTCCGACCGGGCGGCGAGATGCTGCTGGTGACCGATCCGACGGTCGACCTGTACGGCAAGTCGAGTTGGGCGACTCCGAGCACGCTCGAGGCGGCCGGTTTCACCGAACCGTGGATCGACATGACCGGGTCGTACCGGATGGCGCCCGAGCTCATCGAATCGACCAATCTCTTCGCTCGCGAGTACGTGTCCGATGACGCGTCGGTGCCGGTGGTGCCGTCGGATCAGGCTGCGGTGGTCGGCACCGTCTCGTCCGGGCAGCGGTCGTGGCGCAACGTCGATCGAGTGGCCGATCTCGGCTCCGAGATCGGGGGTGCGGTGGTCCGGCTCCTGGGTGAGCACCCCGACCTCGCTCCCCGCGACGTGATCTACCTGTGCGAGTACCACCATGACGGGCTCGTCGCCGCGGAGATCATCGAGGCGGCCGGCTACCCGGTCCACCACGTGTACAGCCGTGACCCGGACGAGCGCCAGCGCCGCAAGTCACGGTTCTGGCCGGGCGCCGACGCAGTCAAGGGCTGCACCGTGCACGCCTTCAAGGGATGGGAGAGCCCGGCGGTCGTGCTCGGGATCGGCATGGAGGAGCGGTCGCGGCGGCTCGCCTACACCGCGATGACCCGCGTGACGTCGACCGCCGGTCGGGCGTCGTCGCACCTCGTCGTCGTCAACGCCGATCCGCGGATGGTCGACTTCGCCGAGCGCTTCGAACACGCGCGACCGGTCGGCGTCGACCGCTGACGTCGAGCGTTGCTGCCGACCGACGCAGTACCGTCGGGCCGCATGGACTTCGCTGAACTCCAGGACGTCATCGAGCGGACGTACGGCGACCGCGATCGCGAGCGTGGCGTGTCGGCCACCGTGGCCTGGCTCACCGAGGAGATCGGCGAACTCGCGCAGGCGGTCCGCAAGGGCACACACGAGCAACGTGTCCACGAGTTCGGTGACGTGGTCGCCTGGGTGGCAACGCTCGCCAACCAGCAGGGTGTCGATCTGAACGAAGCGGTTGCCCGCTACGGCGACGGCTGCCCCAAGTGCAGCTCGATCCCCTGCGCCTGTTGACTCAGACGAGCAGTTCGGCGATCTGGATCGCGTTGAGGGCGGCACCCTTGCGGAGATTGTCGTTGCTGACGAACAGCGCGAGGCCGCGTCCACCGGGGGCACCCTCGTCGGCACGTATGCGGCCGACGTAGGTCGGGTCCTGGCCCGCGGCTTCGAGCGGCGTGGGGATGTCGGACAGCACCACACCGGGCGCCGACGCGAGCAGCTCGGTCGCCCGTTCGACCGAGATCGGGCGTTCGAACTCGGCGTTGATCGACAGCGAGTGACCGGTGAACACCGGCACCCGCACGCAGGTGCCGGACACGAGCAGGTCGGGGATCCCGAGGATCTTGCGGCTCTCGTTGCGCAGCTTCTGCTCCTCGTCGGTTTCGAACGACCCGTCGTCGACGATCGATCCGGCGAGCGGCAGCACGTTGAAGGCGATCGGCTTGGCGAACTTCTCCGGTGCGGGGAACGCGACGGCGGCGCCGTCGTGCGTGAGTTCGGCGGCCCGATCGACGACCTGGCGGGCCTGTTTGTCGAGTTCGTCGACGCCGGCCAGGCCGCCGCCCGACACCGCCTGATACGTGGCCGCGATGATCCGGACCAGCCCGGCCTCGTCGTGCAGCGGCTTCAGCACCGGCATGAACGCCATCGTCGTGCAGTTCGGGTTGGCGATGATGCCCTTCGGGGTGCCGGTGGCGAGTTCGCCGTTCACCTCGGCGACGATCAGCGGAACCTCCGGGTCCATCCGGAATGCCGACGAGTTGTCGATCACCACGGCACCGGCAGCGGCGAACTTGGGGGCGTAGGCCCGCGACGAGGTGGCACCCGCCGAGAACAGCGCGATGTCGAGGCCGCTCGGGTCGGCGGTCTCGGCGTCCTCGACGACGATGTCGGTGCCCTTCCAGGGGAGGGTGGTGCCGGCGGAGCGGGCGGAGGCGAAGTACCGCATCTCGGCGACCGGGAAGTCGCGCTCGTCGAGGAGGCGACGCATGACACTGCCGACCTGCCCGGTCGCACCGACCACGCCGATTCGGAGCCCTTGTGCTGTTGCAGACATGGCCCAGACGATAACGCCGGTCGCCGGTGGGGCGCCGACGGTTTCGCGAGCGCGCTGGGCGGTTCCCGGATCGCTCTGGCACAATCGTCGGCATGCGTCGTCGTCCACAACTCGTTCCATGGAAGGCGGCCGGTCAGACCAGCGAACGTCAGGCGAGCGGCGACGACGTCGTGCGCACGACCGGATGGGTCTTCAACAACGAGACCGGCAGTGAGTTGACGCTCGAGCAGTTCGTCGCCACCGGCGATTCCGAAGTGCCGGCCTACCTCACCGTGTTCGGCCTGCGGTCACCCGATGCCGACGGTCGCACGCCCGACGACAAGACGCTCGTCGAGATCGGCTGTGGCATCGGCCGGATGACGTGCGCGTTCACCCGTGAGTACGGAACCGTCGTGGGGTGCGATCTCGACGCCGGCTTCCTCGAGCGTTGCATCGAGACGGTGAGCCAGTTCGGGAAGGTCGATCGGCTGCGGACCAGCCATGTCGCCGATGGGCACACGCTCGATCTTCCGCCGAACTCCACCGATGTGGCGTTCAGCTACATCACGCTGCAGCACTGCGAGCCCGACGATGCGCTGGAGCTCACCTCCGAAGCGGTCCGGATCACGAGGCCCGGCGGCAAGATCGTGCTGAACTACCGCGCCAGGAGCGCCCAGGACATCGTGCTGTTGCCGCTCGGGGCCATCACCCGGGCGCAGTTCCGGATCCCGAAGTACGGGCCGTGGCTCTCCCAGCGCCGGTTGGCCGCCCGTCTCGGTTGGCAGGCGAACCGACTCCAGCCCGACGAACTGATCGGGCCGCTGTCCCCACTGCTGACCGACATCGAGATCTGGCGCAACCCGAAGAGCAAGATCTCGGGACGTGGTGCCAAGGTGCAGGAGTTCGACGGGATCAACCCACACCACTACTGGTTGATCGCCACCGTCCGCTGACCGGTCAGCTCGGGACGATCAGCTCTGGGCGGTCGGTGCCGGGGACGGATCGGCGGGGCGGATGGCGAGTTGTCGGATGCGGTGGCGCTCGATCGCACGGACCTCGATCACCCAGTCGCCGACGATCAACGTCTCACCGACCGCCGGGAATCGTCCCAGCTCGTCGAGCACCAGACCGGACACCGTGGTGAAGTCGCCGCTCGGGAGTTCCACGTCGAGATCGACGAGATCGTGGACGGGGAAGTTGCCGGGCAGCGTGATCGTTCCGTCGGGTTCGTGTCCGATCCTCGACAGATCGGGGTCGGTCTCGTCGTAGATCTCGCCGACCAGTTCCTCGACCAGGTCCTCGACCGTGACGATCCCGAGCGCCTGACCGTGCTCGCCGATCACCACTGCCATCTGGGTGCGATGGGCCTGGAACTCGCGCAGGGCGGTGAGCACACGCGCCGCATCGGGGAACGCCGGCATCTCGCGCATCTGCCCGGTGACCGGCTCGTCGCTGCGCCCGATGAGATTGCGGAGGCGGACCATTCCCACGGTCCGGTCGAGGTTGCGTTTCTCGGCAACGGGTGCCCGCGAGTGGCCGGTCTCCAGCAGGAACGCGAGCGCTTCCGCGCAGGTGGCGGCGGCATCGATGATCGCGACGTCGTTGCGGGGCACCATCACCTCGTCGAGTCGACGCTCGGCGATCTCGAACGCTCCGTCGATGATCAGTCGCTGCTCGTCGGAGAAGGTCTCGTGGATCGCGACCATGTCGCGGAGTTCCTCCTCGGTGACCTGTTCACGCTGGAGGTCGGGATCGCCGCCGAGGAGCCGCACCGCGAGGTCGGTGGAACGCGAGAGCAACCAGACGACCGGCTTGGTCAGCGTCGACAGGAGATCGAGCGGTCGGGCCATCACCATGCCCCACTTCTCCGCGCGCTGCATCGCGATGCGCTTGGGCGCCAGCTCGCCGAACACGAGCGTGAAGTAGGCGAGGACGAGGGTGACGATGATCACCGAGACGGCTTCGGCAGCACCACCGAGGAAACTCAGCGGCTCCTCGAGTGGTTGCGCGAGCGACACGGCGGCGGCAGCCGAGGCGAGGAATCCGGCGAGGGTGATACCGATCTGGATCGTCGCCAGGAACTGGTTCGGTTGCCGAGCCAGCCGGGCGAGCACCGTTCCCGTCGCCGAGCGCTCCTCGAGACGCTGCAGCTGGCTTTCGCGCAGCGACACCAGCGCGAGTTCGGTGCCGGCGAACGCGGCGTTGATCACCACCAGCACGCCGACGAGTACGAGTTGCGGCCAGATGTCTCCCACTGCGGTCATTCAAGCAAGGTCGCGACCGACCCGCCCGCTCACTTGCGTTCCGGCAGCGGGGCGCTGTAGTCGGCGCCCGAGTCGAGGCCGAAGGCGGTGTGCAGCGCTCGGGCGGCGCGTTCCATGTCGCCGGCCGAGCACACCACCGACACGCGGATCGTCGAGGTCGAGATCATCTCGATGTTGACGCCCTCGTCGGCGAGCACGCGGAACATCTTCGCCGCGATGCCCGGGGCGGACTTCATGCCGGCGCCGACGAGCGACACCTTGGCGATGTCGTTGTCGTGCGACACGCCGGTCGCCCCGATCTCGGTGGCGACACGCGACACGATCTGTTCGGCCTCACCCATGTCGGCCATCGGCATCGTGAAGCTGATGTCGGTCGTGCCCTGCGTCGAGGTGTTCTGCACGATCATGTCGACGTTGACGTTGGCGTCGGCGAGTGGTTCGAACAGCGCTGCGGAGATGCCCGGCCGGTCGGGAACGCCGAACACGGTGACCTTCGCTTCGGACATGTCGGTGACGACGCCGGAGATGATCGGATCTTCCACGGAAGCCTCCTCGTTGGTGACCCACGTTCCGGGTTCCCAGGTGAATGCGGAACGGACGTGGAGCGGTACGTCGTGATTGCGGGCGAACTCGACCGATCGCAGCGCCAGCACCTTGGAGCCGGCGCCGGCCATCTCGAGCATCTCGTCGAAGTGCACCTTGGCGAGCTTGCGGGCCTGCGGCACGATGCGCGGGTCGGCGGTGAACACGCCGGTGACGTCGGTGTAGATCTCGCAGGCGTCGGCGTTCATCGCCTGAGCCAGCGCCGATGCCGTCAGATCGGAGGCACCACGACCCATCGTGGTGATCTCCTTGTCGGTGCTGACCCCCTGGAACCCGGCGATCACACAGACCTTGCCGGCGGACATCGCTTCGCGAACCCGGTCGCCCTTGACCTCGATGATCTTCGCCTTGCGGTGGGCGGTGTCGGTGATGATGCCGACCTGGCTGCCGGTGAAACTCACGGCGTCGATCCCGCGGTCGGCGAGCGCCATCGTCATCAGTGCTGCGGTCACCCGTTCGCCGGTGGTGAGCAGCATGTCCATCTCGCGGCCGGGCTGGGTGCTCGACACCGAGTTGGCGAGGGCGATCAGGTTGTCGGTGGCCTTGCCCATCGCGGACACGACGACGATGACGTCGTTGCCCCGCTTGCGCGTGAACGCAACGTTGTCGGCCACCGCGTGGATGCGGTCGGGGTCGGCAACGGACGTGCCGCCGTACTTCTGGACGATCAGTGCCACGAGTCCCGCAGGCTACAACTCCTTCTCGTGAACTCGTTGGGGAGTAATCCCGCGACGAGTTCACGAGAACGGGTCAGGAGGTCTTGACGACGTGTTCGACGACCTCGAAGCTCATCAGGTCGGCGCCTTGGGCGACCGGCTTGCGGGGCGCTTCGCCCTCGGCGGGCTGGTTGCCGTCGGCCTGCCCCGAGCCGTGGCCACGCTCGAAGTCCTGGCTGTTCATCCAGGCCTGGAAGTGCTCCTCCGAGGCCCAGCGGGTGTACACGAAGTAGCGATCCTCGCCCTCCACGGGGCGCAGGAGCTGGAAGTCCTCGAACCCGTCGAACTGCTCGACCATCTTCGCCCGCCCGGCGAAGCGGCCTTCGAGCTGTGGGCCCATGCCCTCGGGGATCGTGATGGCATTGATCTTGACGACGCTCATGCACCCCAGCATGCCCGCCCGAGCCCGAAATCTGCCTCGTTCGTCGCGCTCAGCGCGATGTTCGAGGCAGATTTCGGGTGGTGAGTTCGTCGAGTACGACCATCGCGTCGAAGACGTCGATGAAGCTGGTGGTGAGTGGCGAGAGCCCGAACCGGAGGACGTCGGGGTCGCGGTAGTCGACGATCACCTTGCGGTCGGCCAACTCCCGTTGGAGCGAGCGGGCGTCGGAATGGCGGATCGCGACGTGGCCGCCGCGACGGATCGGGTCGCGTGGCGTGTCGGTCTCGAACCCGAGCTCGTCGGCCAGGTCGAGGCAGAACTGGGTCAGCCTCCGGGCCTTGTCGGCGATGGCGCCGATGCCGGCTTCGACGGTGACCCGGATGCCTTCGCGGGCGGCGGTGAGACCGAGCACGGGCGGCGTGCCGTTGAGCATCCGTCCGATCCCGGGACGCGGATCGAACGGTCGCTCCATCGCGAACTGGTCCGACTGGCCGAACCAACCCCAGATCGGCTGGGTCAACCGATCCTGGATCTCGTTCGAGACATAGACGAACGCGGGAGCGCCGGGCCCGCCGTTGAGGAACTTGTACGTGCAGCCGACGGCCAACTCCACCCCGGCGGCGGGAAGGTCGAGTTCGAGCACGCCTGCTGCATGCGACAGATCCCAGATCGTGGTGGCTCCGTGTGCCGCGGCGCGTGCGGTCTCCTCGACGACATCCGCGACTTCCGCGGTCCGGTAGTCGACCAGCGAACGAACCACGACGTCGACGCCCTGGAGATCGTGGAGGCCGCGCCGGACTGCGCAGGAGCGGAGCCGCGCCACACCGGCGGTCACGTAGCGGTCGGTCGGGAAGTCGCCGTCGTCGATCGCGATCACCCGTCGGCCGGGAACGAGGTCGAGTGCGACGTTGACCTGCTGGAACAGCGCGACCGTGGTCGATTCGTGGACGGCGACCTCACCGGGCCGCGCGCCCAGCAGCGGGGCCAGCTCGTCACCGACGGCGAGCGCGAGGTTCAGCCAGTCGTGTTCCCACCACGAGGTGATCAAGTCGTTCGACCACTGCTCGACCACCTCGTGGAGTGCGTCGACGGTTCGCTTCGGGGTGCGTCCGAGCGAGTTGCCGTCGAGGTAGATCAGTTCGGGATCGGCCACGACGAACTCGTCACGCCAGTGCGCGAGTGGGTCGGCGGTGTCGAGAGCCAGCGCGTCGGAGCGGTCGATCATGCGTGGTCAGTCTGACCCGACCGGGAGCTGTCGATGACATCCGATCCTCGGGACTCCCGGCCCTCGGCGTCGGTCCGCTGTGTGTCGCTGCGCTCGTCGCCGGGGGGTGCGGGAGCGACGGTGGATCCACCGAGGTCACGACGACCGAGACCGCGCAAGCAGTGACGCCGATCGCGACCGCTGCGCTGGCGGCGGCCTCCTGAGCACGGTCGCATCGGGTCGCGGCGCGAGTGCCGGTGTCACCGGATCAGGTCGACGAAGCTGGCGTGGCGTACCAGGCCGTCGTTGGTGAACTCGGCGATCGACACCGTCGCGCGCAGCAGCGGTTCGACCCACGTCGCCGTTCGGGCGACAGCGGCCGGGACCGGGAGCTCGAACGGGCAGCGCTCGGTCGCCACGGCATCCAGCTGCGAGCGCAGCGCCGTGAGGGTGCGCTGGTCGAAGCCCGTCCCGACGGCGCCCGCGAAGCGCAGGGTGCCATCGGTGTCGGGGCGGCCCACGAGCAGCGCTCCGAACGTGGAGGCGCGGTTGCCGGTCCCTTCCGTGAAGCCGCCGATCGTCAGCTCGACGAGGGTCCGGTTCTTGATCTTGCGCCAGTCCTTCGATCGTGTGCCCGGGCGATAGACGGAGTCGAGGCGCTTTGCGATCACGCCCTCGAGGCCCTCGGCCGCTGTTGCCTCCACCAACTCGGCGCCGCCGCCTGCACGGAACGCCGGGACGGTCCAGTTCTCACCGGGTTCGACGAGTTGGTCGAGCAGGCGCCGGCGCGCCTCGTAGGGCAGGTCGATCACGTCGGTTCCGTCGACCTGCAGCACGTCGAAGCACTGCAGCACCGCCTCACGTGTCGAGCCGATCCCGGACTGCTGCACCAACTCGAAACGCGGTCGACCGTCGTCGTCGAACACGACGAGTTCGGCGTCGAGGATCGCCGACGAGGCGTTCAGCGCGTGCGGCGAGCCCGGCGAACTCCGGCCACCGCTCGGTCACGTCGTGGCCGGACGTGCTCTGCAACCTGACCGTTCCCCGGTCGACGTGGACGATCGTGCGGTAGCCGTCCCACTTCACCTCGAACGCCCAGTCGTCGCCTTCGGGGATCGCCGCGGTGGAGCCCATCGTCGCCTTCATCGGCGCCACCGGGAAGCGAAGCGTCACGTGGGCAATCGTGTCAGGCGTCGGGCAGGCGGCTCGACAGGACGGCGGATGCCTCGAGCGCGTCGAGTTGCTCGTCGTCGAAGCCGAGCAGTTCGTGGAGCACCGAGCGGTTGTCCTCGCCGCGGTACTTGGGAATTCCCGACACCCCGACATCGGGTGACGAGCCGAACCGCCACGGCGAGTTGGGCACACGGATCGTGCCCCCGCCGCGGTCGTCGACGTCGACCACCGCGTGGCGGTCGCGGGCCCAGTCGGTGTCGGTCAACTCGCCGGGTTCACGCACGCGCCCCACGGCGAGTTGGTGCTTCGAGAACCGTTCCTCGAACGCCTCGGCGTCGGGCACGGTGGCGGCGAAGTCGCGGATGATCTCACGGAGCGCGTCGAAGTTGTCCAGCCGGGACGCCACGTCGGCGAACCGCGGATCGTCGGCGAGATCTGCCCGATCCATCGCGGCGATGAAGAAGTCGAACGTGCCGCGCTCGGCGGGGTGTCCGGACACCACCAGCGACTCGCCGTTCGCCACGGTGAGCACGAGGTAGTCGCCGGGGCGGAAGCTGCGGATCCACTGGGGATCGTCGTGGCCGTCCCAGAGTGCGTCGTGGAGGTGCTCGTTGACGTAGAGCATCGTCTCGGCCATCGACACGTCGATCCACTGCCCCTCACCGGTGTGCTCGCGCTGATAGAGCGCAGCGAGGATCGCCGACGCCGTCTCCAACGAGGTGTACACGTCGGCGTGGCTGTGCGGATCCTTCGCCAGCTCGCCCCCGCGGGCGTTGCCCTGCGACGCGACGATGCCCGCCTCGGCCTCGACGACCGGCGCGTACGCCCGGCGTGTCACCCACGGCCCGGTCTGGCCGTACCCGGAGATCGAGGCGTAGATCAGCCGCGGGTTCCGGGCCAGCATCGTGTCGGCGCCGAGACCGAGCCGGGCCATCACGCCCGGGCGGTAGTTCTCGACGAGCACGTCGGCATGCTCGGCGAGTGCCAGCAGGATGTCGGCACCCTCCGGTGTGGCCAGGTCGATGCTCAGGTTGCGCTTGCCCACGTTCTGCTGCACGAAGTAGCTCGACAACCCGTGCCGACGCGGCGTGGCGAACCGGGTGAGGTCGCCCGCCGGTGGCTCGATCTTGATCACGTCGGCACCCATGTCGGCGAGCATGCGGGTGCAGTGCGGGCCGGACAGCACCCGGCTCAGATCGAGCACACGCACTCCCGACAGCGGTCGGCCGGTCGGAGGCAGAGGAGCGGTGGGAGGCGTCACCCCGCCATCGTGGCGCACACGTCCTCCCGGACCCGACCCCGGCGGACCGATCCGCTCAGCGCCGCGCCCGTGCGCAACACTGCGCCGATGGACAGCGACACACGACCGCTCGACGGCCAAGTGGCCCTGATCACCGGGGGCGGTTCTGGCATCGGCCTCGCCTGTGCGCGGGCGCTGCTCGCCGACGGAGCGGGCGTGGTGCTCGCGGCGCGGACCGTCGAGCGCCTGGAGGCCTCCGCCGCCGAACTCCGCAGCGAGTTCCCGGCCGCAACGGTGTCGACGGTGGCCTGTGACGTCACCGACGAGGCGAGCGTCGAAGCCGCCTGCGCTGCGGCTGCCGCCGCAGGTCCCTTTCGCATCGTGGTGGCCAATGCCGGAACGGGTTCGGCCGGGCCCTTCCACCTCACGTCGCTCGAGGACTGGAACACGGTGCTCGGCACCAACCTGACCGGTGCCTTCCTCACGATGAAACACGCCGTGCCACACCTCGCCGCGAACGGCGGTGGTGCGATCGTGGCGATCTCGTCGATCGCAGCCGTGGCAACCCATCGGTACATGACTCCCTACAACGTGTCGAAGGCCGGCCTCGAGATGCTCGTCCGCGAGGTCGCCGACGAACTCGGCGGGGTCGGGATCCGCGCGAACGCAGTGCGGCCGAGCCTCGTGCCGACCGACATCTCCGCCGGGCTCACCGCGGTGCCGGAGATCGTCGCCGACTACCTCGAACAGATGCCACTGCATCGCTTGGGCACCACCGACGACATCGCATCGGCCGTCCGCTTCCTCGCAGGCCCCGAGAGTTCCTGGATCACGGGGGTGTGCATCAGCGCCGACGGCGGGCACCATCTTCGGCGTGGCCCCGATCTCGACGGAGTGATGCGCATGGTGCTCGGTGACGACGTCTCCCCAGCCGGCCCGGCCACGATCACCCCGGATGGATGATTCGCGACCGGCGAGTCCGCGCAATACTTTCCGGCGAACCACCCGATCACAGGAAGCGTGACAGCACACGACCATGACCGACGTACACGGACCCATCGACTTCGTTCTCCTCGAGTTCACCGGGCAGAACGACCTCTCCGCGACAGCGGCTGCACTCATCGACCTCATCGAGGGTGGTGTGGTCCGGCTGTACGACCTGCTGGCCATCCGCAAGGAGGACGATGGGACGTTCTCGATGGTCGAACTCGATGTGCTCGGCGACGAGATGACCGTGATCGCCGGCGCCCGGTCGGGGCTGCTCGGCGACGACGACATGCAGGCCGCCGCCGACACGATGTTGCCGGGCACGACGGGGGTGCTGCTGATGTACGAGAACACCTGGGCGATTCCGTTCGTCGCTGCCGCATTCGATGCGGGCGGCACGATGGTCGCCTCGAAGCGCATCCCTGCCGAGGACGTCATCGCTGTCCTCGACGAACTCGAAGCCGCCGACTGAGTCCGGCGCACGACTGAAAGGAATCATCGATGCCAGGTCTGGTCAGAGGAATCGCTCGCACTGCGGTCATTGCCGGAACCGCCACCGCGGTGTCGGGACGGGTGGCGCGTCGCCAAGCGAGTCGCTACACCGAGAAGGATGCACAACTCGCCGCGGACCGTACGGCGGCCTACGAGCGCGACATGGGCTACAACCAGGCGCCGCCGCAGCAGTACGCGCCGGCCCCGCCACAGTACGCGCAGCCCGCGCCGCCTCAGTACGCACCGGCACCGCAGCAGTACGCGCAGCCGGCGCCGGCGCCAGCGGCAGCGAGCCAGGACGACATGTCCGCCGAGCTCAAGCAGCTCGCCGACCTCCACGCGAGCGGGGTGCTCACCGACCAGGAGTTCGCTGCAGCGAAGGCGAAGGTGCTCGGCATCTGAGCCGATCGCTCGCTGGCGTGCGCGCCGGGCGTCACACCTGAATCGTTCGATGCCCCGGTAGGGTCGTCTCTGCGCTGGTCGAATTCACGACTGGTGAGCGCACTCGGAAACCTCTCTGCTCCGGTCCTGCGCTGTGTGAGCAACATAGAGGAGTCCCCCCAATGACCATCATCGATGACGCGCCACGCGTCACGTCCCCCGACGCCGCCGAGGTGGCGATCCCGTTCCGTGAGCTCGGCCTGCCCGAGTCGATCGTGCACCGCCTGGAGAGCCAGGGCAAGCACAACGCCTTCCCCATCCAGGCCGCTGTCATCCCCGACGCGCTCGCCGGCCGCGACGTCGCCGGCCGCGCACCCACGGGTTCGGGCAAGACGCTCGGCTTCGGCCTGCCGCTCGTCGCCCGTCTGGTCGACGCCCGCCCGAAGCGCCCCGTCGCCCTCGTCCTCGCGCCCACCCGTGAGCTCGCCGAACAGATCATGGCCGAACTCACGCCGTTCGCGAAGGCGGCCGGTCACGATGCTGCTTCCGTCTACGGCGGCGTCGGCTACGGCGGACAGCGCAAGGCCCTCGACCGTGGTGTCGAACTCGTCGTGGCCTGCCCCGGCCGGCTCGAGGACCTGATGCAGATGCGCGCGATCGACCTGCGCGACGTCGAGACCGTCGTGATCGACGAAGCCGACCAGATGGCCGACATGGGCTTCCTGCCCGCCGTGCGCCGCATCGTCGAGCAGACCTCGAAGGATCGTCAGGTGCTGCTGTTCTCGGCCACGCTCGACGGCCCCGTGGCCAAGCTCGTCGCCGACTTCCAGCACGACCCGGTGCGTCACGAGGTGGGCCCGAAGGGCCCCGACGTGCACGCCGCCCAGCACCACTTCTGGGTGATCGATCGTGAGGATCGTGTCAGCACCACCGCCGACGTGATCCAACGTCTCGGCGCCACGATCGTGTTCACCCGGACGCGCCACGGTGCCGACCGGCTCGCCAAGCAGCTCGGTCGCAATGGCGTGTCTGCCGAGCCGATCCACGGCGGCCGCAGCCAGGGCCAGCGTGATCGTGCCCTCGCGTCGTTCAAGAAGGGTCAGGCATCCGCGCTGATCGCCACCGACGTCGCCGCCCGCGGCATCCACGTCAACGGCGTCAACGCCGTGGTCCACTACGACCCGCCGGCCGAGGACGCCACCTACCTGCACCGCTCGGGTCGAACGGCACGAGCCGGCGCCATGGGCACCGTCGTGTCACTGCTCGATCAGAGCCAGAAGAAGGACGCGATGAAGATGCAGCGCGGCATCGGTATCAGCGAGCCGTTGACCGCAGCCCGCGTGCACGACCTCGTGATCCACGCCACCCCTGCGGTCGCCAAGCAGGCGCACACCGAGGAACTCGACGTCGAGCACCGCCAGACCCGGATCACCCGGGAGGCGACGCCGGCCCGTGAGCCGAGAGCGGCCCGTGAGTCGAAGTCCGACACGAGCCGTCCCGTGCCCACCGGCAACGCCGCCGACGGCAAGGGCACGGTCAAGTTCTTCAACTCCGGTCGCGGGTACGGGTTCATCACCCCCGACGACGGCGGCAAGGACCTCTTCGTGCACTTCTCGGTCATCCTGAACGAGGGGTTCAAGACCCTCGACAACGGTGCCCGCGTCGACTTCGGTGTTCGCGAAGGCCGCAACGGTCAAGAAGCGTTCGACGTCCGCGTCGTCCCCTTCGCCTGAACCTCCAACCACCTCGATGCGATGAGTCCGGGCGCGCAGGTGTCGCGCTGGGGCTCATTGCCCGGGGTGGAACCGACGGCGGAATAGGGTCGCGGCGTGTTCAGCGACCGCGACCTCGTCGAGAAGCGCATCCAGCGCGAGCTGTGGGAGCGGGTGCTCCCGCTGGTCCACCCCGACCGTCGCCCGTTGACGATCGAGGCCGGACCCGATCTCGACCACCTCGAGCCGTTCGAGGTCGGTTCGTCGTGGGGTGCGCCCTGGGCCACCACGTGGTTCCGCCTGACGGGCGACGTCCCGCCTGAGTGGGCGGGTCGCCGTGTCGAAGCGGTGATCGACCTCGGTTTCCATCCCCGAGCCGCCGGCTTCCAGTGCGAGGCCCTGGTGGTCGAGACGATGCCGGACGGCTCGTTCCGACCGCTCCAGGGGATCCACCCGCGCCGGACCAACTACGTCGTCGACTCGACACCCGGGTCCGTCGTGTTGCACCTCGAGGCCGCGTCGAATCCGTCGTTTCCCGGTTACACCCCCTCGCACCTCGGCTCGCTCGAGACCGCCGGTGATCGTCTGCTCTACCGCTTCCGTCGGGCGTCGCTCGTTCTCGTCGACCCTGCCGCGGAGGCGCTCGCCTACGACATCGAGGTGCTCGACGGCGTCATGCGCTCGCTCGCGCCCGACGATCCTCGCCGTGCCCGGCTGCAGCGCACACTCGCCGAGACGCTCGACCGGATCCCGGACGTCGCGGCCGCCCAGCGGGTGATCGCGCCGGCGATGGCCGAGGACTTCGGCGACGCCATCCGGCACCGGTCGGTGGCGATCGGCCACGCGCACATCGACACCGCGTGGCTCTGGCCGTTGCGCGAGACCAAGCGCAAGGTGACGCGCACGTTCGCGTCGGCGGCAGCGTTGATGGACGACTACCCGGAGTACATGTTCTGCGCCTCCTCGGCCCAGCACTACACGTGGATCGAGGAGCGCCATCCCGAGCTCTTCGCGAAGATCGTCGAGCGCGTCGAGCGCGGGCAGTGGGTGCCCGTCGGTGGCATGTGGGTCGAGGCCGACATGAACCTCCCGTCGGGGGAGAGCCTCGTGCGGCAGATCGTGCTCGGTCAGCGCTACTTCGAGGAGAAGTTCGGCACCCGGTGCACCGAGGTGTGGATCCCCGACGTGTTCGGCTACCCGGCGGGCCTGCCGCAGGTGTTCGCGGCCGGTGGGATGAACCGCTTCGTCACGCAGAAGCTGAGTTGGAACAAGCAGAACCGGTTCCCGCACAGCACGTTCTGGTGGGAGGGACTCGACGGCACCCGCGTGCTCACCCACTTCCCGCCCGTCGACACCTACAACGCGGAGATCACACCGGAGGAGTTCTCGTTCTCGGTCGCCAACTTCCGTGACCACGGGTGGAGCAGCGACTCGTTGATGCCGTTCGGGCACGGCGACGGCGGCGGTGGCCCGACACGCGAGATGTTGGAGCGGGCCCGGCGTCTCGCCCACATCGACGCCCGAGCCACCCTCGAGATCGACCGTCCGGCCGCCGTGTTCGAGCGCATCGAGCGCGATGCAGAGCGTGGTCTGCCGGTGCCGGTGTGGCGCGGTGAGCTGTACTTCGAGACCCACCGGGGCACGTTGACGAGCCAGCTGAAGACCAAGCTCGGCAACCGTCGTTGCGAGCGCCTGCTGGTCGAGGCCGAGCTGTGGGCTGCCACCCTCGGGCGACCGGAGGATCTCGAGCACCTCTGGCAGCAGGTGCTGACGCAGCAGTTCCACGACATCCTCCCGGGGTCGTCGATCGCGTGGGTGCACCAGGATGCCGAGCGGATCCTGGCCGAGGTGGAGGAGGAGCTCGAGGCGCGGATCGCAGCCCTGCTCGGCGACATCGGCAGGGGACCGCTCCTCGCGAATCCGGCCGACGCGCCGGTCGACGAGGTGCTCGTCCTGGACAGCGCCCACGTTGGCGACATCCCAGGCGAACTCGACGCCCACCAGACGTTGTCGGACGGGCGCGTGGCGCTTCGTGCCGTGGTGCCGGCGCTCGGCGTCGCACCCCTCGTGGCGCAGCCCGCCGGCGATCGGGTCGTGCTGTCGGATTCGTCGATGACCAACGGCCACCTCGCCGTCCGCTGGGATGCACACGGCAACATCACGTCGATCATCGATCTCGAGCGCGCTCGAGAGCTCGTTCCCGTCGGGCAGGTTGCTGCAGCTCTCGAACTCGCGCCGGACCATCCGGTCGAGTACGACGCGTGGGACCTGGAGTCGTGGACCCGCTCGGGAGCGGCCGCCCTCACCGGGCCCGCGGAGGTGTCGATCGTCGAGTCGGGTCCGCTGGTCGGTCGCGTTCGTGTCCGGCGTTCGTTCGGACCGTCGGCGTCGACGGTCACCTACGAACTGCGGGCGGGGAGCCCGGAACTGCGCGTCCACGTCGCGCTCGACTGGCACCACGACGAGCACCTCCTGTCGATGGCGTTCCCGCTCGACGTGCGCGCCGACATGGCGAGGTGCGACATCCAGTTCGGCGTGGTCGCGCGCCCGACCCATCCGTCGAGTCCGTGGGATGCCGCCAAGTTCGAGGTGTGCGCCCATCGCTTCGTCGATGTCGCCGAACCCGACTTCGGCGTCGCGGTGCTCAACGACGGTCGGTACGGCCACCACGTGTTCGACGGCGCCGTGAGGGTGAGCCTGGCGCGGGCGGCGCAGTATCCGGACCCGACCGCCGACCGCGGGCACCATGAGGTGACCCTCGCGATCCGGCCCCACGGACCCGGGCTCGCCGAGGTCCGGGCGGCGGCCGCCCGACTGAATTCACCGGTTCGTGCGGTCGTGGGACGGTCCACATCGGTGGAGTCGACGCCGGCGGTGACGATCACGGGGCCCGACGGGCTGCCCGCGCTCGGCGTCGGGGTCGACGCCGTCAAGCTCGCCGACGACGGCAGCGGGGATCTGGTCGTGCGGCTGCACGAGGCGTGCGGCAGTCGCACCCGGATCTCCGTGGCGACGGCGGGTCGGATCGCGTCGGCGTGGCGCTGCAATCTCCTCGAGGAACCGCAGTCGGGGGAGGAGGCCGGTGACGGGATCGTGGCGCTGACGCTGCGCCCGTTCCAGCTCGTCACGCTCCGCCTCCGGTCGACCATCGGCACCGACGGCCGATCCCTCACCGACTGACCCCCGAGAACCCCGAAAAATGCCTGGGCTGTCGCGCTCAGAGCGCACATCCAGGCATTTTTCGGGGTTCGCGGGGGTGGGGGGTCTGGGTCAGGTGGGTGCGAGGTGGCGGAGGGCGGCAGAGGCGTAGAGCGCCGTGCCGACCGCCATCGCCGGCTCGTCGAACGTCACCCGGTTGGAGTGGTTCGGCGGTGCCGTTGCCGGGTTCAGTCCCTGCGGGGTGCCACCGAGGAACATCATCGCTCCGGGCACGTTCTGCAGCACGTAGCTGAAGTCCTCGGCGCCCATCACGGGATGGGGCAGGCGGACGGTCGCCTCACTGCCGACGAGGTCGCGGGCGAGCGCCAGCGAGAACTCGGCGAACTCGTCGTCGTTGTTGGTGACCGGGTAGCCGTGGACGATGTCGATGTCGACGTCGCACCCGTGCGCTGCGGCGACGCCCTCGGCGACGCGCCGGATGCCGTCGTGGACCTTCGCCCGCGTGCGCTCACTGGTCGCGCGGATCGTGCCCTCGATCTCCGCCATCTCCGGGATCACGTTGTTGGTCGTGCCGGCGCTGATCCGCCCGACGGTGACGACCGACGGATCGAAGACGTCGATCGACCGGGTGATCATCGTCTGGAGGGCCTGCACGATCTCGCAGGCCACCGGGATCGGATCGAGCGCGCGGTGCGGCTCGCTGGCATGTCCGCCGCGCCCGGTCACGATGATCACCATCCTGTCGGCCGAGGCCATCACCGGTCCGCCGCGTCCGCTGACCCACCCGCTCGGGAGCGCCGACGTGATGTGGAGCGCGAATGCGGCGTCGACGGGCGACGGGCTGCCATCGGACAGGTTGGGCACGTCGAGCAGGCCCTCGTCGAGCATGAAGCGTGCCCCGTGGTGGCCCTCCTCGCCCGGTTGGAACATGAACAGCACACGGCCCGCGATCTCGTCACGTCGGTCGCTGAGCAGCCGGGCGGCGCTCGACAGCATCGCGGTGTGCGTGTCGTGCCCGCAGGCGTGCATGCATCCGTCGACGTGGGAGGCGAAGTCGAGCCCCGTGTCCTCGGGCATCGGCAGTGCGTCCATGTCGCCGCGCAGCAGCATGGTCGGACCCGGCCGTGAGCCTTCGAGCAGCGCAACGATGCCGCTCGTCGACTCGTGCGTGGTCACGCTGAGCGGGAGTCCGTCGAGCGACTCGAGCACACGGTCGCGAGTGATCGGAAGCTCGTTGCCGAGTTCCGGCCACTCGTGCAGTGTCCGGCGAAGGGTGATCGTGTCGCCGAGAAGATCCTGGGCCTGGGCCTTCACCGATGCGAGCATCGGCTCGTCAGGGGGTGCGCTGTCGCTCATCGAAGCATGGTAGGCGTTCCCCTCGAACGTTGTCACCGCCCACTCCTGCGGGGATGGCGAGGCGGTTGCGTCGCCGCTCCGAACCACACCACGAACCAGACCACGACCCAGACCACGACCCGGGAGGGAACTCAGATGACGATGTACGGCGCCAACCCCGAACAGTTGGCCAACCTCGGCACGACGCTGCAGCGGCAGATCGACACGATCGCGCAGGTGATGTCGACCGTCGACGGCGTGCTCGACGGCACCACGTGGACCGGCCCGGCCCGCGACCGGTTCGTCGAGGACTGGAACGGCAGTTTCAAGCAGGCCTTGAACAAGCTCAACGACGCCTTCGGCCTCGCCGGACGAGACTGTGTTGCCCGATCGGAGGAGTTGCGTCGGATCATGGGCGTCGGCGCCTGACCGACCGCTGCGGTGAACGCTCTACGCTGGGCGCCGTGGCACATGTCGAGTTCACGATCGAGCCGTTCGTGGAAGGGCGCCCCGGGCCCCACGTGACCGCGGCGATCGATGCGGCGCGCGATCGCAGCATCGAGGTCGACGTCGGCCCCTTCGGCTCGTCGTGCACCGTCGAACTCGACGGCGTCGGTGAGCTCGTCGGTTCGATCTCCGACGCTGCATTCGCGAACGGGGCGACGCACGTGACGGTGCACGTCGCTCGCGAGACACCCACGTCACCGCCAGCGTTCGTGATCCCCTCGGGAGCGTCCGAGTGAGCGAGTCGGGCGTGGCCCCGCCGACCACTGCGCCGCCCGCTCGGCCGACGGTCCATCCGTTGATCCGCTCGGTCAAGCCGGTCGTCGAAGCGGTCGGGGCGTCGTTCGTCGCCGCCGCCGACATGGAGGCGAGCGACGTGCCGCTCGTCTGGGAGGGCAAGACGATCGCCGGGGTACGGATGCCACCGTTGCACGGCGCCCTCGATCGGCTGATCGACGCCGTCGAGGCCGAACTCGGTGACCGCCTCCCGGTGCTGTCACGCGAGGACAAGCAGCGCGCGGTGCGGCTGCTCGACGAACGCGGTGCGTTCATCCTGCGGCGCGCCGTCGAGGACGTGGCCGATGCGATGGGCGTGAGCCGCATCACGGTGTACAACTACCTGAACGCCATCCACCGGTGAGCGGCCCGAACGGTCCGGCCCGTCGCATCGACGCGTTCGACGTCGTCGCGTTCGACGCCGACGACACGCTGTGGCGCAGCGAGGACTCGTTCGCCCACGCCGAGCAGCGCTTCACCGAGTTGGTCGGGCCGTATGCGCCGATCGGGGTCGATGTCGACGCAGCACTGCGCGCCACGGAGAAGGCCGACCTCTCGATCTCGGGCTACGGCGTGAAGGCGTTCACGCTGTCGATGGTCCGTTCGGCGATCGACGTCACCGAGGGCAGGGTGCCGAGCGCCGTCATCGGCGAACTCGTCGATCTGGGGCGGGCGATGCTGACCGAGCCGGTTCACCTGCTGCCGCACGTTCCCGAGGTGCTGGCGGCGGTGTCGCCGCACACGAGGGTGGCGCTGATCACCAAGGGCGACCTCGTGCACCAGACCCGCAAGGTGACCACGTCGGGCATCGAGCACCACTTCGCCGACGTCGAGATCGTGCTCGAGAAGGATCCCGACACCTACGCGAAGATCCTGCGGCGCCTCGGTGTCGACGCCGAACGGTTCTGCATGATCGGCAACTCGGTGCGCAGCGACGTGCTGCCGGTGATGGCGATCGGTGGTCATGCCGTCCACGTGCCGTACCACATCACCTGGGAACTCGAGCGGGTCGACGACCACGACGAGGACGTCACCGAACTCGCCTCGATCGCCGACGTGCCGATCTGGCTCGGCGTCGCCGAGATCTGACGGCGGGCAGTGAAGCGGGCTACAGCCGCAGGAGTTGGACCCGGTCGACACGATGGTCGGCGGTCTTGTGCATCACGAGCGAAGCCCGATCGCGCGTCGGCGCGATGTTCTCGCGCAGGTTCAAGCCGTTGATCTCGTTCCAGATGCGGCGTGCCGTGTCGACCGCCTCGTCGTCGCTCAGCTCGGCGTAGAAGCGGAAGAACGAGTTCGGGTCCTGGAACACCGACGCCCGCAGCGCGAGGAACCGCTCGATGTACCACTGCTCGATGTCGGGTTCGTCGGCGTCGATGTAGATCGAGAAGTCGAAGTAGTCGCTGACGAACTCCGGCGCTCCACTGCGTGTCTGCAGCACGTTGAGGCCCTCGATGATCACGATGTCGGGGCTGCGAACGACGACCTGCTCGTCGGCGACGATGTCGTACACGACGTGGCTGTACACCGGCGCCTCGACGATCTCGTCGCCGCTCTTGATCCGGCGCAACACGTCGAGGAGGGCCTTCGTGTCGTACGACTCCGGGAACCCCTTGCGGTTCATGATGCCGCGCTCGTCGAGCACGCGGTTGGGGTAGAGGAAGCCGTCGGTCGTGATCAGGTCGACCTTCGGATGGTCCGGCCACTGGGCGAGCAGTGCCTGCAGTATTCGGGCGAACGTGCTCTTGCCCACGGCGACGCTGCCGGCGATGCCGATCACATAGGGGACCTTCGGCGCGATCGTGCCCAGGAAGGTGGCCGACACCTTGTGGAGGTCCTGCGTCGCGCTGACGTAGAGGTTGAGCAGGCGGCTCAGCGGCAGGTAGACGCTCGCCACCTCGTCCATGTCGATGCGCTCGTTGATGCCGCGGAGCCGCTCCAACTCGGGTTGGTTCAACGTGAGTGGTGTCGCTGCCCGGAGGTGCGACCACGCCTCGCGGTCGAACTCGAGGTAGCGGCTGGTGGCGGCCGGCGAGGTCACGCCGGCGACTGTAGATGCCGGCGTCGCTGCCGGCCCCAAAGCGGCCCGCCGCACGCCTCGTTGTCGTACCCTTCGGCCGGTGGATCCCCGGTCCGGTCGCAAGCAGCTCGGTGCCTGGTACACCCCGACCGATCTCGTCGCCACGGTCGTCGATGCCGTCGTGACGCCCGAGTTCGTCGCCGCTCGAACCCGGTGCCGCCGACCGGTCTCCGTCCTCGACCCGGCCTGTGGCGACGGGCGCTTCCTCTCAGCGGTCGCCGAGCGCGTGCACCGTTTCGGTGGATCGGTCGAACTGCACGGGGTCGACATCGACCCGGCCGCCGTCGCCGCCGTCCACGCTGAGCTGCCGGACGCCACCGTGGTGCAGGCCGATGCGTTGACGCTCGACTGGTCGGGGCGTCGATTCGACCTCGTGATCGGCAACCCTCCGTTCCTGTCGCAGTTGGCGAGCGACACCACCCGTGGCGGATCGAGCGGGCGGGGGGGTGGGCCCTACGCCGACGCAGCCGTCGAGTTCCTGGCGCTGGCCGCCGACGTGGTCGATCCCGACGGTGGCCGCCTCGCCTTCGTGCTGCCACAGTCGTTGCTCGCCTCCCGCGATGCCGCTCCGATCCGCGAGCGCATCGATCGTCGGGCCACGATGATCTGGTCGTGGTGGACCGGCGAGCGCGTGTTCGATGCGCAGGTGATCACGTGCGCCGTCGGATTCGAGTTCGGCGCTGCGACGGCGACGCGCCCGTGGTCACACGTGGTGACGCAGGCCAGCGGGGTGCCGGATCTTCCGGCGGCTGTCGCCACGAGCGGGCGGCTCGGCGACCGCGCGACGCTGAACGCCAACTTCCGCGACGAGTACTACGGCCTGGTTCCCGCCGTGGGCGACCACGACGAGGGCCCTCGCCTGATCACGAGCGGGCTGATCGATCCGGGCCGTTCGCTGTGGGGTCTGCGCTCGATCACGTTCGCACGTCAGCGCTGGGAGCGACCTCGGGTCGATCGCTCACTGCTGGATCCCAAGATGCAGGAGTGGGCACGGCGCCGTCTGGTACCGAAGGTCCTCGTCGCGAACCAGACGCGGATCGTCGAAGCGGTCTGCGACGATCGGGGTGACTGGTTGCCGGCGGTGCCGGTGGTCGCCGTCTACCCGACCGGTGCTCACTGGGATGATGCCCACGAGGTGCCCCTGGACGCGCTCACCGTCGCCGCATGGGAGATCGCCGCGGTGCTGTCCGCCCCGTTCGTCTCGGCATGGTTGTGGCACCGAGGAGCAGGGACGGGGCTCTCCGCCTCCAGCATTCGTCTGTCGCCCGTCGTGCTCGCCGAGTTGCCGTGGCCGGCAGGTCCGCTCACGGCAGCCGTCGACGCGCTGCGCGCCGGTGACGTCCGCCGGTGTGCGGTCGAGGTCGACGGCGCGTTCGGCGTCGACGGGAGCGTCGACCTGTACCCGTGGTGGGAAGCGCTACTTCAGCGGGTGGAGGCGCGACAGCCGACGACCGTGTGACCAGCCTCGCCAGCCCGGAGACCCGGCGATCATCCAGAGCAGGGTGAGGCCGACCAGCTCCGACACGTGGATCAGCTCGGCCACCGGGGTGCGGGTGCCACCCACGACGTCGGCGATCACACCGACGAGCGTCGTCGCCACCAGCGCGGCGGTGAAGGGGAGGAGACCGAAGGCGCGGTGCGGCTTCCACGCGGCGTAGGCGAAGCCGATGGCGAGCGCCGTGCCGAACGCGCCGAGGTGACGGGCGAGGTGCTCGTCGGTACCGGGCACGCTGCCGAACAGCAGCGCGGGAAGGCTCTGTACGAGCATCACGACGGCGATCCAGGCCAGTGCGGGGCGCAACCACCCACCACGCCCGAGGCGCGCCGGGCGGGCCCGGGCGACCACCGCTGCGACGAGGTCGGGCACGGGCTCGGCGGGCCGTACCCGCAGCTGGCGGTCGAGCAGCCTGACGCCGTCGGCATAGTGGCGGCACGATGGGCAGCCGTCGAGGTGGAGTTCGAGCTGGCGTCGTTCCTCGCGCGTTGCTTCGTCGTCGGCCACCGAAGAGACCGAATCGCGGGCCTGGCTGCAGTCCATGGTGATGGAGGTCGTCTGCAGTGCCCGGTTGGTTCCCGACTTTGGTCACTGCTGCATTCGGTCAATCCGCAGCGACAATGGTGTGGTGGACCATCTGACGGGCGTCCTCATCGCCGCACGCGACGGCGATCGCGCCGCGCTCGAGCGATTCATCGCCGAGACGCAGGGTGACGTCTGGCGGCTGTGCCGGTACCTCGGCGACGCCCAGCTCGCCGACGATCTGGCGCAGGAGACCTACGAGCGGGCGATCGGCTCGCTCCATCGGTACCGAGCGGACGGTTCCGCTCGAGGCTGGCTCCTGACGATCGCCCGTCGGACCTGCGCCGACCACAGCCGTCGCGCCGGCCGTCGTCGCCGTCTGGACCACCGCGTGGCCCAGAACACCACAGCGGGGTCGCTCGACGGTTCCGTCGTCGAACCCGACCCGTCGGGTCGTATCGACCTCGACGACGTGCTCGCGCACCTCGACGACGACCGGCGCAGTGCGTTCGTGCTCACCCAGGTGCTCGGGATGCACTATGACGAGGCCGCCGAGATCCTCGGGTGTCCGATCGGTACGGTGCGATCGAGAGTGTCGCGGGCGCGCGCCGACCTGGTCGAGATGATGCGCGACGACCGATCATCGAACGAAGGAGACGAAGCCGTCGGATGAAGAACAGGAACCGATCACGAGTCGAGGCCGACCATGGTGGGCCGGCCTCCGAACGCCTCCGGTCGCGCCTCGGTCGACTCGCGCTCGCCGGGGGCGTCACCGCAGCGATGATGCTCGCCGCCGCCTGTGGCGACGACGCCGGCTCCGGCACCGCAGCGGGAGGAGCGGATCTGTCACCAGCCGCTCAGAACGGTCGGCAGCTGTCGCAGAGCAAGGGCTGCGCCGGCTGTCACGGCCAGGACTTCGGTGGCGGCGCCGGGCCCGGTTGGATCGGTCTCGCCGGCTCGGAGGTGCTGCTGGTCGATGGCTCCACCGTGACGGCGGACGACGCCTACCTCACCCGGGCGATCGCCGACCCGTCGGCCGAACTCGTCGACGGGTACACCCTCAAGATGCCCGCGAACAATCTCAGCGATGCCGAGGTCGCTGACATCGTCGCCTTCATCAACGCCTTGACGACCGATGGCTGACCGGCGGTCCCGCTCGATGGCCGTGACGGTCTCGGTGTTGGCGGTGCTCGCACTGGCCGCCTGCGGCAGTGACCAGTCGGCCGATGGAACCGCTCCTGCTTCGACGACCGTCGGCGTCGGTGCCGAGCGTGTGCTGGCCGGCATCGTCCGGGATCCGGCGCCCACCGTCGATGCCACGACGCTGCCGTCGCTCACCAACACGGGCGAGGACGTCGTGTTCCGCGCCGATCCGGGTGGCCTGCGGGCCGTGTACTTCGGCTACACGAACTGCCCCGACGTGTGCCCGACCACGATGGCGGACTGGACGGTGGCGTTGCGTCGGCTGCCTCCGGAGATCGCCGAGCAGGTCAGCACGGTGATGGTCACCGTCGATCCCGAGCGCGACAACGACATCCTCACCGGCTACGTCCAGAGTTTCGTGCCCGACGCCGAGGCCGCCGGCACGCTCGACGCCGAGCGCCTCGCGGCTGCTGCGGAACCATTCGGTGTGAGCTATGACGTGACCACCAACGACGAGGGCGACGTCGAGGTGTCCCACAGCGGGTTCCTCTACCTCGTTGGTGACGACGGCACGCTGTTGGTGACCTGGCCGTTCGGGACGTCGTCGGAGGAGATGGCCGCCGACGTCGAACAGCTCTACGAGGCACAGGCGGCCGCGTCGTGAGCGCTCGGTGGATCGCCGCCTTGGTCGCGGGGCTGGTGCTCGTCGGGTGTGGCAGCGACGCGTCGTCGGAGCCTGCCACCGAAGCGATCGCCGCGGTCGACGAGGCCACCTACGAGTTCGTCATCCCGGTCGGGGCGGGCGAGGCGCTCGACGCCGGGACGCCGCTCGAGATCCTCCCCGCCGAACTCGACGTACGTGTCGGCGAGACGATCAGGATCGTCAACGAGGACGATCGCGGCCACACGGTCGGCCCGTTCTTCGTCGGAGCCAACGAGACGCTCACGCAGCGGTTCTCGTCGCCGGGTGAATTCGTGGGTGTCTGCACGGTGCACCCCAGCGGCCAGATCGTGCTCCTCGTCGAGGCGTGAGGCGCCCACCCGTGCCGCTGACCCGCCGGCTCCTGGCCGCCGTTGCCGCCGGACTGCTCGGGTCCGCGCTCCTCGGCTCCACCGCGCTCGCCGATCCGGCGGGCCCCACCGACTACCAGTCGGAGATCGTCGCCGTGGAACCGCCGGTGGCGAGCATCGAGACCTCGATCGTCGGCGGCGACTCGTTCTTCCAGCTCACCGTCGGCCCCGGCACCGAGGTGATCGTGGTCGGGTACCAGGGTGAGGAGGCCTTGTGGTTCCGGCCCGACGGCACCGTGTGGGAGAACCGGAACTCGCCGAGCACCTACCTCAACGCCGACCGGCTCGGCGGCGGCGGCATCCCGGCGAACGCCTCCGCCGACGCCGAGCCCGATTGGCGTCGAGTCGCATCCGACGGCAACTTCTCGTGGCACGACCACCGTGCCCACTGGATGCAGGAGGCTCGGCCGTTCGGGCTCGGGCCCGGTGATCAGATCCTCGAATCGGTGATCCCGCTGGTCGTCGACGGAGCCGACGTCGAGGTCACGGTGATCAGCACCTGGCAGCCCGCCCCGTCGCCGCTTCCCGCAGTCGTCGGCGTCGTCGCCGCTCTTGCGCTCGCCTTCGCGGCGTGGTTCCTGCACCGGTCCCGGCGTCTGCCGGCTCTCGTCGCTGCCGCACCGGTCGTGGTGCTGGCCGTCATCGTCGGCGTCTGGCAGTTCTCCTCGTTGCCGCCCGAAACCGGCCCGCGTCCGGTCTGGTGGGTGTTGCCCGTGATCGCGGCGGTGTCGCTGGTGTCCGGCCTGGTCGTCGGCAGGCGCTCGACGTTCGCAGCCGACGCCGCACTGCTGCTCGTCGGCGTCGAGCTCGCGATCTGGGGCTGGGTCAAGCGAGATGGTCTGTCGGCGGCGATCATTCCCACCGACGCGCCCGGTTGGCTCGATCGGCTGGCGACGGCGATGGCGCTGAGCGGCGGGATCGCCTTCACGGCGATCTCGCTGTGGTGGTTGTTCCACCCGCAGGTGGCCGAGCAGCGGGTCAGCGGTTCCAGGGAGCCGACGGGCTCGCCGCGCCCGGCCCACCCGTGAGCACTTCGACACCGTCCTCGGTGACCAGCACGGTGTGCTCGAACTGGGCGGTGCGCTTGCCGTCGGCGGTCACCGCGGTCCAGTCGTCGTCCCAGATCTTGTAGTTGACGGTGCCCAGCGTGATCATCGGTTCGATCGTGAACGTCATCCCCGGCCGCATGATCGTGGAGGCACGCGAGTCGTAGTAGTGCAGCACCTGGATGTCGGTGTGGAACTGCTCGCCGATCCCGTGGCCGACGAAGGCGCGCACCACGCCGTACCGGTACTTCTTGGCGTGGTCCTCGATCGCCCGGCCGATGTCGCTGAGCGGGCGGCCGGGCTTGACGGCCTCGATGCCGTACCAGGTGCACTCCTCGGTGACGCGGACGAGCTGCCGGCTCTCGGGGTCGACGTCGCCCACGAGGAAGGTGGCGTTGGTGTCGCCGTGCACGCCGCCGATGTAGCCGGTGACGTCGATGTTGCAGATGTCGCCCTCCTGCAGCATCCGAGTGTCGGGGATGCCGTGGCAGATGACCTCGTTGACCGATGTGCAGCAGGCTTTCGGATAGCCGTGGTAGTTGATCGTCGACGGGTAGGCGCCGCGCTCGACGAAGAGATCGTGGACGTAGATGTCGATCTCCTCGGTGGTCACCCCGGGAGCGACCATCTCACCGGACAGACGCAGGACCTCGGCGGCGACCCTGCCGGCGTGGCGCATCTTCTCGATGATCTCGGGTGACTTGATCCGTGGCTCGTCCCATGGAACGACGTCGCCCGTGTCGGCGTACGGTGGCCGTTCGATCGAGTCGGGAACGGTGCGCATCGGCGACACGACCCCTTGCAGGACCCGCCCCTCGGACTTCTTGTGGCACCGCTTGTACTTGCGTCCACTTCCGCACCAGCAGGGCTCGTTCGCCTTCGGCAGGGTGGAGGGCAGGGATGCCGTGACGGACATCTTGCTCAGGATAGGGGGAGTTCGATGCAGCGACGAGTGGTGCGCACGTTCGTGTGTCCCTCGCCGAGCGCGCCTAGCCTGTCGTGCGTGTCCCAAGAAGAGGTGCTGGCCCCGAGCGTCACATCGCCGCTGTTGGCTCTTTCATCGATGGACGCCGACCGCGAACGGATCGAGTCGGCGATGCACGACGCCGTCGTCACCCCCGATGCATACCTGAACGAGATCGCGTCGCACCTGATCGTCGCAGGCGGCAAACGCCTGCGGCCCGTCCTGGCGGTGGCGGGCGCGCAGATCCTGGGTGACCGCGCCTCGAACGACGTCGTGCGAGGTGGCGTCGCGTGCGAGCTCGTGCACCTCGGATCGCTCTACCACGACGACGTGATGGACGAGGCCGACATGCGACGCGGCGT
The DNA here is from genome assembly GCA_963698565.1 of Ilumatobacteraceae bacterium. Lineage (GTDB taxonomy): Bacteria > Actinomycetota > Acidimicrobiia > Acidimicrobiales > Ilumatobacteraceae > Sva-07. Next base: position 40,943 of record CAVORH010000009.1, read on the forward strand.
CGAAACGGTCAATGCGAAGTGGGGCAATCTGCAGGCGATCCTCGCCGGCGACTTCCTCCTGTCGCGGGCATCGGAGATCGCCGCCTCGTTGGGGACCGAGGTCGCCGGGCTGCTCGCTCGCACGATCGGCTGGTTGTGCGAGGGGCAGATCGAGGAGCTGCGCCACACGTACGACGTCTCGCGTACCGAGCAGAGCTACCTCACCTCGATCCACGGCAAGACGGCGTCGCTCTACGGCACGGCCGCGCGTATCGGTGGGATCGCCGCCGGTCACGACCGCCCGCTCGTCGACGCACTCACCGAGTACGGCAACAGCTACGGCATGGTGTTCCAGATCGTCGACGACATCCTCGACATCACCGCCACCGACGAGCAGCTCGGCAAGCCGGCCGGACACGACATCGTCGAAGGGGTCTACACGTTGCCGGTCCTGCGGACCTTGGCGCTGGAAACATCCGCGGGAGCCGAACTCGCCGACCTCCTGGGGTCGCCGCTCGACGCCGTCGAGCAGGACAAGGCGCTGGCGATCCTGCGCGCGAACGACGGCATCGAGTCCGCGATCGAGACCGCCCACGAGTACGTCGCCCGTGCCGTCGCGGCCTGCGACGACTTCCCCGACTCGCCGGCCACCGAGGCGTTGCGCAACGCGCCCCGTGCGCTGATCACGTCGGTGTCGGTCTCGGCATGACCGCCTGATCCGTCTCGATCGGGCAGGCTGGGACGATGCATGTCGTCATCGTCGGGGCCGGAGAGGTCGGCTGGTATCTCGCGCAGCGTCTGGGCGCTGAGGGCAATGACGTCGTCGTCGTCGAACAGAACGAGGTGATCGCTGCGGCGATCGGTGCCGAACTCGACGTCCAGGTCGTCGTGGGCAGCGCCACCGTGCCGTCGACGTTGCGTGCTGCGGGGATCGAGCGGGCGGACCTCCTGGCCGGTGTCACGCAGAACGACGAGGTGAACCTCCTGGCGTCGTTGTTGGCGAAGGAGTTCGGCGTGGCTCAGACCGTCGTACGGATCCAGACCGAGGAGCTGCGGGGTCCGCTGGGCGAGAAGCTGCTCGCCACGATGAAGGCCGACGTGATCATCGACCCGGACGCCGACACCGCGGACGAGATCATGGAGTTGGCCCACGTGTCGGGCGCCGACGAGGTCTATCCGATGTCGGGTGGCGAGCTGCTGGTGCTCGGTGCCGTCATCGGGCCGTCGTCGCCGTTCGTCGGACACGACCTCGCCGAGATCGGTCGGTCGTTCGAGCCGGACTGGCGGTTCCTCTTCGGTGCGCTGACCCGCGACGGCGAGACGGTGATCCCGCGAGGCGACCAGGTCCTCGAGGTCGGCGACCACGTCCGGGTGCTGACCACGCGTGAGGCACGGCGCGAGATCCTCGAACTGCTCGGCGCAGCGACACGTCGGGCGCGACGGGTGATGGTCCTCGGCGGGGGAGCGGTGGGCACCCGAGTGGCCGAGCGGCTGCAGAGCGAAGGCGCCACCGTGGTGCTCGTGGAGAACGACCCGCACCGGGCGAAACGCCTCAGCGAACGTCTGCCCCGCGTCACCGTGGTCCAGGGCGACATCACCGACACCGAGTTGCTGCTGGAGGAGTCGGTGTCGCGTATGGACCTCGTGATCGCAGCGACGGGCGACGACGCGTCGAACGTCCTCGCATGTGCGTACGCGGCGGCCGAAGGCGACGCGTTCACGGTCGCGGTGCTCCACCGGCTCGCGCTGCTGCCGCTCGTACGTCAGTTCGGCATCGATGCTGCCCTCAGCCCGCGTACCGCCTCGGCGAATGCGGTGCTCCGCCACATCCGCGGCGGCACCGCCTCGGTGGCGACCTTCCTCGAGAGCGACGTCGAGGTGAACGAGTTCGTCATCGAGGCCGGCAGCACCGCGGACGGCATGCTGGTCGCCGACCTGCACCTGCCGCATTCGGTCCTGCTCGGCGCGGTGACCCGGCCCGATCGCACCGCACAGATCGTGCGGGGACACACCACGTTGGTGGCCGGCGACAACGTCGTGGTGTTCTCCCGCCCGGACGCGCTCGCGGTGACCCGCAAGGCGTTCTCCGCGTGACGCTCGCGTCGCACCGCAGCGGCAGGGTCTCGTGGTTGGGTGGCCGCGGCGAACGGTTGCTCGCCCCGGGCCGGTACCCGTCGATCGTCGCCAACATCGTCGGGTTGACCGTCGCCGTCGTCGGTGTCGGCATCGCGGTGGCCGGCATCGTCGACGCGATCGACGGTGGGCCCGACGTGCTGGTGCTGATCGCCTCCGGGATCGTCATCTGGGCAGTCGGGTCGGTGATGTGGCGCGTCACGATCGTGCCGAAGCAGATCCGGACGCTCGACGTGTTCACCACCGTGACGCTCGCATGGGTCGCGATGGCGATCACGGGGGCGATCCCGTATCTGCTCACGGGCGAGTTCACGAGGATCGACGACGCGCTGTTCGAGTCGATCTCGGGCTTCACGACCACGGGTGCCACGGTGATCCCGGACATCGAGGCTGCCTCGAAGGGCGTGCTCTTCTGGCGTTCGACCACCCAGTGGATGGGTGGGATGGGCGTGATCGTGTTGGTCGTGGCCGTGCTCCCGACGGTGGGCGCCGGTGGCATGAGCCTGCTGTCCGCGGAGGCACCCGGTCCCACCGACGAGCGGTTGACGCCACGCGTCCGCGAGACCGCCCGGCGACTCTGGGCGGTGTACGTCGGGTTCACGATCGTGCTCGCCGGTGCCTACCTCGTCGCCGGCATGAGCCCCTACGACGCGGTGTCGCACAGTTTCACCACGGTGTCGACCGGCGGCTTCTCGCCGTACCAGGACTCGATCGGGCACTTCGAGTCCGCGTCGATCGAGTGGATCTGCATCGTCGCGATGCTGCTCGCCGGCGGCAGCTTCACCCTGTACTACCGGGCGCTCAAGCGCGACCCGAAGCCGTTGCTGCGCTCGACGGAGTTCAAGGTGTACCTCGCGATCGTCGCGGCGATCACGCTCTGGGCGTTCGTCGCGTCGGGCAGCGACGGTGGCCAGGCGGCAGGGTTCCGCGACTCGCTGTTCACCACGGTGTCGACGGTGACCACCACCGGCTACGTCGTCACCGAGTACGGGTTGTGGAGCCAGACCGCGCAGCTCGTGCTGCTGCTCGCCATGCCGATCGGTGCGATGGCGGGCTCGACCGCCGGCGGTGTCAAGGTCGTGCGCGTGATCGCGGTTGCGAGCTTCGCTCACCGCGAGGCGCTGCGACAACTGCACCCGCGGTTGGTTCGTCCGGTGCGGATCGGCAACGGCATCCTCCCCGACGACGTGGCGCAACGGGTGCTCGGCTTCCTGGTGCTCGCGTTGGCGATCCTCGGCGGCGGCGCGTTCCTGATCTCGGCGACCGGTCCGGACATGATCACGTCGTTCTCGTCGTCGGCGACCGCGTTCGGCAACGTCGGCCCCGGCCTCGGGGCGCTCGACCACGCGAACGACTTCCTGTCGATCCCACCGCCCGGACGATGGGTGGCGATGGTGCAGATGCTGCTCGGCCGCCTGGAGATCTACCCGCTGATCCTCGCGCTGTCCGTGGTCACCCTGCGCATCCCTCGCGTCGTCCGCCCCCGCCGCCGCGTCGGCTGAACCTGTCTCACCAGTTGGGAGCGAACTTGGCGATCGTGTTGGCGACGCCGTAGGTGCGTTCGGCGCCGCCGCGGCGACCGCTGTCCCCATCGCGCAGTTCGTTCGCGGCGATGCGTAGCACCGCGCCCATCACGCGTTCGCTGCGCGACCCGAGACGAAGCGCCGGGCGCAGGATCATGGGACGACCGAGGAAGCGGGCGCTGAGCCGTCCGACCTTGTGGAACTGGCCGACCTCGTCGGCGAGCAGCGTGGGATAACGCTGCAGCGTGGTGGAGTTCCCGACGGTCAACGCCTCGTGGAGCACCTCGCCCGCGAGGCGCCCGGTCATCAGCGCGGCATCGATGCCGTCGCCGTTGAAGGGGTTGGCGACGCCGGCGGCATCGCCAGCGACCAGGAAGGTCGGGCCCATCTTCGGCCCGACGGAACCGCCGAGCGGGATCCGGAACCGGGTCGGTGCCTTGATCGGTGCATCGGGATCGATCTTCCACCGTCGGGCGATGCTCGCGGCGAAGGCGGCGAGCAGTTTGAGAGCATTCACACCCCGCACATCGCGATACGTCGACAGCACGGCGACGCCGACGTTGACGGTGCCGTCGCCCAGCGGGATCACCCAGCCGTAGCCGGCGATCGGATTCCCGCTCGCGTCGGGGATGCCGAGCACCGACTCGATCCAGGGTTCCGCACTGCGCGGGCTGGCGAAGTAGGTCCGGGTGGCGATGCCGTACGGCCAGTTCCGGTGTCTGGCGGTCCCGAGCGCGCGACCGAAGCTGCTGTTGGCGCCGTCGGCCACCACCACGAATCGTGATGTCACCTCGCGGACGTCCGACTCGGTGTCGGGATCGATCGTGATCGCGGCACCGCGCACGAAGCCCCGTTCGACGATCGGAGCCGTTGCTTCGTGACCCATCAGCACGTCGGCACCGGCGGCGGCCGCACGACGACGCAGCTCGGTGTCGAGCAGATCGCGACGGAGCACGACACCGTGGTCGGGCAGGTCGGGATGGACCGGCCACGGCACGGTCACGTCGTGACCGGCGTGAACCATTCGCACCCCGTCGACGCGGTGTCCCCCGAGGCGCAGCGGATCGACGTCGAGCCGAGCCAGTTCGCGCAACGCCCGAGGCGTCAGCGCATCACCGCAGGCCTTGTGCCGCGGGACGGGCCGCTTCTCCAGGATGGTGACGTGGTGGCCGGCGCTGGCCAACCAGTGGCCGACCGACGCCCCGGCGGGGCCTCCGCCGACGACGAGGACGTCGGTGTCCAGCGGGTGGTCCGATCAGCCGGCCGACGGAGGCGAGCCGGGGATCGGATCGGGGCCGACCGGGTCGACGCCCTCGATCGGGGACTCGGCGGTGGTGTAGTCGTACTCGCCGCCCTCGACGGCTGCGAACACCTCGGACTCCGGCGAGCACCAGGTCTCGTACTCGTCGGCCCACTCCTCGCTGGTGGGGTCGGCGCCGCCGAGCGTGTAGCGCTCGTGGCACACGACGCCGATGATCTCGTACTGGGTGAGCTGGCTGCCGAAGGCCGGCATCACGCCGAGGTTGCCGGTGATGTGCGGGCCGCCCGGTCGATCGGGGTTGCCGTAGATGTCGACCCCGGCGGCGTTGTAGCCCTCGGTGCCGTAGTACACGTAGCGGATCTGGTCCTCGATGTGCGGGAAGGTCTGGAGCACCGACTGTCCCTCGAACGGGTAGCCGACGCCACCGCCGCCGGCTGCGCCGTGGCAGCTCGCGCAGTTGCTGTAGATCTCGGCGCCCATGCCGAGCGGACCTTCGACGACCTCCGGCGGCTCGGTGACCGCTCGCCAGTACATGAACGCCCACACGGGCATGAGGCTCAGTGTGGCCATCGCCCAGAACGGGATCTTCTTGCGCTTCTTCGCCGCCTGGACGTACACGGGGTCGGGCTTCGGTGGGGGTGGGGCGGCGGGTGCCGGCGCGGCGGCGCGCGGGGCGGGGCCGGTCGCGGCGGGTGCTGCAGAAGTGGTCGCCGGGGCCTTGCTCGCGGTCGTCGCCGGGGTGGACGAGGCCGCCTCGTCGCTCGCGCCGGCGTCGTCACCCTTGCCGACCGCAGAGCGACGCTCGCGCGATCGCTTCAGGAGATGTTCGGGAATCTCGGTCACTGCGCCGATGATAGATGCCTTCGCTCCCGAAGCGGGAATCTGGGGTCGGAAAACGGCCGCGACGCCGACGACGCCGAGCGCAGCCTCGGGGAATCGGTGCACACACGCCGACGGGAACTAATGCACAACCTGGCGCGCCGGCCACACTCGCGTGCCAGACTTCGCATCTCGGCAGCAGACGACTACAGTTCGTCAGCAATGTCTCGGGTGCGGCCACGGCCGCCATCCGGTTCGCCGCAGCAGATCCACCACGACAGGAATCACTACAGACATGATCGGAATCGACGTACTCGAGTGGCCCGGCATGAACCAGGCCTTCATCGCGTCGTTCGTCGCCACCGTGGTGTTGACGTTGGCCATCATCCCCTACGGCAAGCGCCGTCCCGTCGACAAGCCGTTGACGTGGGGCGACGCACTGCTCGGCTCGACGTACGTCTTCGGGCTGCTCTTCCTGGCCTTCGGCATGGTGCCGCACCAGTGGATCGACCATGCCGACAAGGACCTCGGGTGGTCCAAGGACAAACTGATCTACGGCCCCGGTGGGATCCTGAAGCCCGAGTCGTCCGGTGGCTGGAACCCGATCACGCTCCAGTACGAGGCGCTCCGAGACATCGTCGTCGTGGTGATCCACCTCGTGTTGTTCGGCCTGTTCATCTTCGTCGCCGTCTGGTGGCAGAAGCGCGGCGACGTCAAGCCGAAGGAACTCCCGACCTCCACCTACGGCCGTCCGCTGGTGAAGAAGGCCTGACATGGCAAGGACCGATGCCAACCCCCCGATGATGCCGTACACCGACGCGTACACGTTGGTGGAGGTCGACGCGGACTACCTGACCAAGGCCGTCAAGCCGAAGCAGTTCATCCACATCGACCAGACCGAGTGCATCGCGTGCGAGGGGTGCGTCGACATCTGCCCGTGGAAGTGCATCCACATGGTGTCGACGTCGGCGGTCGTCGAGGCGGACGGCACCGAGCAGCCCGGCACCGACCCGTCCGATGCCTTCATGTTCACGATCGACGACGACATCTGCACCCGCTGCGCCCTCTGCGTCGACCGGTGCCCCACCGGTGTCATCATCCTCGGCAAAGCGGGCACCGCCACCGCTGCCGGCAACTCCCACGTCCGCACCAACAACCATGGCTACGGCTATGGCATGAGGCTCTGAGAGAACCACGATCCCAATGGCAAAGATCATCGACGACAAACCACGTCCGACCGTCAAGGACCGCGTGAACTCCACGGTCGACGCGGTGCAGGGCAGCCAGGCATGGAGCTCGATCTTCCGGCCCGGCTCGATCTTCCGCAAGGGCTACACCGACAGCCCCCGCAACCGCTCCTACGTCATCATGAACTCGGTGCTGTACCACCTGCACCCGGTGAAGGTGAAGCGCCACGCCGTCAAGGTCAGCTACACGCTGTGCCTGGGCGGGCTGAGCTTCTTCCTCTTCATCCTGCTGACGGTCACGGGCATCTTCCTGATGTTCTTCTACCGCCCCGAGACCACGGCGGCCTGGAACGACATCCAGAACCTCCAGACCTCGGTGACCTTCGGGTTGCTGGTCAGGAACATGCACCGATGGGGCGCTCACCTGATGGTGCTCGCCGTGTTCCTCCACATGGCACGGGTCTTCTACCACGGCGCCTACAAGCCCCCTCGCGAGTTCAACTGGGTGATCGGCGTGATCCTGCTGACGCTCACCCTGCTGCTGTCGTTCACGGGCTACCTGCTCCCGTGGGACCAGCTGGCGCTCTGGGCGGTGGCCGTGGGCACGAACATGATGGGCTACACCCCGGTCTTCGGCCAGGAGGTCAGATTCGTCCTGCTGGGTGGCGCCGAGATCGGCTCTGAAACCCTGCTGCGATGGTACGTGTTGCACGTGTTGTTCCTGCCGTTCGTGATCGTGATCTTCATGGCGATCCACTTCTGGCGTGTCCGCAAGGACGGCGGAATTTCTGGTCCGTTGTGATGTGCCCTGTTGACTGGAGCATGAAATGACCGAGATCCCCGAACATCTGCTGAAGCGAGCGCAAGCCGCGAGAGAGAAATCGGCAGAGGCTGCACCGGCAGCTGCCGAGACTCCTGCGGAAGCGGCGGCACCGTCGGACTCGCGCATTCCCGAGCACCTGCTGCAACGCAGCAAGGCGGCGAAGGCGGCCAAGGCCGGTGGCGAGACCGACGCTCCGAGCAGTGGTGGCGCCGTGGCGGTTGCCGAGAAGGTCGGCGCGGTCGTCGCCGCCGCACCTGCGGGCGGTGGCGTTCCGGTCGGTGCCGGCCCGGGCGGCCACACGCAACGCCTGTTGACCGTCGTGAAGTCCGGCTCGATCCAGGACGTCAAGGCCACCCCGGTCGACAAGGTCCACACGTGGCCCCACCTGCTTGCAGCCGAGTTCGTCGCAGCGCTCGCGATGACCGCGTTCGTCTTCATCTTCTCGGTGTTCGTCCACGCACCGCTGTTGCAGTTGGCGAACACCAACCTGACGCCGAACCCGTCGAAGGCGCCCTGGTACTTCCTCGGTCTGCAGGAGATGCTGACGATGTTCCACCCGATGGTGGCCGGCGTGACACTGCCCGGTGTCGGCCTGATCGCTCTCGTCCTGGCGCCCTACCTCGACCGCAATCCGTCCAACAAGCCGGAGGATCGCAAGTTCCTCTACGGACTTTTTTCCCTCTTTTTGATGTTCTGGGCCGTACTAGTACTGATCGGATCGTTCTTCCGAGGCCCTGGTTTCAACTTCGTCCTACCCTGGGTCGAAGGTCTGTTCTTCGAATTGTGAGACTGCGAAAGGAGACCCCCCAGTCATGAGTACTGCAGCAGTTGTCGCCCTAGCCATCGGTGTCGTCGTCGTTCTCGGCGCGATCGCCTTCTTCACCCTCGCTCGTCGCAGCGACGTCCGCGGTGCGGGCGCACTGTCCGGCGAGACCGTTCAACGCGACCGCGCCGGGCGAAAGCAGCACGAGTCCGTCCTCGACGGACCCACCGCGGCGGAGGTCGAAGCGGCCGGCGTCGCGGCTCGGAGCACCGAACTCGCACCGGTCGCCGAGACCCAACTCGTCACCTGGACGCCCCCGGACCCCGAGGTGATCGGTGTCTCGCGTCGTCAGTTCTTCAACCGCGCGACGGTCACGCTGATGAGCGCGGGAATCGGCGCCTTCGCGGCTGCTGCCTTCGTCGCCTTCCTGTGGCCGAGCGGCACGGGCGGCTTCGGCGGTGACGTCACCGTCGGCAAGATCGACACGATCAAGGCCGGGATCAAGCAGGGCAACGGTTTCTTCTACGTGCCCGAAGCACGATCGTGGATCACCGAGTACCCGGCCGAGGCGCTTCCGCTCGCCGAGACCGTGTATCCGGAGACGTTGCTCGTCTCGATGCGCCAGGGTCTCACGATCCTGAGCCAGAAGTGCCCGCACCTCGGTTGTCGCATCCCGGAATGCAACACCAGCCAGTGGTTCGAGTGCCAGTGCCACGGTTCGCAGTACAACCGGGCGGGCGAGAAGAAGGCAGGCCCGGCTCCGCGCGGCATGGATCGTTACCCGGCGAGCATCGCTTCCAACGGTGACGTCACGATCGACACCGGCACCCTCGTTGCGGGTCCGGCCATCGGCACGAACACCACCGGCCAGGAGGCCGAGGGCCCGCACTGCACCAGCGGCGGGGAGCACTGATGGTCGCGCTCACCACCACGACGATCGGCGTCATCGGGCTCCTGATCGTCGTCGGCGGCTGGATCGTCTACGGGCTCTTCAACGTCGCAGCCGGCCGCAAGGAGGTCGGCTCCGAGATCGAACTGGCCCCCAACCGCAAGCCGTACTACGACGACGAGACGCTGGAGGGTCCGCGCCTCGAACGTGTGCAGCTCTGGGGCGTCGTCCTGCTCGTCATCATCGTCATCGCACTCCCGCTCTACTGGGTGTTCGAGCCGAGCCGGCAGGCGGGCGCCCAGGAGGGTTGGGACAACCGGTTCGCGAGCTGGGGATCGCAGCTCTTCGCTCCGACGGCCGATGGTGGCTTCAACTGCGCCGGCTGTCACGGTGGCATGGCCGGTGTCGGCGGCGAAGCGCCGTTCTCGATCACCGACCCGGTGACGCAGGAAGTCCAGGCGGTCAACTGGAAGGCCCCGGCGGTCAACACGGTGTTCTACAAGTTCGACGAGAGCGAGGTCCGCTTCATCCTCGTCTACGGTCGGCCGTTCTCGCCGATGTCGCCCTGGGGCCTCGCCGGTGGTGGGCCGATGAACTCCCAGCAGATCGACAACCTGATCGCCTACATGAAGAGCATCCAGATCCCGCGGGAGAACTGTGCCGAGGGTGAGGATCCGCTGATCTGCGACTCGGGCAACCTCCCCGCCGAGCTCCAGAACGACATCCAGGCTGCCGCCGAGCGCGCCGTCGCCGACGGTGATGCCGAGACGATCGGCGAGGCGTTGTTCAACCTCGATCTCGCCAGCGGTGCCTACAGCTGCGCTCGGTGCCACACCCTCGGCTGGAGCTACGGCCAGCCCACGGTGTCCGGCCAGGGCGCCTTCGGTTGGAACCTGACCGGCGGTTCGGTGAACAACCACTTCGCCAGCCAGGACGAGCTGGTCTCGTTCATCAAGAACGGTTCCGTCAACGGCAGGCTGTACGGTCGCAACGGGCAGGGCTCCGGCCGCATGCCCGGTTTCGGAAACCTGCTCACCGACGAGCAGATCGACTCGATCCTCGAATACGTACGGAGCTTGTGACCCATGACGTTGTTGGCAATCGGATGGGAGCCTGAGCTCCGCGGCCTGCTCACCGTCGTCATCGGGTTCGTGATCCTGTGCGGAAGCGTGTACATGATCATGGCGACCAACATCGGTTCGCGTCTCGCCTTCCTCGTGGCAGCCACCGCGCTCGCCGGCTGGATGATGCTGATGGGTGCCGTGTGGATGATCTACGGCATCGGCCTGCGCGGCCCGGATCCGACCTGGCAGCCGGTTGCCGGCTCCGCGGTGCTGCAGGACGTCGGTGCACTCGGCGCGGCCGGCGTGCTGGATCCGAACGCCACTGTGCCCGATGGAGCGACCGCCGCCGAGTCGGCTGACATCGTTCGCGAGACCTTCCTCGACCAGGGCTGGGTCGTGCTCGACAATGCGTCTCCTGCGTTCGGTCAGGCGCAGGCCGCAGCGACCGAGATCCTGATCGAGGAGGAAGCGTTCACCGCAGGCCAGTTCGAGATCGTCGAGGTCTTCGACATCGGCGGCGAGTCGTACCCGAAGATCAACGACACGCTCGACTTCCTGGCGTTCTGGCACACCCCGCACTACGTGGTCGCCGAGGCCGCCGCCTTCACGCCGGTCCGGACCGAGCCCGGCCGGGCGCCCGCCCGCCCCGAGATCGACGAGAACCGCCAGCGCGAGTACGTCTACATGATCCGCGACCTCGGCGCCCGCCGTCAGCCGCCCGCGGTGTTGATGGTCGGTGCCGGCGCAGTGTTCTTCGCGCTCTGCTACCTGCTCAACCGTCGTGACCGGAACCTCAAGGCCAACCTCGCCCAGCCGCTGCCCACCGCGAAGGCGAAGGCACCGGTCGAGGCGACCGCCGCCGAACCGGAACGCGAGAAGGTCGACGCCGGCGTCTGATCATGGCCCAGTACCTTTCGATCGTCGTGCTCTTCATCCTCGCCGTGGTCTTCGGCGTGCTGAGCTTCGCGGCATCGAGGTTGCTGGCGCCCCGTCGGCCGTCCACGGCCAAGGAAGCACCGTACGAGTGCGGCATCGTCCCCAGCCGTGAGCCGCCGGAGCGGTTCCCGGTGAGCTTCTACATCGTGGCGATGCTCTTCATCATGTTCGACATCGAGATCATCTTCCTCTACCCGTACGCCGTGTCGCATTCGACGCTCGGTGCGTACGGGTTCTGGGCGGTGCTCGCCTTCTCGGTCGTGTTCTTCGTGACCTTCGTGTACGAGGTCGCCCGTGGGGGTCTCGACTGGGGTCCGCTCCAGCGTGAGCGTCTGATGAGCGCCGATGCGTCGATGGTGTCGCCCGAACGTACGCTGGCCTCGACGGTGCGTCGGGTCGGTACCGAAGGTCGCCTGCCGCTGGCGGGCACCGAAGAAGCCGCATAGCGAGACGAGGAGTCATCAGCATGGGCATCGTGAATGATGTGCGCGACGACGGCCTCGGTGGGCTGTCGCACAACGTCATCACCGGGAAACTGGAAGACCTGGTCAACTGGTCGCGGGCGCGGTCGTCGTGGCCGGCGTCGTTCGGCTTGGCCTGTTGCGCCATCGAGATGATGGCCACCGGTGCTGCGCACTACGACATCTCACGCTTCGGCATGGAGGTGTTCCGTGCGTCGCCTCGCCAGGCCGACATCATGATCGTCGCCGGCCGGGTCAGCCAGAAGATGGCGCCGGTCCTTCGCCAGGTGTACGACCAGATGATGGAGCCCAAGTGGGTGATCTCGATGGGCGTGTGCGCATCGTCGGGCGGGATGTTCAACAACTACGCGATCGTTCAGGGTGTCGACCAGGTCGTCCCCGTCGACGTGTACGCACCGGGTTGCCCGCCGACCCCCGAGACCCTGATCCACGCGATCGAGACGCTCCACGGCCTCATCGAGACCAACCAGATCCTGAAGCGCCGCGACGAGACCGGTGCCGGCGCGAACGTGCACGTCGAGTACATCGAGCCCACCGGCGTGCCGGTGCTGCTCGGGACGAAGCAGCCATGAGCGACGACACGATCGACGAGGCGGTCGAGGACGCGGTCGAAGAGGCCGCGCCCGAGATCCACGGGTGCCCGGTCGTCGACTCGAACGGCCAGACGGTGCTCCACGTCCCGCGCGAGCGCTACCTCGACGTCGTCAAGGCGCTCGCCGACGACGGGTACGCCATGTGCGTCGACCTCACGGCCGTCGACGGTCTCGAGATCCCCGGACGACGGCTTCCTGCTGGCGTGACACCCGAGCGCTTCGAGGTCGTCGTCAACCTCCTCGACATCCGCAACCGGCGTCGACTCCGCCTGCGTGTCCAGGTCCCCGAGGACGATGCCGTCCTGCCGACGTTGTTCGACCTGCATCCGGGCACCGAGGCGATGGAGCGTGAGGTCTACGACATGTTCGGCGTGTCGTTCACCGACCACCCCGACCTCACCCGCATCCTGATGCCCGAGGACTGGGTCGGCCATCCCCTCCGGAAGGACTACGACATCGGTCGGATCCCGGTCCAGTTCAAGGAGGCGAACACATGAGCGAAGCGACCATCGACGCAGCGACCACCGACGACGCAACCGGCGACGACCAGCCCACCGACTTCTACGAACGATCCGTTGCCGGCACCGACGAGGGCGACCAGCAGCTGCGTCCGCGCAGTGAACAGACCGCCAAGGAGCTGATGCGCGAGGTCGGCTCCGTGCTGCGCATGTCGGAAGCCGACGCGGCGATGCTCGGCGAACTGCCCGACGATCCCGACGACGATCAGACGATGATCATCAACATGGGGCCGCAGCACCCGTCGACCCACGGTGTGCTGCGCCTGATGCTCGAACTGCAGGGTGAGACCGTGCTGCGGTGCAAGCCGATCATCGGCTACCTGCACACCGGCATGGAGAAGACCGGCGAACAGCTCACCTTCGCTCAGGGTGGCACGAACGTCACTCGCATGGACTACCTGAGCCCGCTCGCCAACGAGCTCGTGTTCTCGATGGCCACCGAGAAGCTGCTCGGCATCGACGGGGAGATCCCCGAGCGGGCGGTGTGGATCCGGATGCTGCTCGCGGAGTTGAACCGGATGAGCAGTCACCTGCTGTTCATGGCCACCAACGGCATGGACCTCGGTGCCGTGTCGATGATGATCTACGGCTGGCGTGAACGCGAAGAGGTGCTGCGGTTCTTCCAGGAGGTCACCGGCCTGCGGATGAACCACAACTACATCCGCCCCGGGGGTCTCGCTGCCGACCTCCCGCCCGGTTGGCGCGACGGGGTCCTGCGGATCCTCGACATGCTCCCGGAACGTCTCGACGAGTACGACATCCTGATGACGGGCCAGCCGATCTGGCGCGAGCGTCTCCAGGGCGTCGGCGTGATCACGCCGCAGGAGGCGTTGGCACTCGGTGCCACCGGACCGATCCTGCGCTCGACCGGGGTCGAGTGGGACCTGCGCCGCGATCAGCCGTACCTGCACTACGACCAGGTCGACTTCGACATCGTCGTCGGCTCCTACGGCGACGCGTTCGACCGCTACGCGATCCGCCTCGCAGAGATCCGGGAGTCGATGAAGATCGTTCACCAGATCCTCGACCTGATGCCGGGCGGCGACTACCGGATCCAGGACAAGAAGGTCACGCCGCCGCCACGGGCGCGCATCGACGAGTCGATGGAGGCGTTGATCCACCACTTCAAGATCTTCACCGAGGGTTTCAAGGTGCCCGAGGGCGAGGTCTACGTGGGCATCGAGAGCCCCCGCGGCGAAATCGGCTGCTACATCGTCAGCGACGGATCGGCCAATCCGTACCGGATGCACATGCGCGACCCGAGTTTCGTCAACATCCAGTGTCTCCCGCACATGATGCGCGGCGGATTGGTCGCCGATGCGGTCGCCGTCATCTCCAGCGTCGACCCGGTTCTGGGAGGAGTCGACCGATGAGTCGTCTGAGCGATCACAACGTGCTCGTGGCGAAGGAGATCATCGCCCGGTACCCGAAGAAGAAGTCGGCGCTGATCCCGCTCGTTCACCTGAGCCAGGAGCAGAACGGCTACGTCACCGACGACGCGATGCGTCACGTCGCCGAGTTGATCGACGTCACACCGGCCGAGGTCTACGGCACCGCGTCGTTCTACGAGATGTTCCGGTTCGAGCCGACCGGGAAGTACCTGATCAACATCTGCGGCACGATGTCGTGCCAGCTGATGGGGGCGGAGCAGTTGATGCACCACGCCGAGCACACGCTCGGCATCCGTGCGGGTTCCACCACCTCAGACGGCCTGATCACGCTCCAGCACGCCGAGTGCCAGGCGGCGTGCACCGAAGCCCCGACGCTGCAGGTCAACTACCGTCATCGCTATCGCGTCACGCCCGAGGCCTTCGATCAACTCGTCGACGATCTCCGATCCGGCGCCCTCGACGATGCGGTCCCTCCCCATGGCACACTGGCCCGCAACCGCCAACAGATTCCTGCAGACCGCGCGGTCGGTGCCGCCGATCCCGACGACGTCACGGAAGGACCCGCCTGGATCCAGGTGACCCCCGCATGAGCACCCAGCACACCGAGAACACCGACCGTGTGGTCAGCCCGTTGCCCTGGGCGCCAGGGTTCTACCCGGGCGATCGCCCGCAGGTCGTCACGTCGCGCTTCCAGTACGAGGACGGCCACACCATCGAGCGGTACCACGCGACCGGTGGCTACGACGGTCTCCGCGCGGCGCTGGCCAAGAGCCCGGCCGAGGTGGCCGAAGAGGTCAAGAACTCGACCCTGCTCGGTCGGGGCGGCGCCGGCTTCCCTGCCGGCGTCAAGTGGGGTTTCACCCCCCAGGGCGTGTGGCCGCGCTACCTGGTCGTCAACGGTGACGAGTCCGAGCCGGGCACCTACAAGGACCGCCTCCTGATGGAGTGCGATCCGCACCAGCTGATCGAGGGCTGTCTGATCGCGAGCTACGCAGCCGGGCTGTCACAGTGCTTCTTGTACATCCGCGGCGAGATGCCGCTCGCCCACGAGCGCGTCGCCACCGCGCTCGGCGAGGCGTACGCCGCGGGCTACATCGGCAAGAACATCCTCGGTACCGACTTCGGCGTCGACATCGTGCTGCACACCGGTGCGGGCGCGTACGTCGTCGGCGAGGAGACCGCGCTGATCGAGTCGCTCGAGGGCGAACGCGGCATGCCCCGCCTGAAGCCCCCGTACTTCCCGGCTGCGGTCGGCCTCTACGGCCAGCCGACGATCGTCAACAACGTCGAGACGCTCTCCAATCTGCCGTTCATCGCCAGGGAGGGGTCGGTTGCCTACACGGCGATCGGCACCGCCACGTCGCCTGGCACGCGCATGATCGCCGTGTCGGGCCATGTGAACCGGCCGGGCGTCTACGAGATCGTCAACGGGTCCACGACGTTCCGCGATCTGCTCTATGGCGACGACTTCTGCCAGGGGATCCGCGACGGCAACGACCTCAAGGCGTTCGTGCCCGGTGGCGGATCGGCCCCGTGGTTCACGGCCGATCAGCTCGACATCCCGTTCGAGGGCCCGCAGGCGGGCGCCGCGGGGTCGATGCTCGGCTCGGGTGCGGTGATGGTGATGGACTCCACCACCGACATCCCGGCGGCGGCGCTGTCGCTCGTTCGCTTCTACGCCCACGAGTCGTGTGGCAAGTGTGTCCCGTGTCGCGAGGGCGGAACGTGGTTGTATCGGCTCGTGCAACGCATCGTCGACGGTCACGGCACCGATGCCGATCTGCAGACGATCCTCGACGTCGGTCAGTCGATCTGTCCGGGCGAGATGCCTCATGCATCCAGTGAGCGCCTCGGCCTCGACGCCGTGCCGTTCCCGTACAAGATGACCACGATCTGTTTCGTCGGCCCCTCGGCCTACGTGCCGATCCACTCGGCGATGACGTTGTTCCCGGAGGAGTTCGAAGCGTTGGTGACGCCTCGGGCAGAACGTCGCAGCATCCCGGTGATGGCGGGAGCGGGCGAGTGAGCGCCGAGACCCCGACCCCGGATGCCGAGGTCGTGACCGACGAGGTCGTCGCCGACGTCGATGACGCCCACGAGGAGCTGGCGGCCGAACCCGAACCCGAGCCGGATCCGAACGCGGTCACCCTGACGATCGACGGCCGTGAGGTCTCGGCCCGCAAGGGCGACATGGTGATCGCCGCCGCGCTCGGCGCCGACACCTACGTTCCGCACTTCTGCTACCACCCCCGCATGTCGCCCGTCGGGATGTGCCGCCAGTGCATGGTCGAGGTCGAGGGCCCACGCGGCCCGATGATGGTCGTGTCGTGCATGACCCCGGTCGCCGATGGTCAGGTCGTGCGCACCGACACCGAGCAGGTCACGCGCGCCCAGGAGGGCATGCTCGAACTGCTGCTCGCGAACCACCCGCTCGACTGCCCGGTCTGCGACAAGGGCGGCGAGTGCCCGCTGCAGGACCAGGCGTTCAGCCACGGGCCCGGCGAGAGTCGCTACGTCGAGTCCAAGCGTCACTACGAGAAGCCGATTCCGATCAGCGATCTCGTGTACCTCGACCGTGAACGCTGCATCCTGTGCGACCGCTGCACCCGCTTCGCCGACGAGGTCGCGGGCGACAAGCTGATCCACTTCATCAGTCGCGGCAACAACACCCAGGTGATGACGTTCCCGGACGAGCCCTTCGTGTCGTACTTCTCCGGCAACACCGTGCAGATCTGCCCGGTGGGCGCGCTGACGGCGAAGCCGTACCGGTTCAAGGCCCGCCCGTGGGACCTCAGCCAGCGTGAGTCGACGTGCACCACCTGTTCGGTGGGCTGCCGTACGGTGATCCAGTCGAGCCGCGACGAACTGCTGAGATATCAGGGCGTCGACTCCGATCCGGTCAACTGGGGTTGGCTGTGCGATCGCGGCAGGTTCAACTTCGAGGCCGTCAACTCCGAGCACCGGCTCACCGTTCCCATGGTCGACCCCGGCACGGGCCTCGTCGAGGCCTCGTGGAGCGCGGCGCTCCGGGCGGCGTCGTCGATGATCAACGACGCAGTGGCAGCCGGTGGCCCCGAGAGCGTGGCGATCCTCGGTGGCGCACGGGGCACCAACGAAGACGCCTACAGCTGGGCCCAGCTCGCCGATGCGATCGGAACGCCGTACCGAGACGCACAACTCGGCGACGGCCTGCCGGTCGACATCCTCGGACTCGAGCGGGCCACGATCGACGACGCCGCCAACGCGGCGACCGTCATCCTGCTCGGCCCCGACCTCAAGGAAGAACTGCCGGTGCTGTACCTCCGGCTGCGCGACGCGGCGGAGAAGCGCCGCGGCCGGATCATCGAGTTCTCGACCTTCGAAACCGGCATGACCCCATATGCGTGGAAGTCGGTGCGCTACGAACCCGGCGCCCAGCAGGCCGCCGCTGCGAAGGCGCTGGCCGATCCCGACATCGCCGAACAGCTCGCATCGGGCGACGTCGTGATCGTGGCCGGTCGCCCCAACCTCGCCGAGTCCGCCGATGCCACGATGGCAGCGCTGCGCACGCTGCTCGACCAGTTGCCGGAGGCGAAGGTGCTTCCCGCCCTTCGGCGCGGCAACGTGGTCGGCGCGCTCTCGCTGGGCCTCGCCCCTGCCGACAGCGATCACGACGCCATGGCGATCCTGCGAGCCGCAGCGGAGGGTCGCATCGAGCTGCTCGTGCTGCTCGGCGCCGACCCGCTCAACGACTGTCCCGACGCCGATCTCGCCCGTCGTGCGATCGCCGGCGCCCGGCGTGTGCTCGCCGTCGACACGTTCGCGTGTGAATCGACCCAGCACGCCGACGTCGTCCTCGCGGCCTCTGCATACGGGGAGAAGGCCGGCACGACCACCAACCTGGAAGGGCGCGTCACCACGGTCGCCCAGCAGGTCACGGCCACCGGCACCAGCCGCCCCGACTGGATGATCGCCGTGGAGCTCGGGCTGATGATCGGCGATCGATCCTTCGGTGCCGACCACCCGTTGCGGGGCGTCTCGACGGTCGACGACGTCACGACGATCGTGGCGTCGAACGTTGCGGCCTTCGCGTCGGTGACCCCGACAGCGCTCGCCGACTCCCCGAACGGCGTGCTGATGGCACCGACGGTGACGCCACTCGCCGATGTTGCTTTTTCTGCGCCGGGCCGGAACAGCTATGACTATCGGTTGGTGGTGAGCCGCAAGTTGTACGACCGGGCCGTGGGAACGCAGATGTCGCGTTCGCTCGTGAACCTCGCTCCGGGCCCGGCGATCCACGTCCATCCCCTCGACCTCGATGCGCTCGGCGTCGGCGAGGGCGACGACGTCAAGGTCGTGAGCGCCAAGGCGGCCACCGTGTTGTCGATCCGTGCGAACTCGACGCTGCCGCGCGGTGTCGTGTGGTCGCCGTTCAACCAGGCCGAGGGCACCATCGAGGACATCGTCGACGGCCGCATGCCGACCACCGATGTCAGGATCGAACGCGTCTGATGTTGGTTGCGCTCGATCCGTTGCTCGAGGGTGGGCTGCTGTGGACGCCATTGCTGATCGTCCTCGGCAAGGTCGTCTTCATCTTCGTCGTCGGCCTCGTCGCCACGATGTTCATGGTCTGGTACGAACGCAAGGTCGTCTCGGGCATGCAGAACCGCATCGGCCCGAACAAGGCTGGGCCGTTCGGCATGCTGCAGACACTGGCCGACGGCATCAAGGCGTTCTTCAAGGAAGATCTGTTGCCGAGCCGTGCCGACCGGGTGGTGTTCCGCCTCGCTCCGTTCCTGGCGTTCGTGCCCGCATTCCTGCTGTGGGCGGTCATCCCACTCGGCGGCGACTTCAGCAACGGCAACGACGGCACCGTCACCTGGTTCGGTGAGGTCACCCGTGTGCAGTTGGCCGACCCGCCGGTCGGCATCCTGTGGGTCCTGGCGATGTCGTCGATCGGTGTCTACGGCATCATGCTCGCCGGCTGGTCCAGCGGGTCGAAGTATCCGTTGCTCGGGTCGGTACGCGCGTCGGCGCAGATGATCTCGTACGAAGCGGCGCTCGGCCTCAGCCTCGCCGCCGTGTTGCTGTCGTCGGGCACGCTGTCCCCGTCGGGCATCGTGTTCCAACAGAACAGCCTGGCCGACTGGAACGTCATCTCGACGGGCATCGTGCCGTTCGTCATCTTCTTGATCGCGGTGACCGCGGAACTCAACCGGCCGCCGTTCGACCTCGTCGAAGCCGAGCAGGAGCTCGTCGGCGGCTTCAACACCGAGTACTCCGGCATCCGCTTCGCGCTGTTCTTCCTGTCGGAGTTCATGAACGTCGTCACGATGTCGGCGATCATGGTCACCCTGTTCTTCGGCGGCCCCCAGCCCCTGTTCGACATCCCGCTCATCCCGGGTGCGCTCGAAGGCACGGTCTGGTTCGTCGCCAAGCTCTTCGTGTTCCTCTACCTGTTCGTGTGGTTGCGAGCCACGCTCCCGCGCCTCCGCTACGACCAACTGATGGATCTCGGGTGGAAGGTGCTGATCCCGATCTCGCTGGGATGGTTCCTGCTCCTCGCCGCACTGCGCGAGTTCTCGCCCGACGGAGATGCGGTCGACAGCATCCGGGTGGTCCTGATCAGCTTCGTGGTGGCGGTCGTCGCCGTCGCCCTGTTCGGTGCTGCCCTCAGGGTGAGTGCACGCAATCGTTCCGCTGCCGCTTCGTCCGATGCCGTCAAGAAGGGAGTGACCACCTGATGGGGTACTTCGAAGGATTCGGCGTCACGTTGCGCCAGCACCGGTTGTTCGGCGGCGAGCGCGTCACCACCGAGTACTCGGGCGGTCGCCGCGCCAAGAAGAAGCAGGACGACGCTCGCGACGTCGAACACGACGAGAAGTTGCCGCGGCCCGAGCGCCTGCACGGCCGCCACGTGCTCAACCGGTACGAGGACGGCATGGAGAAGTGCATCGGCTGTGAGCTCTGTGCCGGCGTGTGCCCGGCCGACTGCATCTACGTCCGCGGTGCCGACAACGACCCGGTCGATCCCACCTCCCCGGGTGAACGCTTCGGGTTCGTGTACGAGATCAACTATCTCCGCTGCATCCACTGCGACATGTGCGTCGAAGCGTGCCCGACCGAGGCGATCACCGAGTCGAAGCTCTTCGAGTTCTCCTTCACCAACCGCAGCGACGCGATCTACACCAAGGCCGAACTGGTCGTCGACGACGACGGAATGCCGAAGAAGCTGCCCTGGGAGGACTGGCGCGAGGGTGACGACCTGCTGACCAGCGGGTGGATGCGCGCCACGGCACCATCGGGCGATGCCACCTTCGAGGGAGAAGTCGGCTGGAGTGGTGAGCTCGGGTACGGCGTGCGAGCGCCGGAACCCGCGCAGACCACACGCGACAAGACCGTCAAGCGGGTCGAGCGGTGACCGACGCAACCTTCCTCGAATACGTCGTCTTCTTCTCCGCCGCGGTCATGATCCTCGGTGGAGCGGTGGCCGTGATCACGATGAAGAACCCCGTGCATGCGGCCCTCGGCCTCGTGCTCACGCTCTTCGGCGTCGCGGTGCAGTTCGTTGCGATGGAGGCGCACTTCCTGGCGGCGGTCCAGGTGATCGTCTACGCGGGTGCCATCGTCGTGCTCTTCCTGTTCGTGATCATGCTGCTCGGGGTCGACCAGTCGATGGACCTGTCGATCGAACCGATCCCGATCCAGCGGCCGATGGCCGCGATCATGGGCGTCGGCCTCATCGGCCTCGTCGGGGCCGCCATCGTCCGAGCGCGTGACGCGTCGTCGATCAACCCCGGCACCGGCATCGCGATCGGCGCCGAGACCGGCGACGGCGACGCCAACATCCGTCAGCTCGCCGCCAACCTGTACGGCGATCACGTCTTCGCGTTCCAGCTCACCTCGGTACTGCTCGTCGTGGCGGTCGCCGGCACGGTACTGCTCACCCGCAAGTGGCCGCGTGACCTCGCCGAGACCGAGAGCAGCGACGCATGATCGCCGCCATCGAACCCACCTGGTATCTCCTGCTCGCCTCGATGCTCTTCGGCATCGGCGCGTTCGGGCTGTTGGTGCGGCGCAACCCGCTGATCATGTTCATGTGCATCGAGTTGATGCTCAACGCGGCGACGCTCACGTTCGTCGCATTCGCCACCGATCTCGGTGACATCAACGGGCAGACCGCCGTGTTCTTCGTGATGGTGGTCGCCGCCGCCGAAGTCGTGGTCGGCCTCGGCATCATCGTGTCGATCCTGCGCCGTCGACCGGGTGCAACCGCCGACGACCTCGCGGAACTGAAGGGCTGACCCATGGCTGAACTCGTCTGGTTGATCCCCGCGTTCCCGCTCGCCGGGTTCCTGACCATCCTGCTCTTCGGCCGCCGCCTCGGCGACCCGAAGTCCGGCTATCTCGCCACCGCTGCGGTGTTCGCATCGTTCGCCGTCGCCGCAGCGATCTACTTCGATCTGCTGAGCCAGCCCGAGGGGGACCGCCAGACGGTCGTCACGCTGTTCTCGTGGGTGCCGGTCGGCACGCTCCAGGTCGACCTGGCCTTCCTCGTCGATCCGCTGTCGATCGCGATGTGTCTGTTCGTCACGTTCATCGCGGGCTGGATCCACATGTTCGCCGTCGGGTACATGCACGGCGATCCGAAGTTCTCGAAGTTCTTCCTCTACCTCAACCTGTTCGTCTTCTCGATGACGATCCTGGTGCTCGGCGAGAACCTGCTGGTCACCTTCCTCGGCTGGGAGGGCGTCGGCACCTGTTCGTACCTGCTGATCGCCTTCTGGCACACCCGCGAATCGGCGGCCACCGCCGGCAAGAAGGCCTTCGTCACCAACCGCGTGGGTGACTGGGGCGTCATGCTGGCGATGTTCCTGACGTTCTCGGCGGTCGGTTCGTTGTCGTACACCGTGCTCAACGCGAGCGCCGAGACCGGCGCACTCGCCGCCTCGACCGCCTCGGC
Organism: Ilumatobacteraceae bacterium; assembly: GCA_963698565.1. Taxonomy (GTDB): domain Bacteria; phylum Actinomycetota; class Acidimicrobiia; order Acidimicrobiales; family Ilumatobacteraceae; genus Sva-07. Next base: position 63,246 of record CAVORH010000009.1, read on the forward strand.
GATCGCGCTCCTGCTGCTGATCGGCGCCGCCGGAAAGAGCGCACAGCTGCCGCTCTACATCTGGCTGCCCGACGCCATGGAGGGCCCGACCCCCGTGTCGGCGCTGATCCACGCAGCCACGATGGTCACCGGCGGCGTGTTCCTGCTGACGCGCATCAACCCGGTGATCGCCGCCTCCTACGACTGGGTGCCGACCACGATCGCCTGGGTCGGCGCGATCACGGCGCTGTTCGCCGCGACGATCGCGCTCGCACAGAACGACATCAAGAAGGTGCTCGCGTACTCGACCGTGTCGCAGATCGGCTACATGATGCTCGCCGTCGGAACCGGCGGGTACGTGGCGGCGATCTTCCACATGGTCACCCACGCCGGCTTCAAGGCGCTGCTGTTCCTCGGGGCCGGTTCGGTGATCCACGGCATGCACGAGGAGCAGGACATGCGCTACATGGGCGCCCTGCGCAAGTTCATGCCGATCACCGCGGCCACCTTCATCATCGGATGGTTGGCAATCGCCGGGGTGCCACCGTTCTCGGGCTTCTGGTCGAAGGACGAGATCCTGCTGTTCTCGCTCGCCGAGAGCCCGGCGCTCTATGCGATCGGGATCCTGACGGCGATCCTCACGGCGTTCTACATGACCCGCCAGATCATCATGGTGTTCTTCGGCGAGGCGCGCTGGACGAGCCTCGCCAACGCCGAGGAGGCCCCCGAGGTCGCCGAGGGCGAAGCTCCCGTCGAGACCCACAACGCACACGGCGAGTTCAAGCCGCACGAGTCGCCACCGATCATGTGGATCCCGCTGGTCGTGCTTTCCGGTGTCGCTGCGCTCGGCGGCCTGATCAACGTCCCCAAGCTGTTCGGCATCCCCGGTGGCGTCTCCTCCAAGCTCGAGGAGTGGTTGCATCCGGTGATCGAGTTCGGCGAGGCCGACATCACCGGCACCTGGGCCTACGACAACAAGTACATCCTCGTCGGGATCGCCGTCGCTGCCGCATTGATCGGCATCGCGCTCGCCTGGCTCGTGTACGAGCGCAAGCGGATCAAGCCGTGGGAGCCGTCACTGTTCGCGAACGCCTGGTACTACGACTGGGCGGTCAGTTGGTTCATGGGCAACCCGGGTCGTGAAGGATTCCAGGCCGTTGCCGACTTCGACGCCAAGGTGGTCGACGGCGCGGTCACCGGCACGGCGGTCGCGGTCAAGGCGACCGCCACCGAAGTGCGCAAGGGCCAGACCGGTTATGTCCGCCAGTACGCGGCGGTCATCGGGATCGGCGTCGTGCTGCTCCTCGGCTGGTTCGTCGTGGTTCGAGGGATCCTGTGATGTTGGCCGCCGAAACGGGACCGATCGCGTTCCCCATCCTCACCGCCCTGATCGTGACGCCGCTGATCGGCGCCATCCTCGTTGCGTTGCTCCCCCGGAGTCGGCCCGAGTACCCGAAGATGGTGGCCCTGATGGCCTCGGTTGCGACCGCGGCGATGTCGGTCTGGCTGATGGCGTCGTTCGAGACGTCCGACGCCGGTTTCCAGTTCGTGTCGATGCACACGTGGATCGAGGCGTGGGGCATCTCCTGGCACCTCGGTGTCGACGGGATCTCGCTGTTCCTCGTGGTGCTGACCGGCATTCTGTTCCCGCTCGCGATCCTCGCCGTGGATCCGCACCACGACGAGAAGCCCTATCTGGCCTGGCTGCTGATGTTGCAGGCCGGCGTGATGGGCAGCTTCCTGAGCCTCGATCTCTTCGTGTTCTTCGTGTTCTTCGAGATCGTGCTCGTGCCGATGTACTTCCTGATCGCCGGCTGGGGCTACGAGAAGCGCGTCTACGCGGCGACGAAGTTCTTCCTCTACACGATGTTCGGTTCTGCGTTCATGCTCGTCGGGCTGATCGCGACGGTGGCGATCGCCAGCCGCCAGATCGGCTACACCACGTTCGACCTGACGATCATCGCCGAACAGGCCGACTTCGCCACGTCGACCGGCCGCTGGCTGTTCTTCGCCTTCGCCATCGCCTTCGCCGTGAAGGTGCCGATCTTCCCGCTGCACACCTGGCTGCCCGACGCGCACACCCAGGCCCCGACCGCCGGCTCGGTCGTGCTCGCCGGTGTGATGCTGAAGCTCGGCACCTACGGGCTGTTGCGATTCGGCGTCTACCTGTTCCCGGAGGCGTCGTACTGGAGCCGGAACCTGTGGCTCACCCTCGCCGTGATCGGCATCATCTACGGCGCGATCGCCGCAACGATGCAGACCGACCTCAAACGACTCGTCGCCTACTCCTCGGTGGCGCACCTCGGCTTCATCGTGCTCGGCACGTTCGCGTTCACCACGCAGGCGATGTCCGGCGGGGTGATCCAGATGGTCAACCACGGTGTCTCGACCGGAGCGCTGTTCCTCTTCGTCGGCTGGATCTACGAGCGGCGCGGCACCCGCAGGATCGCCGATCTCAACGGCCTGCAGAAGGTGGCTCCGATCTTCGCGGCCGGCTTCATGGTCGTGATGCTGTCGTCGGTCGGCGTGCCCGGTCTGAACGGCTTCGTCGGCGAGTTCCTGATCCTGACCGGATCGTTCCTCACCGCGCGGTGGTGGACCGTGGTCGCCGCGCTCGGCGTGATCCTCGCCGCGGTGTACCTGCTGTGGGCCTACCAGCGAGTGTTCCACGGCGAGCCGTCGGAGGAGAACAAGAAGTTCCCCGAACTGCGTGTCAAGGAAGGCCTCGTGCTGCTGCCGTTCCTCGGCCTGATCGTGTTCATGGGCGTGTATCCCAAGCCGGTCCTCGACCGGATCGAGCCGAGCATCGACGCACTGATCACGCGCGTCGAGGCCAACACCTCGTACGTCGAACCCGAGCCGACGATCGACATCGGTGAGCACTCCGGTGACGAGGCCGACGAACCGGCCGACACCACCTCCGGCGAGGGCGAGGAGGACGAGTGATGCTGCGCCAGTTCGACACGTTCACCGGCCCCGAGGTCCAGTGGTTCGCGCTCTCTCCGCTGCTGACGCTGCTGGGTGGTGCACTCGGTCTGCTGCTCGTCGGCGCGCTGACGCCGGCCTGGCCGAAGCGGCTCTACGCCGTGGTCACCGCTGTGTTCGCCGGGGCTGCCGGCACGCTGGCGATCGTCCTGTGGGACGACATCAGCGACAACGGACCGATGACCCTCGTGGGCGGCGCTGTCGCGTTCGACAAGCTCGCGATGTTCATGACGATCACGATCTGCATCGGGCTGCTCCTCGTGGCGATGCTGACCGACGAGTACCTGCAGGACACCCCGAACCAGGGCCCCGAGATCTACGCGCTCTACATGGTCGCTGCGATCGGTGGCATCGTGATGGCCTCGGCCAACGACCTGATCGTGCTGTTCCTCGGGTTGGAGACGCTGTCGCTCGCGCTCTACGTCCTCGCGGCGAGCAACCGGCGCAGCAGCGAGAGCGCCGAGTCGGGCATCAAGTACTTCGTGCTCGGCGGGTTCGCCTCGGCCTTCTTCCTCTACGGCATCGCACTCGTGTACGGCGGCACCGGATCGACGAACATCACCGAGATGGTCGTCGCACTCCAGACGGCGATCGACCCGTTCAGCGACGAGACGATCGTGCTCGCCGGCATCGCCCTGCTGATCGTCGGACTCGGCTTCAAGGTTGCCGCGGTTCCGTTCCACGTCTGGACGCCCGACGTCTACCAGGGAGCACCGACGCCGGTCTCGGCGTTCATGGCGTCGGTCGGCAAGGCAGCGGCCTTCGCGGCGATGATCCGAGTGCTCGTCGTCGCGCTCCCGTTCTACAAGGACGACTGGCGTCCCATCGTCTGGGTGCTCGCGCTGATCACGCTGCTCGTCGGGTCGATCCTCGCCGTCGTCCAGAACAACGTGAAGCGGATGCTGGCCTACTCCTCGATCAGCCACGCCGGGTTCATCCTCGTCGGTGTGGAGGCGGCCGGTCACGGAGCCGGCGAACCCGATCCCGGCCCCGGTGTTCCGGCGGTGGTGCTCTATCTGATCCTGTACTCGGTGCTGGTGATCGGCTCGTTCGCCGTGGTCACCGTGGTGTCGCGCAGCAGCAAGGGTGACACGAACATCGATTCCTTCAGCGGTCTCGCCAAACGGCGGCCCGTGCTGGCGCTCGGCTTCACCGTGTTGCTCCTGGCCCAGGCCGGCGTGCCGTTCACGAGCGGCTTCATCGCCAAGTTCGGTGTGATCCAAGCGGCCGTCGAGGTCGAGAGCTACGCGATCGCCGTGATCGCCATGGTGTGCGCCGTGATCGCCGCCTTCCTCTACCTGCGGATCATGATCTCGATGTGGGTCGGTGATGCCGCCGAGGGTGCCGGCAGCGTGCGGATCCCGTTCTCGATGGGTGCGGTGATCACCGTCGCCGTCGTGTTCACGATCGCGCTCGGCATCCTGCCCGGCTGGCTGATCGACGCTGCCGATCAGGTGACGCAATACGCCCGTTGACCTGGCAGGCTGAACGGCGGTGAAGTGGCCGACCTGGAGCCAGGCGCTGTTCGCGGCGACGGTGGCTGGTCTGGTCGCGCTCGCGTTGCGCCGTGCTCGCCCGACCCGTCTGGGTGACGTGATCGGGCCGGCTGCACTCGAGTTCGCCTTCGTGGCGTCGCTGTACTCGATCTGGCGCATGGCCAAGAACCTGCCGCTCGAGCAGGCCGACGGCGCGATCGATCGGGCACGCGACATCGTGCGCGTGCAGGAGTTCCTCCACCTCCCGAGCGAACTGACGCTCCAGCGGTTCGTGCTCGACCACGACTGGCTCGCCTGGTTCTCCGCCGCGTTCTATGCGACCGCTCACGTCCCCGGCATCGTCATCTTCCTGGTCTGGCTGTACGCCCGTCACCGCGACGTGTATCCGCACTGGCGCAACGCCTTGGCGATCGTCACCGCGTTCTGTCTGTTCATCCGTTTCGTCAAGGTCGCGCCGCCGCGGTTTCTCACCGACCTCGGCTACGTCGACCTCTCCGAGATCTACAACATGTCGGTCTACGGCGAGGCCGGAACCGGCGTGTCGTCGCAGTTCGCAGCGATGCCGTCTCTGCACGTGGCCTGGGCGGCCGTCGTCGGGTTCGGCGCCCTGGCGGCGAGCACGAGCCGGTGGCGGTGGATCGGCATGGTCCACTTCGTGATCACGTTGCTCGTGGTGGCGGCGACCGGTCACCACTGGTGGCTCGACGGCATCGTCGCCCTGGCCCTGCTGTGGATCGCCCTGCGGATCGACACGGTCGGCCGTCGGGTGGTGCAGACATGGCGTGGTTCCGCCCCGGCGGCCAGCGATGCCCTCGTGCTCGAACGGATCCAACCGGAGGAAGTCGCGTGACCGCACATCCCGACGTGCTCGCACACCTCGATCGACTCGGCGTCGAGTACGAGGTGATGGACTGCGACCCCGACCTGGCCGACACGGCGCAGTTCTGTGAGGCGTACGGCGTCGCCCTCGAGGAGTCGGCCAATGCGATCCTCGTGGCATCGAGGAAACCCGAGGGTCACCACGCAGTGTGCGTGGCGCTCGCTCACACCCGGCTCGACGTCAACGGCGCGGTTCGGCGCAAGCTCGGGGTCCGCAAGCTCAGCTTCGCCCCCGCCGAGTTGACACGCGAGCTGACCGGCCAGGAGATCGGCGGGGTCACGATCTTCGGTCTCCCGGCGGACGTGCCGGTGTGGCTCGATGCTCGGATCCTCGGCTGCGAGCAGATCGTCGTCGGCGCCGGTTCACGGTCAGCGAAGATTCGGCTCGATCCGAACCAGCTCGTCGGCGTCGAGGGCTACGAGTTCGTCGACGACCTGGCGACCGAGCCCACCTGAATCAGCCTCACACGCAGAGTTCACCGCCGGTCCCGCGCAGGCAGATGTCGCTGACGAGTACCTCGTCGACCTGCCAGCCGACCGGGCCATCGGCATCGAGGACCTCCTCGATCCAGACGTGGACGACCTGTCCCCCGACCGAGTCGTCGTCGCCCACGTCGATCTGGAAGACGAGGAGGGGAAGCCCGTCGGGCTCGACCTCCACGACGCGGGGGTTCGTCGGGAACTCGGGATCGGGGCCGAGCGTCCCGAGACGCAGGATGATCTCCCCGGCGAGCACGTTGACATCGGGGTGGACCGCGACGTCGGTCCAGCAACACCCGTTCGGGCGCGCTGACGTGTCACCGGGCCACGCGGTCCAGATGTCGACCGCTGCGAGGGGAAACGAGAAGTCCTCATCGATGCCGGTGCCGCTCTCGACGATCTTCCACACGTCGCCTTCGCGCGACGCCATCCAGATCGACCCGTCGGGCGGTCCGTTCTGCAGCAGCACCGATCCACTGGTCAACGAGGCTGAGTCGTCGAGGCAACCGATCCCTCCCACGATGCTGCTCGTCGGCAGGAGCACGACGAGCTCGCGGGCGCTGTCGAGCGTGCATCCGTTCGGAGGCGGCATGCGGTCGAGCGCGACGGCCGAGTCAACGGTGCCGTTTGCGCCGATCGTCACCTCGTAGATCTCGTCGCCGATGCCGACGAGCGCCTCCGAGCTCGCCATGGTTTCGAGGTCGCCGCACGTCTCCTTCCACCCGGATCGCTCCGACGGGAGCAACATGGTGCAGGTCCAGGCCGGGCCGGGGCTGGCGAAACTGAGCGCTCCCGGGAGTCCGTCGACTGCGGTTCCGGCACCGAGTTCGGTGCCCGAGGGGTTCATGTCACTCGGCAGCGTGAACCATGTCGTGACACGTTCCGGGGCCACCGCGGGGAAGTGCGCGCCGAGTCGGGCGATCAGCCCTGCGTCGTCGCTGCAGACCACTGGTTCGACGATGGCGAAGCCTTCCAGGAACTGGCTGATCTCGTCCCAGCGGCAGAGCTCACCAGGCTCCATCCCCGACACGCGCGGCATGCCGGCGTCGCTGAAGGTGACGACGTACGGTGCGTCGAGTTGGGCAATGAGCGTCCGCCCGTTGAGATCGCCGAGCGACTCCGACTCGTCGAAGCATCCCGTCGCCACGTTCGCACCGACCTGGACCTCGACGCAGTCGTCGAAGCGTGCGACGCTCGCCTCAGCTGTGGGCAGGCTCGCAAGGACGGTCGTCGGAGTCGGCGGCACCGTCGTCGCGGCGACGCTCGACTGGGGGTCTTCGCTCGTCGGTGGCGGGGAGCTGATCGAGTCGCCTCCGGCGTTGCGGACTGCGAACACGATCACCCCGACGATCGACGCGACGACCAGTCCGCCGGCCAGCGCTGCGGGCCACCACGGCCGTCGCTTCCCATCGCCCGCGCCAGCGGGGAGGGGTTGGTCGCTCATCGATACCACTCTCGCACACCGCTGGGGTTTCGTCGGCCGACACAGGTGAGCGACCGATCCCGGCAATTCGTCGCAGAGGCGTGGGTGTGCAGTCGCGGCGACTGCATGACCGTCAGACCGATGGGTCGCCGAATGGGAGCTGAGGCAGGGCGAGGCCGATCAGTGGCGGGCGGAGGGGTCGAACGACCCCATCGGAATCTCGCAACACGAAGTGTCCGGCCCCCAGGGGCTCGAGACTCCAGTGCTGCTCGTGCAGGAGATGGTGGTGGTACCAGCAGAGCAGGATCAGATCGTCGAGGTCGGTGTTGCCGAGGTCGGCCCAGTGGATGCTGTGATGGGCATCGCACGCGCCGGGCGGGATCGGGCACCCCGAGATACGGCACCCGTGGTCGCGGATCGTGAGCACCTCGAACTGGGCGTCCGACACTGTGCGGGTCTGGCGTCCGTAGTCGAGGATCGTGCCATCGGGGCCGGTGATCAACCGATGAACACCCGCGTCGCATGCCATCCGCCGGATCGCCTCGACGCCGAGGGTGATCGGCCCGGTGTTGGTGTCGAGGACCCCACCCTTCGTGCGGCCGATCAGATCGAACGCGTCGATGGTGGCCACCACCTTGGGGCGATTGCGCTTCGCGCCGGGTGTCGGTGCGAGGTCGCTCAGCACGTGTCGCGCCATCGACACCAACGCATCGGCGCGGCGCTGTTCAGGCGTGCGCTCGTCGCCCTCGTTCCGCACGGACAGTGCCCGGATCGCCTCCTGCACGAGCTTCGTGCCCTCGGGATCGAGGAGGCCGTCGAGGCGACCCATACCGTCGAGCATCTCGGAGAGATGCAGCTTGCGCGAATCGAATCGCTGTGTCTCGGACTCGGCCGCGCCGTCGGGATCGGCATGCAACAGCCAGGTGTGGAGCACCATCTTGAAATCGCGGTGGGAAAGGTTCAGAGCCCAGCCGACGAGCAGCTGCTCGTCGCGGGTGAAGACGTCGGCGCGATCGACGCACCAGGCGTCGGCGAGGAGTCGGAGGGCCGACTCGGACAGGAGTCCACGGGTGAAGCGGTCCTTGACGATCGGCATGTGCTGGATGCGTTCGGCCAGTTGGAGGGTGAGCGAGCATGTGCCTGGTGCCTCACCGGTGGCGGCGGCCAACCATGCCTGCGGTGATCGGAACCCGTGGAGATGCCATCGGCCCGACTGCACGGCGGCGTGCACCCGATCGAGCTGCGCCGCTCGTGCCTGACGCACGGCGACGGTGGCATCGCCGGCGATCTCGAGCGGATCGACCGGTGCCGACGCTGCTGTGCGGGAGACCGAACTCATGCCTCGATCATGACCGAGGGGTGTCACGAAGTTGCCCGGCGGGCGACCGATCCGCTCATGGGGTACCGTGTCGACCTGCGGGTCGAGATGCGGGCGGTGGGAGCCGATACATCGACATGCGTACCAAGACGTGGGCGACCCCGGTCGTCGCAGGACTCGCGAGCCTCGCACTGCTGACATCGTCGGCACAGGGGGCGCCGTCGGCGCTCGACGGTCCCATCGCCTCCCAGTCGCTGCAGACTGCGGTGCGCCTCGATCCGCCGCGCAACCAACGCTCTCCGACGGCGCAGACGGTTCTCGACCTCGTCAACTCCGAGCGGGCTGGGCGCGGGCTCGCTCCGATGATCTACGACACGAAGCTCGAGCTCGCCGCCCAACGACACTCGGAGGATCAGGCGCAGAGCCAGCGGATGTCCCACACGGGCAGCGATGGGTCCACCATGGTCCAGCGGATCGACCGCGTCGGGTTCGCGTGGAGGTCGGCGGCGGAGAACGTGGCCTACGGGTACGGCACCCCGGCCGCGGTGATGGCGGCTTGGATGAACAGCGACGGACACCGCCGCAACATCCTGTCGTCCAACACACGCATCGGTGTCGGCATCGCCTACGGCCCCGACGGCCGTCCGTACTGGACCCAGGTGTTCGCCACGCCGGCCTGAGCGGTCAGCTCGCAGGCCGGAGCCAGACCACGACCGAGTTCTCGACCCGCGCCTCCAAGGTGTCTCCCTCGATCGACCTGACGACCTTCGGGTAGCGCTGCGCGTAGGAGCGCAGCAGCGGCGTCACCGCCTCCGGATCGTCCGTCCCGCGCAGCGCATGGGCGGTCATCGGTGTCCAGGTGCCTTTCAGGAGCACTCGCGCCTGGCCCATCTGGGTGAAGTTGCGCCACCAGCTCTTGGTCTCCGGCTTGCCGACCATCACCACGAGACCGTGGTGGGTGTCGGCGTACTGCACCGGGAGCGTGTGTTCCTCGCCCGAGCGGTCGCCGACGTAGCGAATCAGCACCATCGACGTCGACAGGATCGGATGGGCCGGTGACTTCAGGATCGCCTCGACGATCGTGTTCGCCGCGCTCATGGCCTCGACACTAGGCGGATCGCGCAGGAGATGGTCCGGAGGCCGCCGAGATCGCGCCAAGATGGCCACATGGCACGAGCGATACAGATCACCGTCGACGCCGCCGGACCCCGCATGCTCGGGGCATTCTGGTGCGAGGTGCTCGGCTACGTCGAACAGCCCCCGCCCCCCGGCTTCGACACATGGGAGGACGCGCTCGACGCGTTCGGTATCGACCGCTCCGACCCGGACCGCGCCTTCGCGATCGTCGACCCCGACGGCGTCGGGCCGCGCCTGTTCTTCCTCAAGGTGCCCGAGGGCAAGACCGCCAAGAACCGCATGCACCTCGATGTCCACGTCGAGCCGAGCGAACTCCACACCCGTGCTGCCGAACTCGTTGCGCTCGGCGCCACGCAGGTTGCCGAGTTCGACGAACCCGAGGGCCACTGGATCACGCTCCTCGATCCCGAGGGCAACGAGTTCTGCCTCCACTGACGAGTGCCGTAGGTGGCAGCACCCCGCTCGGGCTCGGCAGTGCAGCGGTCCACCGATGGTGACGGCTGGCACACTGGCACGATGGGCGACACCGCATCGGAGATCGACACCGCCGCGCAGTGGGAGGCGAACGCGCCGGCGTGGATCGAGATGACTCGGGCTGGGTTCGACGTGTACCGCGACCTCGTCAACACCCCGGCGTTCCTCGACGCCCTCCCCGACGTCACCGGGCTGCGGTGTCTCGACGTCGGATGCGGCGACGGCCACAACACCCGACTCCTGCATGATCGTGGGGCCGACATCACTGCGCTCGACGTCTCGATGAGTTTCGTCCGGGCCGCCCGAGACGCCTCGTCCGAGATCGGCCACGTGCTCGGTGACGCCACCGCCCTCCCGTTTCCCGACCACACGTTCGACGCGGTGACGGCGTTCATGAGCGTGATGGACACTGCCGAGCCCGAGCGGGCCATCGCAGAGTCGGCCCGTGTGCTGCGACCCGGTGGGTGGTTCCAGTTCTCGGTCACGCATCCCGTGAACGTGAACCCCCGGCGACGCTGGCTCGATGACGAACACGGCGTGCGTACGGCGGTCGCCGTCGGCGACTACTTCACCGAGGGCCCGATGACCGAACGCTGGACGTTCAGCGCCGCACCAGCGGAACTGCGCTCCCGCCACGACCTGTTCACCATCACGTCGGCCCGCCGCACGATCTCCGGCTGGCTGAACGCAGTGACCGACGCCGGGCTGTTGGTCGAACGCGTCGTCGAACCGGTCGCCTCGGCCGACGTCGCGGAGCGCCATCCCGAGGTCGCCGACACCCGGATCGTTCCCTACTTCCTGATCGTCCGGGCACTCAAGCGCTGAGCCCGGCACCTCGTCTCGCAGCCGTGGTCACCGACCGACGGCGCTCGGCACCATTGGCGAGCCGGACGCGAACGACGTAATCGCCGAGCGAGAGTGCATCGGGAGCGGGAGCATCGTTCATCCTTCGGCGAGCCGATCGGCGAGTGCCAGCATCTGGTGCCCGACGGGTTGCAGGTCGATCTGGGTCGCGACGAGCCCGGTCGAGACCCGTTCGACGACACCCCACTCGAAGATCGCGATGGCGTCGAGCCCGTGGCGGTCCGCCATCCAGTGGGCCGTCGCCATCGGGTCGGCGGCGAGTGGTTCGTCGGGGTCCTCGCGCAGGATCACGCCGAGGTCGTACTCGGGCTCGGCGAGCAGCCCGTCCGGGTCGACGAGCTTGAACCCGTCGCCCGCCCGGAGCGCGTTCCACTGCTGCACGTCACCGTGCACCAGCACCGCCCGCTCGTCGTCGTGCGCCTCCTTGCGCCGCGCGCGCACGCCACCGCGTGCTCGACCGTCCGCTCGGCGCACGGCCGATCGAGGCCGACCCAGGTCGTGGTGATGAAGTCGATCAGCCACGCCGCCTTCTCGGCCCCGGTCGGCAAGCCGCAACCGGGTGCCGGCCGCCAGATCCTCGCCGCGGCGTCACACAGCGCGGGCAGGCGCTGCGCGTAGGGCAGGCCGAGCGCGAACATCGACGGACCGAGTCGCTCCATCAGCAGCGCCGATCGGTTCGGGTCGTTGCGGAACAGCACCGGGCAACCGTCGCCGTCGGCGAGGCGGAGCACGGTCGCCTCGTGATCGGCGACATCGGCGCCCCGGGGGACGAGCACCTTGAGAACGGCGGAGCCGCCGTCGGCCATCGTGGCCTCGGCGACGAAGGCCTCGGTGCCCTCGTCGAACGCGTCGCCCACCGTGATCGACCAGTCGCGCTCCAGGCTCGTCAGGATCTCCGGCAGCGCGTCGATCCACCAGTCGGCGCCGGCGGCGAGAGCCTTGTTCCGCACGACGGTCGGCAGTTCGATGGGAGGCACCACTCCTGCAGTGTGACATCGCGGGTCCGACCCGTGATGTACTCGTCAGACGTTGGAGGTGCGGCCGGCCCAGAAGGGCTGGCGGAGTTCGCGTTTGAGGATCTTGCCCGAGCCGGTCTTGGGCAACTCGTCCAGCCACGAGATCGAGCGCGGGATCTTGTAGCTCGCCAGGTGTTCGCGGGCGAACTCCTTCACGCCCGCCTCGTCGAGATCGGCGCCTTCACGCTTGACGATCACGGCATGGACCAGCTCACCCCAGTCGTCGCTCGGGATCCCGAACACCGCGGCCTCGTAGATGTCCGGGTGGCCTTCCAGCGCCGCCTCGATCTCGGCGGGATAGATGTTCATCCCACCGGAGATGATCATGTCCTTCTTGCGGTCGCAGATGTACAGGAACCCCTCGTCGTCGCGGTAGGCAATGTCGCCGACGGTCTGGAATCCGTCGCGGTGGTCCTCCTCGAACTTGTCGTGCTGCTTGTAGTAGTCGGCGAACACGGCGGTCGACCGCACGTAGACCTCCCCGGTCGCATCCGGGCCCGTGCCCTCGACGATGTTGCCGAGCTCGTCGTAGAGGCGGATCTCGACCATCGGCGCCTCCTTGCCGCACGAGCCCGGCTTGCGGAGCTGATCCTCCGGCCGCAGCACGGTGTTGACCCCCAGCTCGGTCGATCCGTAGATCTCGAACAACGACTCGGCCGGGAAGTCGGCGAGGTACTGCTGCTTGAGCGCGAAACTCCACGGCGCGGCGTTGGCGATCATGACCCGCATCGACGACCGGTCGTAGTTCGCCTTGACCTCCTCGGGCAGGTTGCAGATCATCCGGATCGGTGTCGGCGCCGAGAACGTCGAGGTGGCCCGGTACGTCTCGAGCAGCCGGAGCCAGTCCTGCGGGTCGAACTTGCGCTGGAGCACGACGGTGTGGCCCATCGCGATCGCACTCGCCATGAACCCGCCGGGACCCGAGTGGTAGAGCGGCCCGGTGGTGAGGTAGACGTCGTCGGGCTGGTAGCCGATGTGTTGCAGCAGCGCCGCCCCTGCACGGGGGTCGGCCACCGTTCGTCGGTAGGCGCCCTTCGGCTTCCCGGTGGTGCCCGACGTGTAGGTCATGGTGGCGCCGCCCTCGTCCTCGGTGGCCGGCCGCTCCCAGGTCGTGGTCGGTGCCGCGGCGACCAGCGGGTCGATCGCGGTCATGCCGTCCGGCGCAGCGCCGTCGAACACCAGGATGTGCTGCACCTTCGGGATCTCGCCGCGGATCCGCTCGAACAGTGGCGCGTACTCCGCGTCGACGTACACCGTGGTGGCGTCGCAGTGGTCGGTGACGTAGGCGGCCTCCTCGTCGGAGAGCCGGTAGTTCAGCGGTACCGCGGTCGAACCGAGCTTGCGGGAGGCGTTGACGAACTCGACGATCCCGGTCGAGTTCTGCCCGCACCACACCACCTTGTCGCCGGGGCGCACGCCGTGTTCGTGGAGGACGTGCACCAGCTGGTTCGCCCGGTCCTCCAGTTCGGCGTACGTCAGCCGGCGGACGTCACCGCCGGTGCGATCGTCGATGACGGCCGTCTTGTCGGGTTGGTTGGCAGCGTGCGCGGTGAGCAGATCCCCCATGGGCAGTTCGTAGCATCCGGACCCCACCCGACTCATCACCGGGGATCAGCGTCGGCAACAACGTCGGAATCGAGCAGTGTCGCCGACGCTGGCGCGGGGACCGCTGGCGTTTCTAGGCCAGGCGGACGAGGCGGCCCGGGGTGGCGCCGGTGAACCGGTCGTGGTCGCGGGTGATCTGCCCGGCGACGATCGTGTAGTCGTAGCCCTCGGCATCCTGCAGGAAGCGGGTGCCACCGGCGGGGAGGTCCGCCACCAGTCGCGGTGCCCGCAGCGTCAGGTGCTCGTGGTCGATCACGTTCACGTCGGCGCGCAGGCCGACCTCGATGCGACCCCGATCGTCGAACCCGAACAGTGCCGCGGTCTCGGCGGTCATCTTCCGGATCACCTCGGGCAGCGCCAGTTGCGGACCGTTGCGGTCGCGGCACCAGTGGGTGAGCATCCAGGTGGGGGTCGACGCGTCGCAGATCAGGTTGCAGTGGGCGCCTCCGTCGGCGAGACCGATCACCGCGTGATCGCTCGACAGCATCTCGAACAGCGCGTCGCCGTCGCCGTCGGTGTAACCGAGCAGGGTGTTGAGCACGATGGCGTGCCCGTCGCGCTCGAGGAGCGCGTCGTAGTACACCTCGACGGGATCCCGGCCCGTCGCCGCAGCGATCCCGGCGATCGAGTCGGCGTCGGTCGGTTCGTAGTTCACCGGATCGCCGAGCGGGTACGTGCGCTCGAAGTTCTCCATCGCCTTGGCCAGCAGGGGCTCGGCGGTTCGCAGCTGTTCGATCATCGTCGTGTACTCGTCGACGAGCGTGGCTCGCAGCGCGGGGTCGCTCATCGCCGCGACCCGCTCGTCGAGCGGAACCTCCATCAGCGGGGCGTAGCTCGGGCACACCATGAACGGATGTCGCGCGGTCAGCCCGAGCAGCACGCCGAACGGCCGCCCGGCGACCTGGGCGGTGACCGAGTGGCCCTGCTCGCGGACCCGGCCGACGAGCTCGAGGTGCTTGCGGAAGTCGTCGGGAGCGACGTCGGTCTGCAGCATCAGGAACGTGACCGGCACACCCGCCTCCTCGGCGAGGCGGCACATCCAGTCGACCTCGAGGTCGGGGGAGATGTGGTCCTCGGTCGGGATCACTCCGGACGGTGCGACCTCGAAGATGCCCTTCCCCGCAGCCTTCACGGCCCGCCCGATCGCGAACAGCTCCTCCTCGGGCGCGAACGTGCCGGGGACCGGCTCGCCCGACAGCGAGCGATGGCCGAGCGTCCGGCTGGTCGAGAACCCTCGGGCTCCGGCCTCGATCGCCTCGGCGACGATCCGTGCCATCGAGTCGATCTCCTCCGCCGTCGCCGGTTCGTTCGCGGCGCCTCGTTCGCCCATCACGTAGGCACGCACCGGACCGTGGGCGATCATCGCGGCCACGTCGGCGGCGTACTCGCCCCGGTCGAGCGCATCGAGGTACTCGGCGAAACTCTCCCAGCCCCACGACATGCCCTCGGTGAGCGCGGAGCCGGGGATGTCCTCGACGCCCTCCATCAACTCGATCAGGAACTGCTCCTGACCCGGCCGGACCGGGGCGAAGCCCACCCCGCAGTTGCCGAACACCACGGTCGTCACGCCGTGCGGCGTCGACGGGGCCAACTCGGCATCCCACGTCGCCTGGCCGTCGTAGTGGGTGTGGATGTCGACGAACCCGGGTGTCACCAGCCGGTCGGTCGCGTCGATCTCGCGGGCGGCCTCGCCGATGTCGGAGCCGATGGCGACGATCCGGTCGCCGTCGATCGCGAGGTCGGCGACGAACGGCTCCCCGCCGCTGCCGTCGACGATGGTGCCGTTGCGGATGACGAGGTCGTGCATGCGCGATCACGCTACGCGTCGGCGTCCGACCGCTGCGGAGCGGAGGGGCGCACGCCAGCCGTCGCCCGACGTGAGGATCGCTCGGCTCAGGCGGGTTTCAGCGCGGTGACCTCGATCTCGATGCGCATGCGCGGGTCGGCGAGGCCGACGACGGTCATCGTGGCGGCGGGGAGCGCCTCGCCGAAGTACCGCCGCAGCGACGGCCAGCAGGCCTCGAAGTCGTCGGCATCCGGAAGCATGTATCGCACCCGCACGACATCCGCGGCGGACGCCCCCGCCCGCGTGAGCGCGTCGTCGATGTTGCGCAACGTCTGGTCGACCTGCTCGACGATGTCGTCGGAGATCGTCATGTCGGAGTAGTCGAATCCGGTCGTCCCGGCGACGAACACCCATCGCCCGTCGACGACGGCGCGCGAGTAGCCGACGAGCCGTTCGAAGTCGCTGCCCTGGGAGATGCGCTGTCGTTCGGAGTGCTGCATCCGTGCAGGATCCCACATCGACCGCTCACCGGGTCGGCCAGGTGGCGACCGTTTCGTAGATCGCACCCGTGTCGCGCAGTGTGCTGCTCACCAGGGCGACCTCGGTGACGTCGAAGGTCGCGTCGAACCGCCGGCCGGCGCTCCGGTGCGGTCGAGCCCGACGCGCGAGGCGAGCCACGGTGATGTGCCCCTGGAAGCGCTTGCGTTCACGCTCGGTGCCGAGGCCGCGGAGCGCCTGCTGCACGACGGCGGCGAGCTCGTCGACGCCCGTCACCGGCGAGATCAGCGATCGCTCGCCGAGCAGGTCGAACGCCGGGCCGATCACGGCGGTCGCCGCCGGGAGGAGCACCTGATCGAGCCGGTCGATCACCTCGTCGATCTCGGCGTCGCCGAGGAACCGCAGCGTGATGTGGAGGTTCTCCTGCGGGACCCACTTGACGCCCTGGTCCTTCGGACGTTCGACGTCCGCCAGCCGGGCGAGCACGTCGTCGGGCGGCCAGATCGCCACGAACAATCGAGCCATGGCGCCAGTGTGGCGGCTCACCGACTCCGGCGCCAGGCCGAGAAGCTGCCGATCGCCCCGGCGTTCGGCCGCACGAGCCACGGCCAGGGGTGCAGTGCAACCACCTCGAGCTGCGATCGCAGACGGCGCGCCTTCGGCACCGGAGCGAACGTCGTGGCGAGCGCCCGACCACCGAGCACCTCGAGCGGATCGCCGAGGTGCACCTCGACCGTCCGCGTCGTCGCCAACTCGGCCAACCGGTCGGCGAGGAACACCAACCGCTTCGACGACAGTCGCAGGCGGCGCAGCAGGGGCTCGTCGAACACGAACACCACCGGCAGGTCGGCGTGGGCGGCGAGCGCTGGATCGCCGTCGCCGAGACTCTCGGCGGTCAGCCACACCACATCGGGGGTGCCGCTCGACCGCACGTCGATCGGCCCTGCGGTGGCATCGGGATCGGGATCGGCCGAGAGGAGTCCGTCGTCGCCGGCGGGCGGCAACGCGCGCTCGTCGGGCCACCGCTCGACGGGGCAGCGGTCACGGTGCACGCACCCGGTGCACAGCTCCGGTGCCCGCTTCTCCACCTGCCAGCGGCTGAAGCCGTACGGCTTGCCGGTCCCCGCCCCGATCGTCCACTGCCATCCGAGCCGGTTCGCTGCACGCGACCCGTCGAGCAGGTGCGTGAAGAACCGGTCCTCGCCGTCGCGCCAGTCCGCGCCGTGGCGGACCGTCCACTGCGACGCCATCCACATGCGCGACTGGTTGACCAACCAGCCGTCGTGCTCCAGCTCGTCGACCGACGCGGCCATGCATGCCATCGTGCGGTCCCAGGGGTCCTCGACGGGGTCGGAGTCGACCACCGGTTCGAACCGGAGACCGGACCGTGTACGCCGGCCCAGCCGGGCGTAGACGTGGCGGGCGTACTCCTGCCACATCAACTCGTCTCGGAACTTCTGGCGGTCCTTGCTCGGGCCACTGGCTGCGGCGAGCGACACCTGCGGCAACGTCAGCAGACCGTGGCGGATGTACGGCGACAGGCCCGTCGCACCGCGCGCCGACACGGGCAGAACCTCGTTGCGGCGACGTGCGTAGCCGTTGACGTCGAGCCCGGCGAGCGCTGCGTCGGCCGCCGCCTGTGTCCCCGGGAACCGCGGTGACCGACCCACCTCCGAGTCGCAGGACACCGGGAGGAGATGCTCCCGCACCCACCCGTCGACGTCATCGGGGTGCGGGTTCGCCAGCAGTGTCATCGTGAGCCTGAACCCACCCGGGTGCTGGCGGGCGCCGGTCGGGAGGCGTCAGGCGGGAGCGAGGGAGGCCTCGCGCTTGTCGGCGAAGCGCTTGGCGACCTTCTCGCTGGTGGCGAGACGCTTCATCAGCTTCTCCTGGGCGATCGCCCCGTCGCCGCTCAGCCCACCGATGTTGGCGGCATCCCACTGGCGCAGGACGACCGGCACGAGGATCTGCTCGTAGTGCACCTGGAGGTCGTAGATCCCGGCCTTGGCGATCAGCGCCGCGTGTCGGTCGAAATCGGGGATGCCGGTGCCCGGCATCGCGAAGTTCCGGACCTGGTGCTCCATGGCGATCATCATCGTGTTCGGGTCGGCCTCGATCGCTGCCGCGGCGAGGTCGCGGTAGAAGAGCTGGTGCAGGTTCTCGTCGCTGCCGACGCGTTTCATCACCTCGTAGCCGGCGGGGTCGAGCAGGGCGCCGGTGTTGCGATGGGAGATCCTCGTGGCCAACTCCTGGAGTGCGAGGTAGATGAACCCCTCGAACAGCGACGGGTTCGGGGTCTGGCCGCCCGACACCTGGGCCATGCGCGAGCGTTCGAGCTCGACGGGATCGATCGCCCGCGTCGTCATCAGGTAGCCGTAGATCGCCATCGAGTGGCGGCCCTCCTCGGCGGTCCAGCGGCGCACCCAGGTGCCCCATGCGCCGTCTCTGCCGAACATCTGCTCGACCGTACGGAAGTAGTAGGGCAGGTTGTCCTCGGTCAACAGGTTGACCAGGAGGGCGCTGCGCACCTCCGGGGTGATCTCGTGACCGTCGAGGTCGGCGTCGTCGGGGGTCCACTGATGGCCCTTGACGTGATCGCGACCGCGGCTGTACGGCACGTAGTCGTGAGGGAACCACTCCTTGGAGGTGGCGAGGTGTCGCTCGAGGAGGCTCTCGGCGACCGGGGTCAGTTCGTTGAGCAGCTCGGACTCGTTCACGACTCCAGCCTACCGACCAGTAGGTAGAAGATCCAGTCGTGCGACCGTGCTCGGCGCGAAGTGGTCAGATGCCGCTCTCGCCGATGTCGTAGCCAGCTGCTCGCACGGATTCGAGCAGCCGCTGAGCGTGCTCGGGGCCGCGGACCTCGAAGGTGGCGTGGATGCCGGTCTCCCGAACGTGGAGGTCGAGGCCTTCGCGGATGTGTTCCACCTCGATCAGGTCGGCCCCGCCATCGGCGAACACGGTCAGGAGCGTCGCCAGCCCGCCGGGTCGGTCGTCGATGCGAGCGATCACCGACAGCCGCCGACCCGCCTGGTTCTCGTGCCGTCGGATCAGACTCGGGACGACGCCGAGGTCGACATTGCCGCCGGACACGACGACACAGGTCGTTCCGGTCTCGCTGGGGTGCACCGCGCCGGACAGCAGGGCGGCGACCCCGACCGCTCCCGCTCCTTCGGCGTAGAGCTTGGCGCGGTCCATCAGCAGCACCATCGCATCGGCGATCGAGTCCTCGTCGACGGTCACGATCTCGTCGACCCAGTGCTCGACGAGCGGCCCGGTGATCCTGCCGGGGTACTTGACGGCGATCCCGTCGGCGAGCGTGAGCACCGGTCCCTCGGCCACGGGGCCCCCGGCGTAGGGGGCGCACACCGCGGCCTGGACCCCGACCACCCGGACACCGGGGCGTTTCGACTTCACTGCGATCGCGGTGCCGGAGATCAGGCCGCCGCCCCCGAGCGGCACGATCACGGTCGACAGGTCGTCGATGTCGTCCACCAGCTCGAGTCCGAGCGTCCCCTGCCCGGCGACGACCGCCGGATCGTCGTAGGGGGAGCAGAACGCCATGCCGGTCTTCTCGGCGTGTGCCTGTGCCGCGGCGACGGCGGCCTTGAGGTCGGTGCCGACCTCCATGACGACGGCACCGTGCCGGCGCGATGCCTCGATCTTGGTGATCGGTGCCCCGGTCGGCACGAAGATCCGACAGGGCACCCCGAAGTGCTGGGCGGCGAACGCCAACGCCTGGGCGTGATTGCCGGCGCTGCCCGTCGTCACGCCGCTCGCAGCGCCGGCGCCGAGCGCAGCGAGCTTGTTGATGGCGCCGCGCAACTTGAACGATCCGGTGCGCTGCAGGTTCTCGGCCTTCAGCACGACGTTGCCCCCGATGTCCTCCGACAACGTCAGCGAGGTGATCACCGGCGTGTGTTTGGCGACATCCGTCGTCACCACTCGGGCCGCTTCGATGTCGGCGAGTTCGACGCTCACCGGCGCACCGTACCGCGAGTGCATCGCTGGTCTGGCCGCTGGGGTGGTCAGGTGGCTTCCTCGGGAAGGGGGTGCTCGGGAAGCTTGCGGACGCGGGCGCGGCGGCGCCGACGGGCGGGGATCATGTCGCGCATCGACTCGAGGTTGCCGAAGCACAGCAGCCGATCGTTGCCCTCCAGGACGCGTGAGTCACGAGGGTTGGGGATCACGTCGGTGTCGCGGTGCAGCGTCAGCACGGTGATGTCGCGGTCGCGGAGCCCGGACTCGCCGATCGTCTTGCCGACGAAGTCGCCGTCCTCGCGCACCAGCAACTCGGCGACGCCGTAGCCGGTGCTGACCGTCAGGCGCTGACGGACGTCGAGCTCGGGGAACGCAACCTGGTTGGCGATGTGGTCGATGATCGCTCCCGCCACGTCGAGGTCGGTCGCCCGCTCGATGCCTTCGAGACCGGGCGAGGAGTTGACCTCCATCACCATCGGGCCGTCGTTCCCCTCGAGCATGTCGACGCCGGCGACCCGCAGGCCCATGATCTGCGCCGCTCGAACGGCCGTGCGTTCGTACGCAGGGTCCAACGACACCGCCTCGACCGAGCCTCCTCGGTGCACGTTCGAACGGAACTCGTCACCCTGTGCGGTCCTGCGCATCGCGGCGACCACCCGGTCGCCGATCACCAGCGCACGGATGTCGCGGCCCTTGCTCTCGGCGATGAACTCCTGGATCAGGACGTTCTGCTTCGTGTTGTGGAGCGTCTCGATGATCGCCTCGGCGACCTTGCGGTCGGGAGCGAGGATCACCCCGATGCCCTGGGTGCCCTCGAGCAACTTGATCACGACGGGAGCGCCACCGACCCGGTCGATCGCCGGCAGCACGTCCTGACGGTTGCGGACGAATGCCGTCTTCGGCATGCCGATGTCGTGACGGGACAGGATCTGGATCGCGCGCAGCTTGTCGCGAGAGTTCGTGATGCCGTTCGCCGTGATCGGTGTGTACACGTCCATCTGTTCGAACTGGCGGACGACCGCCGAGCCGAAGTAGGTGATCGACGCACCGATGCGCGGCAGTACGGCGTCGTAGTCGGACAACGGCTTGCCGCGGAACTGCAGGTCCGGCTCGGAGCTCGACAGGTCGATGGCGAAACGCAGGGTGTTGAGCACCTTGCAGTCGTGGCCACGGTCGAGGGCGGCGAGCTTGAGGCGCTGCGTGCTGTACGAGCGCGGGGCGCGGGAGAGGATGGCGAGCTTCACGGACGATCCTGACTGTGGTTGGAGACGAAACGGCCCAGGGTGGACACGGTGTCGTCGCTGACGTGGGCCAGATGGACGAGCGCGTCACCCTGGTTGACGAGCGGCTGCTGCACGCGTCCGATCACGATGCCTCGGCTGGGCGCGGTGACCCGAGCGAGGCGCTTGCCGACGGAGTCGTGGATGACGCCGAGCAGCTGCCCGCGCTGGACGACCTCACCGAGTTCGGCGTCGAGCAGTGCAATGCCGCTGCGCCGGGCGCGGACCCAGGTGCTGCTCCGGCTCTCGACGGGCACCGGACGGGGCCCGGTGGTGTCGCCGTCGATCACCCCCAGCTCGGCGAGCACTCGCCGGATCCCGTCGACACCGGCGGTCAACGCGTCGTCGTCGAAGCGCAACGCCTCGCCACCCTCGAACAGCAGCACGGTCGCCCCGCGTTCGGTTGCTGCGCCGCGCAGCGAGCCGTCGCGGATCCGGGCGTGGAGCATGAACGGGGCGCCGAACGCCTCGGCGAGCTTGCGGGTCTCGGGGTCGTCGAGGTCGGCGCGGATCTGCGGCAGGTTCGTGCGGTGATCGGAGCCGGTGTGGAGGTCGATACCGACGTCGCACCGGCTGACGATCTCGGTCATGAAGAGGTTGGCGATCCGGGCCGCGAGCGATCCCGTCGGGGAGCCGGGGAACGACCGGTTGAGGTCGCGGCGGTCCGGGAGGTAGCGGTCGCCGTTGAGGAAGCCGTGGACGTTGACGATCGGTACCGTGATCACGGTGCCGGCCATCGACCGGGCGTCGAGACCGCGGGTCACGCGGCGGATGATCTCGACACCGTTGATCTCGTCGCCGTGGACCGCGGCACTGAGCCACACCGTTCGGCCATCCCGTCGTCCGTGGAACACCTGCAGTGGCAGCGAGATCCGTGTGCCCGTGACCAGCCGGGCGATCGGGAGTTCGCCGGTCGCCGAACGACCGGGAGCCACGTCGAGTTCGCCGATCCTGAACGAGGCGCGTCGTGCGATGCTCACGATCGCCTCCGGTTCTTGAGCCGGACGTCCTTCGGCGGGCGCCCACCGAGGTAGGACACGCCGGGGTCGACCAGGAAGCGGCGGCGGATCGCTTCGCGTCCGACCAGCATCCGGAATCCCATCTCGTCACGTCGCGTGAGCGTGATCTCGGCATCGACGGTGGTGCCGGCGATCGTCATCGGTACACGCACGACCGGTCGGTGGCCGATCTCGCCCGAGGAGCTGCGGACGTCGCGCGTCGAGGCGACCGCCGCTTCGGCGACGACGGCGTCGGCGGTGGATCGCTGCCACGGATGGATCTCGAAACGCACCCAGGGTGCACCGTCGCGATCGAACCACTCGAGATCGAAGGCATGCAGCGACGAGGTGCGGGCGCCGGTGTCGATCTTGGCCTTCAGGTGGCTGACGTTCCACTGCGGGAGGCTCACCCACTCGCGCCAACCGAGCACGGGGCGGTCAGCACGCCGGGAGGATGACACGTGCGGCACGGTACACGCCTGGCGATTGCTTCGGTCACGAGCGACGTGAGCGATGTCACGTGGGAAATCCGGAAACTGCCGAGTGGGACGTCGGCCGACCTGGCACGATGTGTCGCCGTAACACAACCGTAATGTTTCGGCGTCACGCCGATGAAGGAAGTCACCCGATGTTGTCCTGGTTCGCCGCCGCCTCCGAAGCCATCCTGCTCCTGCCGATCGCGATCGTCGCGTCGTGGGTGGCGCGCACGGTCATCAGAACACTCACGCGCCGTGCCGTGCGCCGGGCGCAACGATCCGAGGGTTCGTGGCGGGTGCGTCTCGACCGGCTCGGCGACCAGGGGCAGGCCGACACCCGCAAGCGCCAGCGCGCCGACTCGGTGGCGAAGATGATCGGCCGGTTCGTCACCGTGCTGATCTTCACGCTCGCCACCTTCGGCGCCATCGAACTGATGGGCGTCAGCCTCGCGTTCGCCATCTCCAGCGCCGGGTTCATCGGGCTCGCGTTGGCGCTCAGCGGACAGGACCTGGTGAAGGACTTCCTCGCCGGAACCCGAGCGCTCCTCGAGGACCGCTACGCCGTCGGCGACGAGGTCGTCCTGCGCGTGGGTGGGACCGAGGTGCGCGGCGTCGTCGACCTGATCGGGAGCGCGTCGGTGCGGCTCCGTACACCCGACGGTGCGACCTGGCATGCGGGCCACCACTCGGTGGAATCGGTGGCCAACCTGTCGCAGCTTCCCGCCGTCAGTGACATCGAGGTGCCGCTCGAGGAATGGGCGGCCGCCGACGAGCACGATGCCGTCGAACGGCTCACCGATGCCTCCAACGACGTGGGGCTCACCGGGGTGGTGTTCCTCCGCGACATCGAGACCCACGAGCCCGACGAGCAGGTTTCGCCGGCCGCCACGGTGACCGTACGCGTCAAGACCAATCGTCCGCTCAGCCCGCCGGAGACCGAGATCGTGCGAGCGAAGCTGCTCGATCGCTGATTCACTGGTGGTGATGCGCCGCTCGACGAGGTGACGCCGAAACGAGCGGATGAACGTGAGCACCCCGGAGACATCCCGAGTCACCCCCGGCCGGACCGCCGCGCTCGCGTTCGGTGCGCTCGGCATCGTGTACGGCGACATCGGCACGAGCCCGATCTATGCGATCCGGGAGACGTTCGACCACGCCGGCCTCGACGCGACGACCCAGAGCGCCTACGGCGTCGCGTCGGTCGTCTTCTGGTCGCTGATCATCGTCATCTCGATCAAGTACCTGTCGCTGGTGATGCGGGCAGACAACCACGGCGAGGGCGGCATCCTGGCCCTCACCGCGCTCGTGGCGCCGCCGAAGGGCAACGCCAAGGGAGCTCTCGCAGCGGTGGTGACACTCGGCGTGTTCGGTACCGCGCTGCTCTACGGTGACGGGTTGATCACCCCGGCGATCTCGGTGCTCAGCGCCGTGGAGGGCTTCGAGGTCGCGAGCACCGCATTCGAGCGTTTCGTGATCCCGATCTCGATCGTGATCCTCGTCGGCTTGTTCACCGTGCAGCGCCACGGCACGGCTCGGATCTCGTCGGTGTTCGGGCCGGTGATGCTCGTCTGGTTCGGCACGCTCGGCGTCCTCGGTCTCAACCAGGTCCTCCAGCACCCCGGTGTCGCTCGCGCGGTCTCGCCGTCGTACGCGGTCGACTTCTTCGTCAACCAGCCGGGCAATGCCTTCGTGGCCCTGGGTTCGATCTTCCTCGTGGTCACCGGCGGCGAGGCCCTGTACGCCGACATGGGCCATTTCGGTCGGCGGCCGATCCAGTTCAGCTGGTACGTGCTCGTCCTGCCGGCGCTGCTGCTGAACTACTTCGGACAGGCCGCGCTGGTCGTCGCCGACCCGAGCGCGATGGAGAGCCCGTTCTACCGTCTCGCTCCGTCGTGGGCGATCGTGCCGCTCGCCGTGCTGGCGACGTGCGCCACCGTGATCGCCTCACAGGCGTTGATCTCCGGTGCGTTCTCGCTCACCGCCCAGGCGGTGCAGCTCGACTACCTCCCGCGCATGCGGATCACCCACACCTCGCCCCATCACGTCGGCCAGATCTATGTCCCGGTGGTGAACTGGCTGTTGATGATCGGCTGTGTCGGCCTCGTCCTGGGTTTCCGCTCGTCGGCCAACCTCGCCTCGGCCTACGGGATCGCGGTCACGATGACGATGCTGATCACGACGCTGCTGTTCTTCCGGGTGGCGCGCGATCGCTGGAACTGGTCACTCGCTCGAGTGTTGGCTGTCTGCATTCCGCTGTTCGTGGTCGACATCGCCTTCCTGTCGGCCAACCTGGTCAAGGTCGTCTCGGGTGGCTGGTTCCCGCTCCTCGTCGGCCTGATCCTCGTCGTGTTGATGACCACGTGGAGGAAGGGTCGGCAACTGGTCGCCGCGCGGATCCACCGGGGTGAGCGTCCGATCGAGGTCGTGGTCCACGAGGCCGTGGTCGCCGACGCGGCACGCGTTCCCGGTATCGCGGTCTACATGTTCAAGGACGCCGGGGCCGCCCCACCCGCACTGATCACGAACATCACACACAACCACGTGCTCCATCAGCTGACTCTGATGGTGTCGGTCGAGACCGACGACATCCCTCGGGTGCCCGCGGCCGAGCGGTTGACGACACGCAAGGTCGGCCCCGGCATCCAACAGGTGACGCTCCGCTTCGGGTACCTCGACGATCCCGACGTTCCGAGCGCGTTGGCGTTGCTCGAGATTCCCGGGCAGGACTTCGATCCCGACACGGTGACCTACTTCATCGGGCGGGAGTCGGTGACCGCGACGAAGGCGCCGGGCATGCACCCGGCGCGGGAGCGGCTCTTCGTGGCGATGAACCGAAGCGCGGGAAGCGCCACGCGCTTCTTCTCGTTGCCGGTCGACCGCGTCTTCGAAGTCGGCACCCTCGTCGAGATCTGACCGTTCGGGCTCGGCTCAGGCCCGGCCGAATTCGGTGGTGATGACGCGGCCGGTGCGGTCGGAGGCGCTCGGCGCGAGGTCGGTGACGACGAAGGAGCGCTGGAGCCATCGGTCGGTGCCGTCGAAGCGAGCCGAGAACGGCGAACGCCCGTGGACGGCGACGTTGTTGTCGACGACGAGCAGATCACCCGGCTCGAGGACGACCGACGTCTCGACCTCGGCGATCGCCGATCGAACGGCGACCAGCACATCCTCGGCGGCGGCGTCGACCCCCACGGTGAGGTCGGCGTCGAAGATGAACGTCGGCTCGTCCCGCGTGCCGGTGACGAGGGGCCGTGCGGGGCCGAGTTCGTTGGCCCGCCCGGCGAGGAAGCTGGCATCGACGGCCGTGCGGAAACGGGGCTCGAACATCACGTCGACGACGTCGTCGGGAAGGTGATCCATGATGTCGTGCACCGACGCGAGCGTCGTGTGTGCAGCGGGATCACCGCGCAGGCACAGCAGCAGGAGATAGCGGGGGCGGTGCGGGTGGAAGGCCGTCTCGGTGTGGAACATCAGGTTGGAACGCGACGACGTCGAGGTCTGCCGGTCTGCGTCGGTCTGCGTCGGCACGATGTTCTGCACGATGCGGCCGCCGTGCTCGGGCACGTAGCCG
Organism: Ilumatobacteraceae bacterium; assembly: GCA_963698565.1. Lineage (GTDB taxonomy): Bacteria > Actinomycetota > Acidimicrobiia > Acidimicrobiales > Ilumatobacteraceae > Sva-07. The sequence continues at coordinate 89,489 of CAVORH010000009.1, forward strand.
ACCGGCTGGCCGAGGCGTCGGGCGATGGTGAGCAGTGCGAGCTCGGTCGCCAGGTCCTTGGCGACCGGCGCCTCGGGGGTGGGGGGAGTGGGCGGGAGTTCGCCGATCGGCACGTTGCGCAACAGGAGCGCGCCGGCGCGCGGCGGCGCGACCGTGAAACGCAGGAGGGCGTCGTCGACCTCGACGGGCAGGGTGCGGGCCCCGACGGCAGCGGCGTGCACCAGGTCTTCGCCCAAGTCGCTGCCGAGCGCATCGGCCGCGGTGACGCGCCAGCTCGACGCATCGACGGCGGGCAGGGCCACGAGGGTGTCGATCACGGGGTTCATGGTGGGCTCCTCCTGCACGTTGAAATGGATGTTCCACTGTAGCGCACGAGTGGAACGGAAGCGATCAGTTCGTCTCGGGCTACCGTGCCGACGCATGGATCTGGAGCAACGACTGGCCGAGCGGGCGACCACGCTGACTCCGTCGGAGCGTCGCATCGGCGAAACGATCCTCGCCGATCCGAACCTCGTGGCCTTCGGGACCGTTGCCGACGTGGCCGAGGCCGCCCGCACGGGCACCGCGACGGTGGTTCGCTTCGCCGTGAAGCTCGGCTTCGATGGCTACTCCCAGTTGCAGGCCTCGGTGCAGCTCGACGTTGGCGGACACTTGCGGCCGGCGGTCGAGCGCATCCGCGACCAGCGGGTCGGAGACGGCACGCTCGCCGCTCGACATGCCGAGGTCGAGGCGGCCAACGTGCGGTCGACGCTCGATGCGATCCGTGCCGGTGACGGGCGGGCGGTCGTCGAACGTCTCGCCGACGACACCGCGCCGGTCCTGGTGCTCTCGGGCGTCGCCTCGCGCGGCGTGGCCCTGCAGTTCGTCGGCGACCTCGACCAGCTCCGACCCGGGGTCCACCTGCTCGACGGCACCCAGGTCGACGTCGTGAGGACGCTCGCGCTCACCGAGCCCGGCGCGACCCTCCTCGTGCTCGACCTCCGCCGGTACGAGCGGTGGCTGATCGACGCGTTGACCACGGCGCGCGAGCGCGGCGCCTGGACGGTCGCCGTCACCGACAGCGTGTTGTCGCCGCTCGCCACGTTCGCCGAGCGCTCGTTCGTCGTCGCAGCAGCATCGACCGGCCCGTTCGACAGCCACGTCGGCACGTTGGCGTTGCTCAACCTGTTGGTCGTCGAGACGGCAGCCGCTCGGCGCGAACACGCTGCCGAGCGGCTCGAGGCGATCGAGCAGGCCTGGGCCGCCGCCGACGCCCTCACCGACGACGGGAAGTAGCGTCGCGGCGATGAGCGAACTGCGCGTGGCTGCACTCCAGATGGCGATGAGCGATGATGTCGCCACCAACATCGCGACCGCAGAACGCCTGGTGCGTGACGCCGCCTCGCAGGGGGCGAGGATCATCCTGATCCCCGAGCTCTTCGAGGGTCCCTACTTCTGCAAGGACCAGCTGCCCGAGCACCTCGATCGGGCGATCTCGCTCGATGGTCATCCGACCGTGGCCCATTTCGCTGCGGTCGCCTCCGAGCTCGGCGTGGTCCTTCCGTTGAGCGTGTACGAGCGTGCTGGTCAGGCGCTGTTCAACACGGTCGTGATCGTCGACGCCGACGGATCGGTGCTCGGCCACTACCGCAAGAGCCACATCCCCGACGGCCCCGGCTACACCGAGAAGTACTACTTCTCACCGGGCGACACGGGCTTCCGGGTCTGGCACACGCAGCACGGCGTGATCGGCGTGGGCATCTGCTGGGACCAGTGGTTCCCGGAGTCGGCCCGCTCGATGGCGCTGCTGGGCGCCGAGGTGCTGCTGTACCCGACGGCGATCGGCAGCGAGCCCCCCGATCCGACGTGGGACTCGAGCGGACACTGGCAGCGTGTGATGCAGGGACATGCCGGTGCGAACCTGATGCCGGTCGTTGCGGCCAACCGCATCGGGCGCGAGGTCGGACAGACCTGTGAGATCACCTTCTACGGGTCGTCGTTCATCGCCGACAACACCGGCGCCAAGGTGGCCGAGGCCGGTCGAGACGGCGAGGCGGTGCTCGTGGCGAGCTTCGATCGCGAGCAGCTGCGGACTCAGCGGGCTGCGTGGGGTCTGTTCCGCGATCGGCGTCCCGAGCTGTACGGCCCGATCGTCACGCTCGACGGCACGACCGGGATCGGCCAGCGATGAGCCAACCCCCCGTATCTGGTGGTCTCGCTCATCGCACCGGTTCCGCACCAGCGAGCGATGAGCCAACGCCCCGTATCCGGTGGTTTCGCTCATCGCTTCGGGTGGGGCGGGGGGACTGGGCATGACCCGGCTGCCGGCGGAGTGGGAGCCGCACGCGGGGACGGCGATGTGCTGGCCGGCGCGGGCGGACATGTGGGGCGGTCTGTTCACCGACGCCGAGGCGGCCCATGCCGAGGTGGCGAACGCGATCGCCCGGTTCGAGCCGGTGACGATGCTGGCGGCGCCGCGCACCGCCGAGCGGGCGGCGGCGATGTGCGGGCCGGGCGTCGAGGTGACCGAGCTGCCGATCGACGACTCGTGGTTCCGCGATTCCGGCCCGATCTACGTGGTCGACGACGACGGCCGCAGCGTGGCAACCGACTGGCGCTTCAACTCCTGGGGCGACAAGTTCCTGCCCTACGACGACGATGCTGCCGCTGCGGCTCGCTTCGCCGAACGTCGCGGCGATCCCGTCCGGTCGATCGACATGGTGTTCGAGGGGGGATCGATCACCGGTGACGGCGACGGCACGCTCGTGACCACCACCCAGTGCCTCATGCACCCCAACCGCAACCCGACGATGACGCAGGTGGAGATCGAGGCGGTGCTGCGGGCCGAACTCGGCGCCGATCGCACGATCTGGCTGCCTCACGGGCTCGCGCTCGACGACGACACCGACGGCCACGTCGACAACATCGCGGCGTTCGCTGCGCCGGGCCGTCTGGTGCTGCAGGGCTGCGACGACCCCGACGAGGCCGACTGGCTGCGCCTCGACGTCGATCGCCGAGTCGCCCAGGGTGCGCTCGATGCGCGTGGGCGGGCGATCGACGTCGTCACCGTGCCCGTCCTGCCGTTCGCCGAGATCGATCGCGGCGAGGGCGTCGAGCGGGTGGTCGTGCCGTACCTCAACTACTACCTCGGCAACGGGTTCGTGCTCGTTCCGACGTGCGGACACGACGCAGACGCCGACATGGTGGCCCTGATCGCCGAGCAGTACCCCGGCCGGGAAGCGATCGCACTCGATGTCGGAGCGATCCTCGCCGCCGGCGGCGGCGGCATCCACTGCATCACCCAACAACTCCCCGCCTGACCCCCTCACCACCCCGACGACCCGAAAAATGCCTCGATCTGCGCGCACAGCGCGATGAACGAGGCGGTTTTCGGGCTGGGGTGGGGGCCTGAGGCGGTGTGGCAGGCTGGAGCGCATCGAGACGGCGCGTGTGGATCAGTGGTTGTGGTCGGTGCGGATGACCAAGACCCGCAGCGATGCCGCGGCCGCGTGCCGGGGCGGGCACGTCAAGGTCAACGGCAAGGCAGCGAAACCGGCGTCGCCGGTGAAGGTCGGTGATCGTGTCGAGGCCTACCTCCACGACCGCGAGCGGATCCTCGAGGTGCGCACGCCGATCGTCAAGCGGGTGGGGGCGAGCGTTGCCGTCGACTGCTACGTCGACCACAGCCCGCCTGCGCCGGAACGGGAACAGGACGTCCCGGTCTTCCAACGTGACCGCGGCGCCGGGCGCCCGACCAAGCGAGATCGGCGGCAACTCGACCGCCTCCGCGGACGAGGCTGAGCATCGCTAGCGTGCGGGCGCCGTGCCCGTGAACGACCCTTCCTCCGACGCCGCATCGACGGTCGCCCCGAGAGCCGATCACGACCACGACCACGTCCACCCGGCAGTTCGCGGCGGCCTGGCGCTGTGGACGCTGTTCCTCGGGTTCGCCATGTTGATGGTCGGCAACGGGCTCAACCTCGCCGTGCTCGGCGTGCGCATGGTCGACGAGGGCTTCGACGTCCAGGTCAGCGGCGTCGTGATGGCCTGCTACTTCGCCGGGTTCCTGCTCGGGCCGGTGTTGGTGATCCGGTGGCTGTCGGGCGTCGGTCACATCCGAGTGTTCGCCAGCCTCGCATCGATCGCATCGTGCGTCGTGCTCGCGCACTTCGTGTGGGTGAACCCGTTCAGCTGGGCGGTTCTGCGGTTCGTGTTCGGCTTCTGCATGGCCGGGTTGTACGTCGTCGTCGAGTCGTGGTTGAACGACGCGTCGACCGTGCGCACCAGGGGCCGGACGCTCGCGGTGTACATGATCGTGTCGATGGGCGGCCTCGGCCTCGGCCAGTTGCTGATCGCGACCGGCAGCCCGAGCGATCCGGTGTTGTGGGTCGTGGCGTCGATCCTGGTGTCGATGTCGTTCGTCCCGATCGCGCTGGCCGCGACGACGGACGCGCCGCCGGTGCGGGTGTCACCCACGATGCGGGTGCGCGAGTTCTACCGGACGGCGCCGACCGGTCTGGTCGGCATCCTGTTGGTGGGTGCCTCGCACGGGATCCTGTTCGGCCTGAGCGCGGTCTATGCGACCCGTGCGGGCTTCGACGTCGGCATGACGGCACTGTTCCTCGCGCTGCCGTCGATCGGAGCGCTGGTGTTCCAGTGGCCGATCGGGTGGTCGTCGGACCGTCTGCCGCGGCGCGGTGTCATCTTCGTCGTGGCCGTGGCGGCGGCCGGCGCGGCGACGCTGCTCGGCATCACCCCGGAAGGCAGCCGTGCCGCGCTCCCGATGATGTTCGTGCTGGGCGGGTTGACCTTCCCGTTGTACTCGCTGCTGCTGTCGCACACGCTCGATCGGTCCGCACCCGGCACGGCGATGGGCGCGAGCGGCACGTCGCTGCGGGTCAACGGTGTCGGCGCGGTGCTCGGACCGATCATCGCCGGCGCGATCATGGCGGCCTTCGGAGAGACCTCGTTCTTCTGGTGTCTGGTGGCGACACACGGGATGATCGCGATCTACGTCGCCTACCGCCTGATCGCGGAGGACGCGATCCCGATGAGTCTCCAGGGTCCGTTCGTCCCGATGCCGGCGCGCGCCAGCGAGTTCGCCATCCGGTTGACGTCACGACCGCTGCGGGCGTCGAGAGCCCGCCTGCGCCGCGAGTCCGACCGCTGAGGGGTCGGAGCTGCCGACGTCTCAGCGCGCCGACAGCGAGATCCGGCCCACCATCCGATCGCCGAACGC
>CAVORH010000010.1:0-85965 GCA_963698565.1 Ilumatobacteraceae bacterium
CCCCCTCGTCATGATGGGGGTATGGACGTAGCAGTGGTCGTGGAGCGGGTGCGGGTGATCGCCGCAGTGCGCGCCGACGCAGGCGCCGGCCGCTGCGATCGAGAGGCTGCGTTGACCGAGCTCCGGCGCGTCCGAGCGTGGGTCGATGCGTCGGAGGCCGATCTCGCCGCGGGACTGGCGGCCGAGGTCTCGTTCCCCGAGGACACCCTCGCCACGACATCGAAGGGATCGATCGGTGCTGCGGCGAAGACGCTGGAGCGATCCGACACGTTGGGAGCGGTTCCGTCGTTCGCCGCCGCGTTGGACGACGGGGCGATCACCTCTGGCCACGTCGACGCGGTCACCCGCGTGGCCAAGGGCCTGGAGCCCGAGCAGCGAACCGAGCTGCTCGAGCGCGTCGGTGGGTTGGTGAACGTGGCCGCGCATGCGACCGAGGCCGAGTTCGGTCGGCGGGTTCGTGACGAGGCACGACGCATCCAACAGTCCGACGGGCTCGATCGGCTGGAGCGGCAACGACGGGCGACGTCGTTGCGAACGTGGGTCGACGACGACGGGATGTGGAACCTGCGTGGCCGGTTCGATCCCCTGACCGGCGTGCGACTCGCGGCGAGGTTGGACGCCACAGTGGAGACCTTGTTCGCGGAGGCGACACCGCCGACGAGCCCCTCTGACCCCGTCGAGCGACAGCATCACCTGCGGGCGCTCGCGCTGGCGCGGATCGTTTCACCGGATCAGTCCGCCGACGGCGGGGCACGGGGAACGACTGGCCACGGGCGGTCGGGCAGGGTGGAGTGCGTCGTGGTGGTCGATGCGGATCAACCCGATGGCAGTGGTGGGGCGTGCGCCGAATGGCCGATTCACGTCGAGGTGCCGTGGCGGGTGCTCGCCGAACTGGCGGACACCGCCGACGTCCACGCCGTGGTCGTGCGAAACGGTGTGGTGCTCCACGCTCCCGGCGAGCTCGACCTCGGGCGAACCACGCGACTCGCGAATCGAGCGCAACGACGTGCACTCCGCGGGCTCTACCGCACCTGTGCGATCCCGGGCTGTTCCACTCACTACGACCGCTGCAACCTGCACCACGTGATCTGGTGGCGTCACGGCGGCCGCACCGATCTCGACAATCTGGTGCCGCTGTGCACACATCATCACCACCGGGTACACGACGACGGTTGGCAGCTCGGGCTCGGCCCGAATCGCGAACTGACCCTCACGTTGCCCGACGGCACCGTTCGCAGTACCGGGCCGCCCGGTCGGCGCGCCGCCTGACGGGCAGTGACGAGTGTTGCGGCTTCGAACTCCTCGGCATGCCGCTACGGCTTCGGTGTCGGCATCACGCCGGCCTGACGGAGGCCGGCCAGGTTGTCGACGGTGTCGTCTTCGGCCACCATCGCCAGGGGTTCCTCGTGGTGGTCCGGCATCGTCATCCAGGCCCGCTCGACCATTTCGCGAACGGAGTCGCGTCCGGTTCGAAGTGGCGCGTCGGGGCGGTAGTCGGCGACGTCATCGAACGCATACAGCTCATCGATCGCCTCGAACCTGCGTCCGTTCCAGATCTCGTCGAACAGACGGCGGACGACGGCCTTGTTCCGTGCGACGCTCATCGAGCCTCCGGTCGATCGTCAGTTGCCACCAACGCCATGCTCGCTGCAAGCAGGGAAAACGCCGAGCGCCGCCGACCGGATCGGTCGGCGGCGCTCCTCGGAGTCAGTCGATCAGAGTGCTCGGACGTTCTGGGCTTCGTCGCCCTTGCGGCCCTGGCCGATGTCGAATTCGACGCTCTGGCCCTCGTCGAGAGACTTGTAGCCCTCACCTGCGATGTTGGAGTGATGGACGAACACGTCCTCCCCACCGTCGCGTGAGATGAAGCCGAAGCCCTTCTCGCTGTTGAAGAATTTCACGGTGCCTTGCATCAGTACAACTTTCGGTTCGAACACGCCATCGTGACGCGCTCACGCCGAACCCTACGGTGATCGTCGCGGCCATCCTCCGCTGCCCGGTCGCCGACGACCCGACAGTCCGACGCTCCGGTGAACCGACTGCGAGCCTCGATGGCACAACGGAGCATGACTCCGGAACATCGCATCGGTCGATCGGAGTGGTCGAGCTACAGGCGCAACTGGTGGAAGTTCCTGGTGACCGGCCTCATGCTCATCGTCGCCGTCATCATCGGCTCCCGCGTGGGGCTCGACGCGTGGTTCGTCGGCTTCTTCACCGTGATCTCGGCGTTCCTGCTGGTCGCAGTCGGGCTCGTGCTCGGACTCGGCCACCTGGCCCACGGTCGAGGAGACCCTCGCTGCCCAATCGTCAGAGCATGCGCTGGCGGCGAAGGGACTTCATCGCGAAGTAGCCGAAGAGCGGCGGGATGTAGAACGTGATCAAGCGGTAGCACAGGGCAGCACCCATCGCGCTGGCACTGTCGACGCCGATCGCCGTGTACCCGGCCGTGAGCGCGGCCTCGGTGACCCCAACACCGCCGGGCACGGGCATCAGGCCGGCGAACAGCGCCACGCACACGTTGACCAGCACCACATCGGCGAAGCCGACGTCCTGTCCGAACGCCCGCAGGATCGTGTAGCTCGTGAGCGAGAACAGCAACTGCACGAGCAGGTTCGCGAGCACCACCGAGATCAGTCGTCGTGGTGAGCTGAGCAGCGGCCCGATCTTCGACCACGTGGTCTTGACGACCAACACCACCGGATCGCGGAACTTGGGAACGAAGGCGACGACCGCGATGCCGACGATGAGGACGACCAGCAGGATCACCAGCCACTTGCCGGTGAAGTCGACGCTGGACGTGCTGATGTCGAGGTTCAGGCTGCCGAGCCCGAATCCGACGATCCCGAAGAGCAGGATCATCTGGGCGACGAACCCGCCGACGCTGTCGAGCCCGCCGACCGTGATGGCCGTCGTCTTGTCGAGGCCGTTGCGTTGGAAGAAGCGGATGTTGACCGCGACACGCGCCGCCGTCGATGGTACGGCGAGGTTGACGAAGGTGATCGCGAACTCGAGCAGGGTCAGCCGCCCGTAGGGAACGGGGATCGGCGCGGCCTTCGACACGCTGAGGGCCCCGGCGAATCGGGGGCTCTGGCCGATGATCAGCGCGAGGATCAGGATCGGGACGCTCGCCCCGGCGATCGAGTCGACGATCGACTGGAGCCCGACCTGTTGGACCGCGCCGATGATCGTGTAGAACACGACCGCCAGCAGGATCCACATCACCACGTTGCCCACGGAGAACCGGCGAATCGCCTGGAGGTCCTGCTCCTCGGCGCCGACCGTCTTGATCGTCGCCTTGCGGAGGTCGTCGATGTCGACGTGGGCGGCGCCGGCCTGGCGGCGCAGCGCCGGCAGCATCGCTGCCGGTTGCACGTACGTCGTGGTCGTTGTCAGGTCCTCCGTGCCGAGCGCGTCGACGGCTGCTGCGATGGCGCGGTCGGCGCCGACGACCACCGCCGTCGACGTCAGCAGTTGCGCTTCGTCGAGTCGCCGGGACATGTCGTCCCAGTCGATCGTGGCGCGTTCGAACTCGCCGATGTAGACGGCCCCGTCTGCGACCTGGAGGTGGCCGGGGGTGATCCCGCCGTGGCGGATGCCGGCGCTGTGCAGCCGTGCGAGCGATTTCCATGCACTCGAGAGCAGCGCGTCGTCGACCTGCCCACCGTCGGCTCCGAAGGCCGGGCCGACGCGTTCGGTGACGAAGAGGGCGTCGCCTCGCTGGTCCATCGCCGCGGCCACGAGCGGAGCGACGAGCGCGCCTTCGCGTTCGGCGTACAGCGTGAGGTATGCCTGGTGCTCGATCTGATGGCGCCGATTGACGGTGACGTTGCGGCCGCCCGAGCGATAGAAGACCAGCCGCCACATCTTGACGAAGAACTGGCTGTCCCACGAGTCGCGTCCATGGACGTGGACGTCGAGCTGGCGGTCGTCGGGGGTGCGAGCCTCGGCGACGATGACGCCGTTGCGGGCTTCGACCCTGGTGGGCTCGGCGTCGACGCCGACCGAGCGCAGCGCTTGACGAAGGTCACCGAGCGACATCGCTCCGTCGGGTGAACCGAACACGAGGTGGACCAGTGCACCGGCGGCCCAGCCGATCGCGACCGCAGCCAAGCCGGCACCGGGCGCCGTGACGCCGAGGACGAGCGCCGCGAGCCACGCGGTGCCGATCAGCCAGCGACCGAACGTCCGCAAGGGGCTGACGAAGTACGGGCTGGCGACGGCGATGGTCGCTGCGCCGGCCGCGAGGGCGAGCGAGGGGAACGATCCCGGTCCGTTGGCGGTACCGATGCTGTCGGTGAGTGTGGGAACCTCGCTGTCGACGAGCCACCCGACGAGCAGGACGCCGCCGACGGTGAGGGCGAGGCTGACGGCCCAGTCGCGAAGGAGCCCCCATCGGTGTCGGGCGAGTGCGAGCGCACCGACGACGAGCACCCAGATCTGGACGAAGTCGTAGGCGATCTCCCAGAGGAAGTCGAGGAGCCCCGGAAGGTTCGACAGCCACTGGGCGAACGTCGTCTCGAAATCGCCGGGGTCGTCGACGGCAACGGCGGTGACGGCCAGGATGACGAGCGAGAGCACCAGCAGCACGACATCGGTCGGGCGTCGGAATCGCTGAGGCTTGGCCGGCACCGAGAACGCCCGAGTGGTCAGGCGTCCCGATCCGAGATCGGACAGCCGGATCGGGGTGTGCGCGGAGTCGGCGTCGCCGTGCGGCGCGCTCATGGCCGAGGAGAGCAGTCGAGTGTCGAGATGCGACGACGGTAGCCGTCGGTCGTTCGTCAGGACGGGATTCCGGTCGGCGGGCGTGTCGAATCGGCAGCCCTCGTTCTATGTTGTCGGCGAAGCCCAAACGGTGACAGACGACGACAGACGACGACAGAGGACGACATGAGCATCTCCCCGAACCAACTGATCGAGCCGACGTTCTGGCGTCAGCCACTCGCCGATCGCATGGCGCAGTTCGCCGATCTTCGCGAGCAGGGCTCGATCCTGCCCGTCGAGGTGCACAACCCGATGTCGGAGTCGACCGAGGTCTTCCACGCACTCACCCGCTACGACGAGGTGGTCGAGGTGAGCAAGCGCCCCGAGGAGTTCTGTTCGGGCAAGGGGGCCGTCTCGATCTTCGACATGCCGCTCGAGATGCTGGAGTTCTTCGGCAGCTTCATCAACATGGACAACCCGCGCCACGCCAATCAGCGACGGATCGTGGCGCACAGCTTCACGCCGACGCAGTTGCAGGGCGTCCTGGAGTCGGTCGAGTCGATCTGTACCGAGGTGATCGACGGGTTCTGCGAGCGTGGCGAGGTCGACCTCGTCGAGGTGCTCTCCCAGCCGTTCCCGCTGTTGATCATCTGCGACATGATGGGGATCCCACGCAGCGAGTTCGGCACCGTGCTCGATGCGACCAACGTGATCCTGAGTGGCGGCGATGCCGAGTTCATGGGTGACGGTGATCCCATGGCGGCCTATCTCGAATGCCGGTATCGCGCTGAGCACGCTGATGGGCGAACTGATCGAGGAGCGGCGCAAGAACCCGACCGACGACCTCACCTCCAAGCTGGTGCACAACAACCTGCCGGAGGACCTGTTGACGCCGGCGGAGATCACGTCGTTCTTCGTCCTGCTCGCGGTCGCCGGCAACGACACGACACGCACCGCGATCAGCCACGGCGTCAACCTGCTGGCGATGAACCCGGACCAGAAGGCGATCTGGCAGGCCGACGTCGACGGCGTCACCAACAGCGCCGTCGAGGAGATCGTGCGCGCTGCCTCGCCGGTCACGTTCATGCGGCGCACGGCGACGCGCGACGTGTCGCTCGCCGGTCAGGACTTCCACGAGGGCGACAAGTTCGTGATGTTCTACGGCGCCGCGAACCGCGACCCGCGGGTGTTCGACGATCCGGAGAAGTTCGACGTGCTTCGCCAGCCCAACCCGCACGTCGGCTTCGGTGGTCCCGGCCCGCACTTCTGCCTCGGAGCGAACCTCGCACGCCGCGAGGTGGCGATCGTGTTCCGGGAGCTGTTCAAGCGTCTTCCGGACCTCGAGGTGACCGGCCCGGCGATCCCGCTCGATGCGGAAGGCATCCCGCTGGTCACTGGCATCAAGCACCTGCCGGTGAGCTTCACGCCCACCAAGCCGATCAACGGGTAGCGGCCGGTGCCCCGCTGGTCTCGTAGGTGGAGTGGAGGTCGAGCGGCACGTTCGGGTCTCCGGGAGTCATCGGGCGGATCGGTTGCATGATGCGGCGCCGTTCGGGCGTCAGACGATCGAGGAGCTCCGGTGACAGGCGGTACCCGAAACGTGGCTGTGCCCACGGCGGCCCGTAGCGCAGGATGATCACCCGGCGCTCGCCGGGGTTGGTTCGGCTGCTGCCGCCGTGCAGGCAGGCGTCGACGAACAGCAGCGCATCGCCGGCGCGCGCGTGGATCGGCTCTGCGTGGGGAAGTTGGTCCACGCGGTCGCCGCGCGCGTAGTCGCCGGCAAGCGGGTGGGGCAGGTTGGACTTGTGGCTGCCGGGCACGATCATCGTCGGCCCGTCGCCGGGCCCGATGTCGGTCAGTGCGACGAGCACGTTGAGCTGCCCGCACCGGAACTTGCCGTCGCGCATCGCGTACTGGGTGCGAATCGAGGCGTCGTGGCCGCCGGAGTGCGCCGGGTGGTGACCGCCCGCCTCGCGGCTGGTGGCGATGTGCTCGTCGATCGTGATGCCCTCGACGTAGGTGCCCGCCTCACCGGCGTACCGCCGAGCGTGGTCGATCCACGAGGGGTGGTCGATCAGGGAGTCGAAGGTCGGATCGCCGCAATCGAGCAGGTTGTGGAGCTCGAACCCGGTGTCGAGGGTGTAGTCGCGGCGTTGGGCGTTGCCGTACCACTCGCCGTTGGCGAGATCGGGGAACCGGTCGTAGGCGTGGTTGAGGGCGTCGACCTCGGCGGGTGCGAGCGCGCCACGGACCACGAGGAAGCCGCGGAGGTCGAACTCGTAGTCGTCCAGCATCGTCGGGGGAGCCATCGCCTCATCGTGCTCGAAACCGACACTCTTGACAAGAGGTGACAAGCGGGCGCAAGATATCGAAAGTGAACGAAACCGGTTCCGCTCTGAGGGGGGCGGCGGTCGACGGTGGTGGTGTGGTGCTCGACGAGGCCAATCTTCCCGCCGAGGTCCGCCAGCAACTCGCCCACGAGTTCCTCCAGCAGCGCGGGTTCGTTCGGGTCCGCGAACTGTCCGACCGCTTCGGCGTCAGCACGGTGACCGTGCGCAACGACCTGCAGGCCCTGGAGGAGCGTCACCTCGCGCACCGTGTACACGGCGGAGCGATGCCGGTCGACCGGGCACGGGGCGAGCGGTCGTTCGAGGAGGTCGCCGCCCAGCACGCGCCACAGAAGCGCGCCATCGCTGAGGCTGCGGTCGCGCTGATCAGTCCCGGCGAGTCGATCCTGCTCGACGTCGGCACCACCACCGCAGCGCTGGCATCGGCGCTCGTCGCGACGACGTCGCTGAGCGAGGTGAACGTGATCACCAACGGCCTGTCGATCGCGCTGACACTCGAGGCGGCTCACCCCCGCCTGTCGATCGTCGTCACCGGCGGCACCTTGCGACCCAAGCAGCACTCGCTCGTCGATCCGCTCGCCGGGTCGATGCTGAAGACGCTGAGCGTCGACACGGTGTTCCTCGGCTGCAACGGCATCGATGCCGACGCTGGGGTCACCAACATCAACCTGCCCGAAGCCGACATCAAGCGCGCGATGATCGCCGCCTCGCAACGCTGCGTGGTGCTCGCAGACTCCACCAAGATCGGCGTCCGGGCGCTGGCAACCATCTGCGAGATCGATGCCGTCGACGTGGTGGTGACCGATGCCGGAGTGAGTCGCGACGACATCGAGTGGCTCAGGAATCGAGGCGTCGACGTGATCGTCGCCTAGCGACGCGAGATCGTGGCACCCGGTTCGCACCGGGGCCAACGAACACCGATCGGCACCCGTCGGTCGGACACACAGCACTGCGAGCGATTCGCAGTGAGAGGGAGGAACGACGTGAAGAAGGTACGCAGGGCCGCAGTGGCGGTGCTTGCACTGTCGTTGGTCGCCGCCGCATGTGGCAGCGACGACGACAGCGGGAGCAGCGAGGGCACGACCGCCACCGAGGGCACGACCGCCACCGAGGGCACCACCGCCTCGGGAGGCGACGACATGGAGGGGGCCGTCGAGATCCGCTGGCGCACCCGTCCCGACAACGATGCCGAAACCGAACTCTATTCCGGCATCAGCGACGAGATCGATGCCGCAAACGACGGCTTCACGCTGAGCTACGAGCCAGGTACCAACGAGGGCTCGCCCTACCAGGACCAGCTGGTCACCGAGATCGCGAACGGCACCGCGCCCGACGTGTTCTGGATCCCCGGTACCGACATCGCCCGCTTCCAGTCCGAAGGGCTGATCCTCGACCTCAATGAGCTGGCCGCGGCCGACGGGTTCGACACCAGCGAGTTCTACCCGGAGCCGATGTACCACCTGACCTACGATCCGGAGACCGGTGCACCCGGCGACAAGCTGTGGGGTCTGCCCCGTGACGTGTCGACCTTCGCGCTGTACCTCAACAACGACCTCATCGCCGAGGCCGGCGCCGACGACCCGCGTGCGCTCGCGGAAGCCGGCGAGTGGGACTGGGACGCCTTCAACGAGGTCGCCGAGCAGGTGACCGCGCTCGGTGGTGCCAACAAGGGCTTTGCCATGAACGGCTGGTGGGCGAACTACGGGGCGTTCATGAACGCTGCCGGCGGCGGCTTCTTCAACGAGGACCGCACCGAGTGCGCCCTCGACACAGCGGAGTCCATCGAGGGCGTCCAGCAGGTCGTCAACGTCTACGAGAACGGATGGGCCGTGCCGTTCGGCGAGGACGGCGAGCCGCCGTGGAAGGCCGGCACCGTCGGCATGTTCACCAACGGCCGCTGGGCGACGCCCGGCGCTCGCGCCGATGTCGACTTCAACTGGGACGTCGTCGAGCTCCCGATCGGGCCCGGTGGCACACAGGGCAACTGGCTGTTCTGGGGTGCCTACGTGGTCAACGCCAACACCGAGCACCCGCAGGAAGCGTGGGAACTCGTGCAGGCGCTCACCAGCAGTGACACCCAGGCCCAGATCAGCGAGCTCGGGGCGAACATCCCGAGCCGCCAGAGCCAGGACGCGATCGATGCGTTCCTGACCTTCACCCCGCCCGAGAACAACCAGGCGTTCATCAACGGTCTGCAGGACAGCCCCACCGCCGAAGGCCCGTTGTGGGCCGGCGACTGGCCGACCTTCGACACGGCGATGAACGACGCGGTGACCGCCGTGATCAACGGCACCCGGACGGTCGACGACTACGCAGCCAAGATCTGCGACGAGACGGCCGCAGCGTTCGACAGCTGACGACGTCACCTGACCGGTGTTCACGACGTGCCCGGCACGTCGTGAACACCGGCTGGTCGAAGTGCGCCGAGCCTCACCGGGGCCCGGCAGTGTGCGCCCGATGGTGCAGGAGGGGGTGACGATGGTCGACTCGACCGTGACGGGGCGCGAGACGCCGACCGTCGATCAAGGAGAACTCGAGAACAGATCGGTCCGACGGCTCGATCGTGGTCTGCAGCTCATCGTGCTGTGGCATGTCGCCGGCGCGGTGGCCGCGGTGGTGATGATGCTGCTCGCCAGCCGGTCGGGCGACGCCGAACTGCCCGCCACGATCGGCATCTTCCTCCGGGTCTTCGCGATCGCGACCTTCGTGGCTCACGCCGCAGCGGCCTTCGGGGTCTCGCAGCGACGCCGCTGGGGCCGCACCGTGTCGCTGGTCGTGACCTACCTCACCTTCGTGGTGGCGGTCGTCGCGGTCGTGCACCAGCTCGGCGGGTTCACGGCGATCGGCTCGCTCGGCGAGGGCCTCAGCAAGGCGGTGGTGCCGTTCGTCGTGATCGCGGTCGGATTGCTGTGGGTGCTGATCGCCGGTCAGATCGCCGCCGACAAGCCGACCGCACCGGGACCGCGGCTCCTCCGCCGTGCCGGATTGGTTGTCGCCGCCATCGGTTCGGTCTGGTTCGTGATCGCCGCCGACCCGAGCGGCATGGTGTCGACGGTGCTCGACCGCATCGTCCAACCGGTGACGATTGCGACCGTTCTGCTCGCGGTCGCATCGTTCGTCGCCACCCGGTTCATGTGGCAGCGCGACGTCGGGCGCATCTTCGGGACGACGGCAAGCGTCGAGCGCACGCTCACCGGGCTGGCGTTCCTCTCGCCCAACCTGCTCGGGTTCCTGTTCTTCTTCGCCGGCCCGGTGCTGTTCTCACTCGTGGTGAGCTTCTACGACTGGAAGACCACCGGCACCGGTCGCTCCTTCGTCGGCATCGACAACTACGTCGAGGCGCTCAGTCTCGACTTCGCCAGTGCCCCGGCCGCCAACGCAGGTGTGGAGGTCCTGAAGTCGAACTACCAGGTCCTGATGCATCTCGACTGGTTCGGCCAGAACTGGGTGATCGGCGCTCGCGACGTCACGTTCTGGCTCTCGTTGCGGAACATCACGATCTTTCTCGTGCTGGCCGTGCCGCTCTCGGTCCTGCCTGCGCTCGGCCTGTCGAGCATCCTCGCTTCGCAGTTGCGGGGCATGAAGATCTTCCGTGCGGTGTACTTCATCCCGTCGGTGGCCGGCGTGATCGGTGTCGCGATCATCTGGGGTCAGCTGTTCCAGTCGACCGTGGGGTGGATCAACTACCTGCTCAAGCGCGCGGGTGACCTCCTTCCGTTCGTCGAGGCGCCCGCCGAGGGGCAGGCCTGGCTCAGCAGCAACACCACCGCGCTGCTCGCGATGGTGATCGTGTTCGCCTGGATGAGTTTCGGGTTCAACATCGTCCTGTACCTCGCAGGGCACCAGGCGATCCCCAAGGAGCTCTACGAAGCCGCAGAGATCGACGGTGCCAGGGCCTGGAAGGTCTTCCGGCGCATCACCGTGCCCCAGCTGCGCAACACGACGTTCTACGTGCTGATCACCACCTCGATCCTCGCGCTGCAGCTCTTCGACATCGTGTGGATCCTGTCGACGCCGCAGCCGGGAGGGCCCGACAACGCCACGATGACGCCTGTGATCGCGCTCTACAACGAGGCGTTCAAGGACAACAACCGTGGCTATGCGTCAGCGTTGGCGTGGGTGTTGTTCGCGATCATCTTCGTCTTCACGTTCGCGCAGTTCCGGCGCGATCGCGAGGGAGCGACGGGAGGCATGGCATGAGCGTCAAGCGCAAAGGGCCCCGTGCCACGGCGGTGAAGGTCGCGACCTTCGCGCTCTTGATCACGGTGGCGATCATCGTGCTGTTCCCGTTCGTCGTCGCCGTGTCGACGTCGCTGAAGCGCAACACCGACATCTTCACGTACCCGCCGTCGCTCGTCCCCCGCACCGAGACCACGGTCACCGACCCCGAGCGCGGGCTCGACAACGCGACGGTCTACGTCCTCCCCGGACGCGACGGCGACTTCGCGCTGGTCGAGGACGACGTGCCCATCGCCGAGTTCCGGCGTCTCGACGATCCCGATGTCATCATCGCGAGACCGCCCGCCGACGGGACCGAAACCGACCGTACCGCTGTCATCGACGGCGAGGAGGAGACCGTCTACCTGCTCACCGTCGACGGCGAGGAGGTCGAGGTGTACCGCTCCCGTCTCACGGTCGGCGGCCTGTTCGCGCCGCTCGACGGCGAGGGTGAGTCCGTCGTCGAGCTGGTCAACCTGGCGACACCCGAGCGCGTGTTCGGCCCGAGGTTCGAGAACTTCTCCGAGGTCGTCACGGAGAAGAACCTCGGACGGTCGTTGACGAACACGGTGCTCGTGACCATCGCCGTCGTCGTCGGCCAGATCGTCACCTCGGTGCTCGGCGGCTACGCGTTCGCGCGCATCGACTTCAAGGGTCGCGACCAGCTGTTCCTGCTCTACCTCGGGTCGGTGATGATCCCGTTCGTCGTGTTGATCATCCCGCTGTTCCAGCTGATGCTGCAGCTCGGCTGGACCGACAACCTCGTCGCGCTGATCATCCCGTTCGTCTTCACGGCGTACGGCACGTTCCTGATGCGTCAGTTCTTCCTCGGGATCCCGAAGGAGATCGAGGAGGCGGCGCTGATCGACGGTGCGAGCCGCGCCACCATCCTGTGGAAGGTGATGGTGCCACTCGCTCGTCCGGCGATCGCCACGTTGGCGACGTTCGGGTTCCTCTACGCGTGGAACTCGTTCTTCTGGCCGCTGGTCATCATCAACTCCGGCAACCCCGACAACGGTCTGCTCACCCTCACCCTCGCCACGCTCGGGGGACGATCGAGCACCGACACCAACCTCGTGTTCGCCGGAGCGGTACTCGCCATGACGCCGCCGATCCTCGTGTTCCTGTTCGCCCAGCGCTACTTCGTCGAGAACTCCGCATCCAGCGGACTCAAGTGAGGCCTCACCATGTCAGCAGTCAGCTTCTCCCAGGTCACCAAGCGCTACAAGGACGGGCCGAAGGCCGTCGATTCGCTCGACCTGGACATCGCCGACGGTGAGTTCATGGTGTTCGTCGGTCCCTCGGGCTGCGGCAAGTCCACGGCTCTGCGCATGCTCGCCGGACTCGAGGAGATCACCGAGGGCGAGCTGAGCATCGACGGCCAGGTCGTCAACGACCTCCCGCCGGGCGATCGAGACATCGCGATGGTCTTCCAGAACTACGCCCTCTACCCCCACATGACCGTGCGCGAGAACATCGGGTTCGCGCTCGAGGTCGCGAAGATGGACAAGACCGAGGCGAAGCAGCGCGTCGAGGAAGCGGCCGAGATGTTGGGTCTCACCGAGTACCTCGACCGGCTCCCGAAGGCGCTCTCGGGAGGTCAGCGTCAGCGGGTTGCGATGGGCCGGGCGATCGTCCGATCACCCCGGGTGTTCCTGATGGACGAACCGCTGTCGAATCTCGACGCCAAGCTGCGCGTGCAGATGCGCTCCGACATCATCCAGCTCCAGGCCCGTCTCGGCACCACCATGGTCTACGTCACCCACGACCAGGTCGAGGCGATGACGATGGGCCACCGGGTTGCGGTGCTGCGCAACGGTGTACTGCAGCAGGTGGCGCCGCCTCAGGAGCTCTACCTGGCTCCTGCCAACCTCTTCGTGGCGTCCTTCATCGGGAGCCCCGCCATGAATCTGATCCTCGGCGGCGTCTCGGTCGAGGGCGAGAGGGTGTCGGTGTCGTTCGGTGAGCACCGGCTCCTGCTTGCGCCGGCCGCCGTCGAGCGGTATCCCGGGCTGCTCGGCCGTGACGACTCCGAGATCATCGTGGGGATCCGGCCGGAGCACTTCGCGTTGGAGGGTGACATCCCGGTCGCGCCCGAGTCCGTGATCGAGGTGACGACGACCCTCGCCGAGGCGATGGGCGCCGAGGTGCACGTTCACGCCGAACTCGACGTCGCACCTCCACCGATCGACGGTGCCATGGTCGATCCCGACAACGTCGACGACGGCGCGCCGGCCGACAAGACCCTGATCATCGCCCGCATCGACGGGGTGCACATCGTGACGATGGGCGAGCGAGTACGGCTCGCCGTGAAGACCCACCTCCTGCACTTCTTCGATCCGGCCACTGGTGCCCCGCTGCGTTGACCGACGAACCCGCGGACGACCTGCTCATGAACCCGCACGTCCCCGCACCCGATCTCCGGGTGGATCCTCACCTGTCCACCCGTGTCCACTACGTCGGGAGCCGACAGCGCCGCCCGAACCTGCCGACGTCGGGCTGTCCGTTCTGCCCCGGCGGCCTGGAGGCGCCGGAGCCGTACGACGTGCGTTGGTTCACGAACCGCTGGCCGGCCATGCCGGGAGATCGGTGCGAGGTGGTGCTCTACACCTCCGATCACGATGCCTCGCTCGCCTCGCTCGGCCCCGCCGGCGTGCGACGCGTGATCGACCTCTGGGCGGAACGCACCGCGACACTGGGTGCGCGCGACGACGTCGACCTGGTGCTCGTGTTCGAGAACCGTGGTGCCGAGGTGGGTGCGACGATCGCTCACCCCCATGGTCAGATCTATGCGTTCGACCATGTCCCGCAACGGTCGCTCGCTCGTCTCGCCGCCGGTTGGCGCCCCGACCCGGAACCGGGCGACCGCCTCGTGGTCGGGCACCGTGGGTGGCACGCGGTGGTGCCCCACAGCAACCCGTTCCCGATTTCGCTGTCGATCGCTCCCACCGAGCGCCGCCCGGACCTGCCGGGGTTGTCCGACGACCGAGCGTGACGGACTCGCCGAGCTGATCGTCGACGTCTTCGGCCGGCTCGACAGCCTCTTCGACCAGCCGTTGCCCTACATGATGTGGCTCAATCAGCGACCGACGGTGCCGGCGGGGTTCGACGATGCATGGTTCAACATCGAGGTGGTCTCGCCCTGGCGCTCCGAGGGAGTGCAGCGGTTCATCGCCGCTGCGGAGGTGGCGACCGGGGAGTACTTCAACCCGGTGATTCCCGAGGAGCTGGCCGACCGGCTGCGCTCGGTGTGATCAGCCGCTCAACTCCTCGAGCATCGCCTTCATCTGGGCGTGGACCGCGTTGATCGCCTGGAGGGGACGCATCATCACCTTGAACTCGGTGATCAATCCCTCGTCGTCGCAGGTGATGATGTCGACGCCGTTGGCGTACTTGCCGTCGACGGTGGTCTCGAACTCGAGCACGGCATGGTGGCCCTGCAGGATCTCCTTGACGTACCGGAAGCCGCCACCCTCGGACTGATCGGCGCTTTCGGTGGTGACGGCGTCGGTGACGGTGCCGCTCTCGCCGCCGAGCGTGCCGCCCGCAGCCGTCAGATAGAGCTTGGTGATCTCGCGGCCCTGCTGGGGCGTGAAGACGATCGGCGACAGGAAGACGCAGTCCTCGTGGAGGATCGCATCGAAACCGCCGGGGAGGTCACCACGCAGATGCCGGTGCCAGTTCTCGATGCAGCGTTCGATCGGAGCGTCGGCGTGGCTGCTCATCGGACGGGCCCGACCGCCGAGATCGTGTACTTCTTGATGTCGGCGCCGACGACCGGCAGGCCCTTGCTGTCCTGCTGCCACTGGGCCATGTGCTCACTCGCGAAGTGACTGTCGAGCGCGCGCTGGTCGTCCCAGAGTTCGTAGAGCAGGATCCGGTTCGGATCGTCGGGATCCGGGGTGAAGGCGTACTCGCGACATCCGGGCTCCGCACGGGTGGCGGACACCATGGTCCGAACGGCGGCGAGGAACTGTTCGCGGCCGTCGTCCCGGGTCGTGATCGATCCTGCGACGATGAGCATGCGGCGACTGTAGTGACCGCCGCCGATCAGCGCCGGAGCGCGATCACTCGGCGTCGGCGCCGGCCTGCTCCTCGGCGATCTGGCGACGGACGTCGTCCATGTCGATCGCACGGATCTGGGTGATCAGGTCGTCGAGTGCGTGTGCGGGCAGCGCGCCGGGCTGGGAGAACAGCACGACGTTGTCGCGGATCGCCATCAGCGTGGGGATCGAGCGGATGTTGAAGTGGCCGGCGAGCTCCTGCTGGGTGTCGGCGTCGACCTTGCCGAACACGATGTCGGTGTGTTCCTCGGCCGCCTTCTCGAAGACCGGACCGAACTGGCGGCACGGTCCGCACCATTCCGCCCAGAAGTCGACGAAGACGGTGTCGTTGTCGTTGATCGTCTGTTCGAAGTTCTCGATGGTGAGTTCGATGGTTGACATTGGGATGCTCCTGGATACTCCGGGGGGTACGTGTCCCCTCGTGCAACCGGGCACTCGGCTCGGGCATTCCCGCAGTCGCCGATCGATCGAATCACCCGGAGGAGGTGATCGCATCGGCGCTGTCGGCCGCGAGACTGAGCCGTCTTCAACTCACCTCCCGTCAGGAGTCCATCATGCGTCCACTCGTCTCCCTGCTCATCGTCGCTGCACTCGCCGGATCGGCGTGTTCGAGCGACGACGAACCCAACACCTTCTGCGAGAATCGTGCCGAACTCGGCAGCGCCATCGAGGACCTCCGTGACGTCAACGTGCTCGACGACGGCATCGAGGCGTTCGACACCCAGCTCCAGGTGGTCACCTCCGACATCGACACGTTGCGCCAGTCCGCTGCCGAACTCCAGCCTGAGGTCGACGCGGTCAAGTCGTCGGTCGAGACACTGCGCTCATCGGTCGACGGAGCAGGCTCGGTCGCCGAGAAGGCGACAGCGCTGACCTCGGGCCTCGTCGCAGTGCAGGATGCCTGGCAGGCGCTCACCGACGCGTCGGACGCCGGCTGCGACTGACTCGTCAGGCGGGCTGGTTCTCCACGATCTCGATCCATTGCGGATCGTTCTCGATCGGGAGGGTCCCGCCGCGGCGCTTGATCACGACCACGGCGACGACGATGCCGCCGAGGAACGCCAGGAGCATGACCGCCCACTTGCGGTTCGAGCGGCCGCGGAGTTCATCGGTGGCTTCCGACAGCACTGCTGTCGCTGCCCTCCTGCCGGCGAAGGTGGCGATCAGTCCCATCTCCCCAACCATAGTGGCGCACGAGTGGTCACCAACCGGTGAGCGACGTGGTCCGAGCCGAGCGGATCGTCCGGCCCCCTCGCGAGCCGGTCACGTCGGCTACGTTGCGCTGACCCCGCCCTGCGAGTCGCGTCGTGGCGACGGGGCCATCCACCCGCCAACCCGTCGCACGTCGAGCGAAAGGATCTCCGATGAGAGCCGCTGTCCTCAACACCATTCCCGGACTTCTCGACATCGAGGAGGTCGAGATCGGTGAGCCCGGGCCCCGTGAAGTGCTGATCCGCACCGTGGCGGCAGGGCTCTGTCACAGCGACCTGCACTTCATGGAGGGCAAGTACCCGTTCCCGTGCCCAGCGGTGCTGGGACACGAGTCGGCCGGTGTGGTCGAAGCAGTCGGTTCCATGGTGCACTACGTGCAGCCCGGCGACCACGTGATCACCTGTCTGTCGGCCTTCTGTGGTCACTGTTCGCAGTGCACCGACGGCCACCTGACCCTGTGCGAGAACAAGGGCACCGAGCTGGTCCGCCAACCCGGTGAGCCGCCGCGGCTCAGCCGCGCCGGTGGAGAGTCGGGCCGTGAGACGGTCAACCAGTACCTCCATCTGTCGTCGTTCGCCGAGAAGATGTTGATCCACGAGCAGGCGTTGGTGAAGATCGACCCCGAGATGCCCCTCGACAAGGCGGCGCTGATCGGCTGCGGTGTCACGACGGGCCTCGGTGCGGTGTTCCGCACCGCCAAGGTGGCGCCCGGTGAGACCGTTGCGGTGATCGGTTGCGGTGGCATCGGCCTGTCTGCCGTCCAGGGGGCCCGGATCGCGGGTGCGAACAAGATCATCGCGATCGACATGAACGCCGGAAAGCTCGAACTCGCCCAGCAGCTGGGGGCGACCCACGTGGTGAACGCGAGCGAGGTCGATCCGGTCGCCGTCGTCAAGGAGCTGACCGGCGGAGGAGTCCACCACTCGTTCGAGGCGGTCGGGCTGAAGCAGACGGCCGAACAGGCCTACGAGATGCTGCGCAACGGTGGCCAAGCCACCGTGATCGGCATGATCCCGACGGGCACCAAGATCGAGGTGCTCGGCTCCGAGTTGCTCTACGAGAAGACGCTGACCGGCTCGAACATGGGCTCGAACCAGTTCCGAACCGACATGCCGCGCTACATCGAGATGTACCTCGACGGTCGGCTCCACCTCGACGAGATGGTGTCGAAGACGATCACACTCGACGAGATCAACGACGGTTTCGAGGACATGAAGACCGGCAACGTCGCGCGCAGCGTCATCCTCTTCGACGAGGTCTGACCGCATCGGTCACCGGTCGGTGTCGCGGGAGGCGGGCTCGGCTCCCGCATCGCCAGACATCGACGCCTCGATGTGGTCGAGGCGCTCGCTGATCGATGTGAGCGACGCCTCGATCCGGGCCATCGCGTCGGCTTCGTCGATCTGGCGTGTCTCGCCGGCCTGTTGCTGCGCGGCCTGGACGAACAGTGACGTGACGGCCGCCGTCACGACGGTGATCAGGCCGATCGCGACCAGCATCACCGCCGAAGCGACGGCGCGACCGATCGACGAGGTCGGCGTGTTGTCGCCGTAGCCGACCGTCGTGACGGTCTGCAACGTGAACCACAACGCGGAACCGAACGTCGGATACTCCTCGGCGTCGAAGACGCGAATCAGCACCGCGCCGGCGACCACCATGCTGACCGTCACCGAGATGATCGCCGCAGTCGCATGACGCAGGGATCGCGGGTCGCGCAGGAACCGCTCGAACGATCGACGAACGCTGATCATCGGTACAGTTTCGCTGCGCGCGGGCGCGAGGCGGCAATCGGCAGCGACGTGTCGGTCAGCACGGCCCCGGGGCGAGGTCGGGCGATCGCACTGCGGCTGCCGCTGACTCGACGCCCCACTGCATCGCGTCACCGAGCCCTTCCCCCTTCGACCACGCCGACGCGAAACCGGCGAAGAACGCATCGCCTGCGCCGTTCGTGTCGACGACGTGGTCGACCGGTATCGCCGGAGTGTCGATCCACCCGTCGGCCGCGGTCAGCCCGGACGCACCCGCCACACCGTGGGTGCACACCGCCGTCGTGGTCCCGGCGGCGACGCGCTCCTCGAGGAACGAGCGCCAGTCGTCCATGGCGACCGAACTCATCTGCAGATGGTCGGCGGCATCGATGAACTCACGGTGGTAGGGGTTGTTGCCGTCGTAGTCGTGGATGTCCACCCAGATCCGCTTGCCGAGCCGGCGCAGCTGCGGCAGGAACTGACGGCAGTACGGCATGATCGTGACCGCCACCAGGTCGGCGCCCTCGGCGGCCGACTCGGTCGTGTGGAGGTCGACGGCGAACTCCTGGCTGCCGGGGTTGGCGAAGATCGAGAGACGATCCCCGGCGGCATCCATCAGATTGACGTGGCGCATGGTGCCTGCCGGGTCGGTGGCCGCGATGAGCTCGACGCCCGCCTCGCCGAGGGCCGAACGGATCCTCTCGCCCCACTCGTCGTCGCCGATCAGCCCCCACAGGGACACATCGACGCCGAGCGTGCGGAGGTTCAGCGCCTTGCCGGCGCCGCTGGACCCGATGGCCTCCCGGCTGCCACGGGCGAAGACGGTGCCGGGCCGTGGCGTCGGGAACGTGTCGAGGTACACCATCGTGTTCCACGCGATCCCGCCGAGGACGAGGGCACGCAGTGGACGATCGACCGTCATCGCCCAGACCGTATTGGACCGTTGCCTCGAATCGTGCGGTCCGCCGAGTGAACCGTCCGAGCGCGTAGGGGAGTTCGCCCCTATCGCAACGGTTCGGTGATGCAGCACGGTGAGGGTCTCACCATGGACTCATCATCAGGACCCCGGCGTTCCGTTGCTCCGTTCCGTGTCGTGCTCACGGGCGGGCCCGGCGGCGGCAAGACCACCGCTGCCGATCTGTTCCGCCGGGAGATCGGCGACCGCGTGATCATCGTGCCCGAGGCGGCCACGCTGTTGTTCTCGGGTGGTTTCCCGCGGCCAACGCAATCGGATGCGCAACGCAGCGCGCAGTGCGCGATCTATCAGGTGCAACGCGGCCTCGAGGACATCCAGGCCAGTCAGTACCCGGATCGGATCCTGCTCTGCGACCGGGGAACGGTCGATGGTGGGGCCTACTGGCCGGACGGCGCCGCGGGCTTCTACGACACGGTCGGTTCGACCCATGACGACGAACTCGCCCGCTACGACGCCGTGCTGTTCTTCGAGACGGCGGCCCGGGGCGATCACGGATTCGAGAGCGAGAACCGGTACCGGACCGAGTCGCAGCAGGAGGCCATCGAGCTCGACGCCCGGCTGCGCTCGCTCTGGAGTCCGCACCCGCACTTCACCGTGGTCCCGCACACGGCCTCGTTCTTTCGCAAGATGACGATCGGCCTCGGACTGCTCGAGAGCCTCGTCCTGCAGATGCCGGCCTACGAGCAGGGCGGGGGACCGGCATCCGGTTGAGCCCCGCTCGATGACGAACGCGGCCGACGCCCAGGATCGCCGTCGTGGGGCACCGCACATCGAAGCCGACGAGACCGGGCCGGCGCTGTCCCTACGACGTGCGTCGGGTCAGTGCTGCGGCCACTGAACCGACGGCGACCAGCAGGGCCGCGATCAGGAGAATCATCGAGACCGATGCCCCCGCAGCCGGAAGCGACTGCTGTCCGTTTGCGGGCGGTGCAACGACGTTGGTCGGGGTGGCTGGCGGAGATGCGACGACCGGTGGGAGCGCCTCCGCTTCGGGTTCGACGACAGCCGGTGGGAGTGGCTCCGCCTCGGGTTCGACGACAGCCGGTGGGAGTGGCTCCGCCTCGGGTTCGACGACCGGTGGCGTGACCGGTGGCGTGACCGGTGGGACGATGATGACCGCCGCCTCCTGGCGCAACACGACCGTGTGTTCGCACGGGACGCCACGTGCGCCGCCGCCACCACCACCGCCGCCGGGTTCGTGTCCGCCGCCTTCTTCGCTCCCGCCCGGTTCGTGCCCGCCGCCGGGTTCGTGTCCGCCGTCGCCTTCTTCGCCGCCGCCTTCGTGGCCTCCGTCCCCTTCGTCGCCGCCGCCTTCGTGGCCTCCGCCCCCTTCGTCGCCCCCACGCGGGCACAGATCGCGTGCGGAGTACGACGACTCGGCGTTTGCGCCGTCGATGGTCCAGCCGGTCTCCGGCCAGGTGACGGTGACCGTGTAGGTCGCCGTGGGCCTCGCCGGAACGATGAGTCCGTCAGCGCCCGAGCCGTGACCGGGGTTGTCGAACTCGCAACGGAGTACGTCGCTCCCGTCCGGATAGGTGCACGTCGCTGAGGTCGGCATGCCCTTTCCCGTCTGGCTGGCCGCGGAGAGCACGAACAGCTCCCGCCAGTCGATCGTCGCGAACGTGGCGTCGAGCTCGGCGATCGGGTTTCCGCTCTGGTCGAGCCAGATCACGGTGAAGGTCATCCGGTACGGATTGCCCTGACCGCCCGATCCGCCCGATCCGCCCGATCCGCCAGCGTGATCCCCGTGGCCCTCGTCCGGTTCCTCGATCTGTTCCTCGATCTGTTCCTCGGTGACGGCCGGTGCGTCGGGCGCAAGTGCGCCGTCGCTCGTCTCGGCGAGTGTGGGATCGGCCGAATCCGCTGCGGCAACGGGGTCGTCGTCGGTGTCGCCCTCGTCCACCGTCTCGATGTCGGGCTCGTCGGCCTCGACCGTGGTTCCGGAGTCGGGTGTGTCGGTCTCGGGCATCACCATCTCGACGATGGCGATGTCGTCGAACGGTGGATCGGTCGCCTCGCCCGACACCATGTCCTCGCCGCCCTGACCGATGTCGATCGTGTCGACGCCTCCCTCATCTGTGGGGGACGAGTCGGAGGAGGACGGAATCAGCGGAGGGGGAGCCTCAGCCACCGGCTCGAGCACCAGCACGGGCTGGTCGGTGGGTGGTGGCTCGTCGTTCGCCACAGCGACCGAACTCACCAGGGCGGATCCCACGAAGGCACCAGCAGCGATCGTCAACGGAACCCAACGAACATCGAACCTGCGCATGGCAGACCTCGCTTCTTCGACCGGACGATTCCGGAAGATCACGTCCGGTTGGGGACACTGATTCGGTTGGCGAGCGGACCTCTCCGGCCTCCCGGCCGGGTCTGCTTCGTCTGCCCCTCAGCTTCGGCGCCGGCCCGTCGTCGAGACAGAGTCGAATGGCCCAGTGCCGTTCACCGTTGCGGTGACCGACGTTGTGCCCTGGCCGATGCGGTTCCGGTCGGGCGAAGCTGATGGGGTGAGCCATCGTGTCGTTGCGGTCCTGCGACGAGCGTTGCTGCCGTTCGTGGGTACTGCATTGGTGGCCGGGGCCGTTGCGTCCATCCTCGGTGCAGAGGACCTCGCGGTGGCGGTGTGGTCCGTGGCATCCGGCGTCGTCGTGGTGGACCTGGTCGTCGTGACCGCGGCACGGCTCCGAGAGGGGCGGGTGGCGGTCGACGTCGTGGCCCTGGTGGCCCTCGTGACGTCGATGGTGATGGGCGAGGCGCTCGCCGGTGTGATCCTGGCGTTGATGGTGGCGTCGGGGGACGCGCTCGAGCAGTACGCGCATCGGCGGGCACAGCGGTCGTTGTCGGCGTTGCTGTCGTTGGCACCGAAGGTTGCCCACCGTGTGGTGGATGGTTCGTTCTCGACCGTTCCGGTCGACGAGGTGGAACCGGGTGAGCTGTTGCTGGTGAAGCCCGGCGAGGTCGTTCCGGTCGACGGCACCGTGCTGGAGTCGGCGGTGCTCGACGAGTCGGTGCTGACCGGCGAGGCGCAGTCCGTGGATCGCGACGTGGGGGAGTGGGTCCGCAGCGGCTCGATCAATGCCGGCGGTGCGTTCCGGATGTCGGCATCGGCGACCGCAGCGGAGAGTTCGTATGCGGGGATCGTCGCGCTCGTTCGGTCCGCCGGCGTCGGGCGGGCGCCGTTCGTGCGGTTGGCGGACCGGTACGCCGTGATGTTCGTCCCCGCGGTGTTCCTGATCGCCGGCGCCACCTGGCTGGTGACCGGAGATCAGACGCGGATGCTCGCCGTGCTGGTGGTGGCCACCCCCTGTCCGTTGGTGTTGGCGGCCCCGGTCGCCATCGTGTCGGGCATTGCCTGCGCCGCGCGCAACGGCGTGGTGGTCAAGGATGGTGCGGCGCTGGAGGCCATGGGGCAGGCACGGACGGTCCTGTTGGACAAGACGGGCACGCTGACCGCCGGTCGGGCTCACGTGGTCGCAGTCGTGGTCGCGCCGGGCAGCGAGGCCGCCGATGTGCTGGCGCTCGCGGCCTCGGTGGAGCAGGCGTCGCCTCACGTGTTGGCGGCCATGCTGGTGCGCGAGGCCGGTGATCGGGGCCTCGTGCTCGACGAGCCCACCGGCGTGGCCGAGCAGGCCGGCAGTGGCGTCGGCGGCACCGTCCGGGGACACCGGGTGTGGGTCGGTGCGCTGTCGGCGGTCGACGCCGATCAACGGGACCCGTGGCTGGCGGCTGCCGAGCGTCGGGCTCGGCGGGAGGGCTGCAGCGCAACGGTGGTGATCGTCGATGGCGAACCGGTCGGGATGGTCCTCTTCACCGACGAGTTGCGCACGGACACGTCGGCAGCGCTGCGGGCACTGCGCCGGGCCGGTGTGGATCGGGTGGTGATGGTGACCGGTGATCGGCTCGAGGTGGCCGAGCCGATCGGAATGTCGTTGGGGATCGATCAGGTGTTCGCGGATCGGACTCCCGCCGAGAAGCTCGACGTGGTGCGGGCCGAGTCGTCCACGAGGTCGGGCATCACCGTGATGGTCGGCGACGGGGTCAACGATGCGCCGGCCCTCGCTGCAGCGGATCTCGGTGTTGCGATGGGTGCTCGTGGAGCGACGGCCTCGTCGGAAGCGGCGGATGTGGTGTTGATCGTCGATCGACTCGACCGGCTGGCCGCCGGTGTCGTCATCGCCGATCGGGCCCGAGCGATCGCACGACAGAGTGTGCAGTTGGGGATGGGCCTGTCGCTGCTGGGGATGCTCGCCGCCGCGGTCGGGCTGCTCGCTCCGGTGGGTGCGGCGGTCGCCCAGGAGGTCATCGACGTGCTGGCGATCGGCATGGCGCTGCGGGCGTTGCGTCCACCGCGGTCGTTGCAGCACGTCGGTTCCGTGCCGGCGGAATGGACCCATCAGCTGGCCGGCGGACACGGACCGCTGATGCTGGTGCTCGAGGATCTCCGGTCGGTCGCCATGCACCTGGACTCCGCGGACGAGGCGACCGCGCTCGCTTCGCTGCGCGAGGTCGCCGCGCGGATCTCCGAGGAGGTCGTCCCGCACGAATTGGAGGACGAGTCCCGGGTCTACCCGGGGGTGGCAGAGCGTCTGGGAGGAAGTGACCCGCTCGCTCCCATGAGCCGCACCCACCAGGAGATCTTCCACCTCGCCTCGCTGCTGGGGCGGCTCGTCGACGACGCGTGCGCCGATGGCTTCGGCGAGGAGGACCGCAGCGAGGCGCGCCGGATCCTCTACGCCCTCGACGCGATTCTCCGGCTGCACTTCGCCCAGGAGGAGGAGCTGCTCACCAGCATCAGCTTCGACGCCCCGGGCGGGCGCTGACCGGGCAGCAGCACGCAGGTCGTTCCGTTTCGCGCCGTCGTCGACTTGCGGCGCGGTCGTCTCGGTGTCGAGATCGAGGGCATCGTCCGGTCGCACGTGTGACGAGGTGCTCTGGTCGCACCGAACCGTCGACGCGAGCCTTGAGTGCGTGACGACGTTGATCACCGGGTTCCCGGGCCTCATCGCCACGGCGCTCCTCGAGCGGTTGTTGCAGCTGCGGCCCGACGAGACCTTCACGTGCCTGGTCGAGCAACGTGCCTGCGGCGTTGCCCGGCACCGGGTCGCAGAACTGGAGCGGCGAGATCGCGCGGTCCGGGGACGGATCCGACTGATCGTGGGCGACATCACCGAGCGGAACCTCGGCCTCGACGGGTCGCAATGGCGGGAACTCTCGGGCTCGACGTCGGAGGTGTTCCACCTCGCGGCGATCTACGACGTGCACGTGTCGGAGGACGCCGCCACCGCGGTGAACGTCGAGGGCACGCGCAACGTCGCTCGTTTCGCCGAGTCCTGCGGTGAGCTGAGGCGGTTCCACCACATGAGCTCGTTCGGCGTGGCAGGACACCATCCTGGCGTGTTCACCGAGACCGATCTCGACGTCGGGCAACCCTTCCGCAACCACTACGTGAGGTCGAAGTTCCAGGCGGAGCGCGTGGTTCGGGAGCTGGCCGACGACGGATTGCCGACCACCGTCTACCGCCCTGGCTACGTCGTCGGCGACTCGAGCAGCGGCGCAACGCAGAAGTACGACGGACCGTATTTCCTGATCCAGTGGATCCTGCGCCAACCGAGGAGGTTGTCCGTGGTGCCGACGATCGGCGACCCGCGCCGGACGCACCCGAACGTGGTCCCCCGCGATTTCGTCGCGGACGCGACGGCCCACCTGTCCGGGCTCGACGACTCGCTCGGCACGACCTACCAGCTCGTCGATCCCGACCCGCCGGACCTCCGCGAGCTGATCGAACTCATCGGCGTCGCCACCGACCATCGTGTCGTGGCAGTGAAGATGCCGTTCGGGCTCACGAAGCGTGTGCTGTCCCAGCCCCTCGTCCAGCGTGTGGCGGGCATGCCGGCAGAGGCGCTCGACTACTTCGACCACCCGACGAGGTTCACCTGCGTCCACACCGTGCGCGATCTTGCCGGCACCGGGATCGGCTGTCCCCCTCTCGCCTCCTACCTCCCAGCACTCGTCCAGTTCGTCCGCGAACACCCGGAGATCGGCTCGGCATCGCGCGGGTGAACGGCAGGGCCGGACCCGTGGCCCGCGGGCCTCCGGTCATTCGAGCATGGGGCGTCGGAACAACCAGAGCACGACGACGATGGCACCGAGCGTGCACCCGCTGATCCGGGACAGGTCGACGGCGACGTCGCCTCAGGGCTGCCGGCCGGCGAACGCGATCAGCTTGTCCTGAGCGCTCGCATCATCCGGGACCTCCACTGCAGGCCCGAACATCGTTCCGCCCCTGAGCATCTCCTCCGGCATCCGGGTGAGGCCGACCATGGCCGCGTCGACCGCCGCCGGTGGCAGCGTCTCGTCGGCTCCGATCGAGCGGGCGAGGTCCCACGAGTGCACGAGGAGGTCGGTGATCAGCAGCCCGAGGACCTGTTGCTTCGGCATGCCGCCGAACGCCTCGGCGGATCCCTCGAGGTTCGAGGGATCGTCGAGCGCTGATGCCAACGCCGGCTGGACCTCGCTCCACGGGTCGCCCGGCTCGGTGCCGGCGCCGAGGATGCCTCCACCCATCGCCTGCCAGTGCATGGCGTGGTCGACCAGCTGGCGGACAGTGAAGTCCTCACAGGTCGTCGGTTTCGACCAGTCGTCGTCGGTGACCTGCCCGGCGACCTCGGTCCACTTCTGTGCTGTCTGGCGCCAGATGGCTCCCTGTTCGGTCATGGTTCCTCCGTTCGTCGATGTTCATCGGGCGAGATCAGTCGGCGGGACTCCCGGTACTGGCGTGCCGCCACGTGTGGGCCGGTCTCACCCACGAGGGTTCGTCCGGGAAGCGTTCCGCGGGGGTCCTCCCGACGAGCGACCCAGAATCCTGCGCATCACACGGTCGATCAGCAAGGGCTTGTCGTACTCCTCGCCGATGTCGAGATGCTTGTCGCAGTAGAACTGGTACGGCGGCCGGGGCGCACCGCACGTCTGGCACGTGTAGGACTGCTTCAACGGGTTGGGGTTGCCCATGCGTCCGCCGAACATGGCCGAAGGGTAACACCGGGCCCGGGTGGCCGAGGTCGGTAGCGGGTGCCGTCGCGATCTGCAGGTTCAGGAGTCGCGGTGGTCTCCATCGGTACGCACGACGATGATCGACTTGCCGCGTGTCGTGCCCGCTTCCATCTGCCGGATCGCGTCGGCGGTGTGCTCGAGGGTGAAGCGCTGGCCGACCGCAGGGACGACTGCGCCGGCGTCGATGAACTCGGCGAGCCGCTCGATCGACGAGTGGGCCTCGTTGCTGATGAACGTGGCGAGTCGCTGTTTGGTGAACGGTGACAGCAGCACGGCTCGGAGTTGCCGGCCGATACCGCCGGTCCAGCGGCCGCCGTCCTCGCCGCCGACGATCACCAGCGTTCCCCGCTCGGTCAGGGCTCGACGAAGACGCCGGACCGGGGTGCGGCCGCCGGTGTCGATGATCAGGTCGTACTGCCGGCTGCCGTCGGTGGGGTCGTCGGTGGTGTAGTCGATGACCTGATCGGCTCCGAGCGAGCGGACGAGGTCGAGCTTGGCGGTGCTGGCGACGCCGGTGACCTTCGCGCCGAGTGCCTTGGCCAACTGGACGGCGAAGGTGCCCACGCCACCGGAGGCGCCGATCACGAGCACGTGCTGGTCGGCCTCGAGCTCGCCGACGTCGGTCAGGGCCTGCAGGGCCGTGATGCCGGAGATCGCCGACGCCGCAGCCTGCTCGAAGGTGGCTGCGCTCGGCTTGAGCGCGAGCTTGTCCTCCTTGGCGGCGGCGTACTCGGCGAAGGACCCGCTGGCGATGCCGAACACCTCGTCGCCGGGGGAGAAGCGGGTGACGTCCGATCCGACGGCGATGACGCGACCGGCCACGTCGAGGCCCTGGATCGGCTGCTTCGGCTTCGTCAACCCGAACCCGGCGAGCCGGACCAGGTAGGGGGAGCCGGTCATCAGGTGCCAGACGCCCCGATCGAGGCCGGCGGCGCTCACCTCGATCAACACCTCGTCGGTGGCGATGGTCGGCCGATCGACGATCGCCAGCTCGAGCTGGTCGGCCGAGCCGTAGGCACGCTGCACGATCGCCCGCATGGTGTCGGGCGCGGTCGCCAGCTGGTCGTCGTTCGATGCGGTCGGGTGGGTCATCGTGTTCGTCATCGTCGTTCGTCATGGTGTGCTTCCTCGGGTCCGATCCTTGTTTCCCAGTACCGTACTTAGTACGGTACTGGTGCGGGACGATACCCGTACATAGTACGAGTGTCAATCGTGGTCAATCGTGAAGGAGAATTTCGTGGTGCCGTCACCCACTGACACGAATGCGACCGCCGGCAGCGATGCGCCAGAGATGGGCTCGGTGCGGCCGGCCCTGAGATCGACCTGCCACCGACCGACGTCGATTGGAAGCAGGCGATCCGGCAGCGGGCTGCGTCGGCCCGCGTGGTGTTGGCCCGACATCCGTGGGCGGCACCCCTGATGGAATCGCGCACCTCGCCCGGGCCGGCGACGCTGCGGCATCACGACGCGGTCATCGGATGCCTGCGCGCCGGTGGATTCTCGCTCGAGAAGACGGCTCACGCCTACGCCGTGATCGACGCATTCGTCCACGGGTTCGCGCTGCAGGAGGCAAGCCTTCCTGCGACCGGCGGTGACGAGATTGCCGACCTCGCGCAGGTCATGTCCGCCACCATGCCCGCAGGGGCGTATCCGCATCTCGTCGAGTTCACCACCGAGCACGTCCTGCAACCGGGCTACGACTTCGGCCGCGAATTCGACTTCGGCATCGACCTCGTCCTCGACGGCCTCGCAGCAGCTGCGGCTGCGGTCGGATGAGCCGGGAACACGGTCCGCAACCGACGGCGAACATGGGGCCGGTCAACGCGGCGGTCCGTTTCGGCTGCGAGGTGGCGGCGGTCTACGGCATCGCGGCGGGTGTCTGGGTGTGGACGGGCTCGGTTGTTGCGACGGTCGTCGCTCCGGTGGTGGCCATGGTCGTCTGGGGTGTGTTCCGAGTGCCCGGCGACCCCGGCCCGGCGCCGGTGGCCGTGCCGGGCCTCGTTCGAGTGGTGATCGAGGCCTTGGTGTTCGGTGTGGGTATCGCCGGTGTGTGGGCAGCGAACGGTCCGGTTCCGGGAATCGTGTTCCTGGTGATCGTGGTCATCCACTACGCAACGACACTGCGTCGCCTCCGTCACGTGCTGTCCTCGCGCCGCTGAGGGCGGGATCCGACAGCGGCTCCGCAGACATGCGATACGGCCGCCGGCGCGGTCGTTCTCCGCGGGTCGGCACGGTCATCCCGCCGTGGCACGTTCGACGATGCCTCTGGCGGCCGACTGTCACCGACCTGCGTCCAGCGTGATCTGCTGATCGATGGCGTCCACCTCGCGCCCGGCCCCGTCCGTTCTCCCGCCACGTGCGCCGGGGACACCGACGAGCAGGATCGCACACGCGATCCGATTGCGATCGGACACTCAGCCGACGAGCGACTCGTAGATCGCCATCGTTCGCCGTGCTGCGACGTCCCAGCCGAAGTCGGCGACCGCCCGGCGACGCCCCGCGACGCCCATCGCCCTCGCCCGGTCGGGGGCGCGGACGATGTCGTTGACCGCGTCCGCGAGCCCCGCCTCGAAGGCATCGGGGTCGCTGGCGTCGTAGTGCACGAGGCGGCCCGTGTCCCCGTCGACGACGACGTCGGGGATCCCGCCGACGTCGCTTGCGACGACCGCCGTCTCGCACGCCATCGCCTCGAGGTTCACGATGCCGAGCGGTTCGTAGATCGACGGGCAGACGAAGACGGTGCCGTGTGTGAGCACCTGGCGCACCTGCTCGCGCGGCAACATCTCCGACACGAGGTGGACGCCGTCGCGCTCGGAGCGCAACGTGGCCACGAGGTCATCGGTCTCGGCGGCGAGCTCGGGTGTGTCCGCTGCGCCGGCCAGCAGCACGAGCTGGACCGACTCGTCGAACCGGAGCGCTGCGCGCAACAGGTGAGGAACGCCCTTCTGGCGCGTGATGCGCCCGACGAAGACGGCCGACGGACGATCGGGGTCGACACCCAGTCGTTCGAGCACATCCCACTCGGGATCGGGCCGGTAGAAGTCGGTGTCGATCCCGTTGTGGACGACGTGCACCTTGGCCTCGTCGAGCGTCGGGTAGGCCGACAGGACATCGCGCTTGGATCCGTGGCTCACGGCGATCACCGCGTCCGCTCCCTCGTAGGCGGTGCGCTCCGCCCACGACGACACCCGGTAACCACCGCCGAGCTGTTCGGCCTTCCACGGCCGATGGGGCTCGAGCGAGTGCGAGGTCACGACGTGGGGAATGTCGTAGAGCAGCTTCGCCCAGTGGCCACCCATGTTGGCGTACCACGTGTGGGAGTGGACGATGTCGCAACCCGCCGTCTGATCGGCCATCGAAAGGTCTGCCGCCAGCGTCCGCAGCGCAGCGTTGGCGTCGACGAGCAGCGGGTTGCGTTCGGAGTGGGCAATGGCGCCCGGGCGGGGGTCGCCCATGCAGTGCACGTCGACGTCGGCGAGCTGCACCAGCTCACGGACGAGGAAGTCGACGTGGACGCCGGCGCCTCCGTAGACGTCGGGCGGATACTCGCGAGTCAGGATCCCGATGCGCATCCACCGAGAGTAACGGCCGAGCCTGTTCGCAGGTTCACCAACCTTCCATCGTGACGGAGAGGCGGAACGCCGTGGCGAGCACGGCGGTGGGGTTTGCCAGCAGCTCCGGCTCGAGGTCTACGAGTGTCATGAGTCTGCTCGCCCCGTCTCCACGCGGTCGTCTGCCGGGTCGGCGGCCGCTGCTGACTCCTTGGCGATGAGCAACTGTCGCAGGCCGTTCTCGAGGGCTGCCCGGCTGCGTTCGGATCCGATGGCGCCGGTGACGACGGCCGTCTCGTAGCGGGTGATGGCCGGGACCGCTTCCTCGATCAGATCGAGGCCCCGCGGCGAGAGCGTGATGAGCGTCCCGCGCCGGTCGTTGGGGTCGGGGAGGCGTTCGATCAGTCCCGCCGATTCGAGACGGTCGAGCCGCTTGGTCGTGCCACCCGACGACAGCATCAGCGACAGCTGCAGGTCCCTGATCTTGATCGGATCGCTGGCCGCACGCCGCCGGAGTGTCGCGAGCATGTCGAAGTCGGCGAGCGACAGTCCGAACTGTGCGAGCTCTGCCTCCCGTCCGGCTTCGAGGTGATGGGCCAGCCGGAGGATCCGCCCGGTGATGGGTAGCCCGGAAACGTCCATGTCGGGGAGCCAGTCGCGGACTTCGTCGACGATCTCGTCCATGGCATCGGTCTCTCGTTTCACATCCACGAATGTATCTTACTACGAAGACTCTTGACAGCAAGCCTCTGTTCGTTCATACTCAAGTCTCACGCCAGCAAGACACTTCGTGGCGTGAGACACCAGATCGACGCACACCGGAGGCACGACATGCACACCGCTCCCACCCATCCCCGCAAGGTCCTGGTCATGGCGGCCAGCACCCGCACCGGCTCGGTCAATCAGGCGCTGGCGCGGCGCATCGCCGATCGCCTCGACATCGGCGCACCGGTCGAGATCGTCGACCTTCGCCACTACCCGCTCCCGCTCTACGACGGCGACCTCGAGGCCCGCGACGGCGTTCCTGCTGCCGCTGTGGCTCTCGCCGGCGAGACGGCCGAGCGAGTTGCCGCCTGAGCCGCGATCGAGAGAAGGAGGCCACCATGACCGCCACCATCCAACGGCACGAAGCCCTTCCGCAAACGGCCGCCGCGCCGACGCCTCGACGGTTCGATCCGATGATCACCGGCCTCGCACCAGCGGCCTGGGGACTCACCTACATCGTCACCACCGAGCTCCTCCCGCCCGGACGTCCACTGCTGGCTGCGGCGCTGCGAGCGCTCCCCGCCGGCCTGGCGCTGGCGGCCATCACGCGGCGGCGCCCGACGGGTTCGTGGTGGTGGAAGGCAGCAGTACTCGGCGTGCTCAACATCGGCGCCTTCTTCGTCCTGCTGTTCGTCGCCGCCTACCGGCTCCCCGGCGGTGTCGCCGCCACACTCGGCTCGATCCAACCACTGGTCGCCGCAGGGCTGGCGGCAGCGTTCCTGGGCGAACGACTGCGCCGCTCGATCGCGGCCGCCGGCGTGCTCGGCGTCGTCGGCGTCGGGTTGCTGGTCCTGCGATCGGGCGCCGCCGTCGACACCGTCGGCGTCCTCGCCGGACTCGCCGGTGCGCTGTCGATGGCATCCGGCGTCGTCCTCACCAAGCACTGGGGACGTCCGGTCCCGCTCGCAGCCTTCACCAGCTGGCAACTCATCGCCGGTGGCGTGCTGCTCGCACCGATCGCGCTCGCGGTCGAAGGGCCACCGCCGGCACTCACCGGCCAGAACCTGATCGGGTTCACGTGGCTCGCCACCGCCGGTGCCGCCGCCTCCTACCTGATCTGGTTCCGCGGGGTCGCCCGACTTCCCGTCGCCCAGGTGTCCCTGCTCGGCCTCATCAGCCCGATCGTCGCCACCGTCGCCGGCCTCGTCGTGCTCCATCAGACCCTCACACCAGCCCAACTGCTCGGCGCCGCCCTGATCCTCACCGCGATCTCGGTCGGTCAACGAGCCACTCCAGCTCACCACGACAACCCCGAACCACAACCCATCACGAAGGAGAACATCTCATGACCAGCCAGACCCACACCCGACATCACGCCCTCGAGGGCACGGATCCAACATCACATCGGCGCTTCTCGACCGCGCGAACCGCCGGCGTGCTGTACCTGATCATCATCGCCTGCGGACTGTTCGCCGAGATCGGCGTCCGCTCCCAGCTCATCGAACCCGGTGACCCGAGCGCCACCGCCCAGAACATCATCGACTCGCCCATGCTCTTCCGAGCCGGGCTGGCGGCCGACATCGTGATGTTCATCGCCGATGTCGCCATCGCCGTCGTCCTGTACCAGCTGCTCAAGCCGCTCGGCAGAACACTGGCGCTGCTCGCAGCAGCGTTCCGCATGACCCAGACCGCGGTCATCGGCCTCAACCTGCTCAACATGTTCCAGGCCGTGAGGATCCTCGACGATGCCGAGTACCTCGGTGCCTTCGGTGCGGGCCAGACCGACACGCTGGCGCTGTTGTACCTCGACGCCCACAAGTACGGCTACATCCTCGGCCTGGCCTTCTTCGGCGTCAGCACCCTGATCGTCGGCTACCTCGCCCTGTCATCGCGGCAGATGCCACGCCCGCTCGGTGTGCTCCTCGTCCTCGCCGGTGCCGGCTACCTCATCGACACCTTCAGCTTCTTCCTGATCCCCGGCTACGACGGCTCGGCATCGGCCATCGTCCTGGCCCCCGCCCTCGTCGCCGAGGTCTGGTTCGCCCTGTGGCTCCTCACCAAGGGTCGCCGGCTGGAACAGCTGACCGAACGCGACACCACCACCGTCGCGTCGACCCACGTCGACACCTTCCGCATGGCAGGAGCGGCGTCATGACCGCGTCGCTCGCAGCCACGACGTCCGGCGGGACGCCGGCACTCCGAACGACGACCAGCTGGAGGGCGATCACCCGGGACCGATTCGGGTCACCGGACGTCCTCTCCCTCCGAGGCATCGACCGACCGCAGATCCCACCGGGCAGCCTGCTGGTCGACGTCCACGCCGCCGGGGTCAACCGCGGCGACGCCCTCGAGATGCGCGGCTGGCCGTACCTCGCACGTCTGATGGGATACGGCGTCCGCCACCCCAAGCGTCAGGTGCTCGGGACCGATGTCGCCGGAACCGTGATCGCCCTGAGCGAGGGTGTCAGCGGCATCGACGTCGGCGACGAGATCGTCGGCTTCGGCACGGGAGCCTTCGCCGAGCTCGCACTGGTGCCCGCATCGACGTCCGTCCATCGGCCGGACACGATCAGCGTCGAGGAAGCCGCGGCCACGCCGACGACCGCTGTCACCGCGTTGCAGGCGATCCGCGCCGCCCGAGTCGAGTCCGGACAGCACGTGGCGGTCATCGGCGCATCCGGAGGCGTCGGCACCTTCGCCGTGCAGATCGCGAAGGTGAATGGAGCCGAAGTGACCGGGGTGGCCAGCGGACGCAACGCTGACCTCCTCCGGTCGATCGGTGCCGACCACGTCGTCGACTACGCCAGCGACGACATCGCGACCCACACCGGCCGCTACGACGTGATCATCGACCTCGTCGGCAACCAGCCGATCCGGAGCCTCCGACATGCCTTGGCACCAACCGGGGCGCTCGTCGTGGTCGGCG
Organism: Ilumatobacteraceae bacterium; assembly: GCA_963698565.1. Taxonomy (GTDB): domain Bacteria; phylum Actinomycetota; class Acidimicrobiia; order Acidimicrobiales; family Ilumatobacteraceae; genus Sva-07. Next base: position 33,497 of record CAVORH010000010.1, read on the forward strand.
GACCGAACCCGCAGTCGGTCACCGGCATGCGGCGCTTCGCCGCAGCCGCCGCACTCTCACCGTTCACCCGACAGCGACTCGTTCCCCTGTTCTCCAAGCCGAACCGGGACGACCTCGCCGCCGTGATCGAACTCGAATGCACCGGAGCTGTGCGCCCGATCGTCGGCCGCACGTTCGATCTCGGCGACACTGCGGAAGCCCTTCGCCAGATCGAAACCGGACACGGCACCGGCAGGACCGTCGTCACGATCTGAGCTCGGCGCACTCACGAGGAGACCCGGACCATGGAACCCACGACCCACAACCCGTTCGACCACATCGACACGGACGACATCGCCGGCGAATGGACCGCTCGGCACCTCGACCGAATGACGGACGCCGAATTGCTCCGCGCCGCGTGCCAGCTGTTGTCGATCCCGCGCGACGAAGCTGCGAACTCGTTCACGCTGCACGCCCCGCTGGAACTGATGGCGCGAGCCGAACTGCTCCGCTCGGTGTCGGCCGAGCGACGAGAATCCGCACGGCAACGCATCGTCCACATCGCCGCCACCTGGTCGACGACCGGCAGCCCCGCCGAAAAGGGCGACGGCGCTGCGCACGACGAACAGCCACTCCACGCCCTCACCGAAGCACTTCGCCACGGTGACCCAGAGACGGCCGACCGCGCATTCGTGTCCCTGTGCGCCACCCGAGACCAGGACCGCATCGTCGACGACCTGGTCGACGTCGTGCTTCCCCACCTCGGCGGTGCTGCCCACGGCGCGATCTTCCTCGAACTGCTGCCCCGGTTCCGGCCCAACGGCATCAACCCAGCGCTCATGGCCCGGACCCTGCTCCGAGAGATCGCCCACCAGCCCGACAGCCGGCTGCGCTGGTTCGACCAGCCGCGGCCCGAGCGCACCGACGGTGTGTCGCTGACCGACCGACTCATCTCGCCCACAGCGGACCGTGAGCCCTCCAGCCACTTCGTACAGCCGACGATGGCACTCGTCGACGACTCCGGACTGGCCCACCGGACGTTGGCCGACGTCACCAATGGCCTCTCGATCCAGGAGGCCCGCCGCCAGCTGTTGCCGGTCGCGGCCATGTCGATGCTCCAGGACGCGCCGGCCAACGCCCCCTACGGCTGGACCCACTGCCTCACGCTCCCTCAAGCGACCCTGGCCGTCGCCCACCGGGCCTCCGAGCCACAGCGCGCCGTCGATGTCGCGGCCACCTACGTCCTCGGATACCGGGCAACGCAGAGCTCTGGTCCGATCGATCCGAGTTGGGAACCGGACCCGCCGCGTCGGTTCGTCGACGAGGTGACGCATCTCGACCCGTCGGTCGCTGCGGCCACCGCCTGGCACGCGGAGCCCGGCCGACGAGCTGACATCACCCAGCAACTCATCGACCACGCCGCACCCCACCACGACGCACACCTCGCCAAGTACACGCTCGCCTGCATCGACGCCGCCACGACAGGACCCTGCGAACGGACGCCTCTACCTCGCCGCAGCCACGTACCTCGCCGCCTGGTGGAAACAACGCGACGACACCGACGGAGCACCATCGTGAACACCACCATCTTCGGCGCGACCGGACAGGTGGGCAGCCGCATCGTCGACGAAGCAACCGCACGCAGCCACCACGTCACCGCCGTGACGCGCAGCGGTACGTCGTCGGACAGTCCCGACTCGGTCACGTGGATCGCCGGCGACGCCCGGGATCGATCCCGTGGTCGAGCCGAGGTGACGACATGACGATCCGCTGCGACAATGATCCCGTGCTGCTCGACGGCATCCACCACGTCGCGATCCTGTCATCCGACACCGACCGCCTGGTCGACTTCTACCAGAAGGTGTTCGACGCCACGGTCGAACACGCTTCGGCCGACGGCCCGGTTCGCCTCACGTTCCTGAACATCGGGCCGAACACGGAACTGAACATCTTCGAGATCGACGGGAACCACGAAGCCGAACACCAGACACCGATGTTCGGTCGAGGACGACTCGACCACATCGGCCTACGCGCTGCATCGATGGAGGCCTTCACCGAGATCCGCCGACGCCTGGTCGACCTCGAAGCCACCGACGGGTTCGTCACCGACTTCGGACCGGTCCTCAGCCTCTTCTTCACCGACCCCGACGGTCTCGAAGGCGAAGTGTGCGTCCCCAGCCCCGATGCCCAACCCGACGTCCGCCACCCTCCGGGAACACCCTCGGCAAGGTTCGAATCACCCTGACGGCGCGCGCGAGATCCGGGCCATCCCCGACCACGGCGCGACACACGGCCGCCCGTGCCGAAAACCCGATCGGTCATCAGATCGGACCGCACCGCGTCGGGGCAGGTGAAACGCTGGCCCAGCGACGCGGCGGACCGTGACGCCACGTCGGGCACTGCACGATCCGGCTTTCCTCGAAGGCCGCCTTGGTCGTTCGGTCCGACGTCATCCGTCCGATTTCCGTCCTGAGCCGCTCCGTCCCGACGTCGCGGTGCCGGCTCGAACTCGCTCACCGCCTGGTCCGCGGTCGGTTCTCGAGCGACCGGGAGGGACCGCCAGTGTCCGTGAAAATCGCACATTCCGCGTCCTCCGACGTCCGACTCGGATCGTTCGACGACGCGTCTCGGAGCCTGGTACGTGAACGCGTTGATCTGGAAGCCGCAGGTCGCCTTGTTCGTCAACGAGGTGACGCTGCTTCCGGTGGTGATGCCCTTCGCGCCGGCGAGGGTCCGCACGGCCAAGACGGCGAGTCGAAGCGACACTGCGACCTGCCCGAGCCTCGACGGCTCGTCCTGGCGGACACGGTCGTACCCGGGGTCTAACGTTGTCGTCACGCCTCGAGCACCTCGTCGGGTTCGAGCCAAGCGATGAGGGGAAGCATGGACATTCGGGGGTTGGGATACATCGGCGTTGACGTTGCGGACCTCGACGGCTGGCGGGGGTACGCCGAACTGCTCGGAACGCGGGTGGTCGCCCACGGTGACGGGTTGGCGATCAAGATCGACGACCACCCGTTTCGCGTGGTGGTTCGACCCGCCCAGACGGACGAGGGCCTGGCGTTCGCCGGCTGGGAATTGCCCGATGCTGCTGCGCTGGAGGTTTGCGCTGCCGAGCTCGAGTCAGCTGGGTTCGCCCTCCACTCGGGTTCGGCAGCGGAATGCGACCAACGTCGGGTTCGGGGGCTGATCCGCACGACGGATCCCGGCGGGTTCACCGTCGAGTTCTTCCACGGCGTCGTTCACGACCACGAACGGTTCGTCTCGCCGACCGGGGTCAGCGGGTTCACCACCGGAGTCCAGGGCATGGGCCACGTCGTGCTCGGGACACCTGACATCGAGGGGAGTACGGACTTCTACACGGAGGTGCTCGGCTTCCGGGTTTCGGACTACTGGAGGCCCGATGGTTCGGAACACGACGTCGTGTTCCTTCACTGCAATCCTCGCCATCACAGCCTCGCGCTCGTTCCCGCCGGCGAGGCGGCGCTCCATCACTTCATGCTCGAGATGAACACCCTCGACGACGTCGGTTACACGCTCGATCGCCACGAGGAGACTGGTACGCCGATCGCCGCTGGGCTCGGCAGGCACACCAACGACCACATGATCTCGTTCTACAGCGTGTCCCCGTCCGGCTTCGAAGTCGAGGTCGGCTGCGGTGGACGGCTCGTCGACGACGACACCTGGACCGTCACCCAACTCACGAAGCCCAGCTTCTGGGGGCACCGGCCCCCTGGAAGCCCCTGAACTCGCCCAGGCGCAGATCCGTCACCGACCCCGCTTCCATTCGATCGTGGCGGCCGCGACGTCTTCATCGTGTACATCGAGGCGCTGGATTCCGCCCGTGGTCATGTCGACGTTCCATGTCGAGTGCGAAGTGCCACGACGGCGGTGAGGGCCGAGGCGGTCGCCGTGGCTGGCCCGAACAACCAGCGTTCGACGTCGCTGGACGAGGCCAGGTTGCCGACCGTGTTCAACGCGAGGTAGCCGGCGATCGCCCAGGTGGCGGGCGAGAGCCAGCGGGCCGGCCGACCGGTGAGGCCCGCCCTGCGGGTCACGACCCCCGTTGCGGCCGTCAGTGCGATGGCGGCACCGCCGGCGGCGGCTCGCATCCCGGTGGGGAGCACCCGTTCCTGGGTGCCTCCCCACACGTGTTCGCCGAGTGGGGCGCCGGCAGCGAGTGCGATCTGGAGTCCGGCGAAGCCGAGCAGGATCGCGCTGGCGCCGATGGCGGCGGCGCCGACGGCTGGCGATGCGGCCGTCCGAATCGACGTCGGGGGCGTGAACGTCGAGTTCATGAGGTCACCTCGCCGCTGCGACCGTCGCGCAGGAGGGTGATACCGATGCCGATGAACCAGATGATCGAGCCGAGTCCGAAGACCATCTCGATCGCTTCGAAGTTGGGCACGACGGTCACCAGTCCGGCGATGGCGGTGATGATGCCGACGACGTTCAGCCAGCGGGGGAGCCGAGCGGTGAGGAGACCGGCGATCGACACGAGGAGGATCCAGATGCCACCGACGAGTTCGTTGCCGCCGCCGAGCCCGTTGGTGACCGTGTCGATCGTCGACCACACGGTGGCGGCCCGGTCGGGGTCGGATTCGGCGAGGTCGGCGACCGCTTCGATCCCGATGTTCGAGATCATTCCGGTGGCGTACATGAGCGCCGCCCAGATCGCCGCGAAGACCATCCCGGTGTTGGCGAGCAGGGGTGCGGCGCCCGCCAGACGTTGGCGCAGCGCGAGTGCCATCGGGACGAGCGCGGCGCCGAACACGATGAAGATGCCGATGTACCAGGCGAGGAGCGAGCCCTGATGGTCGACGAGGAAGTCGACCGACTCTGCCGGTGTGGCGTCGGGGTCGGTGTAGTCGGCGAGTGTCGTGGCGAACATGGCGATGCCGTAACCGAACGTGCCCGCGGCGAGGATCGCCGCGGCGCCGCCGACTCGGGAGAGGACGTTTCGTTCGGTGCCGGGTGCCCCGGTTGCGGTGGGTGTGGTGATGGTCATGGTGTGGTGCCCTTCTCTGGGTGGGTGGGTTCGATGGTCGGGGTGGGTTCGGCGTCGTCAGAATCGAGACACCGGAGTGCGACGACCTCGACGTTCATCGAGGTGAAGTGGGCGAGGAGACCGTTCAGGTGTGACGGGTCGCGGATCTCGCCGACGAGGCGCGTGGTGCCGCGGTCGGTGGGTTCGATCCGGAAGTCGTCGACGACCGGGTGGAGCACTCGGTGGGTCGGTCGGCCACGGACCTCGATCTCGTAGCGGCTCGGTGTGGACATGGACGAGATGCTCCACCCGTACGGGGTGAGGGGCCATCGCTCTCCGGCCGATCTCACCCGGGTGACACGCGGAACCGGCAGGCTCGGCCTGGCCTCTTCTACCCTGATGGCATGGCTGGTTCGAGCGCGGCGGTCGCCGCCACCAAGGTCACGGCACCGCCGCCGCCGACCCGGTACCTGCGCCGCGCCCGGCTGATCGAACGGCTCGACGAATCGATCGCTGCGGGGCGAGGTGTCGTCCTGGTCAGCGCCCCGGCCGGCGCCGGCAAGTCGACGCTGGTCAACGGATGGCTCGACGGGCGCGCTGGTCAGGTCGGCTGGTTGCAGATCGACGAGGGCGACGACGACCCGTCTCAGTTCTGGGCGGGTGTGGCGGCGGCGCTCCGTGACGCGGTCCCGTCGCTCGGCGCTGCCGTCGGGACGGCGTTCGGTGATGGTGTCGACGCCGTCGTCGACGCCGTGGTCAACGAGATCGGTCACGCCGGCCACGAGGTCGTGCTGGTCATCGACGACTATCACCTCGTCTCGAATCCCGACGTGCACCGCAGCGTCGAACGGCTCATCACGCTGCGTCCGTCGAACCTGGTCGTCGTCGTGTCGACACGGATCGATCCTCCGTTCCGCCTCGGACGACTCCGGGTGCGCGGCCAGCTCACCGAGATCCGAGCCACCGACCTCAGGTTCGATCTCCACGAGGCGAATTGGCTGCTCGACGCCGACGCCGTCGGCCTCGATGCCGAGGCGGTCGAACGACTGGTGGAGCGAACCGAGGGCTGGGCAGCCGGTCTGGTCCTCGCATCACTGTCGATGCGCGACGGCGGCGACACCGGCGAGTTCGTCTCCACGTTCCACGGTGACGACCACTTGGTCGCCGACTACCTCAGCGAGGAGTTCCTCGAGTCGATCGGGCCGGACGAGCGCCGGCGTCTGCTCGACGTCTCCGTGCTGGAGCGGATGTCGGGTCCCCTCATCGACGAGGTGTGCGGCACCAGCGACGGTGCGACGTGGCTCGACGCGCTCGCCGCGTCGAACCAGCTGGTCATCACGCTCGACCGCACCGGCACGTGGTTCCGCTTCCACCATCTGCTGCGCGACCTGCTGCGCAACGAACTCGAACGCTCGACACCGGCGCGGTTCGCCGAACTCAACGCAGCGGCCGGGCGATGGCACCTCGCGTCCGGGGACCTGATGGCGGCGGTCGAGCACCTGCTCCAGGCGGGCTGCCGGGTCGAGGCGGCCGACGTCGTCGCCGACAACGCGACCAAGCTGCTGAACGTCGGCCGCGTCTACACCGTCACCCGCTACATCGAACGGCTCGGCGATCTCGTCGACGAACACGAGGGACTGGCGATCGTGAACGGTTGGGTGTCGTTCGTGACCGGTCGCTTCGCCGAGGCCGAACGCTCGCTCGAGGTCGCTCGCCGTCTCGACGTCGACGGAGTCGACGCCGGTCTGATCCAGTCCCTCTCGGCGATGATCCATCTCGCCGAGGGTGACGTGGCCGCGGCCTTGGACATCGTCGACGGCGACGTGCCGACGACGGAGCCGACGAACCCGATGGTGCTCGGTGGCGTCAGGGTGATGGGCGGACGTTTCGACGAGGCGCGGCCGTACCTCGCCCGGGCCAACGAGATGGCGGCGAGCCGACCCGACCACTTCGTCGCCGCCGTCACCCCGGTGTACGAGGCGGTCGCCGAACTCGAGTCCGGACGGCCCGAGGTGGCGCGTGCGTTGGCGCTTCGATCGGTCAGCGAGGCCGACGAGCACCGCATCGGTGAGGCGGCGCAGCTCGCCCTGGCCCACAGCGTGCTCGCGCGGACCGCCGACGAGCCCGACACGGCCGTCGACGCGGCACTGCGCGGCGTGCAGCTGGCGCGACGGTCGCCGGAGAACGTCATGCTCTCCTACGCACTCGCGAGTGCGGCCGACGTGGCGTTCGAAAACGACCACGGCGACGCCGATCGGCTGCTTGCCGAGGCGCGCGGAATTGTCGACCGCTGTGCCGACCCCGGCATCGCTGGTCGGTACCTGGCGCGGGTCGAGGCCCGCCACGGTCGTGCCGGGCGCCCGTCGACGGACGCGCTGGTCGAGGACCTGACCGAACGCGAGCTGTCGGTACTGCGCTATCTGCCGTCGAAGCTGTCGCAACGCGAGATCGCCGGCGAGCTGTACGTGTCGCTCAACACGGTCAAGACGCACTGCAAGGCGATCTACCGCAAGCTGGGTGTCGAGGGCCGCCACGCCGCGGTGCAGTCCGCCCGCGATCACGGCCTGCTCTGATCATTGGGTGCTGCCCGGCGCGAGGCTGGTGCTGTGGCGGCGGCCGTCGTCCGCCGGGGAGCCGGCCTCGTAGGTCACCCAGCTCGTCGGCTGGACCCGGCCACCTGGACCATCGCCCGGCGTCCTCCCGCGTCCTGCGGAGGCGCTCATGTCGACCTGCGGTCGGTCACTCGCCGTGGTGAACGCTGACCGTGGCGCGGTCCGCGAGACTGGTGTCGTGCTCGTCGTTCGTGGGACGAAGAAGGTGCTCGACCGGATCGGCGGGGTCACCGCGTCCGACTCGGATCGTTCGACGACGCGTCTCGGAGACTGGTACGTGAACGTGTTGTTCTGGAAGCCGCAGGTCGCCTTGTTCGTCAACGAGGTGACGCTGCTTCCGGTGGTGATGCCCTTCGCGCCAGCGAGCACACTCCTTGCTCGGTTCCCAGCAATCCTGCACACCCACCTCCAGGCGCACGGGGTGGGCCGCGACTTCGTCGAGGTGGAGTTCGCCGAGATGAACGAGGTCCGCACGGCCAAGACGGCAAGTCGAAGCGTCCTCGGTGTGATGAACGAGTTCAAGTTTCTCGCCGAAGTCGAGACCCGGTTCGTCGACGAGCACGATCTGTTGTCGCTGTCGTTGCGATTGGCCGAAACGCCCTGTGGCCCGCTCTACAAGCGCCACATCAGCCCCGACCGCGAGCTTGCTGCCCTCGTTGGATCCCACCGGTGAGATCCTCCCTTGTTCAGACTTTCCCAGAAACTCTGAACAAGGAAGGGTAGTCTTCCGTCATGGAACAACCGCGTCGACCGGGAGCGGCTCGCGAGGGCGACTCAGGGGGCGGGGGTGATCATGGTCCTGCCACGTCGACCGGCTGGCCGGCGGTCGAGTACGAGGAGCATGCGTGGGCCAGCACGCTCGACATACCCCGCCGATGGCAGTCGACCTTCTCGGGTCCGTACCACGCTGCGGTCGTCCCCGAGATCTGTCGGCTGGATCCCGTTCTGTCGGCAGCGACCGCGGCGCTTGCCGATGAGGCCACCGCCGAGCTCGCTCGCTTCGATGCCGAGATGGGGTCCGAGATCGCCCCGTTCGGGACGATCCTGCTGCGGTCGGAAGCCGCGGCGTCGTCGCGCATCGAGAACCTGACCGCGTCGGCGAAGGCGGTCGCACTCGCAGAACTCGGGGACACCTCACGGCACAATGCCACCGAGATCGTCGCCAACACGACGGCGATGACCGCCGCGATCGCGCTCGCCGATCGGCTTGACGCGCCGGCGATCCTGGCCATGCACGCCGCGCTGCTCGAACACCACGATCCGAAGATCGCCGGCACGTGGCGCAGCGCGCAGGTCTGGGTCGGGTCGAGCAGCTACGGTCCCCACACCGCAAGCTTCGTCCCGCCTCACCACACGCGGGTCGCGCCGGCGATCGACGACCTGGTCTGCTTCATGCACCGTGACGACGTGCCGGTGCTGTCGCAGGCCGCGATCGCTCACGCCCAGTTCGAGACGATCCATCCGTTTCCCGATGGCAACGGTCGAACGGGGCGGGCGATCGTGCACTGCTTGCTGCGAGGAAAGCGACTCACCCGTCAGGTGACCGTGCCGGTCTCCGCCGGGCTGCTCGCCGACACCGACCGGTACTTCGATGCGCTCACGGCGTACCGGGCCGGGGAAATCCAGCCGATCGTCGAACGTTTCGCAGAGGCAAGCTTCGACAGCGTCGTCAACGGGCGCCAGCTCGTCAACGATCTGCGCGCGATCCGTGCTGCGTGGAGCGAGGCGATCACGAGTCGACGCCAGGCGACCGTCTGGCGAGCGCTCGACGTCGTGTTCCAGCACCCGGTGCTCCACAACGCGCTCGTCCAGCGCGAGCTCGACGTTTCGGCGATGGGAGCCGACGCTGCGATCACCGAGCTCGTCGAGATCGGCGCGTTGCAGGAGATCACCGGTGGCCGACGCAACCGAAGGTACGCAGCGACCCAAGTACTCGCTGCGCTCGACGCCTTCGCGGAACGAGCCGGCCGTCGGTCCCCTTGAGCCGATACGACCGAGGTCCGGTCAGGATGCGGTGGACCTTCGGAAGGGGGTGAGCCGGGTCGACTGCAGGATTCGTTGGCGAAAGCCGCTTCGTCGTCGTCACGCTGCAAGAAATCCCGGCGAGAGTCGGTCTCGACAACTCTCGGAGTTGCCAACCCTTGCACGTCGACCGAGCGCCCAACAGCGCGGCGTTCGCTACGTCGAGCGCGTGATCGCCACCGTCCACGGGTCCGGCCGATCCGGAACCAAACGATCCGGACCCTGATGCAGGTCCGGACCGTCCTCGATGTCTCGCGGCATCAATGTGTGGAGCTGGGGTGTGTGGGGGAGTAGTGGAAAGCGCATCAGGCCTGGTCAGGAAGACTCGACGAAGGTGTTGGCGTGGTAGGTCCCACCGGCCTGCCGGAGCTGTGTTCACGCAGGCGGACTCTCACCGGTGTTGCGGCTCTGCCAGCCTCGCGGTGGAGGCTGGTCAGATTGCTTGTCCGCCCTCACCGCGGGACGCGATGTAGGGCTTCCCTGGGTCAGGCTCGCGGTATGGAGCCCGTTCCGACCATGCTCTGGTGATGTCGTCGTTGGCGGACAGTGCCCGTAGTTGGGCGGCCAGGGTGTTGCGTTCGTGGGCCAGGGTGGCGCGCTGAGCAATCTCGTCTCGGGGGAGTGCTGAGAGTTCGTCGAGAATCGCCGCGATGCGTTGCCGAATCTGCGCCTCAGGTTCGGGCGGGGAAGGCTGAGGGTCCGGGATCACCTCATCACAATGTGCGTTCGCGCAAGAGATTGTCAATCATTCCGCTGACGTTGTGGACCCGCTGGCTCGTAGATGTCAGATGTCACTGCCGACGGTGCGGCCACCCGAGGCGGATGTGGCCCGTATCGACGCTCCCGATTTCTACGAGTCCAGGGCCTCGAATTCCACGAGAACCCCATCGTGGAGCTGGGGGTGTGTGGTTCGAGGACATCCCGGACTGATGTCTCGGGACATCCCGGACAGGTATGTCGCATTGATGGAGGCCGGTTCGCTCATGTGGGCGCGTGTCCAAAGCCAGGTTGGTGATCACTGCTGTCGTCGTGGAGAAACGTCCGGTCCGGGAGGTGGCGGTCGACTACGGGGTGTCGCGTTCGTGGATTCATGAACTCGTCGCCCGCTACCGCGACGAGGGCGACGCTGCGTTCGAACCACGATCGCGGCGGCCGCATGCCTCACCGAACGCGACGTCCGTCGAGGTCGTCGAGCTGATCTTGCGACTCCGCGACGACCTGACCCTGGCCGGCCTCGACGCTGGGCCCGCCACGATCCGTTGGCATCTCCACCACCACCACGGCGTATCCGTCGCAACCTCCACGATCCACCGACACCTGCGCGCCGCCGGTCGAGTCAGCGACCAACCCCAGAAACGACCCCGCTCGTCCTACATCCGCTTCCAAGCCGAACAACCCAACGAAACCTGGCAATCCGACTTCACCCACCACCGCCTCGCCGACGGCACCGACACCGAGATCCTCACCTGGCTCGATGACCACTCCCGCTACGCCCTGTCGGTCACCGCCCACCGGCGCGTCACCGGCGCGATCGTCGTCGACACGTTCACCCGCTGCTGCAACACCTACGGCACACCAGCATCCACGTTGACCGACAACGGGATGGTCTTCACGACCCGCCTCTCAGGCGGTCGAGGCGGCCGCAACGGACTCGAGACCCTGCTCGACACCCTCGGCGTCCGTCAGAAGAACTCCCGACCCAACCATCCCACCACCTGCGGCAAAGTCGAGCGCTTCCAACAAACCCTCAAGAAGCACCTCCGCACCAAACCCCCGGCTGCGACCATCGCCGAGCTCCAACACCAGATCGACAACTTTGCCACCACCTACAACCACCACCGACCCCACCACTCCCTCGACGACACCACCCCCGCCGTCACCTATCAGGCACGACCCAAAGCCACACCCACCAGCACACACCACCCCCACCTCCGAGTCCGCCACGACCGCATCCGCGACGGACGCGTCAGCCTCCGCCACAACGGCCACATGCACCACATCGGACTCGGCCGAACCCTCGACGGAACCCGCGTCATCCTCCTCATCGACGACCTCGACATCCGAGTCATCCACCGCTACACCGGCGAGATCATCCGCCAGCTCACCATCGACCCCGACCGCCGCTACCACGGCACCGGACGACCACCAGGCGGACCCAAAGGCCCCCGAAAACCACAACGACCGAACCCCACATGAGGGTTCGGCCGTCCGGGATGTCCCGAGACATCACATCGTGGAGCTGGGGGGAATCGAACCCCCGTCCATCAGCCGGTGAACGAACTTGCTACGACCATTCCCGACATTGCCACTGACGCTGTGACACCGACGGGTCGGCTGTCCGCTCGAGGCGGACCACGCTCAGTCTTTCCTGAAAGTCAGCAGTCTTTCCCGCTGGCAGCAGTCTTTCCTGCCGTCATCCCTCACTTCTGTTGCCGGGCTGTGATGGATTGGCCCCGTGCGACATTTCTGCTCACGATGACTCTTCGCTCACTTGATGTGAATCAGGCGGCGAGAGCGAACTGCTCATCGGCAATTCTTTTGGTTCCCCCGTTTAGCGAGTCTGAGGAACTCGGGTCGCAAACTCGAACAGCGTTACTGACGTCGAAACCAGTCAGCCCCGTGATCGATATGTAGGTGTCGCGACCGGATGCTGCCCGATCGTGACCACCTCACCCTAGCGGCGCCGCATGTCGGCAACTCTGTGAGACCCCCTGGTCATGATGGACGGCATGAAGGACTCGGGGGTGATCGACCGGCTGCGGCAGGTGGCGGCGGTGCGCTCCGATCTCGCTGCAACCTCGATCGAGCAGCTCGAGTCGGCGCTCGCCGAACTGCGCGGCGTGCGATCCTGGGTCGACGCATCGGAGGCGGCGCTGGCGTCGGAGATCGCTCGGCGGAGTTCCTTCCCCGAATCGACGATCAGCAGTGCCTCGCGAGGTTCGCTTGCCGAAGCAGCGAAGACGATCGACCGTGCGCGCACTCTCGATGCTGCGCCGGGCTTCGCCGGCGCGCTCGACCGAGGGACCGTCACCGCAGGTCATGTCGATCAACTCACGCGGGCCGGCGTGTCGCTGAACGAATTGCAGCGCGACGAGCTGCTCGACCGATGCGAAGCACTGCTTCCCGTCGCCGAGGCGGCGACCGTCGAGCAGTGGGGACGGCGGGTTCGCGACGAGGCCCGGCGGCTCGCGGCCGAGACCGAGATGGATCGCCTGGAGCGTCAACGCAGAGCGACGTCGCTGCGTTCATGGGTGGACAGCGAGGGAATGTGGAACTTCCGAGGGAAGTTCGATCCGGTCACCGGGGTGAAGATCGCCGCCCGTCTCGACTCGGCCGTCGAAACCCTTTTCGCCGAGCAGGCGCCCACGACCTGCCCGTCCGACCCTGTCGAGAAGCAGCACCATCTTCGAGCGCTTGCGTTCAGCAGGCTCCTCGACGAGTCCGGTGTCTCACACAAGCCCGGTCGCTCGGAGTTCGTGGCCGTGATCGACGTCGATGGCGCAGTGGCGAGCGATGGCGCCGGATCTCCGGTGCCGAGCGTCGACTGGCCGATTCCGGTCGAGGTTCCGTGGCGGGTGCTCGCCGACCTGGCCGGTGATGCCGATGTGCACGCCGTCGTCGTCCGCAACGGCGTGGTGCTGTACGCCCCCGGGGCACTCGAGCTCGGCCGCACCACGCGGGTGGCCAACCGGGCTCAGCGACGAGCGTTGCGAGGGTTGTACGCCACGTGTTCGATCCCCGGCTGCGCCACCCGCTACGACCGCTGCCAACTCCACCACGTGCGCTGGTGGCGCCACGGCGGCCGCACCGATCTGGACAATCTGCTCCCGCTGTGCTCTCACCACCACCACAAGGTCCACGACGATGGATGGCAGCTGTCGCTCGGCCCCAACCGTGAGCTCACCATCCGGTTTCCCGACGGACGGGTGATGACGACCGGTCCGCCGAACCGTCGCGCCGCCTGAGGCGGCGGCAGCTACCGGTCGTGGCCGTACTTGTTGGCCCGGTTGAACTCGGTCTGGATCTCGCGGTCGGCATCGCGCTCGGCCATGTGCTGACGCTTGTCGCCCTTGGTGCGACCCTTCGCCAACCCGAGTTCGATCTTCGCTCGGCCGCCCTTCCAGTACAGACGCAACGGCACGATCGTCAGGCTGCCCTGGGCGACACGCTGGTCGAGCTTGTCGATCTCGGCACGGTTGAGCAGCAGCTTGCGGGCCCGGTCGGGATCGTGAGCACCGAAGCCGATCGCGTTCGTGTACGGCGGAATGTGGATCCCGTCGAGCCACATCTCACCGCGCTGGACCCGGGCGTAGCCCTCGGCGATCTGGGCGTTGCCTTCCCGCAGGCTCTTGACCTCGCTGCCGGTGAGGACGAGCCCCGCCTCGTAGGTGTCGAGGATGTCGTAGTCGCGATAGGCGCGCTTGTACGACGCGATCAGTTGAGTGCCGTCGCCGCCACCCTTGTCCTTCTTGGTCTTCTTGCCCTTCGCCATGACGTTCCTCGTTCTGCGGGAAGCAGACCCTACCGACGTCGCCCCGTCGGAGGTGCGGGGGTTCACGGTCGGGCATTACCGTCGCCGGCGTGCAGATCGACAACAACGGAATCTCGCTCAACGTCACCGACGACGGCAACCCGGCGGCACCGCCGCTGTTGCTGCTCCACGGCATCACGTCGTTCGGCGGCACGTGGGACTGGATCGTGCCGGAACTGGCAGAGCGGTTCCGGGTGTTGCGGCTCGACTTCCGCGGTCACGGCGCCTCGGCCCGCACGCCCGACGCCTACGGGTCGCTCGGCTACGTCAGCGATGCCATCGCGGTCTGCGACCAGGTCATCGGCCAACCGTGCATCGTGATGGGACACTCGCTCGGCGGCGCGACCGCTGCGATCATGATGCAGCAGCGACCCGAACTGATTCGCGCCGCCATCCTCGAGGACCCGCCCCTCGGACTCCCGGCGGGCACCGACAGCCACCTGGGCGACGGTCATGCGCTGTTCGAGTCGTTTCGGCTCATGCGTCAGTCGATCCCCGCGCTCCAGGCTGCGGGGATGACAGCCGACGCAGTCGCCGGGTTCCTCGCCTCGGTGCCCACCGCCTCGGGGGCCACGATGGGCGACTCGATCGAGCCGGACGGTCTGCTCTCGATGGCCGGATCACTGCTGGCCGTCGACGCTGCCGTGCTCGACCCCGTGTTGAACGGCACGATCGATCTCCTGCTCGACCCCGACCGCGGATTCGAGCCGCCGACACTGATCCTCACCGCCGACCCGTCCAAGCCCGACGCGGTCGCCGATCCCGACCTGGCCCACCACTTCGCCTCGATCTCGTCGGCGACCGAGGTCGTGACGGTCGCCGGTGCCGGTCACCTGATCCACGACGAGACCGCATCTCGCCCGGCGTTCCACGCGGCGGTCACGGAGTTCCTTGCTCGGGTGGCGGGGTCGTGATCGAGATCTCACGCGAGGCCTACGCCCAGATGGTGGGTGCTGCCCTCGACGCCTACCCGCTGGAGGCCTGTGGCCTGATCGCCGGACCGCCGGCGCTCACCGGGGGAGCGGGCGACCGGGCGCCGATCTTCTATCCGTGCACGAACATCGCCGAGTCGGCCCGTGTGTACACGATCGACCCGAAGGACCACCTGCGAGCCGAGATGGACGCCGACGACCGCGACGTCGAGATCAACGGCGTGGTGCACAGCCACACGCATTCCGAGCCGTACCCGAGCCCGACCGATGTGGCGTCGGCCCCGGACCCGTCGTGGCACTACGTGATCATCAGCCTCAAACGTGAGGCCCCCGAGGCTCGCAGCTACCGCATCGTCGACGGCCGGATCGTCGAGGAACCGATCGCCATCATCTGATTGCACTCTCGGTCCGATGAGCTTCGCCGCGCCCCTGCCCGGAGACTCATCGGAGCTCGGGTGGAGGGGTGAGCTGGTCGGCCGGTACGATTCCCGACAGAAACCATCGGATTAGTCGGAATGTCTTCGCCGCCGGCGGTGTTGGGAGAATCGTGACGAACACCTTGAACCCGAACTTCACGTTGCCGGGGCTGGTCAACGACAGCGTGCTCGACATGATCGGCAACACGCCGATGGTCGACGTGTCCGTGCTCTCTCCCAATCCCAACGTCCGCATCCTGGGCAAGATGGAGATGCAGAACCCGTTCGGGTCGGTCAAGGACCGCATCGCCAAGTCGATGATCGAAGCCGCCGAGAAGGACGGGCGTCTGCTTCCCGGCCAGACGATCCTCGAGCCGTCGTCGGGCAACACCGGCATCGCGCTGGCTGCGATCGCCGGGATCAAGGGCTACCCGATCAAGATCATGATGCCGACCAGCGTCTCGATCGAACGGCGTCAGATGCTCGAGGTGTTCGGCGCCGAGCTGATCCTGACACCCGGCGAGGAGGGCTCGAACGGGGCGGTCTCCCGGGCGATCGAGCTCGCCGCCCAGCATCCCGAGTGGTACTTCCCGTATCAGTACGCCAACGATGCCAACCCTCGGGCTCACTACGAAGGCACCGGCCCGGAGATCCTGCGTGACGTTCCCGAGATGACCCACTTCGTGGCCGGCCTCGGTACGAGCGGCACGCTGATGGGCTGCGGGCGGTACTTCAAGGAGCAGAACCCCGACATCCAGGTCGTCGCCGTCGAGCCCCCGCTCGGCGAGCGCGTCGAGGGGTTGCGAAACATCGGCGAGGGGTACATCCCGCCGGTGTTCGAGAACTGGAACGGTTTCGACATCCTCGACCGCAAGCGCGTCGTGCGCCCTCGGGAATCGATCGAGTGGACACGCCGGCTGGTCAGGGAGTGCGGTGTGTTCGCCGGCATCTCCGCCGGCGCGGCGCTCGCCGGCGCAGCGAAGGTCGCCAGCCAGATCGACCACGGCACGATCGTGTTCATCGTGTGTGACGGCGGCTGGAAGTATCTCTCGACCGGCGCCTACACCGACGACCTCGACACCGCCGAAGCCAACGCCGAAGAGATCATCTACTTCTGATCCGCTCGGGGACGGTGCCCCGCGACGTCTCGTCGCGTGCGTCGGTCGGTGAGGCGAGCAGCCTTGGGCCGCCAGCGAGCCGGTCGGTAGAGTGCTGACCGAACACCGCGACCGCGGTGTCCCGGCGTACGAGTCCCGTCGCCGGGGCCGGTGACCCCACATCACCGTGTCGTCCCACCCACCTTCGAAAGAGAAGTCCCCCCATGCGTTCCACTGTCCGCGTTGTCTCCGCCGCGCTCGCCGTCACCGTTCTCGTCGCTGCGTGCGGCTCCGACGATTCCGGAACGGGCGTCGGTGGTCCGATCGACAGCGCGCCCGCGATCGACACGACCGTTCCCGAGACGACTGTGCCCGACACGACACCCGAGACGACACCCGACACGACTGCCGACACTGCGGCACCGACGTCGGTGCCTGCCGACGCGGCGCAGGACGTCGAGGCCGACACGACCGCCGCCGGTGCCGCGGTGCTCGTGGTCGCCGACCTGCCCGAGGGGTGGACCGAGACCCCCGACGACGGCGCCTCGGCGCCGCTCGAGGCTCGACTCGCCGAGTGTGTCGGCGTCGACGCCGACTCGATTTCGGCGTCCGACGCTGCAGCCCGAACGGGCCGCTTCGTCTCGCCCGATGGAAACCTGACGCTCCGTCAGCACATCGGTGTGCAGGCGACGGAACGTGACGCGCAACTCGTCGGCGCCTACATCACCGAGCCCGCCGTGCCCGGATGCTTCGAAATCGCGTACGGCGAGCTGGCCGCCGATGCCCTCGGGGCCTCGTTGGCCGAAGGAGCGCAGGTCGGCACGCCCACCGTCACCCGGCTGCAGGTCGGATCCGCCGGCGATGCCACCCAGGCACTCCGCGTGACCGTGCCGGTGACGGGCGACCCCTCGGTCACCGCGGTGACCGTCGACCACGTGATCGTCCGCAGCGGACGCACGCTGACGACCCTCACGTTCGAGAACCGGACCGAGCCCACCCCGGTCGAGACCATCGACGGAGTCACCGCACTCGTCGCCGAGCGTCTCCCCGCCTGAACCCTTCGATCGATGTGACGTCGGGCGGCCGTCTCGGCGTCACACCGGTCGATCACTCCGGCAGTCAGTGCCGTCAGGCCGACGCGAAGCAGGCGATGCTCGCGGCGGTCTGACGGCTGACATCGGGCAGCACCGGGGTGAAGACGTCCATGCCGTGGGACGTGCCCATCACGATCCGGCACTGCGCAGCGACCCCGGCCCGCAGCAGCAGCCGGTAGAAGTCGATGCCCTCGTCTCGCAGCGGGTCCGCCTCGTTGACGCTGATGAACGTCGGTGGCAACCCCGCCACGTCGGCTTCGGTCGCGTGGGACGGCCACGCCAAGGGGTTGCCCTCCTCGAAGTGCTCGATCCCGTAGGCGACGGCACCACGGTTGTGGTGCAGGTTGAGCAGGTATCCCTCGTTCTCGATCGATGACGGGAAGCGGTCCTGGGGCCACTTGCCGGCGATGTACGGACAGAGCGCGTACAACCCCTTGACCGATCCGATGTCGCCGTCGCGGAGGAGTCGCATGCCGGTCGCCAGGGTGAGGTTCCCTCCGCCGCTCTCGCCGGCCACGATCACGCGGGCAGGATCGACGCCGAGCTCGTCGGCGTTCGCCACCACCCACCGGAGCCCGGACACGCAGTCGTTGAGACCGGCCGGGAACGGTTCGACGTCGGGTGTCGACGACGGGGTGACGGCGTTGCGGAAGTCGACCATCGCCACCGCGAGGCCCTCGGCGGCGAGGACGCGCGCCCAGATGCGATACAGCGCGTCGAACGCACTGCCGTTCTGCATGCCGCCACCGTGGATGTAGTACACGCACGGCAGCACCGTGTTGCCCTCGCGGTCGGCGTCGGGGCGGACGTAACGGATCTTGATCGTGTTGCCGTCGGGAGCGGACGTGAACTCGTGGACCGTGATCGACAACCCGGCCGACGAGGCGACCTCCTCGGTGTCGAGCGCGTCGTACAGCGCGGCGGCCTTCTCGCGCAGTGCGACCGCTTTGGGGTGGTTGCTGATCTCCAGCAGGGTCTCGCGACTGTCGACGTCGGTGAGGTTGGTCACCGGGACGTTGCGCAGCGCCCACTTCACCCGTGGGTCGAGGCGCGGGTCGTTCTCGAGATCGGGCACGTCAGCGATCCTCGCCCCGCACGGCGATGTTGAGGATGGCGTCGGCGATCTGCGGCCAGTAGAGCGGGGGCAGGTCGTGGCCCATCCGACCGAACACCAGCAGTTCGGCGCCCGGGATCGCCGCCGCCGTCGCCTCGCCGCCGGACAGGGTGACCAGCGAGTCCTGCCGGCCGTGGATCACCAGTGTCGGGACATCGAGTGAACCCAGCGCCTCGGTCCGGTCGCCCGAGGCCGCGATGGCCACCAGGTGGAACGCCGTGCCGGCCGGGTTGAAGCAGCGATCGAACGACTCGGTGGCGACTGCACGTGACAGCGACTCGTCGAACAGGTCGCCGGAGATCACCCGGGAGGTCTCGACACTCTGGCGGATCGCGCCGTCGCGGTCGGTCGGCGCCGGCGTCAAGAGCGCCATCATCGACTCCGGATCCGGTTGGCCGACCTCGGTGTGGCCGGTCGTCGACATGATCGAGGTCAACGACAGGACGCGGTCGGGGTGCTCGATGGCGATCGTCTGGACGATCATGCCGCCCATCGAGGCGCCGACGATGTGCGCTGCAGGGATGCCGAGTGCGTCGAGGAGGCCGACCGCATCGGCCGCGAGCGTCGACAGTGTGTACGGCGCGTCGATCGCCTGCCCGCCGAGGAACTGCGCGTAGATCGCCATGACATCGGGCGGCTCGCCGGACGACTTGGTCGACAGCCCGACATCGCGGTTGTCGAAGCGGATCACCCGGAAACCCCGGTCGACGAGTTCGCTCACGAACCCGGGCGACCAGAGTGTCATCTGGGCACCGAGGCCCATCACCAGCAGCAGGGGCGGTGCATCGTCGGGGCCGAAGCTCTCGTAGCAGATCTCGATGTCGTTGACGGCAATGGTTGGCATCGCGGGAGTCTGGCACGCGACCCCTCCCGGGTGGGGACTCGCACGGTCGTCCTCAAGGTGCGCTCAAGAAGTCGAGTGGTCCGCCACAGGGCGTCGCCGCCCTGCCACAATGGGAAGGATGAGTGACACGGAGCCCACGCTGCCTGACGCGTCCGGAGGCGGTACCCCGCCGCCGCCACCGCCGCCAACCGGTGGGCCCAGCGATCCGCCGATCGACCCGAATCCTCCGACCGAACCGCTGCCGACGACACCTGGTTCCCCGGCCGTGTCGCCGCCGGGGTTGCCGCAGCAGTCGCCGTCCGCCGCCGGCGTGGAACCCACCACGAAGATGCCGGCCACCGACGCGCCCCCGAGCGACCTGCCGGTCGATGTCGATGGGCTCGGCCCCGGCGCCGCGGCCGGCATGCCGCCGGTGGAGCCGCCTGACGCGCCAGTCGATCCGAACGAGGATCCCGACGAGGTCGTTCCGTGGTACAAGAAGCCGGGTCCGGTCGCGGCGTTGGTCATCGCCGTCCTCCTGATCGGCGGCCTCGTGGCCTGGCTGCTGCTCGGCGGTGACGACGATTCCGATCAGGCGTCGGCCACGTCGACCTTCCTGGTCTTCGAGACGACCGATGAGACCGCGGCGAAGATCGACGTCGGTTTCATCGTCGATGTCACCGGTCCGGCCGACGCGCCGAAGGCGTACGTCTGGTTGATTCCGGATGGTGCGTCCCCCGGTGAGACGGCTGGGGCCTCGACCGGAAGCGATGGACGTGTCGCCTTCGAGTGGGAGGCCGATGACACCGTTGCCGACCCGGCGTCGTGGCAGTCGACCGTCACGGCGGTCGCTCAGGTTCCTGCCGGCTGGACTCCGCCCGGCCCGAACGTCGACTGTGTGCTGCGGCCGTTCGACGGGCCGGCGACCACGGTCACGATGAACATCGAGACCGACTCGAACGACGAGAGCATCGACCGGGTCGGCACCGTGACGTTCCCGAACTACACGTTCTCGCCCGGTGATTCGGTGACCTGCAGGCTCGTCGCCGGCGCACCGGCTCCGACCACAGTCGTGGAGACGACGGTCGTGGAGACCACGGTCGTCGAGACCACGGTGGTGGAGACCACGGTCGCGGAGACCACCGTGCCCGAGACCACGGTGCCCGAGACCACCGTTGCCCCCACCACGGTTGCGCCGACCACGTCGCTCGCTCCGGTGCCGGCCACGTTGCGCGATGCGATCTCGGCTGATCCGTCGCTGTCGGACTTCCTGGCGCTGGCCGACACCGCCGGGCTCGGCTCGGTGCTGGACGATCCCGATGCGGCGATCACGTTGTTCATCCCGGACAACGACGCGATCGCGGCGGCGAACATCCCCGCCGACATCACGCCCGACGACCTGGAGGCAGTGCTGCTCGCTCACGCCGACACCACCGAGGTGCTCGATGCAGCAGCGGTCCTGAGTCTGACCGAGGTGCCCGTGGCGAACGGCGGTCCACAACCTGTCGACAGCGAAGCGACGCCGCCCACCATCGGCGGTGCCGGGATCATCGCGGTGGATCAGCGTGGAGCGGAGAGCATCTACCACGTGCTCGACGCAGTGATGCCGATCCAGCCGTGAACCTCGGCTGAGATGCCCACATAGGCTTGACCGCCGTGGATCGGCCGATCGGGATGTTCGACTCCGGGTTCGGCGGGTTGACCGTCGCTCGGGCGACGATCGATCTGCTGCCCGCGGAGGACCTCGTCTACATCGGCGACACCGGTCGCTATCCGTACGGCTCCAAACCACTCGACGAGGTGCGCGGATATGCGCACGAACTCGCCTGGAGCCTGGTGAAGGACTACGACGCGAAGGCGGTCGTCGTCGCCTGCAACACGGCGACGGCAGCCGGACTCGACGAGCTCCGTGCCGAACTCCCGGTGCCGATCATCGATGTCGTGGCCCCTGGCGCTCGTGCGCTCGTGACCACCACGGTCACGGGCCGCGTCGGCGTGATCGGCACCGTCGGCACGATCGCCTCCGGCGCCTATCTGCGTGCGGTCAACGACACCGGGGTGCCGGTCGATCTGACCAGCGCGGCCTGTCCCGGCTTCGTCGAGTTCGTCGAACGGGGTCAGACGACCGGCGACGAGGTCATGGTCCTGGCCGAGCGGCTCCTCGCACCGATCCGTGAAGCCGCTGTCGACGCACTGCTCCTCGGATGTACGCACTACCCGTTCCTGGCGCGCACGCTCAGCGACGTGATGGGCACCGGTGTGACGCTGGTCAGTTCCGCCGACGAAACGGCGTTCGAGGTGATGCACCGGCTCGGAGCGCTCGGGCTCCTGCGTGCCGACGAGCGCGTGGGGCGACACCGGTTCGTGTCGAGCGGCGACGTGGAGGTGTTCCGGGAGCTCGGCGCACGACTTCTCGGGCCCGAGGTCGACCACACCGAGTCGTGGCCTCCGGTGACCGGTTCGCCTGATCCGTCCGCTTCCTGACCGTCCGTGGCACCCTGTGCCGCACCCGATCACGACATCCCGATCACGACACCCCGAACCACGACATCCCGACCACGACATCCCGACCACGACACTTCGACCACGAGATCCAACGGAGACACCCATGCCACGCCCCGACGGTCGCCGCGACGACGAGCTGCGACCCATCACCTTCGAACGCGACTTCACCGAGATGGCCGACGGTTCGTGCCTCGTCTCGTTCGGAAGGACCCGAGTCCTCTGCACGGCCTCGATCGACGACGACGTCCCCCGATGGATGCGCAACTCCGGCAAGGGGTGGGTCACGGCGGAGTACTCGATGCTGCCAGGGGCATCGCCCGAGCGCATCGGGCGCGAGGCAGCGAAGGGCAAGCAGAGTGGTCGTACGGTCGAGATCCAACGACTGATCGGTCGGTCGTTGCGCGCGGCGTGCGACATGGAGGCGCTCGGCGAGCGTCAGGTGGTCGTCGACTGCGACGCCCTCCAGGCCGACGGCGGAACCCGCACGGCCAGCATCTGCGGAGGATTCATCGCACTCCACGATGCACTCGAGCGAGTGGTGCAGCGAGGCGACCTCCCGGCCAACCCGCTGCATTCGTTCTGCACCGCGATCAGCGTGGGGATCGTCGACGGGACGCCGGTGCTGGACCTGCCGTACGTGGAGGACAGCACCGCCGAGGTCGACATGAACGTGGTGATGCTCCGCCCGATCGACGGTGGCGACGCCAAGTTCGTCGAGGTGCAGGGGACTGCTGAGGGCATGGCGTTCTCGAGAGCTGAACTCGACGCGCTGGTCGAGCTCGCCGAGGGCGGCCTCGTCGAGATCGCCGATCTCCAGGCGGCGACGATCTCGACGCCACCCGCGCCGCGTCCGACGGAACGCTGAGGTCGTCGTGTTGCAGCTCGTCTGCGCCTCGGCCAATCCCGACAAGGTGCGCGAGATCCAGCAGATCCTCGCAGACCAGGTCGAGCTGCTGCCGCGCCCCGCCGACGTCGCCGATGTCGTCGAGGATGCCGGTTCGTTCATCGGCAATGCCCGTCTGAAGGCGACGGCGCTGTGCGCGGCGACCGGTCTGCCCGCAGTGGCCGACGACACCGGCCTCGAGGTCGAGGCGCTCGGTGGTGACCCCGGCGTCGACTCGGCGATCTACGCGGGTGACGGATGCAGCTACGCCGACAACCGTCGCAAGCTGCTCGCCGAACTCGACGGTGTCACCGATCGCCGAGCCGCGTTCAGGACCGTGGCGATCGTCGTGTGGCCCGATGGTTCGGAACTGGCCGTCGAGGGGGTCTGCCCAGGCGTGATCACCACGGCTGAGCGCGGTGAGGTCGGCTTCGGCTACGACTCGGTGTTCCAGCCCGACGAGGGCGACGGATCGACGTTCGCCGAGATGGGTATGGAAGCGAAGCACGCCATCTCACATCGGGGTCGGGCCTTCCGAGCGCTGCTCACGGAGTTGGAGCAACGGTGACGACGAACCCACGGTGATCGCTGCCGGGGATCTCGAAGTCGTCGACCTCGGTCGACACCAACCCACCGATCGTGAGCGCATGGTCGAGGCGCACGAACGCCGGCACGAACTTGTCGGTCGGCCAGGACGTCGAGAATCCGTGGCCGTTCGCGGTGTGGGCATCGACGAACCCGGCGTCGAGCAGCGCGCGGAAGCCCGGATGCCAGTACGACGCATTGAGGTCGCCGACCACCATCGTGGGCCCGCTCGCCGTTCGCCCGATCTCCACCGCCGTCTCGAGATCGCGTCGCCAGTTCTCGAAGTTGTTGATCGGCGTCGGCATGTGCATCGCCACCACCCGGATGGGACCATCGGGCCCGTCGACGGTGAGGTCGAGGCTGTAGGTGGAGGTGTCGGGGTGCTCGGCGACGGTCACCGAGGTCGTGCTCCACACGGCGATGCCGCCGGCGAGCAGGCCACTGCGATCGATGCGGTTCGGGTACGCATCGGCGAGTGGTGAGTTCTGCAGGGCCCGTTGGTGCTCCGGGGTGTACTCGTTGAACACGATCACGTCCGGTGCCAGCTCCGCCAGATCCGCAGCGACCTCGTCGATTCGATCGTTGTCGTAGAGCAGGTTGACCGAGGCAACCCGCAGGCCCACCGCGTCGGCCGCCGGCTGGGGCTGGTCGTCGGGAACGGCGAGCGGTGCGGCCAACAGCAGGATGCCGAGCCCGGTCGCCCCGCAGATCGTGGCGAGTGCGAAACGGCGTCGGACCACCGCGACCACGCCGATCGGAGCGAGGAGGACGCCGAGGTACGGGGTGAGCGACTGCACGACGGCGACGAGGCGCGTGCCGGTCCATCCGAGCGTCTGGGTCAGTGTGACGACACCGATGACGGCCACGACGAGCCACGCAGCGACCTCGACCCAACGGGTCACGGTCGAGTACTGGTCGCCTGCAGGCACCGCAGCAGGGTACGGCCGCAACTGCCTCGAGCGATTCCCGCCTTCGGCCCCATCGCGCCGGTCCCGTGATGTCGCGGGTCGGACCCGCCGGCTCCCGGTAGGTTCGGGCACGTCAGCCGACGTAGCCCAATTGGCAGAGGCACGGCGTTTAGGTCGCCGTCAGTGAGAGTTCGAGTCTCTCCGTCGGCACCGGGTGGGAAGGCGGGGAGTGCCGACCGGCGTCGGTCGAGCGCCGTCAGGCGACCGGGATCCACGCGAGCGCGAGCTGGATCACCTTCACATCGGTGCGCTCGAGGCCCACCTCGAGGGTGGTGACCTCGGCGGCGAGTGCATCCCACTTCTCGCCGATCTCGCTGACGTCGGCGGCAGCGTCGGCCTCGAGCTCGTCGAGTTGATCCACGAGGCGGTTCACCTTGTTCTCGGCAGCATCGACCCGTCGACCCGAGGCGTTGGTGCTTCCTCGGCGGCGCGCGGCGGTGCCGGCGTCGCCGAGCACGTCGCCGATCATCCCACCCTTCGACTTCTTGCCGCCGAAGATCCCGCCGAGCACCGATCCGGCGGTCGAGAGGAACTCGGAGTTGCGCTTCGACTTCGCCTCCTCCTCGAGCACGTCCACGCGGTCCTCGGCTGCCTCGATCTGGTCGCGCAGTCGCATCGCCTTCGCCTCGTACTTGTCGCGCAGTTCGGCGATGGCTTCGTCGGCGCGGTCGTCGGCGAAGGCGGCGCAACGGGCGGCGAACTCGTCGGCGGATTCGCCGGGGCGGCCGTAGAGCTTGAGCTCGGTGTTCGCCGGGATCTCGAGCGTCAGGCTCCGGGTGAGGTGATCGCGCAGGTCCCGTTCCACCTGACCGAAGAACGTCTTCGTCGAGATCTTGGCGTCGGTCAGTCGGTAGGTGACGCCGTCGGGAGCCTCGGTGCGCAGGTCGCGGTCGTCGTAGTCGACCTGCACCACCCGCGACACGTCCACCTGCTCGCCGAGCGGGAACAGCACCGCCTCGTACTCCTCGTCGTGGACCAGGTCGGCCTTCGTCTCGTCGTAGCGGATGGCGACGCGGGCGACGATCGCAGCTTCCAACACGGTCCCGTGCGAGTCGCCGCCGACGTCGCCGAGCCACGGAGCCGCAACGTCGACCCAGCGCACCGCGACGCCGTCGGCGACCTCCGGCATCACGACACTCTCGTCGTCGGCCAGCACGGGCGCCGGCTCGCCCGTGGGCCTGGCGTCGGCGGTGTTCGCGTTCGCCGTTGCAGCAGCGTCCGTGCCGGGCGCTGCAGGAGCGGCATCGGGAGCGGAGGCGGAGGCGGCACGAACGGCGTCCGAGGTCAGCATCGCGATCTGGTCGCGTGTCATCGGGCCGCGCAGGTACGACATCGCCCAGCGGGTGGTGAACACCTCGGGCTGGTCCCTGCCCGCTCGCCGCAGCATGAACTCCCGCTTGCCGAGCCCGGAGATCGTGGCGTCGACTGCACCGACGTCGACGCTGCCGGCCGCGGAGGCCATGCCGTCGAGCAACCGGGCCTTGTCGCGGTCGGTCTGCAGGCGCCCGATCATCCACGTCCCGGCGTTCGACATCGCCTTGTAGTCGAGGTCGACCGGGTTCTGGGTCGACAGGACCACGCCGACGCCGAAGGCTCGAGCCTGCTTCATCAGCGTCATGATCGGCTTCTTCGTCGGTGGCTTCTCGGTGGGCGGGAGATAGCCGGCCACCTCGTCCATGTAGACCATCGCACGGAGATCGGTCGTGCCGCTCTGGCGGCGCATCCACGTCACGAGCTTGGACAGCAACAGCGAGGTCACGAACTGGCGCTCGTCGTCCGACAGGTGGGCAGTGGTCACGATCGCGCACCGTCCCCGTCCGTCGGGGGTGCGCAGCAGCGACTCGATGTCGAGCGCCGATCCCATGGCCCAGGAGGAGAACGAGGGCGACGCCAACAGCCCGTTCAGCTTGATCGCGAGTGCCATGCGGTCGTCGGCGGGGAAGAACTGGTCGACGTCGAACACTCCGAGCTTGCGGATCGGCGGCGACGGCACCATGCCGACCAGGGTCATCAGGTCGAGGGCCCGACCCTCGCTCCAGGAGTGCTGGATCAGGTTCGACAGCAGGATGTGCTCGCGGCTGGCCAGCGGGTCGGCGGCGATGCCGACCAGGCCGAGCAGGCCGGTCACGTAGCCCTCGATCTCGTCGGCGACCAGCTCGGGGTCGGACATGTCGGCTGGCACCTGCAACGAGCCGACGATGTCGATCGGGACGCCGGCCTGCGACCCCGGCGTGTAGATCGTGAAATCGGTCGTCGTCCGCAACGCCCCGATGTCGGTGCCGGCCAGCCCCCATCCGGCGAGTCCCTTCGTCCAGAGCGCCGCCTGGCTCGCCGCGAAGTCGTCGGGTGTCTGGCCGGCGTTCTGGGCCTGGGCCTCGTCGATCCAGGGGCGGAAGTCGGCCGGCGCGAGATCGGGGAACGTGAGACAGAGGTTCGTCAGGTCTCCCTTCGGATCGATCGCCAGCACCGGGAGCCCGGCTCGCAGGGCCTCCTCGATCAGGATCACGCCGAGGCCGGTCTTGCCCGATCCGGTCATTCCGACGATCACCCCGTGCGTCGTGAGCGAATCGGTCGGCACGTTCACGTTGCCGGACGGCTCGCTCGTGGTTCGTTCGTGTGTTGCCGGATCGATCGAACCGCCGAGGAACAGGTCAGCCATGGTGGGGACAGTACCGCTGTGAACCCGTCACCCCGCGTGACGCCAGGGGTCAGACCCCCGGCGTGACAGCTGGCCCAAGAACTACGGTGACGCCATGGCGTTCCGCGGATTCCCGGTCGAGGGCATCGAGTTCTACGAGCAACTCGCCGCCGACAACTCGCGCACCTTCTGGCAGGCCAACAAGGGTCGATTCGACGAGTTCGTCAAGCAGCCGATGGTCGAGCTGACCGAGGCGCTCGCGGACTTCGGGCCGTTTCACATGTTCCGGCCCTACAACGACGTGAGGTTCTCGAAGAACAAGCCGCCCTACAAGACGGCGCAGGGTGCATACGGCGAATCCGAGGGCGGAACGGGCCACTACGTCCAGTTCTCCGCCGAGGGGTTGATGGTCGGTGCCGGGTACTACGCGATGGCCAAGGACCAGCTCGTGCGGTTCCGTGCGGCGATCGACGGCGAGGCGACCGGGACCGAACTCGCCGAACTCGTGGCCGACGCGCAGCGTCGCCGGTACACGATCAGCGCGATCGACGAACTCAAGACCGCACCGCGCGGCTACCCGAAGGACCATCCGCGCATCGAGTTGCTCCGCCGCAAGGGCTTGATCGCCGTGCGCGAGTTCGGGGCTCCGAAGTGGATCCACACCGCCGGCGCCGCCGAGCGCGTCCGCGACTCATGGACCGGTGTCGCTGACCTCTGCGCGTGGCTCGACGCCCACGTGGGCCCCAGCACGCTTCCCCCCGACGATCGCCCCTTCTGAATGAGACGTGGGGTCTGACCCCGCGTCTCATTTGACAGAATGTCAAGCGTGACTCCCGCCGACGTTCTCGATCCGACCCGCCACGCCTTCGAGAACCAGTTCGGGTTGGCCGACCGGGTCGTCGACGAAACCGCACGGGACCACAGCGTCGAGCGGTTCCGCGAGCAGGGCATCACCCTGCCGACGTTCGCCCAGCTCGAGGATCCGTCGACCTTCGACCACGCGGCCAAGGTCGGCGACGCCGACCCGCAGGGTCCCGATGCCCGCAACCTCTGGCGGGTGCACTGGTACAACGACCTCGCCGGAAATCGCGTCGACGTCCCCGACCACGTCGTGCTGCCGTCGAGCCTCACCGGCGTCGAGAGCCCGATCATCGTCGTGTTCGGCGACCGCTTCCCGATGATCACCGCTCACAAGGTGCTCGCCGCCTATGCCTGCCTCGCACCCCGCGTCGTCACCGGCCAGTTCGACCCGACGCACCACCGCGCCATCTGGCCGTCGACCGGCAACTACGCCCGCGGCGGCATCGCGATCAGTCGGATCATGGCCAGCCGTGGCGTGGCGATCCTTCCCGAGGGCATGAGCCAGGAACGCTTCGACTGGCTCGACCAGTGGTGTGCGAACCCGGCCGAGGACGTCATCCGCACCCACGGCACCGAGTCGAACGTCAAGGAGATCTACGACGCCTGCAACGAACTCGCCCTCGACCCGGGCAACTTCGTGCTCAACCAGTTCTCCGAGTTCGGCAACCACCTCGGCCACTACCGCGTGACGGGACGCGCCTTCGGCCACGTCTTCGACACCGTGCGCGACCAGTTCGCGAAGGACGGCCGCGACCTGCGCCTCGCCGCCTTCACCTCGGCCACCGGGTCGGCGGGCACGATCGCCGCCGGAGACCGGCTCAAGGAGGAGTACGGCACGAAGATCGTCGCCGTCGAAGCCCTCGAGTGCCCGACGATGCTCGAGAACGGCTTCGGTGAACACAACATCCAGGGCATCGGCGACAAGCACATCCCGATCATCCACAACGTGATGAACACCGACCTCGTCGTCGCCATCTCCGACAAGTCGACCGACGAACTCGACGCACTGTTCAACACCGACACCGGGCGCCAGTACCTCGCCCAGCGAAAGGGCGTCCCAGCAGACGTCATCGCCACCCTGGAACACTTCGGGTTCTCGGCGATCTGCAACGTGCTCGCCGCCATCAAGACCTCCAAGCTGCTCGATCTCGGCCCTGACGACGCGATCATCACCGTCGCCACCGACGGCGCCGCGTTGTACCCCAGCGAACGGGCGAAGCTCCTCGCCACCCGCTACGGCAACGAGTTCACCGTCACCGACGCCGCGGAGGTGTTCGGCGAGCATCTGGCGTCCGTCGACACCGACAACATGATCGAGTGCACCGAAGCCGACCGGCGTCGGGTCTTCAACCTGGGCTACTACACCTGGGTGGAACAGCAGGGCACGCCGTTCGAGCTGTTCGAAGCGCGCCGCGACCAGGCCTTCTGGACGGGGCTGCGCCGCTACGTCGACGTGTGGGACGACATGATCGACGACTTCAACGCCCGGGTCGCCGGCTGATCCGATGCGCGTCACCGGTTGGCGGTGCGCCGTCTGCAGCGCAGAGGTCGAGATCGCAACGCCGTTCCCGTGGCGGTGCCCCAACTCCACCTCGCACGACCGCCACCACGTGCTGCAGATCGTCCGATCCGGCACGGCGCCGGTCCCGGCGATCGAGCACCGGAATCCGTACGTCCGTCACGACGGCGACCTCGCCTGGGCGGCCTACGCGGACGCCAACGGGATGGATCTCGATGCTCGCCGACGCCTGGTGCTCGAACTCGACGACGCCGTCAGCGCCGCGGCCGGTGTGGGGTTCGTCCCGACACCGTTCACCCGGTCGGCGGTGCTGTCCGACGAGCTCGGCTTCGCGGACGGTGGCGGGGTGTGGGTCAAGGACGAGACCGGGGGAGTGGCCGGCAGCCAGAAGGCGCGCCACCTGTTCACGATCCTCCTGCACCTGCGTGCGGCAGAGCTGATCGGTCATCTCACCGAGCGGCCGCCGCTCGCGATCGCGTCGTGCGGCAACGCCGCTCTCGCAGCGGCCACGCTGGCGCGGGCGTCCGGGTGGCCGATCGACGTGTTCGTGCCCACGTGGATGAGCGATGGTTTCGGTGACGAACTCGACCGGCTCGGCGCCCGCGTGCACCGGTGCGAACGTCGTGCCGGCGACCCCGCCGGCGATCCTGCGATGTTCCGCTTCCGTGAGGCGATCGCCGCCGGAGCGATCCCGTTCACCGTGCAGGGCCCGGAGAACGCGTTGGCGCTCGACGGTGGTCGCACGCTGGGCTGGGAGATCGGGGAGCAGGTCGCGGAGCAGCGCGTCGGCGAACTCGACCGCATCTTCGTGCAGGTCGGCGGCGGGGCGTTCGCGGCGTGCGTCGGGGCCACCCGTCCCGCACGCCGATTCCACGCCGTGCAGTCGGCGGGTTGTGCACCGCTCGCCCGGGCCTGGCATCGAGCATTCGGCGATGCCGACGACCCGCGGCCCGATGCCGTCGCCGGCCGATGGGCCGACCTGATGACGCCCTGGGACGACCCGCACTCGCTCGCCGACGGCATCCTCGACGACGAGACCTACGACTGGATCGGCGTCTTCGAAGCGATCGGGGCGGGTGGGGATGCACCGATCGTCGCCGCCGAGGCCGACATCGTCGCCGCACACGCACTGGCGCAGTCCGCAGGGTTCGACGTGAGCCCCACCGGCAGCGCCGGGCTCGCCGGGTTGCTCGCCATCGTCGACACGGTGCGACCGACCGAGCGGGTCGCCGTCGTGATGAGCGGAGTCGCTCGCTGAGTGCCGCCGCGGGCCGTCTCGTCGATCCGAACGGGTACTCTGATCGCACGGACATCCACCGCATCCCGAGCCGCCGTCGAGCGGCCGTTGTCGGCGCCTGTGTCGTCCTTGCCGTCGGGACGCTGGGCGCCTTCGGCTCGTCAACCGGCGCGCAGAGCGTGCCGGCACCGATCGAACCGATCTCGGTGATCGCTGACGGCTCGGCGCCGGTCGCCACCGAGCACGGGAATGCTGCGGTGTCCGACACCGGTGCCGTGGTCGCATTCGACGCTGCCGCGGCGCCCGACGGGAGTGACCGGCGGGTCTGGGTGCGAGACCGCATCGCCAACACCACCACGCCGGTCGCGGAGCAGCCCAGCTCGACTCCTGGCATCAGCGGCAACGGGTGCGTCGTGGCCTACACCACCGTCAGCGGTGAGCTGTCCGCCCCCGCGACATCCTTGCTGGTCACGGACCGCTGCAGTTCACCCAGCCAGTCGACGCCCACGGAGGGCGAGTCGACGCTCCCCCCGGGCACGGTCGTCGACGGGATCACGTCGATCGGAGCGCCCTCGGCGCCCGCGGTGTCCTTCGACGGTTCGGTGATCGTGTGGTCGACCGGCTCCGAGATCCGCCGGTATGTGCGCAACGCCGCGACGGGGTCTCACGTCCTCACGCATGCGTTCGACACGCAGGTGCTCGACACCGCGTCGATCGCAGTCGACGGGGACGTCACCGGGGCCACGCTCGACGTGTCGGCCGACGGGGCGACCGTGGCGTTCATCGCCGGGCCGGGCACGGCGTACGCACCGCAGCCCGGAAACGTCTACGTCTGGACGCTCGGCGTCGCGCCGGGAACCGATGCGATCGAGCTGATGTCCCCCGCTACGGCTGGATCCCCGTCGACGGGCTCGGCGACGTCGCCCGCACTGTCGGCCGACGGAGCGGTGTTGGTGTTCGAGTCGTCAGCGTCGGACCTCGCCGCCCGAGAGGGAGTTCCGGTCGACGCGCCGTTCGTCGTGCTGGTCGACCGCAACCAGCGCTTCACGACGGTCCTGGCCGACGATGCCCGATCGCCTGCGTTGTCGGCCGACGGGGCGCACGTTGCGTACGTCCGCGGTGACGCCGTACGGCTGCTGTCGAGCGAAGGAGCGGCCGGGTTGACCGGGGGAGTCGACCGAGCGATCGATGGGCTGGAGGACGTGCAACCGCAGGGCCGGCTCGCACTGTCCCGGTTCGGTCGCTGGGTGGTGTTCGCCGCCGGTGACGGTGCTTCGGTCAGCGACGACATCTCGTTGCAGGGCGGTGTCATGGTCTGGGCGGCAGATCTGCGGCCGTCGACCGATGGTTCGGTCGTCGACTCCACCACCACCACCACCACGACCACCACCCCGACGACGACCACGCCGACGACGACCACGACGACCACCACCCCGACGACGACCACCACGCAACCGACGACCGCTCCGACCACCACGGACGGCGCCGGCACGGCGACGACCACGACGACCACGGGCACCTTCGTGGTGCCGCCGCTCGGCGTGCCGCTGCCCACCGTCCCGTACGTGCCGCCACGGCTGCCGTCGTCCCCACGCCTGCCCACCACCACACGTCCGAGCATCGGTACGCCGGGGGTGTCGTTCGATCCGTCCGTCGCGCTGCCGTTCGTGCAGCCGCCGACCGTGTCGTTCGCTCCCGCGATCGCCGACGTGGGACGCACCACCGCTGTCGTCACGCTCACCAATCCGGGGTCGGACAGCGTCGGGCCGGCCGGGGTGCGGCTCGATCCGTCCACGCCCGCACCGTTCGCCGTGGTCGTCGACGCCTGTTCCGGGGCCTCGCTGGCGCCGGGCGCGTCGTGCAGCGTGGAACTGTCGTTCGCTCCGGCCGGCATCGGGAGCTTCTCCGGCCTGGTCTCGTTCGACCTCGCCGGTGGCACCACGGTGTCGGCGACCCTCGTCGGGGAGGGCACCCCTGAGCCGGTCCTCACGCCGGTCCCCGCAGTCGCGGCTGCCGGCCAGGTCGTCACCGTGTTCGGGGCCGGGTTCCCCGCAGGTGCCACCGTCGAGCTGATCCGAACCGGCGCACCCGACGGCGATCAGATCACCGTCGACCCCGACGGCAGCTTCGCCCACGTGTTCGTGATCATGCCCCGCACCCCGTCTGGTCCGCTCACGATGACCGTCGCCGGCCAGGTCGATCTGTTCGCCGACGTCACCGCCGAGGTGCTGGTGTCGGATCGCAGTTCGGGTTCCGACGCCGCCCTGCGCGATTCCGTCAGCAGCCCGTTCGGGCGCTGAGCGTTCCGACTCAGTCGATCTCGTCGACGAAGCCGAGGATCGATGCCCCGACCGGGCAATCGGTGGCACTCGGGCCGGGAGTGCGACAGTCGACCTCCAGCACGATGTCGGTCGACTCGTCGAACACGTAGGGCGCCACCAGGTGCAGGTCGAAGTCGCGGAAATTCGCCAGTTCGGACTGCAGCAGGACCTCGTCGTCGCGCAGCAGCGAGACCGTGCCGACCGCGCCGGTGGGGTTCTGGAACACGACGTCGGTCACCGCCAGTCGCTCACCACGACCGATCGTCTGGGAATCGGTCTCGGAGTTGCCGCCTGCGGGAGCGACGCTGAGCCGGAGATCGGTCGGCACGCCCAGCGGGAGTTCCTCGGCCTCGGCCGCGGCGAGCTCCAGCTCGTCGATTCGCTCCTGGAGAGCCGCGCGGTCGGCATCGATCGCATCCTGTGCTGTGTCCTCCACCCATGGCGCGAGCAGCGCAAACCAGGCGATCGTGCCGATCAGCAGGGCAGCTGCGGCACCAGCAGCGGCGGGACCGAGCCATCGCGGCACGCGTGGCCGTTGCTCGAAGGTGCCGGCGAGTTCGTGCTCGCTGCCGTCGGACGAGTTCGCACGCAGCACGAACGGATGCTCCTGCGCCGGCCCGTTCCAGTAGGTGGTGGCCGGCACGACGCGCAGCGCCACCTGCGCCGTCGCCCCGGCGGTCACCACGAACGTCGGTTGGACGTCGAGCGTGATCTCGCCATCGAGCGGATCCGGTTCCAACTCGATCGTCACCGGTACGTTGCCCGTGTTGACGACGCGGATGGCGTGACGCCCTGCCGACGATCCACGTGAGCGCACCGGTCGAAGCTCGACGGTGTGCTCGCTGCGGGGGAGCACCTCGACTTCGAGGGTGGCGGTGCCCGATCCACACTCGGAGGTGATGTCGACCGTGGGGCGTCGTTCGCCTGCAGCCACCGTCGGCCCGACCTCGACCATCACGGGCACGTCGAAGATCTGGTTCGGCTCGATCGCGGCGTCGTCGATCTCGAGTTTGACGAGGCTTGCGAGCTCGCTGGACACCGCGAGATGCACCGCTTGCGGTTCCTCTTCGTTGTTGTGGAGCCGCAACGACACTGGCGTGGGCGTGCCAGGAACCAGTTGGATCGAGTCGGGAACGAACTTCGCGGTCACAGGCATCGCCGACGAAGCTACCTCGCGGGGCTCGCCAGGTCGATCGTGAGCGGCGCCGACTCCGCCGACGACCGGTAGCCTGTGGCGCATGTCGGACCTCACGTCACCGTTGGCCCTCGAGGGTGGTTTCGATCCTCGCTCCGCCGTCTTCGACCGCCTGCTCAAGAACCGGGTGGTCATGTTGGGCTCCGACGTCAACGACGAGATCGCCAATCAGATCTGCGCACAGCTGCTGTACCTGGAGGGTGAGGATCCGGGCCAGGACATCTGGCTCTACATCAACAGCCCGGGTGGTTCGGTCACCGCCGGCATGGCGATCTACGACACGATGCAGTTCGTCGGCTGCGACGTCGCCACGGTGTGTCTCGGCCTCGCCGCGTCGATGGGTCAGTTCCTGCTCACCGCGGGCGCCGACGGCAAGCGCTACACCCTGCCGAACGCCCGGATCATGATGCACCAGCCGCTCGCGGGGCTTCGGGGCCAGGCCTCCGACATCGCCATCCAGGCCGAGCAGCTCCGCTACACCAAGCTGCGTATGGCCACGCTGATCGCCGAGCACTCCGGTCAGCCGCTCGAACAGATCCAGGCCGACTCCGAACGCGACCGTTGGTTCACCGCCGAGGAGGCCAAGGACTACGGCCTCGTCGACAAGGTCATCCTGCGCCGCGGCGAAATCGCCTGATCACGCTCACCTGATCACGCCCGTTTGATCTTCTCAGGGTGCGGCGGTGCCGTCCGGGGCCGTCGGGGCAGGAGCGGTCACCGGTGTGTGGGGAACGATCGTGAACACCGGACCGATGTCGACGGCGCAGTTCGCCCGCAACCACGCGTCGATCGCCGCGGCCGATTCCTCCGAGGAGTAGATCGCCGCCAGCGCCTCCTGCTCCGACTCCTGATCGCCGGGCAGCACCGTGCTCGCGGTCTCGTACGCGGACACGAGCTGGTTCCAGTCGGCTTCGACGGCGAGCGGGGCGAGGTCGCCGATGTCGCGGTAGAGATCGAGGAGCGGTTCGATGTCGTCGGAGTAGACGAGCTGCGGATCGGTCAGGGCGTCGCGGTTGGCGGCGACCTCGCCACAGAAGCGTTCGGCGTTGCCTCCACCGTCGTCGCCGCAGGCCGAGGCGGCCAGCGCGAGGCCCATGACGAACGCGATGCCGACAACCGGCGACCGACGTACCCGTCGACCGGCGCGCGGGCGCTCGGAGGGGTCGGGCGGGGCGAACACGGCAGGCATTGTCGCATGCGTGACGATCGAATCGGCGGCGCCCGGTGCGCCTGTGACACCCCGTCGGTACAGTTCGAGGGGTCGATCCGGCCCTGCGGGCGCCGGTCGGGGTTGCTGGGCCCGGGTCCGCCCTTCCTCTGTGTTTCGTCGCGGCGTTGTCGCGCTCACTCAGGAGGTTGCGATGTACGGATCGATCACATCGGCCACGGTGCTCGGCGCCGAGGGTCACCGGATCAACGTCGAAGTCCAGGTCAGCAAGGGCCTGCCCGGGTTCCGCATGGTCGGTCGGCCCGACGAGTCCACCCGCGAGGCGCGCGACCGCGCCCGGGCCGCGGTGATGAGCTGCGGCCTCGAGTGGCCGGCCACGAGCATCACGGTCAACCTGGCCCCGTCGAGCGACCGCAAGACCGGATCGGGCCTCGACCTCGCCATCGCCGTGGGCGTGCTGGTGGCGGCCGAGATGGTGCCGCCGGAGTCGGTCGCAGGCCTCGCCTTCCTCGGCGAGCTGGGCCTCGACGGGTCGTTGCGGCCGGTGGCCGGCATCGTGCCGATGGTCGGCGTACTCGGCGAACTCGACGTCGTCGTGCCGGTCGAGTGCGCCGTCGAGGCACGGGTGGCGGCGCTCGGACGCGTTCGTCTGATCTCACACCTGCGCGAGTTGCTGGGTGTGCTGTGCGGTGACGAGCCATGGCCGGACCACGACGACGATGTCCCGTCGGCACCGCACAGCGATGCCGAAGCGCCCGACCTCGCCGACCTCCACGGCCAACCCCTCGCCCGCCAGGCGCTCGAGATCGCTGCTGCGGGTGCTCACCACACGCTGTTCATCGGGCCGCCCGGCTCCGGCAAGACGATGCTGGCCTCGCGTCTGCCCGGGTTGCTGCCCCGCCTCGATCGCACCCGGGCACTCGAGGCCACGATGGTCCATTCCGCAGCGGGGGCGTTGCTGCCTCCGGGCGGCCTGATCCAGCGCCCACCGTTCCGGGCTCCGCACCACACCAGCTCGCTCGTCGCGTTGGTCGGTGGCGGTTCACACACACTCCGGCCCGGGGAGATCTCGATGGCGCACTGTGGTGTGCTCTTCATGGACGAGCTCGCGGAGTTCTCCCCGTCGGTGCTCGATGGGTTGCGACAGCCGCTCGAACAGCGCATCGTCACCGTCGACCGTGCGCATCTGCACGTCGTGCTGCCGGCCGATTTCCTCCTGGTCGCGGCGATGAACCCGTGCCCCTGTGGCGGCGGGCCGCCCGGCTCGTGCGTGTGCGGCGACGCGGTGCTGCACCGCTACGCCCGTCGGGTGTCCGGCCCCCTGCTCGATCGGTTCGACCTGCGCGTCAACGTGCACCGTCCCGCAGTCGACGATTTGATCGCCAACGAGCCGTCCGAGCCGTCGGCGGTCGTCGCCGCCCGCGTCGAGGCGGCGCGCGACGTCGCGCTGCTGCGCCAGGGTGTGCTCAACAACGCGCTGGCGGCGTCCCGCCTCGATCACGTCGCCCGCCTCGACCCCGGGGCGCAACTCCATCTGCGCCACGAGATGGAGCGGGGTCGGCTGAGCGGGCGTGGCTACCACCGTGTGCGCCGGGTGGCCCGCACGATCGCCGACCTGCGCGGCGACCTGACCGACTCGGTGGCCGAGGACGACGTGGTGCTCGCGTTGCGTTTCCGAGCCGATCTGGCGAGCGCGCTGCGAGTGGGGCGGGCAGCGTGATCCCGCCCGCTGGCTATGTCGCCTCGCTCGCCGGTTTCGATCGGATGACGAGCTCCCGCCTGTCGTCGCTGCTGTCGAACCGGTCGCCTGCCGACGCATTCGCGATCGCCTCCGGCGACCTCCCGCCGCCCGCTCCGATCGCTGCGCTCCTCCAGCGCGATCCGGATCTCGAGGCATCGTGGCGCGTCGACGCTGCTCGCCGGCCGCCCGAGGAGGTCTGGCAACGATGCGTCGACGGCGGGATCGATGTCGTGCTGCCGGGGGATCCGGCCTTCCCGCCACAGTTGCTCGACGACCCGCGGCGGCCGGCGGTGCTGTTCGCCCGGGGCGACCTCACCGCGCTCGATGCTCGTCGCGTCGGCATCGTCGGCACGCGCAACGCCACACAGCGCGGGCTCGAAACCGCGGCCCGGTTCGGCTACGAGCTGTCGAGTGCCGAGGTCGTGGTCGTGTCGGGCCTGGCCAAGGGGATCGACGGGGCGGCCCATCGTGGCGCTCTGGCCGTCGCCGGCGCGCGTCCGGTCGCCGTGGTCGGCAGTGGGCTCGACCGCCCCTACCCATCGCAGCACCGCGACCTGTGGGAGGCGGTGGCCGCACGAGGTGCCGTGATCTCCGAATGGCCGCCAGGGACCGCACCGGACGCCTTCCGGTTTCCCCTGCGCAACCGCATCCTCGCCGCACTCGTCGAGGTGCTCGTGGTCGTCGAGAGCCGAGAACGTGGCGGCAGCCTGATCACCGCGCGTGAGGCGGCAGAGCGTGGCGTCGACGTGTTCGCCGTGCCCGGTCCGGTTCGGAGTCGGGCCTCCTTCGGAACCAACCGGCTGCTCTGCGATGGCGCCGCCCCGGCGACCGAGGTGGCCGACGTGCTGATGGCGCTCGGACTCGACCGTCGTCGAGCGGGCCGATCCAGGTTCGATTCGCGGCCGCGTCCCGACCACGACGACATGGTGTTCCTCACCGCATGTCGAGCCGGGGCGCGGTCGATCGAGGAACTCGCCGCCGAGTCCGGCCGGAGCGTCGTCGACGTGGCGTTGTCGGTGGCTCGGCTCGAGCACGCCGGCTGGCTGCGCGAGACCGGCGGATGGTTCGAAGCGATCGACCAGTGGGCCGATCTGACATGACCCGTCCGAGCACGCCGTGCGCCCCATCCGCGGCTTTCTCACCTTCTGGGCAATACCATCTCCGCCGTGGACCTCTGGCGCATCGACGAGTTCGCCGACGCGCTCACCTCGCTGTCCGACAACACGGTGGCCGCCTACACGTCGGATCTCCGCGCGTTCCAGGGCTGGTGCGCCCGCAGCGACCTGACCGATCCGGCACAGGTGAAGCGCACCACGGTGCGGCGGTACCTCGCGCACCTCACCACGAGACAGTTCGCACGCCGCACCATCGCGCGCAAGACCGCAGCGTTGCGGCGGTACTACCGATGGCTCGTCGCCGGCGGGCACGCCGAGATCGATCCCACCAGTGGCGTGTCCGCGCCGGCCGGAGCCGGGCGACTCCCGCGGGTGCTCGACCAACGAGAGCTCGACGGTCTGCTCGAGGGGGTGGCGCCCGATGGCGAGCCCGACTGGCGCCGCCGTCGCGACGACGCGGTGCTCGAACTGCTCTACGGATCCGGGCTGCGTGTCGGCGAGCTGTGCGGGCTGCGAGTGAGTTCTCTGTCCTTGGCCTCCGGTGCGGCCGACGTCTGGGGCAAAGGCGCCAAGGAACGCAGGGTTCCCGTCAGCGAAGCAGCGGTGCGGGCCGTGCGACGATGGCTCGCCGTCCGCGGCGACGTGCTGCCGGCCGACGCCGGCGACGTGCTGTTCGGCAACGAGCGTGGTCGCCCGCTCACGCCGCGCGACGTTCGCCGCATCATCGACCGGCGTTCCTCGAGCCCGACGCATCCGCATGCGCTGCGTCACACGTTCGCGACGCACCTGCTCGACGGAGGCGCCGACCTTCGTGCGGTGCAGGAACTGCTCGGCCACACCGATGTGGCCACCACCCAGCGCTACACACACGTCAGCCGGGAGCGACTGTCGGCTGCCTATCGCGAGGCCCACCCCAGAGCATGAGTATCGTTCCCGAAGACGCCGATCTCCAGATGCAGTGGACGCGATGGCTGAACCGCCGCAACGCGGCCGCCCGCGACCACCTGATCGTCCACTACTCGCCGTTGGTGAAGTTCGTGGCCGGGCGTGTCGGCGCCGGGTTGCCGTCGAGCGTCGACCCCGGCGACCTCGTCAGCTCCGGCGTGTTCGGTCTGATCGATGCCATCGAGCGGTTCGATCCCGAGCGGGGGGTCAAGTTCGAGACGTTCGCCGTGCCCCGGATCCGCGGAGCGGTCTACGACGGTCTGCGCAAGCTCGATTGGGTACCACGGTCGATCCGCAGTCGTGCCCGCAGCGTCGAGAAGGCGATCTCGGAACTCGAGCACAAGCTGGGTCGCGGGCCGAACGACGAGGAACTGGCGGCCCACCTCCGGATCTCGGGCGATGAACTCACGCGGTGGCTCGCAGCGATCGCGAGCACCACGGTCGGTCCGCTCGACCGGGCCATCGCGGCGGGAGCCGAGCCGGCTGCGCTCGACGGCCCGGGCTCGGGGTCGCCCGCGGCGGTCGTCGAGGACACCGAACTCGGCGAGATCATGCGGGCGGAGATCCGCAAGCTGCCCGACCGGGAGAAGCTCGTCCTGTCGCTGTACTACGACGAGGGGTTGACGCTGTCGGAGATCGGCGAGGTCCTGGGCGTCACCGAGAGTCGGGTGTCGCAGATCCACACGAAGTCCGTGCTGCACCTGCGTTCGCGCCTGGCTGCGGCCGGCGTCGGCTGACCAGCCCGCCTTCGGCGCTCTCGCGCCCCCAGTTCCGACCGGCGCGCGCCGGTCCGAGACGAGGAGGCACACATGCGAGGTCCCACGCAGGGCGGCTCATCGGCGGGCACGCAGCGACGGCGGATGGTGATGCCGGCCGCTCGCCGCCGCAGGCACCGGTTCTCGACCGTGCTCGGGCTGGTGGTGACGCTGGTCGGGTCGACCTCGCTGTCGCCCGCGACATCGGTGCACGCGGCACCGTGCCTGCGTCCGCCGGTGATCGGCACGGTCGTCGACCCGTTCCGCGCTCCGGCTTGCGACTGGTGCGCCGGCAACCGGGGCATCGAGTACCGGGTCGGTCCCGATGCCACCGTTCGAGCCGCGGCAACCGGAACCGTGACGTTCGTCGGGTCCGTGGCGGGCACCGCGTATCTGGTGGTCGAACTGTCGAACGGTTGGCGGCTGACCTACGGGCGGCTCGAGGACACCACGCTCCGACGCGGCGCCCTGGTCGTGGCGGGGTCGGCCGTGGGTCGCGTGACCGGTGAGTTCTACTTCGGACTGCGCATCGGCGACGAGTACCACGACCCGGCGCCGTTCATCGGGCGACCGATCGGCCGCCCCCGGTTGATCCCGCTCGACGGGACGCCGGCGCTCGTGCCCGATCCGGCCGACGCGCCGGCGTGGACCTGCTCGGCGCGTCTCGCAGCCGCGGGTGTCGGGGTGGCGAGAACGGCCGATAGCATCCGCCCGGTCGGTTCACCCGATCCGGCCGCTGTTCGCAGCGATGTCTCACCGTTCCGCCGGTCAACAAGCGGTCGCCCACGGGCGCCGACCGGCGGGATCAACCGCACCAAGGAGAACCATCATGGCCGTCATCACCATGCGGCAAATGCTCGAAGCCGGCGCCCACTTCGGTCACCAGACCCGACGGTGGAACCCGAAGATGAAGCGATTCATCTTCGGTGAGCGCAACGGCATCTACATCATCGACCTCGAGCAGACGCTCGGTCGGGTGGAGACCGCCTACGGTTTCGTCCGCGATCTCGTCGCCGGTGGCGGCACGATCCTGTTCGTCGGCACCAAGAAGCAGGCGCAGGATCCCGTGAAGAGCTACGCCGACAAGTGCGGCATGCCGTACGTCAACGAGCGTTGGCTCGGTGGCATGCTCACCAACTTCGAGACGATGTCGAAGCGCGTCAACAAGATGCTCGAGTACGAGCGCATGCAGGCGTCCGGCGAGTTCGACGCGATGATCAAGAAGGAAGCCCTGCTGCTCGACCGCGAGCTCACGAAGCTCCAGCGCAACCTCGGTGGTCTGCGCAGCCTCAAGAAGGCGCCTGACGCCATCTTCGTGCTCGACACGAAGAAGGAGCACATCGCGGTGACCGAGGCCAACAAGCTCGGCATCCCGGTGGTCGCCGTCGTCGACACCAACGTCGACCCCGAAGTCATCCAGTACCCGATCCCCGGCAACGACGACGCCATCCGCTCGAACAGCCTGTTCGCCCGCGTGATCGCCGACGCGGTCGAAGAGGGTCGATTCATCGCCAACAAGCGCAACCCGGCACCGGCTCCGGTCGCCGAGCGCACCCCGGAGGAAGAGGCCGAGTTCGCCGCCGCCCAGGCCGCCGCACGCGACGCCGCGGCGCAGGCACAGGCCGACCGCGATGCCCGCCTCGCCGCCGCCAAGGCCTCGCCGGTGGTCGAAGAAGCTGCCGCAGATGCCGCTGCCATCGCCACTCAGGAGGGCGCCCCCGCCGAGGTCGTGGCGGAGGTCGCCGAGGAGACTGCTGCCGAGGTGGCCGAGCAGGTCGCCGACAGCACCACCGACGAAGTCGTTCAAGAGAGCACGGAGAGCTGAACATGTCATTCACCGCACAAGACGTCAAGGCGCTGCGCGAGTCCTCGGGCGCCGGGATGATGGACTGCAAGAAGGCGTTGCAGGAGAACGACGGCGACATGGAGGCCGCGAAGCAGTGGCTGCGTGAGAAGGGCCTGGCCGCCAGCGCCAAGCGTGAGGACCGCGAGGCCTCCCAGGGTGTCGTCAGCCTCCTCATCGAGGGCAACGTCGGCGCGATCGTCGAACTCAAGAGCGAAACCGACTTCGTGGCCGGATCCGACCAGTTCAAGGCCGAAGCCGACGCGCTGGTGGCGCTCGTCGCCGCGAAGGGCGTCGACGCGGTCAGCGAGCGCGCGACAGAGCTCGAGGAGCTCAAGGTCACGCTGAAGGAGAACATCGGCCTCGGCGACGTCAAGCGCATCGAGGCCGCCGACGGCAACCTGCTCGGCAGCTACCTGCACATGCAGGGTGGCCGTGGTGTCAATGCCGTGCTCGTCGAGATCGCAGACGGTACGCCGGAACTCGCTCACGACGTCGCGGTCCACATCGCCTTCGCTCGTCCGACGTATCTCAGCCGTGACGACATCCCCGAAGACGTGGTCGCCGCCGAGCGCGCCACCCTCGAGACGATCAGCCGCAACGAGGGCAAGCCCGAAGCGGCGCTGCCGAAGATCGTCGAGGGTCGCATCAACGGCTTCTACAAGGACGTCGCGCTGCTCGATCAGCCCTACGCCAAGGACGACAAGCAGTCGGTCAGCCAGTTCATCGGCGGCGCCACCATCGTGGCCTTCGCCCAAGTCGAAATCGGCTGATTCCACAACGCTCCACCCGTTCTCGTGAACCCGTGCGGGAGTAATCCCGCAACGGGTTCACGAGAAGATGGGGTGGGGCGGTTTTCGGTGGCCTGGCGTCGGCTCTAGTACGGTCATCGGTCGATGAGCGACCAGCCGATGCATCCCCGGGGAGGGCCTCGGCCCAGTTGGAAGCGGATCGTGTTCAAGCCGTCGGGTGAGGCACTCGCCGGCGAGTCGGGCAAGGGGCTCGACGGCGCGACGCTCGAAGCGACCGCCCGCGACATCGTCGATCTCCGGCAGAACCTCGGCGTCGACGTCGCCGTGGTGGTCGGCGGCGGAAACTTCTGGCGCGGCCGTACCGGTTCGCTCAGCGGCATGGACGCCACCCAGTCCGATCACATCGGCATGCTCGGCACCGTGATGAACGCCCTCGCGCTCCAGGACGCGCTCGAGCGTCTCGGCCAGGACACCCGCGTGCAGTCCGCGATCGAGATGCCCCGCATCGCCGAGGCCTACATCCGCCGTCGGGCGGTGCGCCATCTCGAGAAGGGTCGTGTCGTCATCTTCGCCGCCGGCACCGGCAACCCGTTCTTCACCACCGACACCGCCGCAGCGCTGCGGGCGGCCGAGATCGAGGCCGATGTCGTGATCAAGGGCACGCACTCGGGGGTCGACGGCGTCTACTCGGCGGATCCCCGTCACGACGCGACGGCGACGAAGTACGACGAGGTGGGGTATCTCGAGGTGATGACGAAGAACCTCAAGGTGATGGACGCAACCGCGATCGCGTTCTGCCGCGACAACGGGATTCCGATCGTGGTGTTCGACATGTCGATGCCCGGGGCGCTCCGCAGCATCGTGCAGGGTGGCCACGAGGGCACCCTCGTCC
Organism: Ilumatobacteraceae bacterium; assembly: GCA_963698565.1. Taxonomy (GTDB): domain Bacteria; phylum Actinomycetota; class Acidimicrobiia; order Acidimicrobiales; family Ilumatobacteraceae; genus Sva-07. The sequence goes on from CAVORH010000010.1 coordinate 77,027, forward strand.
ACGAGGTCTGAGCCTCTTCGGCGGGCCGGATCTGGTGCGAACCCGGTTCGGTGCGCCAGCCGGCCGGACGCCCATGGTCGGCTGGTCGGGGCCCGTCTGGGTACGCTGGCTGCCGTGATCGACGAGACCCTGCTCGAAGCGATGGAGAAGATGGACAAGGCGGTGGAGCACACCCAGCACCAGTTCTCCACGGTGCGCACCGGGCGGGCGACGCCGTCGCTCGTCGAGCGCATCACCGTGGAGTACTACGGCGCCCCGGTGCCGCTCCAGCAGATCGCCTCGATCTCGGTTCCCGAGGCACGTCAGTTGCTGATCAAGCCGCACGACCGAGCGTCGCTCGACGCCGTCGAGAAGGCGATCCGCGACAGCGACCTGGGTGTGGCGCCGAACAACGACGGGATCTCGATCCGTCTGTCGTTGCCGCAGCTGACCGAGGAACGTCGCCGGGAGTACGTCAAGGTGGTCAAGCACATGGCCGAGGACGGCCGGATCGCCATCCGGAATTCCCGCCGCGACGCCCGCAAGGCGCTGGAGAGCGCGGAGAAGGACGGTGAGATCTCCGCTGACGATCTCGAGCGGGCGGAGAAGGAACTGGAGAAGGTGACCCACGACCACGTCGAGCACATCGACGCTGCGTTGGGGCGCAAAGAGCACGAATTGCTCGAAGTATGAGCGGCTGTACCACCGCTCGACGTTCGACCACGGGGGAAGGGATCCGACATGAGCGATGACCGCAGGCAGGGCGACGACGCCGATGCAGCCTCTCGGCGGCGGCCGGGTTCGTTCGAGTCCGAGATGGACTCGTTCGATCCGGAGGAGTTCGGCGGGCCGCTGTTCGGTGCGACCACCGAGCAGCCGGTCACCTCGTTCGACGACGATGCCGCGCGGGAGCGGCTGAGCTTCGGCCCCGACGACACCGGATCGCTGCCCCACTGGACCGATCCGCCCACGGGCGAGATCCCGAAGATCCCCGTTGCCGAACAGCCGGAGAGCCCGACGGATGATCTCGACGTGTGGTCGTCGTTCGCGTCCGATCCGGCTCCGGCGATCGACGTTGCCGAGGCGCCCAAGGATCCGACTGGCGAACTGACCTGGCACGACGACGAGCGCGTCGTCGACGAGGCGCCCGATGCGCTCACGTCGGGGCGCATCGCCGCGGTTCCCCCGGCCGAGGCAACCGAGCCGGCTCGGCGTGAACCCGCTCGCATCACGATCGGCACCGATCCGTCCGGGATGCCGCGCCGACCCGATCCGAAGCGCCGTGGCGGCTCCCCCCAGCGTCCGCCGAGCGCCGGAGGGACCGCACCGGCCGCGGACGGCCGCAACCTACCCGTTGCGGTGGCGAGCGGTCTCGTGCTCGCTGCGGTGTTCCTCGCGCTGTCGATGTGGCGTCCGGCGGCGGTCGTCGCGTTCGTCACCCTCGCGCTCGGAGTCGCGGCGCTCGAGTACTTCTCCCGCGTCACCGACAAGGGCTACCGCCCCGCGGTCGCGGCCGGGATCGCTGGGTGTGTTGCGGCACCCCTCGCCGCCTACTGGGTCGGCGACAGTGCGCTTCCGTTGGTGATCGCCTTCGCGTTCTTCGCGGGAGCGATCGGTTTCATCGGTGCCGACTCGATCGAATCCGGCCCGATGCCGAACATGGCGATCACGATGCTCGGTGTCGTCTGGATCGGTGTGCTCGGAGCGTTCGGTGCCTTGATCCTGCGCTGGTCGACCTTCGGGTCCGGCACGCCGTGGGGGACCGACACCCTCGTGCTGATCGCGATCGGTGTCGTGGCCAACGATGTCGGTGCCTACTTCCTGGGGTCCGCCATCGGCAAGACGCCACTGCGGCCGTGGATCAGCCCCAACAAGTCCCTCGAGGGCCTGCTCGGTGGCACCGCGCTGACGCTGATCGTGATGCTGCTGATCGGGATCCAGGAGTTCAGCGACACCTGGTCCAGCACCAGCCACCTCCTGATGTTGGGCATCGTGATCTCGATCTTCGCTCCGCTCGGTGACCTGACCGAGTCGATGTTCAAGCGCAACCTCGACGTGAAGGACTTCGGCGCGGTCATCCGCGGTCACGGTGGTGTGCTCGATCGTTTCGACGGATTCCTGTTCGTGATGCCGGCTGTCTACTACCTCATGTTGGTGGTCGAGCCGTGGACGGCGCTCTGACCCGGGTCGCCATCGCCGGCTCGTCCGGCTCGATCGGCACGCAGACACTCGACGTGGTGCGCGCCGAGAACGATCGGTTGCCCGGTTCCTACGACGTCGTCGCGCTGGCGGTCGGCGCATCAGCGGAGGCGGTCATCGAGCAGGCACAGGAGTTCCGGCCTGCCGTGGTTGCTGTCGCTGATCCGTCGGCCAGGCGACTGGTTGCCGACGCGCTCCCGGGTGTCGAGGTGGTGGCCGAACTCGCCGCCGTCGTCGAGCCGGCAGACGTCGTCGTCAACGGGGTGGTCGGCTTCGCCGGGCTCGACATCACGATCGAGACGCTGCGAGCGGGCAAACGACTGGCACTCGCCAACAAGGAGAGCCTGATCGCCGCCGGACCGGTGGTACAGCCGCTGCGCGACACGCCGGGAGCGGAGTTGGTGCCGGTCGACAGTGAGCACTGCGCGCTGCACCAGTGTCTGCGCTCGTCGGTCGATGCCGGCCGCGAGGTCTCACGGTTGTTGCTGACGGCCAGCGGCGGCCCGTTCCGGGGCAGGAGCGCTGCCGAACTGGCCGAGGTCACCGTCGAAGCGGCCCTTGCGCACCCCACCTGGAGCATGGGTCCGAAGATCACCGTCGACTCCAGCACGCTGATGAACAAGGGGTTGGAGGTCATCGAGGCGCACGAGCTGTACGGAACCCCCTACGACGACATCGACGTGGTGGTGCACCCCCAGTCGATCATCCACTCGATGGTGGAGTTCAGCGACGGCTCGACGATCGCGCAGCTCAGCCTGCCCGACATGCGGCTGCCGATCGGCTATGCGCTCGGGTATCCCGATCGCATCGGGAGCCCGTTCGGCCGGATCGACTGGGCGGAGCTGGCCCGTCTCGACTTCGAGCCGCCGGATCGGGCCACGTTCCGGTGCCTCGACCTCGCCTACCAGGCCGGACGCGCCGGCGGTACCGCCCCAGCGTGGTTGAGCGCCGCCAACGAGGTGGCCGTTGACGCGTTCTTGGCAGGGAACTTGCGATGGAATGAGATCCCTGACGTGTGTGTTGAGGTACTTGCGATGCATGATGGTGCAACCCCCCACACCGTCGAGGACGTGATCGAGGCCGACGCTCAGGCTCGGCGGGTCGCCACTCGACTTCTTCCGAGATGATGGTTCCGAGGACATGACCGACCAACTCACACCGACCGACGATCGACGGGACGATGCGCCCGCGTTCGCACCACCCAGTCGGAGCGACCGGGTGAAGAGCGAGATCATGGCGGGCGGTTCGGTCACCGAACTGAACGACGACGAACTGGCCAACGGCTGGTCGGGGTACCTGGCGATGGCCGTGATCCTCGGGCTGTTCGTGTGGTTGGCGTTCGTCAACATCTGGATCTTCGTCTTCGTGGTGGGCGTCGTGATCTCGATCTTCCTGCACGAACTCGGCCATTTCGCCACGGCCAAGTGGACCGGGATGAAGGCCACCCAGTTCTTCCTCTTCTTCGGCCCTCGCCTGTGGAGCTTCCGTCGCGGGGAGACCGAGTACGGCGTGCGGGCCCTCCCGCTCGGCGCCTTCGTTCGCATTGTCGGCATGAACCGGATGGACGACGTCGACCCCGCTGACGAGGCACGGTCGTACCGCCAGGCGACGTTCCCGCGGCGTCTGCTGGTGATCAGCGCCGGCTCGATCATGCACATCCTCATTGCGATCGTGCTGCTCTTCGTCGTGTATTCGACCCAGGGGGAGATCACGGACCAGGACGAACCCCGGGTCATCGTCGGAGCTGCCGCACCCGAACTCCCGGCGTGGGGTGCCGGAATTCGCGCCGGTGACGAGATCGTCACGGTCGACGGCATCGCCGTGACATCGAACGTCGAACTGGGCGACACGGTCCGCAGCTTCGAGCCCGGCGATGTCGTCGACCTCGTGGTGATCCGCGACGGTGAGACGCTCACCATTCCTGTCGGACTGGGCGCGAACACCTCGGTCCCCGAGGACGATCCGCTGTTCGGCTCGGCGCTGCTCGGCGTGCGCTCGGGGAGCCCGCCGCTCTACGAGCAGCACGGCATCGTCGGCTCCGCGGTCAACGCGGTCACCGACGTCTTCCCGGTCAGTTGGGAGTCCACGAAGGGCATCGTGAAGGTGCTCAATCCGGTGAACCTCGTCAATCAGTTGACCGATGAAAACGCTGATCCGACTGCTCGCCCGACGACGGTCTACGGCATCGCCACGGTCTCCGACGACGTCGGGGAGTCCGGCGGGCTCGCCGGTGTGCTGTACATGTTGGCCATCCTCAACATCTTCGTCGGGGTGTTCAACATGATGCCGCTGCTCCCGCTCGATGGCGGCCACGCTGCCATCGCGGTCTACGAGCGCATCCAGGAGAAGCGCCGCCACCTGACCGGTCGCTACTTCGCCGACGTCGAACGGCTCATGCCGTTCGCGATGGGCGTGATCGTGGTGCTGGCGATGCTGATGTTCACCGGCCTGTACCTCGACATCACCCGACCGATCCTCGGATAACACCCAGCTCGTGGACGTCTCCAGCTCGCTCGTTCCCCGCAAGCCAACCCGTCAGATCTCCGTCGGCAACGTCAAGGTGGGCGGCGACGCCCCGATCACGGTGCAGTCGATGACGATCACCAAGACCGCCGACGTCGAGGGCACGCTCCAGCAGATCTATGCCCTCGCGGCGGCTGGCGCAGACATCGTGCGCTGCACCTGCAACGAGACCGAGGCGGCCGAAGGTCTCGCGCAGATCGTGCCGCGGTCGCCGGTGCCGATCATCGCCGACATCCACCACCAGTACAAGATGGCGCTCGCTGCGATGGAAGCCGGTGTGCAGGGGTTGCGCCTCAACCCGGGCAACATCCGCAAGCCCGAACACATCAAGGCGGTTGCCTCCGAGGCCCGCGACCGGGGCATCCCGATCCGCATCGGGGTCAACGCCGGCTCGCTCGACCCGTCGCTCTACGAGAAGTACGGCAGTGCCACGCCCGAGGCGATGGTCGAATCGGCCCAGCAGGAGATCGCCTACTTCGACGAGGTCGGCTTCGACGCGATCAAGATCTCGGTCAAGGCGTCGAGCGTGCCGCTGATGGTCGAGGCCTACCGCCAGCTGTCCGAGGTCACCGATCACCCGCTCCACCTCGGCGTCACCGAAGCCGGGCCTCCGCCCGGAGGGCTGATCAAGGCCACTGCGGGCATCGCCACGTTGCTGATGGAGGGCATCGGCGACACGATCCGCTACTCGCTCACCGCCGACCCGGTCGAGGAGGCTCGAGCCGGCCGCCAGCTGCTCGAGGCGCTCGGCCTGCGTGAGCGCAAGAACGTCGACCTGATCGCCTGCCCGTCGTGCGGGCGCGCCGAGGTCGACGTGATCGACGTCGCCAACCGGGCGATGGCGGCCTTCGCCGACCGGGAGATCCCGCTGCAGATCGCCGTGATGGGCTGCGTCGTCAACGGTCCCGGCGAGGCCCGCGACGCCGACCTCGGCATCGCTGCGGGCAACAAGCGCGGTCACCTGTTCGTGAAGGGGCAGAACGTCGCCGTCGTCCCCGAGGACGAGATGGTCGACCAGCTCGTCGAGTGGGCCGAGTTCATCAACGACCACGGGGTCGAGGCTGCGCTCGCACGGGTCGACCTGGTGAAGGCCGCCCGCGAGGCCGAGAAGGATCGGGCCAAGCTCCTCGACGATCAGGGCGCCGACGCCAACCAGGCCACCGAGAAGATCGTCGAGATCCGCAAGACCACCCGCTGACCGTTACGCCAGGGGTCAGACCCCCGGCGTAACAGTCACGTCGTGACGACGAACGTGGGAACGTCGGGGGAGAGGGTGCTGCCGGGCGGAAGGTAGAACGACCGTCCGTCCAGGCCGACGGTCAGTTCGTGGCCGATCGAGGTGTGGGTGTGGCCGGGCTCCACACGCACGAGCGTGCAGCCGGCCTCCGGGAGCGGATACCGCCCGGTGCGCCTGGCGTTGGCCATGATCGGCTGTGCCAGCGGCGTCGGGTCGAGGATGCGGAGCAGTTCGTCGACGTCGACGTGCTTGACGGTGAGCCCGCCCCGGACGACGTTGTCGCTGGCGCCCATCAACTCGACGCCGGCGCCGCTCAAGTAGGCGTGCAGGTTGCCGGCGGTGAGATGGAGCGCCTCGCCGGGCTGCAACGTCACCCGGTTGAGCAGCAACGTGATGATCGTGCTCGGATCGTCGGGGTAGCGGGCAGCGAGCGAGGTGACGAGGGTTGCTTCGGGGCGGCTGCTGCGAGCACAGGCGACGATCGTCGGACGAGGATCGAATCGGCCCCGGGAGATCGCCTCGATCGTGGCCGCGACACCGTCGGATCGCAAGGTCCTTGCCAGGCCGTCGGCTCCGAGGGCTCCGAGCAGGGTGAGTGTTGCGCCGACCGGTCGGATGCCGCAGAGCGCATCGAACCGGGTGAGGGCGCACAGGAGTTCCGGCTTGGCACGGTTGTCGGGGTACACACTGCGGGCGAAGCCGTCGATCGCCTGGCTGGTCGTCGGGTGGACCTGGAGCGACAGTGGCTGTGCGGCCGCGAGGACCTTGAGGAGGTACGGGAGGTCACCGGTGAGTTCGCTGAGGGGTCGGCCGTCCTCGGTCGTCGCCGGGCCCGCCGGGTGGGTGCCCAACCAGAGTTCGGCCCAGGGTTGACCGTCGGCGGTCTCGCCGAGCAGCTCGGGGATGAACGTCGGGTCGCCCCACTCGTAGTGCTGAACGACGCCGCGGACGGCGATCGGCCGTGTCGACACGAGTCAGAGTCCGAGTTCGGCGGCGCGTTCGAGGACGCCGGCCCGTTCCGCGCCGATGGTGGTGGAATCGCCGTGGCCGGTGTGGACCACGGTGTGATCGGGCAGTGCGAGGAGCGTGTCGCGGATCGAGCGCAGGATCGTCGGCTCGTCGCTGAAGCTGCGGCCGGTGGCGCCCGGCCCGCCACAGAACAGCGTGTCGCCGCTGAAGACGACCCCGGACGCGGCGTCGTGGAAGCTGCAGCAGCCGGGGGAGTGTCCGGGGGTGTGCAGGACGGTGAGCTCGTGATCGGAGACCTGCAGTGGCGTTCCGGGCGTGAGATCTCGGTCGGGCGCAGGCGTCCGGCCAGACCACGTCCCACAGCATCCGGTCGTCGGGGTGCAGCAGGATCGGGGCGTCGACCGCATCACGGAGCGGCACGGCGGCGTTGATGTGGTCGTTGTGTCCGTGGGTGAGCACGATCGCCCGCACGCGCCGACCGTTGATCGCCGACACGATCGTCTCGTGGTCGTGCGCCGCATCGAACACGACGACCTCGCGGTCGTCGCCGACGATCCAGATGTTGTTGGTGACCTCCCACTCGCCGCCGTCGAGCGCGAAGATCCCGTCGGTGGTGACCAGTTCGATTGCCATCAGATGCGTCCCATCAGAACACGACCACGCTGCGGAGCACCTCGCCGCGCTCCATCTTGTGGAACGCCTCCTCGACGCCGTCGAGGCCGATCGTCTCCGACACGAAGCCGTCGAGATCGAGCCGACCCTGGAGGTAGAGGTCGATCAGCATCGGGAAGTCGCGCGACGGCAGGCAGTCGCCGTACCACGACGACTTGAGCGAACCGCCACGGCCGAACACGTCGATGAACGGCAGCTCCAGCGTCATCTCCGGGTTCGGGACGCCGACGAGCACGACGGTGCCGGCGAGGTCGCGGGCCTCGAAGGCCTGCTTGTACACCTCGGGATGGCCGATCGCCTCGATGCACACGTCGGCACCGAAGCCGCCGGTGACCGAGCGGATGAACTCGACCGGGTCGGTCTCCTTCGAGTTGCACACGTGCGTGGCGCCGAAGCCCTTGGCCCACTCGAGCTTGCGGTCGTCGATGTCGACGCCGATGATCGTCGAGGCTCCGGCGAGCCGGGCGCCGGCGATCGCCGCGTCGCCCACGCCGCCGCAACCGAACACGGCGACCGATCTGGCCGCGGGTGACGCCAGCGGTGTTGAGCGCCGCGCCGATGCCGGCCATCACCCCGCAACCGAGCAGGCCGGCGGCGGCCGGTGATGCCGCCGGGTCGACCTTGGTGCACTGTCCGGCGGCGACGAGCGTCTTGTCGCAGAACGCCCCGATGCCCAGCGCCGGGGACAGCTCGGTGCCGTCGGTGAGCGTCATCTTCTGGGTGGCGTTGTGGGTGTCGAAGCAGTACTGCGGCTGACCGCGGCGGCACGCCCGGCAGTTGCCGCACACCGCCCGCCAGTTGAGGATCACGTAGTCGCCCGGCGCCACGTCGGTGACGCCGTCGCCGACCGACTCGACGACACCGGCGGCCTCGTGGCCGAGCAGGAACGGGAAGTCGTCGTTGATGCCACCCTCCCGGTAGTGCAGGTCGGTGTGGCAGACGCCGCACGCCTGGATCGCCACCACCGCCTCGCCGGGCCCGGGATCGGGGATGACGATCGTCTCCATCGTCACGGGGGCGCCCTTCGCGCGGGCGATGATTCCACGAACCTCTTGACTCATGCGGGCGACCGTAGCGCGCAGAATTCGACGTCGGGGTGTGGAACCGTGTGCCGATGGGAATCGTCCAACTGCCATGACCAAGCGATGGATCCCATTCTTCCTGGCCGTGTCCGTACTCGGCGTGGCCGCGTGCGGCAGCGACGGCGAGGGGGCCTCCTCGCCGAGTTCGGACTCGACGTTGCCCGCAGTGGATGCCAGTGTCCCGGCCGACGGCTACTCCCATCCGACGGGCGCCGACGACGTGGTCGTCTCGTACGCCGAAGTCGGTGGATTCACCACCCGGGAGTTCGCCTTCCGGC
>CAVORH010000011.1:0-153276 GCA_963698565.1 Ilumatobacteraceae bacterium
CCGCCGACGATGCCGGAGCGCTGCAGCTCGATGAGCACGCGAGCGTCCGGCCGATCGCCGAGGCGAGCCTCGTGCTCAGCCTCGGTGGCGACGGAACGATGTTGCGCAGCGTGCGACTGCTCGCGGGAGCGGCAGTGCCGCTGCTCGGGGTCAATCTCGGTTCGTTGGGATACCTCACCGAGGTGGAACCCGATCGTCTCACCGATGCGCTCGACCGTTTCGTCGCCGGCGAGCAGGAGGGTCGGTGGCACCTCGATGAGCGCATGATGCTCGACGTCTCGGTCAACGGCGAGCACACGGGTCGAGCACTCAACGAAGCGGTCGTCGAGAAGGCCCAGTCAGGACACACCGTGCGCCTGCTGGCGCGTATCGATGGTGAGCCCTTCACCTACTACGCCGCTGACGGCTTGATCGTGGCCACACCGACCGGCTCGACGGCGTACTCGCTCTCCGCTCGCGGTCCGATCGTGTCGCCGCGCCATCGGGCGATGTTGCTCACGCCGGTGTCACCGCACATGCTGTTCGACCGGACGCTCGTGCTCGACCCGTCCGAGGCGATCGAGATCGAGGTGACCGGCCATCGTCGGGCCGAACTCACGCTCGACGGTCAGGCGGTCGCCTCGCTCGACGAGGGCGACGTCGTCTCCTGCTCCCCATCGTCGGCCACGGCGAACTTCGTCCGTTTCGGCGCCGAGCGCTACCACCAGATCCTCAAGGCCAAGTTCGGCCTCGCCGATCGGTGAGCGGTGTCGAGGCCTGAACGATGCTGACCGAGCTGCACATCGAGAACCTCGGCGTGATCGAGCGCGTCGAACTCGTCCTCGGGCCGGGGTTGACCGCGGTGACCGGCGAGACCGGGGCCGGCAAGACGATGCTGGTCGAGGCGATCGAGCTGCTGGTCGGCGGTCGAGCCGACTCGTCGATGGTCCGCCACGGTGCAACGGAGGCCCGAGTCGACGGTCGCCTCGTCACGCCCGATGGCGTGGAGACGGTGCTCACCAGAATCGTGCCGGCCGACGGACGGTCGCGCGCCTACGTCGATGGTCGGCTGGCGACCGTCGCGTCGCTCGCCGAGGCGGCGGCCGATGTCGTCGACCTCCATGGGCAGCACGCACACCAGTCGCTCCTGTCGACGGCGACGCAACGCGCGGCCCTCGACGAGTACGGCTCGATCGACCTCGGTCCCCTCCGAGCGGCCCGGGCCCGACTGACGGAGATCGATGCGGCACTGGCCGCGCTGGGAGGCGACGATCGAGCACGCGCGCGGGAGATCGACCTGCTCCGGTTCCAGGTCGACGAACTCGACGCCGCCGCGATCGATGACCCCGACGAGGACGAGCGACTCGACGCCGAGGAGTCGGTGCTGGCCGATGCCACCGCTCACCGTGAGGCGGCGACCGCAGCGGCGTCGTCGCTCAGCGGCGACGGGGGAGCGCGCGACGCGCTCGCTGCTGCGCTCGCTGCGATCGACGGCCGGGCACCCTTCGCGGAGCAGGCCGGTCGCCTTCGCGACCTCCTCGCCGAGTTCGACGACCTCGCGGGCGACCTTCGGACCGGCGGCGAGGCCATCGACGAGTCGCCCGAGCGATTGGCGTTTCTACGCGAGCGGCGTCAGCTCCTCAAGAACCTGCGCCGCAAGTACGGTGACGACCTGGCGGCGGTGATGGAGTTCCACGCGGCGTCGGCCGATCGGCTTCGTGAACTCGAACGGTTCGACGAACGCGCCGCCGAACTCGACGATCAGCGACAACAGGCACTCGCCGACGAGCGAGCCGCAGCGATCGTCGTGGGCCGCCGACGCCGGGAGGTGGGCCCTGAACTCGCCGCCGCCGTGGAGGCCGAACTGCGAAACCTGGCGATGCCGCACGTGTCGGTCGCCGTCGAGGTCGGCGACCATGCCGACGACCACCCGGGCGATCGTGTCCAGTTCCTGCTCGCCGCGAATCCCGGGGCCCCACTGCTTCCGCTGACGCGGGTCGCGTCAGGCGGCGAGTTGGCTCGGTCGATGCTGGCGTTGCGGCTCGTGTTGTCCGCTGCGTCCGCTGCCCACCAGAGCGAGCGCACGCTCGTGTTCGACGAGGTCGATGCGGGGATCGGCGGAGCCGCAGCGCAGGCGATCGGTGATGCGCTCGCGCAACTCGCTCGAACCCATCAGGTGTTGGTCGTCACCCATCTGGCGCAGGTGGCAGCAGCCGCCGACGTCCAGATCTCGGTCGCGAAGACCGTCAGGGAAGGCCGGACATTCGCCGCGGCGACCCCGATCTCCGGCGACGAACGGATCGCCGAGATCGCCCGGATGCTGTCCGGCTCGGGCACGGATTCGGCGCTCAACCACGCCCGGGAGCTGCTCGAGCGCTGAGCCGCGTCCGAATGGCGCCGCGGCGGACGTGGACGGGGTATGGTGATGTCCCGTCATGGTGTCGTTCGGACGCCGAGCAGTGAGACGGAGGATTGGCAGATGCCGAAGCACATTTTCGTGACCGGAGGCGTGGCCAGCTCGCTCGGCAAGGGCCTGACCGCATCGTCGCTCGGCCGTCTGCTGAAGCTCCGGGGGCTCCGTGTCACGCTCCAGAAGCTCGACCCGTACATCAACATCGACCCCGGCACGATGAACCCCTTCGAGCACGGGGAGGTGTTCGTCACCGACGACGGCGGTGAGACCGACCTCGACCTCGGCCACTACGAGCGGTTCATCGACGAGAGCCTGTCGCGCAACTCCAACGCCACGACCGGGTCGATCTACCAGGCCGTGCTGGCAGCCGAGCGGCGGGGGGACTACCTCGGCAAGACCGTGCAGGTCATCCCGCACATCACCGACGAGATCAAGCGGCGGATCCAGCGTGTCGCCCACGACGATGTCGACGTGGTGATCACCGAAGTCGGTGGCACCGTCGGCGACATCGAGATCCTGCCGTTCCTCGAAGCGATCCGCCAGTTCCGCAACATGGTCGGGCGCGACAACGTCTGCTACATCCACGTGACGCTCGTGCCGTTCATCGGCCCGTCCGGCGAGCAGAAGACCAAGCCCACGCAGCACTCGGTGACCGAGCTGCGCAGCCGCGGCATCCAGCCCGACGTGATCGTGTGTCGCAGCGAGGAGCCGCTGTCCGACGACCTCAAGCGCAAGATCTCGAGCCTCTGCGACGTGGAGGAGCGCGCCGTCGTGAACGCGGCGGATGCGAAGAACATCTACGAGCTGCCGCTGATCCTGCACGACGAGGGCCTCGACGACTTCGTCTGCGACCTGTTGCGTATCGAGGGCGAACCCGATCTCACCTACTGGGAGGAGTTCGTCGCCAAGGTCGAAGCCGCAACCACCCCCGTACGAATCGGATTGATCGGCAAGTACATCGAGTTGCCCGACGCCTATCTGTCCGTCGTCGAGAGCCTCAAACATGCCGGCTTCCATCACGGTGCCGATGTCGAGATCGTGTGGATCCAGTCCGAGAGCGTCGAGGGCCTGCTCGCTGCTGGGCAGCTGAACCACCTCGACGGCATCGTGATCCCCGGCGGATTCGGTTACCGGGGCGTCGAGGGCAAGGTCGCTGCCGCGCGGTACGCCCGGGAGGAAGGCGTTCCCTGTCTCGGACTCTGCCTCGGACTGCAGACAATGGTGATCGAGTTCGCCCGTGACGTCGTCGGGCTCACCGATGCCAACTCCACCGAGTTCGACCCGACGACGCATCACCCGGTGATCGACTTGATGCTCGAACAGCGCGGCATCGAGGACAAGGGCGGCACGATGCGTCTGGGCGCCTACTACGCCGTGCTGGCGTCGGGGTCGCAGGTCGCTGCGGCGTACGGCGAGCCGGTCGTGTCCGAGCGTCACCGTCACCGCTACGAGTTCAACGAGCGCTACCGCAGCCAGCTCGAGGACGCCGGGCTCTGGTGCTCGGGAACGTCGCCGGACAATCGACTCGTCGAGTTCATCGAGCTTCCCGGTCATCCGTTCTGGGTCGGTACCCAGGCCCATCCGGAATTCAAGAGCCGCCCCGATCGCCCGCACCCACTGTTCCGAGAACTGGTGGCAGCAGCGCTCGCTCGTCGGGCCGTCAGCGACGAATCCGACGGCACCACGGCCGAGGTCGAGGAGCGCGTCGGCATCGACGGAGCGACGACCTCGGAGGCGTCGCTGTCGTCGTGAGCGACGACGCAACGTTCCGGCGTCTGTCGGAGTCGATCATCCACGAGGGCTACGTGTGGAATCTCGCGGTTGCCGAGTTCTCCGCGCCGGACGGCTCCACGTTCACCCGTGACATCGTGCGTTCGCCCGGTGCCGTCGGCGTGGTCCCACTCGTGTTCGACGCCGAGGGCAACCCGTCGGTGGTGCTGGTGTCGCAGTACCGGCCACCGTACGAACGCAGTGTGCTCGAGATCCCCGCCGGAATGCGTGACATCGCGGGAGAGGACACCGAGTCGGTCGCACGGCGCGAGTTGGTCGAGGAAGCCGGTCTCCGGGCCGATCGACTCGAGCTGCTCACCGAGATCCTTCCATCGCCTGGAATGACCGACTCGGTCACCACGCTCTACCTCGCCACCGGTTGCGTGCCGGTGCCCCACGACCGCCAAGGCCCGGAGGAGGAGCACATGGAGTTGCTCCATCTCCCGCTCGCCGATGCGATCGAGATGGTGGAACGCGGGGAGATCGGCGACGCCAAGTCGGTTGTCGCGCTCCTGCTCACCGAGCGTCGGTTGCGCGCTCGTGATCACCCCGGGACCTGAGCGTCGGGGCGAGCGCGATGCTGCCGATCGAGGTCGAGGAGTTCCTCTCGTGGATGGTCGCCGAGAAGGGGCGGGCTCCGAACACGGTTGCGGCGTACCGCCGTGACCTGACGTCGTACTGCTCGTGGCTCGCCGATCGCGGCACCGGTGTGCTCGACGTCGACCACACCCAACTCGTCGAGTTCGTCGGCGAGCGACGGGCCAGCGGCGCCGCCACGTCGTCGATCGCTCGGCAGCTCGCGGCGATCAGGATGCTGCATCGGCACCTGTCGATCGAGGGTGAGCGGCGCGACGACCCGGCCGCAGATCTCGAGGGTGTGCGGGTTCCGGCGGGCATCCCGAAGCCACTGACCGAAGCCCAGGTCACCAGCCTGATCGATGCCGTCGTCGTCACCGAGCCGGTCCATCGACGCGACCTCGCACTGATCGAGCTGCTCTACGCCACCGGGGCCCGGATCTCCGAAGCGGTCGGACTCTCGATCGGCGAGGTCGACCTCGATGCACGTCTCGTCCGGCTCTACGGCAAGGGCTCGAAGGAACGGATCGTGCCGTTCGGTTCGACCGCCGCCGCTGCGCTCGAGGACTGGTTCTCGTCGAGCGGACGGGCGCGGATGGTTCCGGACCGGTGGCGGCGTCGGGACGACGCCGAGGCGGTCTTCCTCAACACCCGCGGCGGGCGCCTGACGCGACAGGCCGCCTGGCTGGTGATCAGGAAGTACGGCACCCGTGCCGGCATCGGCGATCACCTGTCACCGCACGTGCTGCGGCACTCGTGTGCCACCCACCTGCTCGACCATGGAGCGGATCTGCGCGTGGTGCAGGAGATGTTGGGGCACGCATCGATCTCGACCACGCAGATCTACACCAAGGTCAGCCAGGAGCGACTCTGGGACGTGTACCGATCCGCTCATCCCCGGGCCACACTGACGCGGTGAGCCACACCGACAGGGGTCATTCGAATCCGATCGTCAAGGTCTGGCACCTCGCCGCGCGTTTCGTCACGTCGCTGCCTCCCACGCCGCCTTCGGTCGACGACGAAGTGTGGGTGGACGAACATCTCCTCCCGGGTGAGCGTGCGCTCTGGGTGCAGTTGTCGAACCAGGATCGCCGTCACAGTGCCGCTGTCGCACGTCGGTTCGTGGAGGCTCGACCGGAGGCGACGCGTGAGGAGATCGCTGGTGCGATCCTGCACGACGTCGGCAAGATCGAGTGCGGGCTCGGCACGTTCGGGCGGGTGTTCGCCACCCTCGTGGGCCCGCGGACGGCGTCGTTCCGGGCGTACCACGATCACGAGGAGATCGGCGCTGCCATGGCTCAGGCGGCCGGGTCGACTCCGGCCACGGTCGACCTGATCGCTCAGCGCGGCCCGGCATTTGCCGCGCTGAACCGCTCGGACCACGCCTGACCCGGGCGATCCCGCTGGTTGACAAATGGTTGCGGTTGACACGTGGTGGCGATACCGTGTCGACATGTCGATCGTGGAGTCGATGGCCGACGAGGTCGTGCTGCGCAGCGGGGGAGACACCGACGTGCTGCGTCGCATCATCGATCGTCTCGACCATCAGCTCAACGCCAGTCCACTGCAACGCACGGTGCGGTTGTGGGACCTGTCCGCCACACAGCTCGGCGCGATGTTCGGCATCAGCCGACAGGCGGCGTCGAAGTGGCTCGCCGAAGGTGCCCCGGCGAGTCGTCGTGATCAGGTGGCGTTGCTGGGTCAGGCGACCGACCTGCTCGATCAGTGGGTGAAGCGAGAGCGCATCCCGGCCGTGGTCAGGCGTCCCGTCGAGGCGCTCGGCGGTCGGACACGTCTCGAGGTGGCGCTGGCCGGAGAGTTCCAGACGCTCCGAGACGAGTTGTACGACACGTTCGATCTCACTCGCATCGCTCCGTGATCGACATCCGGGTTCCCGACGGGCACGTCTGGTTGCGCATCACCCGACCGCACTTCGCCGATCCGTTCGACCCGACGTTCGCGCAACGAAGCGGTGGGCGGTGGAACCCGCCGGACTCCTGGCCGACGCTGTACCTCAACGAGGACCTGGCCACCGTGCACGCCCAGGTGCGCCACCTGTTCGCCGGACGCGGCGTCGAACCCGACGATCTCGACGACGACGCCCCGATCCGCCTGGCAGCCGCAACGCTCCCGGGGCGTCAGCGCGTCGCCGATGTCGTGTCGCCCGACGGCGTCGCTGCCGTTGGCCTGCCGGCGAGCTATCCGACGGATGGGGACGGTCGGGTCGTCGGCCACCAGGTCACACAGCTGATCGGCGTTCGGGCCCACACGGACGGGCTCCGTGGCGTGTGGTGCCGATCGGCGGCGGGCGTCGGACGGGAGCTGGCCTGGTTCCCGGCGGCCCGCTCGTCGGCGCGCCCGGTGTGGCGCCAACCAGTCGGGTTCGGCACGTGGCGCCATGCCGTCTCGCTCGACCAGCTCGACGTGTGACCGCCCGTTCTCGTGAACCCGTTGCGGGTTTACTCCCGCACGGGTTCACGAGAAGGGGTCAGGCGGGGAGGAGGCCGATGTGGTCGCGGGCGCGATCGAGCGTGGTGGCGGCGACCGAACGGGCCTTGTCGGCGCCGACGCGCAGGAGCCGTGTGAGCTCGCCCTTGTCGTCCATCAGCTCGTGGTAGCGGGTGCGGATCGGGTCGAGCGCGGCGAGGACGGCCTCGCCGGTGTCGACCTTGAGGCGGCCGTACTGCTCGTACTCCTCGGCGACCGCCTGCGGCGTCCGGCCGGTGACCGCCGCGTTGATCTCCAACAGGTTCGCCACGCCCGGCTTCTCGGCACGGTCGTATCGAACGGCGTCCGGTCCGGTGTCGGAGTCGGTGACCGCCCGCTTGAACTTCTTCATCAGCACGCTCGGCTCGTCGATCAGGTAGACGCAGCCGGCGTCGGACGAGTCCGACTTCGACATCTTCGACATCGGGTCCTGCAGGCTCATCACCCGCGCTCCGACGGCCGGCGTGACCGCCTCGGGGACCACGAAGGTGTCACCGAAGCGATGGTTGAAGCGGATCGCCGCATCCCGCGTGATCTCGACGTGCTGGCGCTGGTCGTCGCCGACCGGGACCTCGTTGGCGTCGTACAGCAGGATGTCGCCCGCCTGGAGTGCGGGATACGTGAACAGCCCGGCCGAGATGAACTGGCCCTCGCGCTTGGACGACTTGTCCTTGAACTGCGTCATCCGCGACAGCTCGCCGTAGCTGACGGTGCACTCCATGATCCAGCCGAGCTGATTGTGTTCGGGGACGTGGCTCTGGACGAAGACGGTGGCGACGTCGGGGTCGAGACCGATGGCGAAGAACATCGCCGCGAGTTCGACGGTCAGCTCGCCGATCAGGCCGGGCTCCTCGATCACCGTCAAGGCATGGAGGTCGACGATCCCGTGGAACGCGTCGCACTCGTGCTGTCCGGACACCCAGTTCCGCAGGGCGCCGAGGTAGCTGCCGAGGTGCACGTCGCCGGTCGGCTGCATGCACGACAGCACACGTGTCGTCGAGTGGCTGGGTGGGTTCGTCACGGGCGCCGACGATACCCGTTCGCACCACCGACGCTCCGGTAGGTTGGGCGACGATGTCCTTCCAGGCAACCAGCGACGCCGCCAGTTCCACCTCGGGCACCGTGGTCTCCACCCCGGTGTACGAAGGGCCGTTCGACATGCTGCTGCAGCTGATCCTGCGCGAACAGGTCGACATCTACGAGGTCAACCTGTCGCACATCGTCGACGCCTACCTCACCGAGATCGAGCGGATGCAGTTCCTCGATCTCGACGTGGCGACCGGATTCCTCCTCATCGCCGCGACGCTCGTCGAGCTCAAGGCCCGTCGCCTGTTGCCGAACCCCGCCGACATCGACCTCGACGACGAACTCGCGCTGTGGGAAGAACGCGACATGCTGCTCGCGCGACTGCTCGAGGCCAAGACCTTCAAGGACGTTGCGCAGATCTTCGCCCGACTCGCCGACGACGCCGATCTGTCGTTCCCGAGAGTGGTCGGACCCGACGATCGTTTCGCCGATGTGGTGCCCGACATGCTGGAGGGCACCAGCGTCACCAGCCTGCGCAACGCTGCCATCCGGGCACTGACCCCCAAGCCGGTGCCCGTCGTCGACCTCTACCACGTCAACCCGATCACGACCACGGTGGCCGATGCGGTTGCCGAACTGCTCGACGAACTGCCCCGGGCGGGTCGGATCACCTTCCGCAGGCTCACCGCCGACTTCGCCGATCGCATCGAGGTGATCATCCGGTTCCTCGCCGTGCTCGAGCTGTACAAGCAGGGCGCCGTCGAACTCGACCAGCCCGAACGCTTCGGCGACATCGAGGTGCTGTGGACCGCCGACGAGAGCTTCGACACGGCGTCGATCCTCATCGACGCGTACGAGGGTTGAGCGCGATGTCCGACGAGTTGTCCGACCCGAACGAACCGGCCGACGAGCGCGTCGTCGAGTACAAGCGGGCGATCGAGTCGATCGTGCTCGTCGCCCACGATCCCGTCCCCGCCGAGCTGCTCGCGCAGCTCCTCGAGGAACCGACGGTGCTGATCGAACAGTGGTGCGAGGAGCTGGCGGCCTCCTACGTCGCGTCGGGCCACGGGTTCGAGCTCGTCCACATCGCGGGAGGATGGCGCTACCAGACCGCCAGCGACCTGACGCCCTACGTCGAGCGGTTCCTGCTGCACGACCAGCGCGCCCGGCTGTCGGGTGCTGCGCTCGAGACGTTGGCGATCATCGCGTACAAACAGCCGATCTCACGCGGGCAGATCGCCTCGATCCGCGGTGTCGATCCCGACGGCGTGATCCGCACGCTCCAGGCCCGCGGCTACATCGACGAGACCGGCCGCGACGAGGGCCCGGGGCAGGCGATCCTGTTCGGGACCACCGCCACGTTCCTCGAGAAGCTCGGCCTCGCCACGCTCGACGACCTGCCACCGATCGCCGAGTTCATCCCCAGCGCCGAGGTGGTCGAGGCGTTGGAGACCGGGCTGCGCGTGACGCCGGTGATCGACGTGTCGACGAGCGACGGAACCGGTCAGCGGCAGTCGTCGGCGCCGGAACCGACTGCGGACCCGTGACCGATCGCACGCCCGAGCCGCCCCTGTGGGAGCAGCTGGCCGACGCCAGCGCCGCGCTTCCGCAAGGGGAGCGACTGCAGAAGGTGTTGGCGGCCACCGGCTACGGCAGCCGTCGAGTGTGCGAGGACCTGATCGCCGCCGGGCGCGTCACCGTGAACGGCGAGGTGGCGATCCTCGGTCGCCGCGTCGATCCCGACGTCGATGCCGTCGAAGTCGACGGTGCGCCGATCGGTGTGCGCCCCGGGCTGGTCTACTACTTGCTCAACAAGCCGGTCGGGGTGATCACGACCGCCCGTGACACGCACGGTCGTCGAACCGTCCTCGAGCTCGTGCCGAGCACGCCGCGGGTGTTCTCGGTGGGTCGTCTCGACGTCGACACCGAAGGGTTGCTCCTGCTGACCAACGACGGCCAGCTCGCGAACCGGATCGCCCATCCGTCGCGCGGCATCGAAAAGGAGTACCTCGTGGAGGTCGACGGTGGTCGGGTGTCGGCCGGAGCGCTGCGGGCGTTGCGCGACGGTGTCGAACTCGATGACGGGCGGACCGCTCCAGCCCGAGTGTCCCAGCCCGACCCCGGGGTGCTGCGTCTCGTGATCCACGAGGGTCGCAACCGGCAGGTCCGGCGGATGTGCGAGGCCGTCGGACACCCCGTGCGCCGACTGGTGCGCACGCGCATCGGACCGATCAGCGATCGGAGCCTGCGACCGGGGTCGTGGCGTGAACTGACGGCCGACGAGTGGCGGACGCTGACCGAGGCGGTGGCCGACGCGTCCGACAGTACGATCGGGCCACGTGAGTGACGACCCCGCTGCATCGACGACCCGTGCGCGTCGAGCGAATGTCATCGGCCTCGGCCTGATCGGGGGGTCGGTCGCGCTCGGACTGCGGGAGTCGGGCTGGCACGTGACCGGCGACGACACCGATCGGGCGACGGCCGAGGCGGCGCTCGCGCGGCGTGTGGTCGACGAGCTCGGAGTCGATCGGTCTGCCGAGATCACCGTGGTCGCCGTGCCCGTGCTGGCGGCGGCCGATCAGGTGAAGCGGGCGTTGGCCGAGACGACGGGAGCAGTCACCGATGTCGGCAGCGTCAAGGCCGCGATCTGTGCAGCCTGTGACGATCCGCGGTTCGTCGGCGGACACCCGATGGCCGGATCGGAACTCGATGGACTCGACGGTGCGCAGGCCGATCTCTTCGAAGGAGCCGTCTGGGTGCTCACGCCGACCGCCGACAGCGATGACGGCGTCTTCGCCGCGGTTGCTTCGCTCGCCGGGTCGCTGGGCGCCGAGGTCGTCGCCCTGTCGCCCGAACGCCACGATCAACTGGTCGCCGTGGTCAGCCACGTTCCCCACCTCACCGCAGCCACGCTGATGGGGCTCGCGAGCGAGCGGGCGGAGGAGCATGCCGCGCTGCTGCGACTCGCCGCGGGCGGTTTCCGCGACATGACCAGAGTCGCCAGCGGTCGCCCCGGGATCTGGCTCGACATCTGCGCGGAGAACCGTCCAGCGATCGTCGACGTCCTGAATCAACTGATCGGCGGGCTCACCGAGATGCGCGACATCGTGGGCGCCGACGACCGGGAGCGCTTGTACTCGCTGCTCACCGCCGCACGCCAGGCTCGCGTGAACCTGCCGACCCGCGTGGTGCATCCCGACGAACTCGCAGAAGTCCGCATCCCGATTCCCGACCGTGCCGGTGCGGCCGCCGAAGTGTTCACGCTCGCAGCGGAGCTCAGCGTGAACATCGCCAGCTTCGAGGTGGTCCACGTCGCCGAGAGCACCCGTGGCGTCGCGGTCGTGCTGGTGGATCGGGCACTGGTCGAGCTGTTCCGCGGTGGGTTGATCGCCCGCGGGTTCCGTCCTGCCGTACAGCCGCTGTCATGAGCGACGACACCTACCGAGTCCGGCGCGCCGATGGGCCGGTGATCGCCGACGTGCGCGTGCCGCCGTCGAAGAGCATCGTCAACCGGGCCCTGATCTGTGCCGCACTCGCCGATGGCACCAGCGAGATCATCGGGGTGGCGCCCGGCGACGACACGGCGTCGATGATCGGCTGCCTCCAGCAGCTCGGCTGCGGTATCGGCGTGCGCATCGACGGCGGCGAGCGGATCGCCGACGTGCTCGGCACCGGAGGCGTGCTCACCCCCGGGCCGATGACGCTCCACGCCGGCCTCGCCGGTACGACGTCGCGCTTCGTGACGGCGCTCACCGCGCTCGGCACCGGCGAGTACACGATCGACGGCGATCCGCCGCTGCGAAACCGCCCGATGGCGCCCCTGCACAACTCGCTCGCCGCGCTCGGTGCGAGCGTCACGCCCGGGGAAACCGCTGGGCACCTGCCCGTCACGGTTGCCGGTCCGCTGCGCCGTGCCGACGCGGTCGTGATGCCCGGCGACGTGTCGAGCCAGTACATCACCGCCATGATGCTGATCGCCCCGTACGTTCCCGGTGGCTTGAAGTTGTGGTTGTCGTCCGGTGTCGTGTCGCGTCCGTACCTCGAGATGACCCGGTCGGTGATGAACGACTTCGGCCATCACGACGTCGAACTCCGCGATCGTCACGTGATCGTCGGTCCCGGTGACTACCTCCCGACCGAGTTCCGCGTCGAACCCGACGCCAGCTCGGCGAGCTATCCGCTCGCTGCGGCCGCAATGGTCGGTGGTGCCGTGAGCGTGCGAGGTCTCGGCTCGTCCTCGATGCAGGGCGACGCACGATTCGTCGACATCCTCGACTCGATGGGGTGCATCGTCACCCAGGGCAGCCACGACACCGTCGTGATGCGCCGGCGCGACGTGCCGCTGCGGGGCGTGGAGATCGACATGGCCGACATCTCCGATCTCGTGCCGACGGTCGCTGTCGTCGCCACCCAGGCGGTCACGCCGACCCGGATCACCGGCGTCGGCTTCATCCGGGCCAAGGAGAGCGATCGGCTCGGCGACCTCGCTGCCGAACTCCGTCGCACCGGCGCGCTCGTCACCGTCGAGCCCGACGGGTTGCTGATCGAACCCACCGACCATCTCGTCGGTGCCCGCCTCGACACTCACCACGATCACCGGCTCGCGATGGCATTCGGATTGCTCGGCCTCGTCGTCGACGGCATCGAGATCTCGCAACCGGCGGTCGTCTCGAAGAGCTGGCCCGGCTACTGGGACGCGCTGTCGGCGATCCCGGCCCATCTGCTGTGACCCCGGACGACTCCGCCGGATCGGGGCCGTCGTCGCCGGTCGCGCGCGTGGCAGCGTTCGACCTCGACGGAACGCTGACCACGCGTGACTGCGTCGTGCCGTTCCTGCGCCGGGTGGCCGGCACCCGCACGTTGGTGGCGCGCATGTTGCGTCACCCCGTCGCCCTCGCCGGGGCGGGACTTCGAATGGATCGCAACGCGCTGAAGGCTGCCAGTGTCGCAGGAGCGTTCGCCGGGGCGCGCGCCGACGAGGTCCAGCGAATCGCCGACGCCTACGCCGAGGAGATCCACACCGCCTGGCTGCGTCCCGACGTCGCGGCGGCGCTCGAGCGGCATCGAGACGACGGGGACACCGTGGTGATCGTCTCCGCGTCGTTCGAGCTGTACGTCCGGCCGCTGGGGGTGCTGCTGGGCGTCCAGGACGTGTTGGCCACGCGCCTGGAGGTCGACGCAGCCGGTCGTCTCAGCGGCCGGTTGGCCGGGGTGAACTGTCGCGGGCCGGAAAAGGTGCGTCGTCTGCACGGCTGGCTCGACGAGCACGCTGACGGGCGCTCGTCGGTGAGGGTCACCGCCTACGGTGATTCGTCCGGCGATCGCGAACTCCTGGCCGACGCCGATGTCGCCCACTGGGTCGGCAGCGGCAGGATGCCCCGCTGATGGACCCGTCGGGTTGTACGGTCACCGGCGCCATGTCCATCGACGAGCGATCCGGGACCCCCTCGTGTTGAGCGCCCTGTGGCGAACCAGCCGCCCGAAGCAGTGGCTCAAGAACGTGCTCGTCTTCGCGGCGCCCGGGGCGGCCGGCGTGCTCGACCAGGGCAACGATCTCGCACTCACGGTGATCGCGTTCGTCTCGTTCTGCTTCGCAGCGAGCGGCATCTACATCTGGAACGATCTGCTCGACATCGACGCCGACCGTCGACACCCGACGAAGTGCAACCGGCCGATCGCCGCCGGGCAGCTGTCGGTGGGTGCGGCGCGGGTGGCCGGCGTCGTCTTCCCGATCGTCGCGCTCGGTCTCGCCGCCCTGACGGGCCGCTGGCAGACGGTCGCCGTCGTCGGCACCTACATCGTCATCACGATCGCCTACACGCTGCGACTCAAGCACGTCCCGGTGGTCGACGTGGTGACCGTGGCAGCCGGTTTCGTGTTGCGGGCCGCGGCCGGGGCGGTCGCCGTCGACGTACCGATGTCGCGGTGGTTCGTGCTGTGCATCACCTTCGGGTCGCTGTTCATCGTCGTCGGCAAGCGGTACGCCGAGCTGAACGAGGTCGGCGGCGGTGCCGGCACGCGGGCGACGCTCGAGGAGTACTCGATCGGCTACCTGCGGATCATGCTGTCGGTGAGCCTCGCCGGGGTGCTGATCAGCTACTGCGTGTGGGCCTTCGAGACCAGCGCCGCCTCCGCGAGCGACTGGCCGCTGTACGAGCTGTCGATCGTGCCGATGCTGATGGCCCTGATGCGGTACCTGTTCGTCCTCGAAGAGGGCGGGGGAGCGGCGCCCGAGGAAGTGTTCACGAGCGACCGGTTGCTGGTATTCCTGGGGTTCTGTTGGATCGTCGTCTATGGTCTCGCCGTCTATGTCTCCTGATCACGCCGCCACCGAACCGCCGGATCTCGTCACGGTCACCGAGCGCGTCCGTGACGTGCAGGGATGGATGTCCCCGGGCCAGGCTGCGACCCTGTACGACGCGGCGCGCCGCTGCCCGCCGACGGGCACGATCGTCGAGATCGGCAGTTTTCAGGGGCGGTCGACGATCGTGCTCGCGAGCGCCGCGGCGCCGGGAGTCGCCGTCATCGCGATCGACCCGCATGCGGGCAACGACCGCGGGCCACAGGAGATCGACGGGTTCGCGGACGAGGCCGAGGACGACAATGCAACGTTCCTGGCCAACCTGGAGCGTGCCGGTGTCGCCGACCGTGTTCGGCACCTGCGGATGTTCTCCGACGCCGCACTCGCCGAGGTGAACGAACCGGTCGACGTGCTGTACATCGACGGCGCGCATCGCTATGCGCCCGCCCGTGACGACATCCGTGACTGGGGAGCCCGCGTCACCGACGGCGGCACGATGCTGATCCACGACTCGTTCTCCTCGATCGGCGTCACCCTCGCCATCCTGCGCGAACTCCTCCTCGGCGGGCGGTTCCGCTACGTCGGGCGCTCGCGGTCGATGACGATCTACCGAGCCGACCTCGGCGGCGGCGCCTCGGCTCGCGCGTCCAACGCCGGCCGGCAGCTGGCCCAGCTGCCATGGTTCGTCAAGAACGTGGCGCTCAAGGTGGCGTTGTCGCTCGGGCTCGGCAAGGTCCTCGACCGGTTCGGACGACGCGTGCCCGAGTGGCCGTACTGAGCGCGGTGCTCCGGTGAGGACACGCCAGGCCGAGTTGACCGGTTGGGGCCGCACGGCGCCGTCCGCTGGCACGATCGTCGACATCGCGCCGGAGGAACTGAACGAGCAGATCATCGGTGAGCTCGCCGTGCCGCGTGGCCTGATCGCACGAGGCCTCGGTCGTTCCTACGGCGATCCGGCGCAGAACGGCGGTGGCGCGGTGCTCCGGCTCGCTCCGGGCCCGATCGTGCTCGATCCGACCACGGCGACGGTGACCGTCGGCGCCGGTGTCAGCCTCGACGAGCTGCTCCGTCACGTGGTCCCACGGGGGTTCTTCGTGCCGGTGTCGCCGGGTACACGCTTCGTCACGGTCGGCGGGGCGATCGCCAGCGACATCCACGGCAAGAACCATCACGCCGACGGCACGTTCGGCTCCCACGTCGACTCGATGACGATGGTGCTGGCCGATGGCACGCGGCGTGTCGTGTCGCCCACGAGCGATCCCGATCTCTGGTGGGCGACCGTCGGCGGCATGGGCCTCACCGGCATCATCGTCGACGCGACGGTGCGCCTCCTGCCGATCGAGACCAGCCGCTGCCTGGTCCTCACCGAGCGCGTGCCGAATCTCGATGCGCTGCTCGAGGTCATGGAGGCCGGCGACCATCTGTACCGCTACTCGGTCGCGTGGGTCGATCTCGTGGCCACGGGCGCCAACCTCGGGCGTTCGGTCCTCACCCGCGGTGATCACGCGACGTACGACGAACTCGTCGCCGAACAGCCGTCGGCGGGCGCCGACCCGCTGGCCTTCCACCCCGGCGCCCTCGCGGCGGTCCCGACGGCGATGCCGAACGTGCTGAACCGTCTGGCGGTACGGGCCTTCAACGAGCTGTGGTACCGCAAGGCACCGCGGTCCCATCTCGGTCTCGAGACGATCACCGGTTTCTTCCACCCGCTCGACATGGTGGGGGAGTGGAACCGGCTCTACGGCCGGCCCGGCTTCCTCCAGTACCAGTTCGTCGTGCCGTTCGAGGAGGTCGATGCACTGCGGGAGATCGTGCGCACCGTGTCGGCGTCGGGGCACGCGAGCTTTCTCGCGGTGCTCAAGCGGTTCGGACCCGAGAGCGGAGGGATGCTGAGCTTCCCCACTCCGGGCTGGACCCTCACGCTCGACCTCCCGGCCGGCGTCGCCGGGCTCGGCCGCTTGGTGACCGCCCTCGACCGGATGGTGCTCGACGCCGGAGGACGGCACTATCTGGCGAAGGACGCCACCGCCACTCCCGCCGTGATCCGGGCGGGCTACCCGCGGCTCGACGAGTGGCTCGCGGTGCGTCGACGGGTCGATCCGACCGGCGTGTTCGCGAGCGACCAGGCCCGACGACTCGATCTGCTGTGACCGTGATCTGCTGTGAACCGGATCGCCCCGACTGACAGGATGCCCACGTGAACAACGCCGTCAAGCAACCCCAGACGATCCTCGTGCTCGGGGGTACGAGCGACATCGGTCAGGCGATCGTGTCGGCACTCGTGTCGCCATCGCTGCGTCGCGTGATCCTCGCCGTTCGCCACCCTGGCGAGGTCGACGTCGACTCGATGAGCTTCGGGAGCGCCGACATCGTCGCCGTGCACTTCGACGCCACCGACGTGGAGAGCCACGAGGCGCTCGTCGTCGATCTGGCCGACCGGTTCGGCGATCTCGACGTCGTGATCCAGGCGTTCGGCCAACTGGGCGAGCCGAACCTGCACGATCCGGCGGGCGCAGTGGCGCTCGCCCAGGTCAACTACGTCGGGGCGGTGTCGTCGGGGTTGGCGGTGGCGCGGCAGCTCCGCACCCAGGGCCACGGCACGCTCGTGGTGCTGTCGAGCGTCGCCGGGGTGCGCACGAGGGCCTCCAACTTCGTCTACGGCTCCACCAAGGCCGGACAGGACGCGTTCGCCACCGGGCTCGGCGATTGGCTGCACGGGTCCGGCGCGAACGTGATGACCGTGCGCCCGGGGTTCGTCCGCTCGTCGATGACCGCCGGGATGGAGGAGGCCCCGTTCTCCGTCGACGCGTCCGATGTCGCTGAGGCGGTTGCGGCCGGATTGCGGCGCGGTCGGAGCGTCGTCTGGGTCCCCGGCATCCTCCAGGTCGTGTTCGGACTGCTGCTGCACGCCCCGCGCATGGTGTGGCGCAAGCTCGATCGATGACCGACGATCCGTCGGCGGCGCTCGCCTCCGCGGCCGACCGGCTGCGCTCGAGCGGCGTCGTGCGGGTCGAGAGCTACGCCTGGCGTGATCTCGACGACCCCGAGGCGGGTGGCTCGGAGCTGCACGCCGACGAGATCTTCCGGCGCTGGGCGGGGGTCGGCATCGAGATCGTCCACCGGACCTCGACGATCGACGAGCCTCGCGAGTTCGCACGCCATGGCTACCGGGTGATCCAACGCGGCGGCCGCTACGACGTGTTTCCCCGGGTGGCGCTGCGCCAGCTGGTGCGGCGCCGGCCGTCCGACACCGCCACGATCGAGATCTGGAACGGCGTGCCGTGGTTCGCTCCGGTCTGGGCGCCCGCCCGCAGGGTCGTGTGGATGCATCACGTGCATCGCGACATGTGGGCGGAGGCCCTGCCCCGTCCGTTCGACGCCGGTGGACGCTTCGTCGAGACCCGGTTCGCGCCGCTGTTCTACCGGCGGAGCCGCTTCGCCACGCTGTCGGAGTCGTCCGCCGACGAGATCGAACGCCTCGGGATCGACCGTGATCATCTCACGGTGATCCCGCCGGGCGTCCACGAGCGGTTCTCCCCGGACGAGACGCGTCGCGCCGACCACCCGCAGGTGGTGGTGGTCGGTCGGCTCGCGCCGGTCAAGCGCCAACGTCTGGCGCTCGATGCCCTCGCCGAGGCTCGACGGTCGGTCCCCGATCTCACCGTCGAGCTCGTCGGCGACGGGCCCGATCGTCGCCTGGTCGAGGCCTGGATCGCCGACCACGACGCCTCGTCATGGGTCGACCTGCGCGGCCGGGTGAGCGACGACGAGCTCGTCGAGGCCTACCGGCGCGCCTGGCTCGTGGTGAGCGCCTCCCACGCCGAGGGGTGGGGGATGTCGCTGACCGAGGGCGCCGCGTGTGGCACGCCGTGCGTGGCGACCGACATCGCAGGCCACCGCGGCTCGTGTCTGGCGGGCGAGACCGGGGTGCTCGTGGCGGATCCGGCCGCGATGGGCCAGGAGGTCGCATCGCTGCTGTGCGACCACGATCGCCGACACCGCATGGCGGCGGCCGGCGTCGAGCATGCCCGGGGCCTGTCGTGGACCGCGGTGGCCGCCCGGCAACTCGATCTGCTCGCTGCGAGCGTCGAACACTCCCGCCAGCGATGAGCGAACGCCCCGTATGCGGGGGCCCGGCTCATCGCTCGCCCGTTGGGGGGCGGGATGGGGTGATCAGGGGTCGAGGTGGGTGGGGATCTCGCGGTAGGCGCGCCGGCTCCGGCGCAGGGTGACCAGATCGGCGAGACCCCACACCGTGACGAGCCGGAAGGCCTCCAGGACGATCCCGCGGTGCATCTTCGACGTGCCGGCCACTCGGTCCCGGAACGCAATCGGGACCTCGACGACGCTCAAGCCCGCCTGGACCGCCCGGTAGGTCATCTCGATCTGGAAGCCGTACCCGTCGGCCTGCACGCCGTCGAGTCCGATCGTGCGCAGCGCATCGGCGCGGTAGACCCGGTATCCCGCAGTCGCGTCGTTGAGCGCCAGCCCGAGCACGATGCCGGCATATCGGTTGCCCCACCGCGACAGCCACGTCCGACGACGGGGCCAGCCGATCACCGAACCCCCCGGGATGTAGCGCGATCCGATCACGAGCGCGATGCCGTGCTCGGCGAGCGACAGCATCGTCGGCAGCACTGCGGGGTCGTGTGAGAGGTCGGCGTCGATCTCCACGAGTGCGTCATAGCCCTCGTCGAGACCGATGCGGAATGCGTGGAGATAGGCATCGCCCAGGCCGCGCTTGACTTCGCGTTCGACGAGACGCAGCTGGGAGTCGGTTTCGGCCCGAGCGCGTACCAGCGAGCGCGTGTCGTCGGTGGACTGGTCGTCGATCACCATGACGTCGGCGTCGGGGACGTGCTCGCGGATCCGGTCGAGGATCTCCGAGATGTTCGCCGCCTCGTTGTGGGTCGGCACGATGATCAGCGTTCGCACGAAGAGCGGACCCTACTGCCTGCGCCGCATGCCGGCAGGCATGATCGCACTCACCGAGACCGAGGCGACCGCCAACCAGACGAGCGGTGCGGTCCACCCGAACCGGCTCGGCCAGTCGGGCCCTGGCGGGTAGTCGTAGCGCCATTCGGACGCGATGATCATCCCGGCGACGATCGACCCTGCGACCAACACCACGGCGAGAGCGAGCCACGGCCAACGGCGGCGCAGCAGCAGGACCGCGAACGCGCCGAGCGCAACCGCCGGCCCGGCGAGCACGGCCACGAGCACGATCAGGGATGCACCGAGCGACACCGATGTCCTCGACCACCCCGCCCATCCCGTGTCGTCGGCGATGTCATCGATCGACGCAGCGAGGCGATCGCGACGTGTCCACACCAGCAGTCCGATGACGGCGAGGCCCGCGAGCAACGAGAACCAGAGTGCGATCACGACACCGCCCTGCGGCGTCCACCGCAGCGTGACCTCCCGCGGCTCGCTCGAGGGCTCGACGAGCCACCCGTTGGCGTAGCCGTCGATCAGCACCGGCGGCCCGAGGTCGGTTCCGTCGATCGAGGCAGTCCACCCGGCATTCCAACTCTGCTCCAGGACGAGCCAGGCGCTCCCCTCCGACGGGCCGACGGCGGCGACGATCTCGGTGTCGTCGAACGACGAGACGTCGACCGCCGGCCCGAGCGGCACCGGCGGTGGAGTGACCGCGCCGGCGCCATCGAGCACCACCCGGTCGACGTCGAACCCACTCAGCGTCCCGGGAGCGGATCGCAGGACGTGCGCCCCGGCTGCGAGGCGCAGCGGCTCGCCGCATCCGACGAAGGTCAACTCGCTCCGTGACGTGGCCGCACCGACCGTGCCGAGCACCTGGACCGGAAGCGCTTCGCCGTCGATCGTGAGCAGATCGTCGCGGCACCGGTCGTCCAGTTCGGCGGCAGGGACAGCCGGAGCGGGCGTCATGTCGCCGATCGCGAGTTCGGTGATGCCGAGCGGGAGCACCTCGGGGAGTCGGGAGAAGTAGTCGGGTGTGGTGCGTTCGTCGACCGCCGAGATCGAGACGATCGTCCGTGTCGACGTGAGGCCCTCGACCGGAAGCACTGCCGTGGCGACGCCGTCGATCGCTTCGGTCGGCGGCACCGAGACGACACGGGCGATCCCGTCGTCGCCGGTGATCGTCAGCTCGGTCGGAATCGAGTGCCGGCCGTCATCGCGCCACGACAGCGTGAGCGTGTCTGCGGCAACCGGTGTGTCGATCGTGAGCGTCGCCCCGACGAGATCGTCGAAACCGGTCTGCCACACCGTGTCCTGGTCGCCGTCGAGCGCGGCTGCGCCACGCGAGCCGGGGCTGCCGCGCAGGCGCCGATCGGCACTGACCGGGTAGGCGTCGCCGAGCAACGAGCCGAGCAGCTCGTCCGATGCCTGCGCCGACAACCGGACGTCACCCGTCAGGACGAACTCGCGGGTGTCGGGCACATCGAACTCACGGATCAACGTCGGCTCGGGCGGTGCCTCGTTCGGCGTCGCCGGGTCGATCCGCTGTCGCGTGAACAGGTAGGTCACGCGCTGGTCGGCGAGCAGCCGGTCGTCGACGATGCCGAACGATTCGAGGCTGGGGCTTCGCACGACGCGGTCGTCGGTGACGCCCGGGATCGTCACTTCGGCGAGGCCGATGCCCGGCAGGATCGTGTAGTCGGCGACCTTGCCGACGTTGTCGTCGACCACCTCGACCCGCAGCGTCCGGAAGGAATCGACGGGCAGGTCGATCGGTTGGCCGGGCTGGGCGCGCGATCGCTCGTCGAGCACCACGCCGAAGCTGGTCTCGCTCGACAGGCCGGCGTCGAGCGTGATCGTGGCGTCGATGATGTACCGGCTCGTCGTGTCGGTGATCGGCTGCAGCACGGTGATCGTCGACGTGTCGACCGGCTCGACGAGGTCGACCTCCCAACGCAGGCCACCGGTCGGCCCGAACGCCCCTGCACGCCAGGCGGTGGTCGGGTCGCCGTCGATCGCGAACGCCGGCGAATCACCGGGGGTGAACGCGATCCGGTTGCCGTAGTAGCTCGCGCGGACGTCGGCGACGTCACCGCGGTGGACGGCGATCGTCTGGCGGTCGGTGTCGCCGTCGTTGACGAAGACGTCGAGTTGCTGGTCGGCCGGATCGTCGTCGAGCGACAGGGGACCCTCCGCTTCGAGCGCGCCGAGGTTCGAGCTGACGGTCGACCAGTGGCGGGCCTGCTTGCGGTTGCCGTCGGTGACGACCCACCAGCTGTCGGGCCCCACCATCGCGGGATCGAATCGACCGGTCGATGCGAGATCGTGCAGCGTCGATGCGTAGAGCACGGGTCGGTCGGGATCGAGCAGGCGCGCACCGGCGAGATCGACGACACTCTCGCCGCTGCCGGCCACGATCACGGGCGCGGCAGCCGATGCGGACGTCACCGCCGCCACCGGGTCGAGGTTCCACGCCGCGACCACCGGGAACTCGAGGACACGGTCGGCGTCGGCGAGCGTTCGCTCGTCGATCAGCGGGATCACGGTGTCGTCGGTGACGATCGGACCGGCGAAGTCCGGTTCGCCGAGCACGCCGACGAGATCGGGCCACAGCGAACCGGGACGGGCGAGCAGGTAGCGCTCGTGTTCGAGATCGTTGCGCACCACGATCGTGTCGACACCGAAGCGCTGGGCGATGGCTGGGAGCGTCTCGGGTTCGAACCAGCCCTCGGGCAGACGGCGCTCGAACGCGTTGAGGAGGTCGGCGGTGCCCGCCGCGCCCTGGGGGACCAGCTCGCGGGCGAGGTAGGGCCGCTCGATCAGGCCGGGAAGCACCGGGTCGACCGTTCCGCCCCAGCGGTAGTTGCCGAAGTCGGCCGCCGGGATCTCCCACACCCGGCCGGCCCCAGCAGGATCGCTGGTGCTGTCGAGCCACGCGGCGAGGTCGTCCTCGTATGCCGGCAGCGCCTCGTCACGCTCGAGCGAGGACGACATCGAGTTCCCGGTGAACCACGGGTACAGCTGCACGACGACCAGTCCGATCGCAACAGCCGGTGCGATGAACTCCCATCGGCGCCGCGTCGGCGGTTCGCCGGTGAGGCGCCGAGCGGCCAGTTGCGCTCGCGCCCACTCGGCGCTCGCTGCCACGCCGAAGGCGAGCGCGAGGATCACGAGCGGCGCGGCACGCGGCGTGGAGCGGAGCGCGAGGCCGACCGTGGTGTCGGAGGCGAACCACTCGAACAGTGCGCCGTACGGCGTCGAGTTGCCGAGTGGCGCAGCGCCGACACTGACGGCGAGGCCGATCAGCAGCAACGTCGCCGCACTCGCCCGACCGGAGAAACGGGTCAGGAACCCGAGGAGTCCGATGCCGGCGAGCGTGAACCCGACGGCCATCACCCCCACATGGTTCGTGTACGGACCAGCGGGTTCGATCCACGGGTCGAGCCGATCGCCTCCGTAGAAGAACCAGTAGCCGAGACCACGGGCGATCTCGGCGGGCGTGCTCGCACTGGCGACCGACTCGTAGGTCTCCGTGTAGCGCAGGATCGGGATCCCGTAGGTCCCCTGGATGCGCAGTGCCACGATCCACCAGACCGACACCGCCGCGCTGAGTACACCGATCTTCGCTGCCGCGCGGACCGCCGCGCCGGGCCGCACCCGACCCGATACGACATCGGTCACCAGCCAGACGACCGGGCCGAGGCCGGCGAGCACCAGCGACGTGGCGTTGACACTGCCGACGAGGGCCACGATCACGGCGAACTGCGCAGCGGGCTTCCACGAGCGCGTGCGGGCCGCCTTCGACACGAGCAGCACCATCCACGGCAGTGCCGCCCACGGGCCGAGGATCACCGACAGACGGGCGAGATAGCTGAGGAGGTACGGGCTGAACCCGTAGGCGAACGCGGCGACGAGCGCACCGGTGGCGCTCCATCCGAGCCATCGGGCCAGGCGGAACGTGCCGAACGCAGCGGCGAAGACGATCGTGCCCCAGAGGAGCCGCTGGGTGAGCCAGTCCGGTGAACCGACCGCCTCCATCACCCAGTAGTAGGGGCCGAGCGGGAAGAGGTAGCCGATGTTCTGGTGGGGGACGGTGCCGGCGCCGACCGTCGAATCCCACATCGACGTCGCCTGGCGGAGCACGGCCGACGGGTCGAGGGTGAGGTAGGTCTTGGTGTCGGCGCTCACCCGTCCGGGCCGCGTGAGCAGCATCGGTCCGTAGGCGGCGATGGCGAGGATCAGCGCAGCGACCCGGTTGGGATGTCGGGCGGCGCGTTCGATCATCGCAGCCCGGGACATCGGCTGAGAACGTACAGGCTCAGCGGCGTTCGCGTTCGGCATCGGTGGCGAACATCGCGCCGACGGCGACCGCCAGCGCGGCGAACAGGGCGAGGCCGTTGAGGTGGTCGAAGTACGTGGTCCAACCGGCATTGGGGAACGGTCGGTCGCGCCGTTCGATCCAGAGCACGGCGAGCGCGGTGAGGCCGAGCAGGCCGACACCGACGAGCTCGAAGACTCGGGTGGTCCAGCGTCCCCGTCCCCACGTGGTGGCGCCGAGCGAGATCGCCGTGGTCGCGAGCGCAGCGAGGCCCCAGACCGGGGCGACCAGCGCCACGCTCGCAGCGAAGAGCGTGGCGGCTGACGCCACGAGGTGTCGTCGTGAGCGGCTCGGTCGGTCGGTGACGAGTCGGGGAGCGCGCAGCCGTTCCGGTCGCGTGCGGGGAGCAGCGAGGGCCAGGCCGAGACAGACGAGGGCCGCCAGCGCCGAGATCGTCAGCCCGACCGTGACCGGTCGTTGCGCCGTCCACCGGAACTCGACCTGGGTGGGGGACGTGCTCGGGGGGAGCCACCACCCGTTGAACCCGCCGTCGACCAGTCGACCGCCACCCAGCGATCGCCCGTCGGTGCTGGCCTCCCAGGCCTCGTTGAATCCCTCGCCGAGCACGATCCAGCAACCATCCGGGCAGGGTCCGACGACGACGTCGCGAGCGCGCGGCTCGTTGCGGGTCACCTCGACGGGGATGGTGTCGAGCACGGCGGGAGAGCCGCTCCGGTCGACCTCGTCGGTGAGGGCGACACGATCGACGGTCAGCGCCGACGACGTCGACGACGTGAGGTCGTGGACGCCCGCCGCCAGCTCCAGTGGGCCGCAGGCGGTCGCCGCAACCGGTTCGCCGTCGAGCAGTGCTCCCACCGTCGTCTCGAACGAGATCGGCAGTGGCTGGCCGTCGATGTCGAGGTGGTCGGGTGAACACTCGGCGGCGATGGTGGCGGTGCGGTCGATCGTCACCGGCTCGATCCCCACCTCGAGTTCGGAGATCGCGGCAGGGAGCGCCCGCGGGTCGCCGTAACGCCGGTCGATCGTCGTGCGCTCGTCGATCGCGGTGATCACGAACTCCATCGGCCCGGCGGCCGACGAGCGAACGAAGGTCGCGGGCAGGTCGATCACGCTGCGCCCGGTCGCGTCCGGCGCTGGCACGACCGCGTCGACCACCTCGCCGTCGGCGCGCAACTGCACGGCGGTGATCGGCGAGTAGGGCCCGGACGGTTGGGTGATCGAGAGGTCGGTGCCGAGCGGGCCGACGGTGTCGAAGCTCAGGACCGCGCCGACCGAGTCGTCGAAGCCGGTGACCCATGCCGTGCTCTCGTCGCCGTCGACTGCGGCGATGCCGCGTTGAGCGACGCCACCGGTGACTCGAGTGCTGGCGATCGGTGGCGGCGACGACGTGGCGGCGTCGAGCAGGTCGGCGAGCGCCGCGTCGGTGGCGCGTCGATCGAGCCGGAGCGTCGCGGCGGCATCGAGGGTGCGCTCCGTCGGCAGGTCGAAACGCCGCTGGAGCGCCGGCTCGGGATCGGCACGCCACGGATCGGTCGGATCGGTCCGCCACCTCGTGAACAGCAGCGCCAGGGGTGTGTCGGCGTCGATCGTGTCGAGCCCGTCGGTCGGCACCCGGATGAACTCGGTGGTCGGATCGAGGCCGAGGTCGACCTCGCTGAAGCCGACGCCGGCGAACGATGCGGCCAACGGGAACCGACCGGGGGTGACATCGGTGATCTCGATCGTGACCGATCCGCCACCTTCGACTGCCGGGATGTCGATGATCTGACCCGTCTCCCCGAAGGAGGTCTCGTCGAGTTCGACGGAGACCGGAGCATGATCGTCGACGGTGATCGCGACGGCGGCGATCGAGCGTCCACCGGTTGCCGGGGCGGGTTGGTGCAGCCGCAGCGAGTCGACGCTTCCCGCTGCGGTCGCTCCGTCGGCGAGGTCGAGCCGGATGCGTTCGCCGATCGGGTCGCCGTGATCGGCAACCGTCCAGGCCGTGGTCGGATCGCCGTCGATCGCGAACACTGCCCGGTCCTCGGGGCGGTAGGCGAACGGCTCGCCGTAGCTCGATGCGATCGCGCTGACCGGACCGTCCTGGACGGCGATGGTCTGCCGGTCGGCATCCGGGGGAAAGAGGTCGAGGCGCTGGTCGGCGGTGGTGGGATCGAGCACGTCGATCGTGGGCCCGCCGGGTTCGGTGTGCCCGCGGACGTCCTGGGAACCGCGCCAGTGGTGGGCCTGGTCGCGGTTGGAGTCGGTGACGATCAGCAGTTCGGCATCGGCGAGGGCGTCGGCGAGCTCGCCGTCGTCGAGCGACGCGCTGTAGCGGACCAGTTCCTGACCCGTGAGCAAGCCGGCGGCTGCAGCGTCGACGATGCCGTCACCGGATCCGGACACGACCACGGAGGAGGTCTTCGCGCGGACGACACCGACCGGATCCTCGACGGGCACGAGGGCCACGGGCGACAGGGGGCGCCCCACGGCCGGCTCGACGATCGACGTGGGGTCGATCATCGGGATCTCGGGCGTGTTCACCGTCGGCTCACCGAATCGTTCGGCGGAACCGAGCCCGGGTGGGCTGGCGGTTCCCGTGGTGTCGCCGGTCAGCAGCGCGTCGACGAGCTCGGGTCGGGCGGTACGGAACCGCTCGAAGGCGGCGTCGTTCGACAGCCACAGCGTGTCGCTGCCGAGCAGCCGGGCAACGGGAGCGACGGCGGTGGCTTCGATCGTGCCCTCCTGGAAGCGGTCGTCGAGCGCGTACAGCAGGTCCATGGCGGCTGCGGAGCCGAGCGGAAGCAGGTCCCGGGTGACGAGCGGCTTCTCCGAGAGACCGACGAGAGGCGGGTCGACCGTGTACCCCCATCGGAACGCACCGAACTCGGCGCCGGGGAGCTGCAGGACCCGGGCACCGGGGTCGGTGCCGTCGAGTGCGTCGAGTGCCGCATCCCAGGCGGCCGGTGGATCCTCGTCGCGATCGATCGCCGGGTCGACGAACGCCCGATTCCACAGCGACGGAAGGTTGGCAATGGCCAACAGCGCCACGCCGAGCGCCGCAGCGACCCTGAGCCCGGCGCCCGATCGGGCGTTGCCGTTCGCCGGGAGTCGTGCCGGCAGAGCGCTCACGAGCGCGCCGGCGCCGAGCGCGATGCCGAGCAGGAACACCGGGACGGCGCGGGTGCTGCTGCGCAGTGCCAATGCGAGCCCGGAGCCGTCGTCGTTGACGAGCAGCGCCATCACGGGCGACGGCTGGTCGATCGGATGGACGCCGACGGCGAGCACGGCCCCGACGGCCATGCACATCGCTGCGAATCGACGTTGCGGCCACGACGTGAGGGCGAGACCGAGCAGGCCGACGACGACCACCGCGTAGCTGACCGCGATCGTGCGGAGGCTCACCAGGTAGTCGAACGATGCGGTGGTGGTCGGGGCGAATGCGTCCCGCTGGTAGAAGAGCCAGTAACCGAGGCCCCGGACGACCTCGGAGCCGGTGGCGTTGCGGCTCACGTCGTCGAGCGTCTCGGAGTAGTTCAACACCGGGGCGCCGTAGCGGCCCTGCACGATCAGCATGCTGATCCACCAGATCGACACGGTGAGACACAACACCGCGATGCGTGCCGTCACGGCGATCGCGCGTCGCCACGGGATCCGGCCCTGCCACGAGGTGTGGACGATCCAGAGCACCGGCGCAGGCACGATCATCGCGAGGGTCGTGGCGTTGGCGGAGCCGACCGTCGCCACGATCAGCGCGATCAGTGCCGGATCGCGCCACGGCCCCAGGCGTCGTCGCCAAGCGGTCCGACCTCCCTGGACGCTTGCGGCAGTCTCGTCGGGTTCGGCTGCTCGTGTCGCTCGGACGGTCAGTGCGACGATCCAGCCGAGTCCGGCCCAGGGCAGGAGCAGCAGCGAGGTCCGCGAGACGTAGGGCAGCAGATACGGCGACGTCTGATAGACGACGGCCCCGACGACGGCGCCGAGTGGTGACACGCCGAGCAGGCGAGCCGCCCACATCATGCCGGCGCCGGCCAGGAACATGATCGTGCCGATCCACAGCCGGTGGGCCAGCCAGTCCGGCACCCCGACGGTGTCGAAGAGCAGGAACCAGGGCCCGCTGGGCCAGAGGTAGGTGATCTGCTGGTGAGGTACCCATCCGGCGAACTGGTCGGGTTCGAACGTCGACGCAGCCCGACCGAGCAGCCGGGCAGGGTCGAAGTACAGGAAGAGCTTGGTGTCGGCCGGCATGCGGCCCGGTGAGCTGGCCAGTGCGGGAACGTAGGCGAGCAGTGCGAGGAGCGCCACGCTCGCAGCGGTGGAGTGACGGCCGAGGCGGGCCGTCAGGCTCATGGGATGACGCCGAACACGGCGTAGAGGCCGGTGAGCGTCGCCAGACCGGCGCCACAGGCGACGAGCACCGCATCCCAACCGAGGTATTCCCAGCTCGCCCGGTGCGTCGACCTTCGCTCGGATGCCTCGGGCCACCATGCGGCCATCGCGATGAAGAAGGGGAACGCCGTGAAGAGGAAACGTGGGCGAGCGGTCACCGTCTCGGGGATCAGCATCAGTGCCACGACGACGGCGCAGTAGGCGACCAACGGCCATGGCAGCCGGGCCTTCCAGGCACAGAACACCATGAAGACCAGCACCGCCATCGACAACGCGGTGAGCGCGTCGGCCGGTGACGACAACGGGCTCGTGACGAACCCCCAGGTGTTGGCGACCGCGGTTGCACCGAAGCTGGTGCCCTCTGACCAGGCCTCACGTTGCACCCGGAACCACGCCCCACGTTCACCGGCGGTGTGGTCGACGTACCACTGGAACGCCAGGAACCCGAGCGGGGCCAGTGCGACCGAGACGAGCGATCGCCACTCGCGCGATCGCCGGATGGCAAGGAAGCTCGCGACGGCGCAGGCAGCGACCACCGCGATGCCGTTCGGGCGGGTGGCCGTGGCGAGTCCGGCCGCGAGTCCGGCGAGCAGCCAGCGCTCGTCGAGCAACAGGATCAGACACGCGGCGGCCAGGACGATCAGCAGCGCTTCGGAGTAGGCGAACGACAGGATCGCGCTCCCCGGGAACACTGCATAGAGCGTCATCGACCGGGCAGCGATCGACACGTTGTAGATGCGTCTGGCCAACAGGCCGACCAGGACGACCGACACGGCGCCGAGCACGAAGTTGAGGAACAGCGCGGCGAGCGTGTCGCCGCCGGGCAGTACCCAGTCGAGCACGCGGACCGTCGAGGGGTACAGCGGGAAGAACGCTGCTCGGGCCTCGAGCTGTTCGTAGGTGATGTTCGCCGGGATCGAGTCGGGATAGCCCCGTCGTACGAGCTCGATGTACCACTTGCCGTCCCAGGAGGTCAGGACCTCGCCGATGACCGTGGCCGCACCTCGCTCGGGTTCGCCGTCGGCCCGGGCGTCGACGGCCAACTGTGCGGCTCGCACGGCCGTGGCGGCGATCACGCACAACCGCGAGACCAGGTAGATGCCGAGGCCGACGATCAGCGCACGGGTCCACGTCGCCCGATCGGAGTCGGCAGCCGGCCCGGTCGAGTCGGTCTCCGCCGGCGCACTGCCCGTGAACATCGGTGCGAAGCTAGCAGCGCGGGGTTCGCGGAACGGGCCGCCGAGATCGTTTCGGGTGTGTGAATCCGGGTGGATGACCGCATGCGGGCCCTTGACGTTTTGTACAGTCTCGCGGCATGACGGTCCATCTGCCCGACACGGTCGACGCCGCCGTCGAGGCACTCGCGTCGGACCGCTCGGCGACGGTGCTCGCCGGGGGGACCGATCTGATGGTCGAGGTCAACGACGGCCACCGACGGCCCGACACCAGCGTCGTCGTGGTGAACAGGATTCCCGAACTGCGGTCGTGGCGGCGCGATCCGATCGCCGCGACCGTCACGATCGGGGCGGCGGTCAGCTATCGCGAGATCGAGACCGGCCCGCTGGCGCAGTTGCTCCCCGCGCTCGCCGAAGCGGCGCGAACGGTGGGATCGCCGCAGATCCGCAACGCCGGCACGCTCGGCGGCAACCTCGGCACGTGCTCGCCGGCCGGCGACGGCCTCCCGGTGCTCGCGGCGCTCGACGCCACCGTCGAACTCGCATCGAGCGCCGGCAGGCGCACCCTCCCGGTCCGTGAGTTCATGCTCGGTGTCAAGCGCACCGCCCTGGCACCCGGCGAGATGATCGTGTCGGTCACCGTGCCCCTCGTCCACGGCTGGCAGGGCTATGCGAAGGTCGGGGTCCGCAATGCGATGGTGATCGCGGTGGCGAGCGCCTGCGTCGTGCTCGATCGAGCGCACGAACGGGCTGCGGTCGCCCTCGGGTCGGTCGGCCCCACGATCCTGCGGTGTCCGCAGGCGGAGCAGCATCTGGCCTCGACGATCGACTGGAGCAATCTCGGCGTCGCACCCGACGACCTGGCGACCTTCGCCGAGCTGGTGTCGGCCGAGAGCCGCCCGATCACCGATCATCGCTCGACCGCCGAGTACCGCCGCCACGCCGTCGGCATCCTCGCCCGCCGGCTCGTGCGGCGGGCGTCGAGCAGGGAGGCGGCGGCATGAGCACCACGAGGAGCGACAGCGACCACTACGTCCTCGACGTGAACGGCGAGCGTCGGGAGGTGACCGACTCGTGGCTGGGCGAGAGCCTGCTCGACGTCCTGCGTGACCGTCTCGGGCTGATGGGCACCAAGGGTGCCTGTGAGCAGGGCGAGTGTGGATCGTGCAGCGTGCTCCTCGACGGCGTGCTGGTGTGCTCGTGTCTGGTGATGGCGGCCGGTGCGGTCGGCCAGCCGATCGTGACGATCGAGGGCATCGCACCGGTCGGCTCACCGTCCGATGTGCAACAGGCGTTCGTGGACGCGGGCGCCGTGCAGTGCGGGTTCTGCACCCCGGGGTTGATCATGGCGGTCCACGATCTGCTCGAGCGGTCGGCCACGCCATCCGACACCGAGATCCGCGAGGAACTGGCCGGCAACGTGTGTCGTTGCACGGGCTACGGACGGATCATCGACGCCGTCCAGCAGGTCGCCGTGGCACGGCGGGAGACCACGGACCCGGAGGCGCAGCGATGAGCGTCGTCGACACCGAGTTCGCGTCGAGGACCGGCGCCCGCCACGGCACGATCGGTACGTCGCCCACCAGGCCCGACGGCACCGCGAAGGTGCAGGGAAGCTTCGAGTTCTCCTCCGACCTCTCCGCCGACGGCTGCCTGTGGGGGGCCACGCTGCGGTCGCCACATCCGTACGCCCGCATCCGTTCGATCGACGTGACCGGCGCCTGGAAGATCGACGGCGTCGAGACGGTCGTCACCGCATCCGATGTGCCGGGTCAGGCGACGTACGGCCTGATCAGCCAGGACCAGCCCGTGTTCGCGTCCGATGTCGTCCGCTACGTCGGTGAGCCGATCGCCGCCGTGGCCGCCGACCACCCCGAGACCTGTCGGCGGGCCCTCGCCGCCATCGTGGTCGACTACGACGTCCTCGAACCGCTCCTCGACCCCGAGGCGGCGATCGACGGCAGCCACCCGCCGATCCACCCGGACGGCAACCTGATCCGTCACCAGCGCATCGTGTGCGGTGACGCCGAGGCGACCGGCGACGTCGTCGTCGAGGGCACGTACGAGATCGGCATGCAGGACCAGGCGTTCCTCGGTCTCGAAGCGGCACTCGCCGTCCCCGATCCCGGCGGTGGCGGTGTCGAGTTGCACGTCGCCACGCAGTGGTTGCACGAGGATCGGGCCCAGATCGCGGCGTGTCTCGACCTCCCGGTCGACGCGGTGCGTCTCGTGCTCGGCGGCGTGGGCGGGGCGTTCGGTGCACGCGAGGACATCAGTCTCCAAGTGCACACGTGTCTGCTGGCGCTTCGCCTCGGCCGGCCCGTGCGGATCGCGTACAGCCGAGCGGAGAGCTTCCTCGGTCACGTGCACCGGCATCCCGCCACGATCTGGATGCGTCACCATGCCACTGCGACGGGCGAGATCGTCAAGATCGAGTCGCGGATGGTGTTCGACGGCGGGGCGTACGCGTCGACCTCCTCGGCGGTGCTGATCAATGCCGTCACCCACACGCAGGGCCCGTACCGGTGCGCGAACGCGGTCGTCGACGGCTACGCCGTTCGGACGAACCATCTCCCGTGCGGTGCGATGCGCGGCTTCGGTGTGGTGCAGGCCTGTTTCGCCCACGAGTCGCAGATGGACAAGCTGGCGCTGGCCTGCGGTGTCGACCCGGTGGAGATCCGTCTGCTCAACGCCATGCGCACGGGCGATCCTCTGATCACCGGTCAGCCGGTGCTCAACGTCGCGCCGGTCGAGCGCTGCATCCTCGACACCGCGGCGTTGCCGCTGCCCGACGAGCCGATCGGTGGGCGTCCCGGTGCCGACGGCCTCGCCGATGTGATGAAGCTCCCGGGCGGGGCCGGCCGAACCGCCGATCGGGGCGACATCGTCCGCGGGATCGGATGGGCCGTGGCGATCAAGAACCTGATGTACTCCGAGGGCTTCGACGACTACGCCACTGCCCGCTGCCGCCTCGCTGACGGGGTCGCGACGCTCAAGTTCGCCACCTCCGAGGTCGGCCAGGGCTTCGTGACGATCGCCCCGCAGATCGCTCGTACGATCCTCGGCGTCGACGAGGTCGTTCTCGATCGCATCGACACCCAGGTCGGCTCGGCCGGTTCGACGTCGGCGTCGCGGCAGACGTGGATGAGCGGGGGAGCGGTCGACGCAGCTTGCCGAACCGTGCGCGAGCGGATGTTCGAGCATGTCGGGCGGCTCCACGACGTCGACCCGATCCGCCTGGTCGTCGAGGGCACCGACCTGGTCGACACCGTGACCGGGTGGCGGCTGCCGGTGGTCGAGGCGACCGCCGGCATCGAGTTCGACGAGACGGTCGAGTATCGGCATCCGGCCACCGAGGAACTCGACGAGAACGGCCAGGGCAACTGCCACACGGCGTTCGCGTTCGTGGCCCATCGCGCCGTGGTCGACGTCGATCCGGAACTCGGCCTCGTGAAGGTCGTCCAGATCGCGACGGCGCAGGACGTCGGACGGGCACTCAACCCACTGTCGGTGCTCGGCCAGATCGAGGGCGGCATCGCCCAGGGGCTGGGCCTCGCCGTGATGGAGGAGATCATCCAGGTCGACGGCGTGATCCGCAACGGCAACTTCACCGACTACCTGCTGCCGACGTTCCTCGACATGCCCGAGGTGGTGGCAACGCTCGTCGAGGAGCCGGATCCGCACGCTCCGCTCGGGGCGAAGGGCGTCGGTGAACCGCCGTGCATCTCTTCGACACCGGCGATCGTCAATGCGATCCGCGACGCTCTCCGTCAGGTCGATGGCGTCGGCAAACCCCTCGATCGCGTCCCCGTCCGCCCCGCCGACATCTGCCTCTGATGCAGTGGTCGAGGCGTCAGATCTGGGGTCCGACCCCGGACGCGACACAGATGTCGGCGGTTCGCGTCCGGGCGGCTAGGTTCGGCGCTCATGCCTGACGAGCGCGAGATCATGACCTGGGACATCTTCGGGGCCGCCTCCCGCGACCTCGCGCAGATGGTCGTCGACAGCGGATACGAGCCCGACATGGTGCTCGCGATCGCCCGCGGTGGCCTGCTGATCGGTGGGGCGATCGGCTACGCGCTGTCGGTGAAGAACGTCTACACGATGAACGTCGAGTTCTACACGGGCGTCGACGAACGGCTGGAGGTGCCGCGCATCCTGCCGCCGGCTCCCGACTTCGTCGACGTCTCCGATGCCCGCATCCTGATCGTCGACGACGTGGCCGACACCGGCCACACCCTGCGATCGGTGCAGGAGTTCTGCGCGGGCAAGGTCGCCGAGGTGCGCACCGGGGTGCTGTACGAGAAGTCGCACTCCCTGGTGAAGTGCGACTACATCTGGAAGCGCACCGATCTGTGGATCAACTTCCCGTGGAGCGACAAGGACCCGGTCGCCAAACGCGACTGGACCGTCA
Source organism: Ilumatobacteraceae bacterium (assembly GCA_963698565.1). Taxonomy (GTDB): domain Bacteria; phylum Actinomycetota; class Acidimicrobiia; order Acidimicrobiales; family Ilumatobacteraceae; genus Sva-07. Next base: position 33,784 of record CAVORH010000011.1, read on the forward strand.
AGGACGCCTGAACCGTCCTCAGGGCGCGAAGGCGGCTCGCTGGGCCTGCTCGAGGCGCTCGCGGAGACGCTTCGCGGGCACGATCCCGAGCAGCTTGCCCTCGCTCCAGACGGTGACAACCGGCCGCAGCGGGTTGAGGCGAGGCAGCACGGTGGCGAGATCCTCGTCCGGCGCGGCCTTCGCCAGCGAGTTGAACGGCACCATCAACTGGGTGAGCATCACCATCGTGCGCCGCTCCGACGGCACCGCCCACAGCTGCTCCTCGAGCACCAGGCCGTCGAGTTCGCCGTCGTCGCCCACCACCGCAACGGCGCCCGCATTGCCCAGCCGCTGACGCTGCCAGATCATCGAATCGGCGTCCATGTCCGTGCCGGCCTGGGCGACACCGAACCAGGTCAGGTCACCCACCTTGATGCCGTCGAGCTGCTCGCCGATGTACGACGCCATGATCTCGGCTCGTGCGTTCATGGCGATGAAGATGCCGACGATCAGCATGAACACACCGAACTGACCGTTGAGCATCATCACGACACCGAGGCCGGCGAGGCCCCAGCCGAGGACGCGCCCGGCGTTGCCGGCATCGCGCATCGCCCGGTACTTGTTGCCCGTGCGCGCCCAGCGGATCGCCCTGACCACACGGCCGCCGTCGAGGGGCGCGCCCGGGAGCATGTTGAACACCGCCAGGATCAGGTTGACGAGGCCGAGATAGCCGATCGCGTTGGACTGCAGTGCGATGCCGAGCCCGAGCCCGATGACGCCGATCGTGAGGCTCACCAGTGGCCCGGCGACGGCGATCAAGCCGTCGGCGCGCGGCGTGGGCGACTCGCGATCGAGATGGGCCACGCCGCCCAGAGCCCACAGATCGATCGACTCGGTCTGGACCCCGTAACGGCGAGCGACGAGGGCGTGACCGAATTCGTGGGCGAGGATCGACGCGAAGAAGGCCACGGTCGTGATCAGCCCGGCGGCGACGCCGAGTGAAGCGGCCAGGTTGACGCCGAACAGGACGGCGACGAGGGCCATGCTCCAGTGGGCTCGAACGGGGATGCCGGCATAGGTGCCCAGGCGGATCGAACCAGCGGTCATGACGGGGGAGTGCTCCTTTCGAAGAACACGTGTGCGGGGATGCTATGTACGTCAACCGCCCCGCGAACCCCCACATTCCGCCCTTCTCGTGAACCCGTGCGGGAGTAAACCCCGCACGGGTTCACGAGAACGGGTCAGGCGCGCTGTTCGAGGATGACGGTGGCGCAGTTGCGGCCGCTCGCACCCCACACGCCGGCACCGGGGAACGTGGCGGCACCGGTGAGATACAGACCGTCGACGGCGGTCTCGTACTTGGTCAGCTCGGGGTTCGAGTTGCGGAACGCGGCGAGTGGACCACCGGCGAAACTCGTCGCGTGCCCGGCGGGGAGGTGGAAGTCGCGTTCGTAGACGTCCGGGGTCATCGCCCGCCACTCGATGATCGAGTCGAGGAAGCCGGGCTCGCAGAGTTCGCCGAACGCCTCCAGCCACCGGCGCGGCTCGGTCGGGTCGGCCCAGCCACCGACGAAACCGAACGGCGTGTACAGGGCTTCGAGCGACAGGACATGACGTCCGGCAGGAGCGATCGTCGGGTCGATCAGCGTCGGCACGTTGACCAGCAGGCCCGGGCGGTCGAGGATCCGGCCGTCGGCCATCATCGTGGCCCCTCGATCGATGTCGGCGAGGCTCGGTGCGATTGCCGATGTGGGCCCGAGCGGACGGTCGAAGCCGCGCAGCACCGGGGGCGCCGACAGCACGGCGTCGATCTTCGACTCGTAGCCCTCGTCGTGGCGGACGTCGCGCCACCGTCGGACCAGATCGGCGGCCGACGACGGCGGGTGCTTCAGCCACCGAAGGAACGTGTCGTGCGGGTTGCAGGCCGACACGACGATCGGCGCAGTGATCTCGGTGCCGTCGACCAGGGCGATGCCGCTGACGCGTTCCCCGCTGCACATGATCGTGTCGACCGGACTCTTCGTCCTCGAGGTGCCTCCGGCCGCCTCGAACGCGGCGAGCAGGGTCGCCGGTACCTGGCCGCTGCCACCGATCGGCCGGCCGACCGTGGCCACGTGACGCATCGCATGGGTCAACGCGCCGAGGCCGCTCCCCGGCATCTCGGGGGTGATACCCCACACCATCGGCCCGGTCAGTGCGGCGGGTCCCATGATCGCTTCTTCGTCGAAGAAGGACCGCAGCACGTCGGCAGCGCTCCGGCGTGACCACCGCATCAGCGTGCTCGCGCCGCTGAACCTGCGGCGCAGCGCGAGCTTCGTCAGCCCCGCAACGGTCGGTGGCTCTGCTGCCGCCTCGAAGATCATGCGGACCGCAGGAGCGGCGGTCGCGACGTAGCGGCGGTAGCTGTCGACCTGGGTGGGGAAGTGCCGGCCGATGTCGTCGAGGGTGGCCTCGAGATCGTGATGGTGCGACCAGCCCTGGCCGGCGGCCGCGCTCGCCCAGGAGAAGTTGTGCTGTGCTGGTTCGAGATCGATGTACTCGAGCCCGAACTCGCGCAGTCCCAGTTCCTCGATCACCGGCGTGGTCCGGAACGTGAGGTGGTCGCAGTTGCAGATGTTGACGGTCGCCCCCGCGAACTGCTCGCTCGCCGCCGTTCCGCCGACCTCGGCGCGGGCCTCGACGAGCAGGGTCCGCATGCCGCTGCGGGCGAGGTAGGCGGCGGTCACCAGGCCGTTGTGGCCGGCACCGATCACGATGGCGTCGAAGTCGGAAGATCCAGGCGTTGACACGACAGAGAGTCTCTCGCAGTTCGGTGTCGGCGGCGTAACGTGCCGGTGTGTCTTCTGTTTCGCGCCGTCTCATCGAACTCCGGGGCCCCGACATCGCCGAGCTGGTCACGCCGTCGAGCATCTTCGTGCAGCCACTCGGCGCCGTGGAACAGCACGGGCCGCACCTGCCGTTCAACACCGACCTCCTGATCGCCGACCGGGTCGCGACCGCAGCGGTGGAGCGGGTGGGGGAGGACCTGGATGTGTGGCTCCTGCCCCCGCTGGCGTACACCAAGTCGAACGAGCACGCCTGGTCGGCCGGCACGATCTGGCTGTCGGCGACGACACTGCTCGCCGTCCTCGACGACATCGGGCGCTGTGTGGCCACGACGGCGGCGCGCAAGTTGGTGTTCTTCAACGGCCATGGCGGCAACTCCGCCCTCGTCGGCGTCGCCAACCGGGAGATCCGCCTGGCGCACGGGTTGATGACGTTCCTCGCCCATCCGGGCGTGCCTCCGGACCAGGGCGGTGCGTCGCCGGCCGACGAACTCGGCATGGGCATCCACGGAGGCACCGACGAGACGTCGATCATGCTGCACCTCGCCCCTGAGCTCGTCGACATGACGACGGCGACTCGCAACGTGCCCGAGGTGCTCGCCGACAACCGCTACGTCCGGTTCGGTGGGGCGGTGGGCTTCGGCTGGCTCTCGAACGACTTCGGACCCGACGGACACATCGGCGATCCGACGCCGGCCACGGCCGAACGCGGCCAGGTGCTGTTCGACGGTGCGGTCGACGCGTTCTGCGGCGCCCTCGCCGAGATCGCCCGCTTCGAGTTGCCGACGAGATGACCACGGAACCGAACATCGCAATGAACGGCCGACACCACGGCCTGCGCATCGACGTCGGTCGGTTGCTCGGACGCATCGACGAACTCGGTGCGATCGGCCGGATCGACGGGCCCAACGGCGAGTGGGGCAACGCCCGCCTCGCCCTGACCGACGACGACCGGCTCGGGCGCGACCTCGTCGTGACCTGGATGCGTGACCTCGGTCTCGAGGTCACGATCGACGCGATCGGCAACGTGGTGGCCACACGGCCCGGCACCGATCCGACGCTGGCGCCGGTGATGGTCGGCTCGCACATCGACACCGTCGGCACCGGGGGGCGATTCGACGGCAACCTGGGCGTGCTCGCCGGTCTGGAGATCGCCGAGACGCTTGCTCAGCACGACATCGTCACCGAGCGGCCGTTCCAGGTGGCGTTCTTCACCGACGAAGAAGGGGCCCGGTTCGCCCCTGACATGCTCGGCAGCCTCGTGTACGTCGGGGGGATGCCCGTCGAGACCGCGCTCGACACGATCGCCGCCGACGACGGGGCTCGCCTCGGCGACGAGCTCGAACGGATCGGCTACGCCGGCGCGGTGCCGTGCCCGACGGCGACTGCGCCGTCCGCCTACGTCGAACTGCACATCGAACAGGGCCCGGTGCTGGAGGACGAGGGGATCACGATCGGCGTGGTCGAGGGGGTGCAGGGCATCTCGTGGACCGAGATCGTGATCGTCGGCCAGTCGGCCCACGCCGGCACGACCCCGATGCGGCTGCGTCGCGATCCCGCCTACTGCGCCGGAGCGATCGCGACGTTCGTCCGCGACCTCACCAGGAGGCTCGGCCACGACCAGGTCGGCACCGTCGGCCGGATCGACGTGTACCCGAATCTCGTCAACGTCGTGCCCTCGCGGGTGGTGATGACGGTCGATCTGCGCAACACCGACGACAGCGCACTGGTGCGCGCCGAGTCACTGCTCGAATCGTTCCTCTCGGAACTGGCCGAGAGCGAGCACGTCGAGATCGTCACCCGGCGATTGGCCCGGTTCGAACCGGTCGACTTCGACCCGGCGATGATCGATCTGGTCGGCGCGACCGCCGATCGGTTGGGCTACTCGACCAAGCGGATGCCGAGCGGCGCCGGCCACGACGCGCAGATGCTGGCGCGGATCTGCCCGACGGCGATGATCTTCACGCCGAGCGTCAACGGGTTGAGCCACAACATCGCCGAGTTCACCGAGGCGACCGACATCGAGGCCGGCGCGAACGTGTTGCTGCAGGTGGTGCTCGATCGGCTCGGCGTCGCCGGCTGACCGGGCCCGCTCAGGCGCGGGACTGCGTCGCCCACTTGCCGACGACGCGGTTGCCGATCCAGCCGAACAGTGCGAACACGACCACGCCGAACATGCAGGCGAGCAGGACCGCGGCGAGGAGTTCCTCACCGCGGAGCCGAGCGGCGTAGAGCTTGATGACCTGTCCGATGCCCACTTCGCCCTGGCCGAACAGGAAGTCGCCGACGATCGCACCGATCACGGCGAGCCCTGCGGAGATCCGCAGGCCGGTGAAGATCGCCGGGAGTGCGGCCGGGAACATGAGCTTGCGCAGCCGGGTCCATCGGTTGGCCTTGTGCAGCGTGAACAGGTCGTGCATGCCCTGTTCGGCCGACAGCAGGCCGAACAGGCTGTTGACCAGGATGGGGAACACGGCGATCAGGACGCACACGACCACCCGCGACGTGCGGTCGTAGCCGAACCAGAACCCGATCAACGGCACGATCGCGAGGATCGGCATCGACTGGAGGATCACCATGTACGGGAAGATCGCCCGCTCGAGCAGCTTCGACTGGCTCATGATGATCGCGAGGCCCAGCCCGATGACCGTGGCCACGACGAGGCCGATGATCGCGATCTGGGCGGTGTTCCACAAGGCCGTCAGCATCTCGGAGAGGTTGTCCCACGTGAAGAATCCGACCCGGGCGACCTCGTGCGGCGGCTTGAGCAGGAATCGGCGGCTCTCGCTCAGCACGCCGTAGCTGACGAAGTACCAGATGCCGAGGATGACGCCACCGGCGACCAGCGGGGGCAGGATCACGCTCCAGACCGACTCGCGCTTGGTGGTGTGCAGCCCGTACATCGTTCCGAGCGTGGTCACGTAGCCCGGGAGCACTTCGTGCTCGGCCTCGGCTTCGGTCATGTTGTGGACCTCGTCACTGCTGTCGGTGCCGGTGACGTCGTCACGGAGATCGCTCATGAGTGTGCTCCTCGCAGCGTGTGGCTGATCTCGCCACTGATCCGGGCGAACTCGGGATCGAAGCGGAGATCGGGGTCTCGTGGATAGTCGAAGGGGATCTCGTACTCGGCGACGATCCGTCCGGGCCGGGCGGACATCACGAGGACCTTGGTCGACAGGTAGACCGCCTCGCTGATCGAGTGGGTGATGAAGAGCCCGGCGAACTGTTTGCGTTGGAACAGCGCCAGCGTCTCCTCGTTCAGGTGCTCGCGGGTGATCTCGTCGACGGCGCCGAATGGTTCGTCGAAGAGGAACACCGGGGGTTCGAGCGTGAGTGTGCGCGCCAGCGACGCTCTCATCTTCATACCGCCGGAGAGCGAGTTGGGGTAGTGGTCCTCGAAGCCGGCGAGACCGACCAACTCGATGGCATCCGCGGCGCGGGACTGCCGATCGGCCTTGGAGAAGCCGTGCAACTCGGTGAGCAGCTCCACGTTCTGTCGGACGGTGCGCCAGGGCAGCAGCGTGGCGTCCTGGAACACGTACCCGATGCGCGTCCGATCGATCAGCACCTCGCCTGCGCTCTGGCCGAGCAGGCCCGACGCGATCTTCAGCAGCGTCGACTTCCCGCACCCCGACGGGCCCACGATCGTGATGAACTCGTTGGGGTGGACGTCGAAGGAGACGTCGTCGATCGCGTGCGTCCCGTCCGGGAACATCATCGAGATGTTCCGGAAACTCAGCGCTGCGGTGGCGATGTTCGTGCTGGCCTCAGCGGTTGGCGTGTTGGTCATGCGGCTCTCCGTCGCAGTGTGGATCGTCGCGAGCGCAAGGTGCGGGACGGGCCGAGGCGCACGAACCGCTCGCTGATGGACGGAGCCGACAGTAACACTCGCTCATCGACGCCGGGTTGCCCCGAATTCCCGGTAACAGAGCGTTCACACGGATTCGGCTCGGATCGGGCCCGACCGCTCCCCGGGCTGTCCTAGGCTGCGTCCTGCTCCGATCGGAGCATCCAACCAAGGGGAGAGAATGAAGAGCAGCAAGGTAGTGAAACTCGCGTCGGTGCCCGTGGCGCTGGCGTTGGTGATGGCAGCGTGCGGTTCCGACGACGACAGCTCGTCGTCGACCGACGCCCCGGAGGCGACGACCGCTCCCGAGGGCACCGACGGCGGTGCCGAGAGCACCGATGGCGGCACCGGAACGGCCGAGGGTGTCCTCGCGGGCGTCTGCCCGGACCCGATGGTCATCCAGACCGACTGGTTCCCCGAGGCGGAGCACGGCGCCCTCTACGAGATGGTCGGCGAGGGCTACACCGTCGACACCGAGGCCAAGACCGTGACCGGCCCGCTCGTCGCCGGTGGCGTCGACACCGGTATCGACATCGAGGTGCGCACCGGCGGCCCGGCCATCGGGTTCTCACCGGTCCACAGCCAGATGTACGCGGACGAGTCGATCGTCATGGGCTACACGAGCCTCGACGCCTCGGCCACCTTCTACGAGGACCAGCCGACGATCGCCGTCGTCGCCCCGCTCGAGAAGAACCCGCAGATCATCATGTGGGACCCCGAGACCTACCCGGATGCCACCTCGATCGGCGACCTCAGCGACGAGGGCGTCACGATGAACGTGTTCGCCGGCAACGCCTGGATGGACGTCTTCGTCAACGAGGGCACCGTCGACGGCTCGCTGGTCGACCCGTCCTACGACGGCTCGCCCGCTCGCTTCATCGCCGAGAACGGCGCGATCGCCCAGCAGGGATTCGCCTCGGCCGAGCCCTACACCTACGAGAACGACTTCGAGGAGTGGGGCAAGCCGGTCGCCTACGAACTGATCCACGACGCCGGCTTCGAGGCGTACACGCAGCCGCTCGGCATCCGTTCGGCCGATCTGGAGGCGCTGTCACCGTGTCTCGAGCTCTTCGTGCCGATCGTGCAACAGGCGACGATCGACGCGATCCAGAATCCGGACCGCTCGAACGCGATCATCATCGATGCCGTCGAGCAGTTCGACGACTTCTGGGTCTACGGCGAGGGCGTTGCCAACTACGCCGTCGAGACGATGAAGGAGCTCGGCCTCGTGGCCAACGGGCCCGACGGGACGATCGGCAACTTCGACACCGACCGGGTCCAGGCGGTGATCGATCAGATGATCGCCGTCGATCTGGCTGCTGCCGATCTGACGGCTGATCAGATCGTCGACAACCAGTTCATCGACGAGTCGATCGGGCTCTGAACAGCCCGTCGACACGGTTGAACGGCCCCCTGCGGGCCGTGTGAATTCGCTGCTCCCGGTCGGGCTCCACGGCCCGGCCGGGGCCAGCGGTCATTCCGGCACATCGGAGTGGCACGGTTGCATGACGTGGTGATGGAGTGCCATGCGTGTTCTCCTCGTGATCGATCCGATCCGGGACGACGGTGAGTTCGTCCGCCGCATCGCTGGTGCGGCTGCCGCCGGCCTCGAGCGCTCCGGACACGATGTCGACGTCGTCGACCTGGTCGCCCAGCGGTTCTCGCCGGTGATGAGCGATCACGATCGTCGTTCGTACTTCACCGACCATCCGCTGACCTGCCCGGAGACGGCGGCATCTGCGGCATTGGTCCGACGCGCCGACGGCCTGGTGTTCGTGTACCCGACGAGGCTCTCGACGCTTCCGCCAGGGCTCAAGGGTTGGATCGACCGGGTCTTCGTCCCCGGCGTGGCGTTCACGATCGGCGACCGGACCGGGGCGAAGCGGGGGCTGTCGAACATCCGTCGCCTGACCGGGATCACGGTCCACGACGAGTCGCGCCTGACGGTCGTGCGACAGGGCGACCAGGGTCGGCGCCTGATCGGTCGCAACGTCCGGCTCTGTGGCGGCCTGCGAACCCGATCGAACTGGATCGCACTGTACGGCGGTGCCACGGCATCCGAGGACGATCGCGGGCGGTTCCTGCGCACCGTCGAGCAGCGGATGGCTCGCACATGACGGTCGTGGTCGTCCACGCCCACCCGTGCCCGGACAGCTACGTCACGGCGGTGCGCGATCGGGTCCTGGCCGGGCTGGACCGGGGCGGTCGCTACCATGAACTGATCGATCTCTACGACCGCGGCTACGACCCGTTCCTGCCCTTCCCCGTCGGCGACGGCGAGGCGCTCGCCGTCGCCGAGTCGCTGGTGCTGGTGCACCCGACATGGTGGACGTCGCACCCCGCGATTCTGCTCGCCTGGCTCGGCCAGGCGGTCGAGACCGGATTGCCACATGTCCGAACGCTCGTGACCGTGACGACACACGGTGGGTCCCGGTTGGCGAATCGTGTCGCCGGCGAGTCGGGAGCTCGGGTGATCGACCGGGCGGTCCGCCCGCGATGTGCGCAACGTCCGCGGCATCACCGGATCGCGCTGTACGGCCTCGACCGTTCCACACCACAGCGACGTGCGGCATTCCTCGACCGTGTCGAGGCTCGGATCGCCGAGCTGGTGGGCTGATCGTGCGAACCGGCGTCTGGCTGTACCCGGCAGCAACGGTCGCCGAGCTCATCGACGCGGTCGTGCTCGCCGATCGGGCGGGCGTCGACGAGGTCTGGATCGCCGACGAGGGCGTGATGCGCGACCCGTTCGTGGTGTTCGCTGCCGCGGCAGCGCGCACGTCCACGGTCCGGATGGGGATCGGCATCACGTCGCCGGCGTTGCGACACCCGGGCGCCGTCGCGGCAACAGCGGCATCGCTCGACGAGCTCTCGGACGGCCGCCTGATGCTCGGCTTCGGTGTCGGCGGCGAGCAGTCGCTGGCGCCGTTCGGGCTCCACGTCGAGCGTCCGGTGGCGATGATGCGCGATGCGTTGCGCACGGCGCGAGCGGTGCTGTCGCGCACGTCGAGCGACGGGTACGCGGTCGCCGACCATGCGGCTCCCGCGAGGGATGTGCCGCTGTACATCGCATCGAGGGGTGAGCAGATCAACACGCTCGCGTCGCGAGAGGCCGACGGCGTGTTCCTGTCGGGGTTCGATCCCGTGCAGCTGCCGACGGTGCTCGGGTGGGTGCGCAGTGTCAATTCACCGACGGTGGCGCTCTACCAGTCGGTGCGCTTCCGGCCGTCAGCGAGTGATGACCCGACCGTGATCAGCGGCGAGCCGGACGAGATCGCCGAGTCGCTCAGGGTGCTCGCCGAGTCGCATCGGCCCGACACGATCGGGATCGCACTGGTCGACGGTGACCCGGTCGTCGACATGGTCGGGCGAGCCGTTGCGACGTTCGAGCAGTTGCTCAGCAGTCGCGGATGACTTCGAAGGTGCGGCAGGTGCAGGCGCGCACCCAGTCGCCCATCGCCTCGTCGACGGCGACCAACTGATCGTCGGGAATCGCCTTCCACTGCTCGAGCGACTCCCATTCGATCATGGCGTGGACGTGCTGGTCGTCGTCGACGTCGACCCACAGCTGCTTGCGGACGAACCCGGCCTGGCGTTCGAGGAACCGGCTCCAGGTGCGCTCCTCGACCTCCATCCAGGCAGCTCGTTCGTCGGGGGTGACGCGAAACGTCAGGAACTCGATGACCACGTTGGGGAACCTTTCGTGCGTTCCGTTGTCGGCGGGTGCTCGGTGACGGGTTCGGCTCAGTCTGGCACGGAGGTCGCAACCTCGCGACCGGCACGGAACACGCGCCGGGGGACGGGGCCGTCGGCGATCGCCTGACGGAGCGACCCGGCGCGCACCGCCAGGAGGTCGGCGGGAGCGCCCGGCGCGATCGGGTCCGAGGGGAGGCCGATCACGCGGCGCGAGTCGGCGCTGACCGCATCCCATGCCTGCTGGGGAAGGTCGTGGGCGACCAGGACCATCAGTGCGGCCGTCTCGAACGGGCAGGCACGCCCCAACGGGTTGAACGGATCCTGGAGATTGTCGGCTCCGGCGGCGACCGCGACACCGGCGCGTCGCAACGCATCGACGGCGGTCAGACCGCGGGGCACCGGCTGGCGGTTGCGGCCACCGAGCCACAGATTGGTGTGCGGGAGCGTGACGACACCGATGCCGGCGGCGGCGACCAACTCGGCGATGCGCTGCTGTTCCGCTTCCTCGCGTTGGCCGAGGCTGACGCAGTGACTGGCGGTGACCTGGTGGTCGAACCCGGCGAGCACCTGGCGAGCGAGATACTCGAGCCCCATCACCGACGGGTCGAGCGTCTCGTCGGTGTGCAGGTCGACACCGACCCCGGCCGCCGCCGCGATCTCGAGGAACACATCGGTTGCGGCCTCGATCTCGCCATCGCCCTCGAGGTGCGGGCAACCGCCGACGAGGTCGGCGCCCGCTGCCAGGGCCTCGCGGAGCAGGGCCCGGTGGTCGGCCCCGACGGCGCCGACCACCGGCTCGCCGGTCAGGGCCACGATCTCGATGTCGATCACGTCCGCGACCCGCCGGCGGACCTCCGCGAGGGCGACGACGTTCGTGACACCGCCGTACACCGTGGTGTCGGCGTGGGTCCGCACCGCCACGTAGCCGTTGGAGGCCATCAACCGGGCTGCACGCTCCGCGCGTTCGACGATGTCGTCGTGGGTGACCCTGCCGGACAGCCGGATCATCGCGTCGATGGCACCGAGGAGATCGCCGGTCTCGTTGTCCTCCCGCTCGGCGAGGAACGCCTTGTCGAGATGAGCGTGTGGCTCCACGGCAGCCGGAAGCAGGAGGTGGCCTGCCAGATCGACCACCTCGTCGACCGTGTCGACCGCGTCGTGCGGGCCCGTGCCGACCTCGGTGATCATCCCGTCGACGATCAGGACGTCGGTGGGACCCTCTGTCACGGCTCCGTGAACAATCGTCGCCTGCTGTAGGAGGGTGCTCGACATCTGCGCGAAACTACCGTCATGTCTGAACGCCCTGACCTCAAACTCGGAGCCTTCTTCTTCGGAGGAGTCGAGATGGACGACGCCGGGGCCGGGGCGCCGGCACCGATGGATCGTCGGTACACCAACGACGAGTGCTGGAAGGCGACGCTCGACTACGTCAACTCGGCCAAGGAGGCCGAACGGCTCGGATTCGACTCGTTCTGGACCACCGAACACCACTTCCAGTACGAGGGCTACGAGGTCATCCCGAACGGGCTGCTGATCTCCACCTGGATCGCCGCGCAGACCACCACGCTGCGTTTCGGGGCGATGTTCAACGTCGTGCCGCAGTGGAACCCGCTTCGCCTGGCCGAGGACTTCGCCACGCTGCACAACCTGTCGGGAGGACGGGGAATGCTGGGCGTCGGCCGGGGGACGGTGCCTCGCGAGGTGCTGCACCTCAATGACAAGGGCGTGTCGATCGGATCACTCGACAACCCCGACATGGTCGACGCCGACCTCCACAACCGCGAGGTGTTCGAGGAATCGATGGAGATCATCCGGCGGGCGCTGACCCAGGAGTCGTTCTCCTTCCAGGGCAAGCACTTTCAGATCCCGATCCCGGGTATCCCCGACCGCGGCGAGACCGTGCAGGAACTGACGCTGATCCCCAAGCCGATCCATCCGTTCGAGATCTGGCAGGCGGTCACGTCACCCCCGACGCTCGACTACGTCCCCGTCGTCGGCCACGGCGCCGTGTTCTGGAACCAGCACTACAGCTTCATCAAGCGGTTCTGGGACAGGTACGGCGACACGTACGCCGAGTCGCACGGCGTCGAGTTGGCGCCGCACGAGAAGCGGATGCTCGTGGTGTCGTACCGCATCGAGGACACGATGGAGGAGGCCCGGGCGTCCGCCCTGCCCGGCCACGACGAGTTCTGGAAGTTCCTCGGACCGTACGGCTGGAGCCGGGGCTACATGGGCCCCGACGGCAAGCCTGCGCAGCCCGGTCTGATCCCGACGCTCGACGAGTCGATCGAGAACAAGACGATCCTGGTGGGGCCGCCGGAGAAGGTGGCCGAAGAGGTGGCCTTCTACCGCGACCTGCTGGGGCTCGAGTACCTCACCCTGTTCCCGCACATGCTCGGTGACCCGTACAAGAAGGCCGACGAGCAGATGGCGCGCTTCACCGAGGAAGTCCTTCCGCTGCTGTAGCCCCGCGCTCCGGTCAGGAGCCGGCGGCGCTGCCGATGACGGTGCGGGGGTCGGCGGCGCCCGCGAGCAGGCCCGTGTCCTCCACGACGATGGCGTGCGCGTGACCGAACCCGGTGTCCCACGACGGCTTCCGCTCGGTGCGGTGTCCTCGTTCGGCGAGCGCTTCGACCCAGCCGTCGGGGGCATGGCCCTCGACGTGCACGAGGGGCCCGCCGTCAGCGGTCCACGTGTCGAATCCGGTGACGGGGCCGTGCAGCAGCCAGCGGCCGGCGTTGACGGCGACCGCGGGGGACTGGCCGTGGCGGAAGAGACGGGCAGCGATCTGGAGCAGGATCTGGGGTTGCCCGTCACCGCCCATCGTGCCGAACACGGCGGCCAGGCGACCCGCCCGGGTGGCGAGCGCCGGTGACAGGGTGTGCGGCGGACGGCGACCCGGGCCGAACTCGGCCGGATGACCGGCGACGAGGTTGAAGCCGAGCCCGCGATTGTGGAGGTTGATGCCGGTGTTGGGCTCGACGAGGTGACTGCCGAAACCCGAGGCGTTCGACTGGATCAGTGACACACCCATCCGCACGCCGTCGGGCCCGGTCCCGGCGGTGCAGAGATAGGTCGTGTCGCCGTCGAACGACGGAGCCGTGCGGCCGCTCGACCGTTCGAGACCGACCATGCCGACGCGATCGGCGATCAGCTCGACGAGAGCGTCGCCGTCGGCGAACTCGTGGAGCTGCTCGGGTCGGTCGAAGCCCGCCGCAGTGGCCGACTCGACCAGCAGGTGGGCCCATCGCTCGTCGTCGGGATCGTCGGGGAGATCGAGTTGTTCGGCGAGGCGGGCGGCGGCGAGGGTGAGGTACCCCTGCGAGTTCGGGCCGATCGTGTGCAGGTCGACGCCGAATGCGGACGTCGTCAGCGGTTCGACCCACTCGGCGTGGTCGGCGGTGATGTCGGCTTCGGTGAAGAGCCCGGCGCCGACCTCCAGCAGGCCCTCGCCGAACGCTCCGCCGTAGAAGCTGTCGCGGCCCGACGCCGACAGCCCTGCGAGCACGAGCGCAGCGCCGGGTCGCCGCACCACCGCGCCGGTCGTCGTGGCCTGGGTCGCCAGCTCGGCGAGGTTCGAGCGGCTCTCGGCGTCGAGGCGGCGCAGGGAGCCCACGAGCAGCGGACTGGCCGGAAATCCATCGGCGGCAAGGCGTCGTGCCGGAGCGAGGATCACGTCGAGGGGGAGCGACCCGAAGCGTTCGTGGAGTGCCATCCAGCCGTCGATGCACCCGGGCACCGTGACCGAGCGGACATCGAGCTTGAACGGCATCTCGTGGTGACCGGCCGCCCGCAGCTCGGCCGGATCGGCACCCGAGCCGGCGCGGCCCGAGGCATTGAGCGCGTAGGTGTCGCCCGGGTGATCCGGCGTGTCGACGTGGACGAGGGCGAACAGGTCGCCACCCATGCCACACAGGTGCGGGCCCGTGACCGCGATCGCAGCGTTGCAGGCGATCGCCGCATCGACGGCGTTGCCGCCCAGGGACCACATCTCCATGCCGGCCGAGGTGGCGAGTTGGTCGGCGCTCGCAACCATGTGACGCGGTGCCCGCACGGTGCTGGTCGGGAAGCTCGACATCGCTGCGACCCTACGCGACCGGGGCTCCGTGCCACTGCCCGCGGTCGACGAGCACCGATCGCAATGTCTCGGGTCGGTCGGTCATGATCCCGTCGACGCCGAGGTCGAGCAGTCGGTGCATCTCCGCTGGATCGTCGATCGTCCACACGTGCACGTCGACACCGTTGCGGTGTGCCGCGTCGACGAACCGTCGACCGGCCACGACGAGCCGTGCGCCCACACCGGCACTCGCAGCCCGGACCGGTACCTGAGCCACACGCCGGGCCGTGCCGCGGACCCGTCCGGTCACACGGAGCTCGGCGATCTCCTGCGGGCTCATGCAGGTGAGCACCTGCGGTCCGAGCAACCTGCGGATCTTGGTGAGACGGGCATGGCTGAACGACCCGATGCAGACCCGGTCGAGCAGGTCGCGTCGGCGTACGAGGTCGATCAGCGCCGGGCCAGCTGCATCGGACTTGCAGTCGATGTTGAATCGGGCCTCCGGGAACCGGTCGAGCAGGTCGGTCATCAGCGGGATGGGTTCACGCCCGTCGACACGGAGTTCACGGAGCTCCGACCATGTCGTGGTGGCGATGGTGCGCTCGACACCGCACGTGCGCAGCAGGTCGGGGTCGTGGAACGCGACCAGGACACCGTCGGCGGTCAGGTGGACATCGGTCTCCAGGTAGGTGAATCCGAGATCGACGGCGTGTTCGAACGCCGGGAGGGTGTTCTCCGGTGCGGTGCTGGTTCCGCCACGGTGGGCAAAGGCGATCGGCCCCGGCCAATCGAGGTAGGGATGATCGATCACGCCACGACTGTAGATGGCCTGTCGTCAGGGTTCCTGGTGCGCGTGCTCAGGTGATGTCCGAGCGTCCCGGGCGGTTGGCGATCGCTTCACCCTGGGCCATTCCATTGCGTTTGGTCCGCTTGGCATCGGAGCGCTGCCCCTGGGCGCCCGCGTAGTCACCGTCAGAGGTGTAGTTGCGGAGTCGTCGTCGGAATCGAGCGAACCAGGCCATGTCGTCAGTATGGCTCGCCCACGGCCCGCCGTGGAGCGACGGCTTGCGATCCGTACCCGTCCGTCGCCGCCAGTGCCGTGAGATCGCAGCCCGCTGGTGTTCCCCGGCATCGACCGGGACGGCCTCAGATCTGTCGGCCGGCCTCGGCCCAGTACTCGTCCTTGAGGAGCCGCTTGTACAGCTTGCCCGTCGGGTGCCGGGGGAGTTCGGTGCGGAAGTCGATCGACCGCGGGCACTTCACGTCGGCCAACTCGGTACGGCAGAACTGGATCAACTCCGAGGACAGCGCGGCTGCCGCAGCGTCGTCGGCGGGCATCTCGACGGGCTGCACGACCGCCTTGACCTCCTCGCCGAAGTCGTCGTTGGGAACACCGAACACGGCGACGTCGACGACCTTCGGGTGGGTCACGAGCACGTTCTCGGCCTCCTGGGGGTAGATGTTCACCCCGCCCGAGATGATCATGTACGCCTTGCGGTCGGTGAGGTAGAGGAACCCGTCGGCGTCGAGGTAGCCGACGTCACCGAGCGTGCTCCAGCCCTTCGGGTGCCGCGAGCTCTTCGTCTTCTCCGGGTCGTTGTGGTACTCGAACTCGGCGCCGCCCTCGAAGTACACGGTGCCCGACTCGCCCTGCGGGACGTCCTCACCGTCGTCGCCGACGATGTGGACGACGCAGTTGATCGGCGAACCGACGGTGCCGGGGTGCGCGAGCCAGCCCTCGCTGTTGCAGTACACGAAACCGTTGCCCTCGCTGCCCGCGTAGTACTCGTGGATGACCGGGCCGAACCATTCGATCATCTGCTGCTTGACCGGCACCGGACACGGGGCCGCCGCGTGGATGACGCATTCGAGCGACGACACGTCGTACGCGGCCCTGGTCTCCTCCGGCAGCTTGAGCATGCGCACGAACATCGTCGGAACGACCTGGCTGTGGGTGATGTCGTACTGCTCGACGAGGCGGAGGTACTCCTCGGCGTCGAAGTGCTCCATCGCCACGATCGTGGCCCCGATCGCGTGGGTGGCGAGGCAGAAGCGCAGCGGAGCGGCGTGGTAGAAGGGCGCCGGCGACAGGTACCGCTTCGAGTCGTCCATGCCGAAGAGCAGCTGCAGCAGGCCCTGAACTGCGCCCGCTGTCGTGTCGAGTGGGGCATTGGGGAACGCGCGAGTGATGCCCTTCGGCATCCCGGTGGTGCCCGACGAGTAGAGCATGTCGAGGCCGGCGATGCGGTCTTCGTCCAGCGGTTCCGGTGACTGGTCGGCCACCGCGGCCTCGTAGCTCTCGTAGCCGTCGATCGTGCCGTCGAGCATCAGGCGCAGTTCGACGTTCGGGGTCGTCGGGACGATCTCGGCTGCCTGGTCGGCCTTGTACTTGGAGGTGATGTACGCCCGCGCACCGCAGTCGTTGATGATGTACTCCAACTCGTGGCTCGTCAGGCGCGACGACGCGCAGGTGTAGACGAGGCCGGCGTAGTGGCATCCCCACACGATCTCGAGGTAGCGATCGTGGTTCTCCATGCACATCGCCACGTGGTCGCCCGGCTGCAGGCCGGCGGCGCGCAGGAGACGGCTGAGACGGTTGGCGGCCGCATCGAGTTCGGCGAAGGTCTGGGTGAATCCAGATCCCGCCATGATGATCGCCGGCTTGTCGCCGTGGTTTTCGAGATGTGCACCGGGGAACATGCCGGGCAACGTAGTCGACCGATACCTTGCCCTCATGGTTCGAGCCCGCTTCGCCGAGTTGATGGCGGTCGGCGCTGCCGATGTGCCGCTCGACGAGGCGGCGTTGCTGATCTCGACCGAACTGCAGCCCGGCCTCGATCTCATCGAATGGTTGGCCGAACTCGACGAACTCGCCGGGAACTGTCCGACCCCGACGCCCGACGGTGTCGCTCGACACCTCTTCGACGACGAGCGCTTCGCCGGCAACCGCGACGCCTACTACGACTGGCGCAATTCGTGCCTCGACCGGGTGATCGCCACGCGCACCGGCATTCCGATCAGCCTGTCGGTGCTGATGATCGAGGTGGCGCGGCGTGTCGGCGTGAGGCTGGTGGGCGTGGGCATGCCCGCCCACTTCCTGGTGCGCGTGGCCGACGACGAGCAGGCGTTCTTCGACCCCTTCGACGGTGGTCGGCGGCTCGACCGTTCCGACGCCCGATCGCTGTTCGAGGAGCTGACCCGGGGACAGGTGCCCTGGAGCGAGACCTATCTCGAACCGACACCGAACCGTGACATCGTGATCCGGATGCTGAACAACCTCAAGGGGGTGTTCAGCGGCCGCTCCGATCTGGTGCGGCTCGGCCTGATCATGGGGCTGCGCAGCGAGGTTCCCGAGCTGGCCGAGTCCGAAGCCGACGAGATCGTCACCGCCTCCGCCATCTTCAACTGACCCCCGACAGCGCCTGATCACGTCAGGGGTCGGACCCGCGAGGTGATCGGCTGCCACACTGGCGGGCGTGATCGATCGCGACATCAAGCAGTGCCTCGGGCAGATGATCAAGGGTGTACAGGTGATCGGGGCCGCCCACGACGGCGTGCGGCGGGCGTACACGTCGCACTGGTTCGAGCAGGTGAGCTTCGAGGAGCCGATCGTGATGGCGAGCGTGTCACCGAAACACGACACGTATCCGCTGATGGTGGCCGCAGGTGAGTTCGCGGTGAGCATCCTCGCCGCCGACCAGATCGTCGAGGGCCAGTACTTCAGCTACCCGGGCCGCAAGTTCCGCTACGTCGCCGAGGAGTACCTGGTCGACTGGCCGGTCAACGGGTTGCCCGTGGTGCCGAACTCGATCGCGTGGCTGCGGTGCGAGACCTTCGACCGCGTCACGATGGCCGACCACGAGCTGCTCTTCGCTCGCGTGGTCGAGGTTGCGCCGGGTCGTCTCAAGGAGCCGCCGCTGCTCTACTCGAGTCGGCTCGGTTGGCGCGTCACCGGCGACAAGGCCCGCGAACCCGGCACCAGCATCCGCGACCAACTGCTCGAGCGGCTGGACACGAACAGCTGACGCTCGCCGCTCACACGTACATCCCGACACGACTCGGCCCGGTGGGCGGGCCAGGGGTACCGTTCGCGCCATGACGATGACCGACCCCCGCACCGAACTGACCGCGGACGAGCAGCGCGTCACCGAGCTCGTCGACGAACTGCTGACGTCGTTCCCGCCGGCGTCGACCGACCCGAAGGTGTTCCTCGGTGAGCAGTACGACCGGGGCCTCGCCTGGGTCCACTTTCCCGAGGGTTTCGGCGGCCTGGGCCTCAACCCGAAGCTGCAGAAGCTGATCAACGAGCGGGTGTACGCCGCCGGCGCGCCGAACCCGATGTATCGCAACCCGATCGGCCACGGCATGTGCGGCCCGACCGTGGTGGCGTGGGGCAGCGATGCCCAGAAGCAGCGCTACCTCCGTCCGCTGTTCACCGGCGAGGAGATCTGGTGTCAGCTCTTCTCCGAGCCCGGCTCCGGGTCGGACTTCGCCGGTCTGTCGTCGACCGGGGTGCAGGACGGCGACGAGTGGATCGTCAACGGCCAGAAGGTGTGGACCACGCTCGCGCACCTGTCCAAGTGGGGTCTGCTCGTGGTGCGGACCGATCCGAACGCCGTCAAGCACGCCGGGCTCACGGCGTTCGTCGTCGACATGCAGGATCCGACCGTGGAGATCCGCCCCTTGCGGCAGATGACCGGGGAGGCCGAGTTCAACGAGGTGTTCTTCTCCGACACCCGCATCGCGAACGACGAGATGCTGGGCGGGCCCGGCGACGGCTGGCGGGTGTCACTCACCACGCTGATGAACGAGCGCGTGTCGATCGGCGGCACGATTCCGCAGCGCGGCTCGGGCACGATCTCCGCCCTGGTGCAGACGTGGCAGGCGCTGCCCGAGACGAGCAAGGATCCTGTTGCGCTCGACGACGTGATGAAGCTGTGGGCACGGGCCGAGGTGTTGCGCCTCACGAACATCCGAGCCAACCAGAACCGCAAGATGGGAGATCCCGGCCCCGAGGGTTCGATCGGCAAGATGGCGTCGGCCGACCTCAACAAGGACATCTACGACGAGGTGATCGACCTCCTCGGTGCAGAGGGGATGCTCTACGGCAGCTACGAGATGATCCGGCCCGAGACGGCGATGGGTTCCGACACGCTGCAGAAGGCGTTCCTGCGCAGCCGGGCGAATTCGATCGAGGGTGGCACCACCGAGGTGATGAAGAACATCCTCGGCGAGCGGGTGCTCGGCCTACCGGGCGACGTCCGCGTCGACCGCGACGTGCCCTGGTCGGAGGTCCCGCGCAGCTGAGTTCACTCCGCTGCGTCGAGCCGTTTGACCATCCACAACGCGTCACTGCCCGTCGGGAAGTCCTCGATGCGCGCGACCACGACGTAGCCGAGCCGGCTGTACAGCTGATGTGGTTGGAAGGAGTGGGCGAAGATCACGATCGTCCGGCACCCGCGGGCGCTCGCGCCTCGTCCTCCGCCGCGCGCATCAACGCGCGTGCCGAGCCCGCCACCGCGCAGTTCGTCGGCGACCCAGAGGTTCTGCAGCTCGCAGCAGTCGCCCCAGGTCCAGCCGGTCACTCCCGCGCGGATCTGGCCGTCCTCTCGAGCGAAGACGGCCAGATCGTTGTCGGGTGGGAGTCGTATGGCGGTGTCCGCCGCCCGGCGGACACCGGCTTCGACGAGTTCGAGGTCATCGGGGTCGGGATCGAGCTCGACCGAGATGTCCACGACGTCGAGTGTCAGTCGACGAGCTGTTCGAGCAACGCGAGGTCGTCGAAGTAGGTGCGGATGGCGCGGATCTTGTCGCCGGAGTACTCCGCGATGCTGACGCCACCCATGTAGACGTGTGCCCCGGTGGCGTCGATCCAGTTCTCGTCGTCGAACACCAGGCGGCCGGTGTGGTCGGCGTCGAACCGCCATTCGGCCACGACCTTGTTGCCGACCTCGTCGATGCTGCGGAGTGTGACCGTCTGGTTGCTGAAGGCCTCTTCGCGGTCGCCGAACGCTTCGGTCACTTCTGCCAGCGAGGTCGCGTACATGTTCGGCGACCACACCTGGGCATCGTCGGTGAAGAGTTCGCCGAGGTCGTCGGTACCGGCACCGAAGGCGACGATCAGCGCACGAACCAGGGCATCTTGACGGGCGCTCATGCGCCGAGCACCTTTGCCTTGGCAGCGGCGAATTCGTCGTCGGTCAGCACCCCGGATGCGTGGAGCTGAGCGAGATGCTCGAGTTCGTCGGCGGGGTCGGCGGCAGGTGGTGCGTAGGCCGTTTCGGGTGGTGCCTGGGCGTATGCCGGTTCGGCGTACCCGTCGTCGGCTGGAGCATCGTAGGCGGCGGCCTCTTGTTCGCCGCGCTTGACCCCTTCGTGGTGAGCGATCGCTCCGACCGCCACCATCCTTCTCCTGCGTTGACGCCTTCTCATTCCCATGGGCACTCCTCGTGTGTCGTGTGAACGAGGGGGGGCGATGTTCTGGTCGACGGCGAGCGATCGCTGCGTTCACATGCCAGCGCTGACCACGGACATCACCCTGAACGTACGAAGTCGGTGGTCGGCGCCGTCTCTCGTCGACGGCGAGCGAATGCGCTGCGTTCAGATGCCGGCGAGCCCGGCGAGGACGTCGCTGGCGCCGAGCGACCGGTCGTCCATCACGGGCCGACCGAGCATGCTGCCGCCGAGCAGGATCGTGGCGGCCTGTTCGATCGCATTCTGCAGTTCGCGGATGTTGCGCGGGGGAGGGAAGTACTCGTCTTCTTCCGTGACGTCGACGAGTTCGACACCATGCTCCGGTGCGAGGAACTCGAGGACCGAATCGACGAGCTCCTCGGGAGCCGACGCTCCTGCGGTCACCCCCACGATGCCCGAGAGATCGTGGGGCAGCTCGGCGACGTCGTTGATGCGGTAGACCCGGTCGCACCCCTCTTCGTGGGCGAGCTGCTCGAGAGCTCGGGTGTTCGACGAATTCGCCGAGCCGATGACGATCACGACATCGCAGCGGTGGGCGAGTTCCATCAGCGCTGCCTGACGGTTGGTGGTGGCGAAGCACAGGTCGCTGCGTCCCGGCGTCCACACGTCGGGGAATCGCTCCTTCACCCGCACGGCCACGCCTTCCCAGTCACGGTGCGACAGGGTGGTCTGGGCGAGGAGCGCAACCGGCTGCTCGGATGGCTCCAGCTGGTCGACCTCCTCGACCGACTCGACCCGGTCGATCGCCTCGGGCGCAACCGCCATCGTGCCGATCGCCTCCTCGTGGCCCTCGATGGCCGACGTAGACGATGCGGTAGCCCTTGCCGGCGCGGACCTTGACCTCGTGGTGCACCTTGGTGACCAGCGGACACACCGAGTCGACCACGTAGCTCCCGCGGCTGCGAGCGGCGTCGACGACCTCGGGTGCGGAGCCGTGCGCCGACAGCATGATCGGACTGCCCACGGGAACGTCGCCGATGTCGTCGACGAACACCACGCCTTGCGCTCGGAACCGGTCGACGACCAGCTTGTTGTGGACGATCTCGTGGTAGCAGTACACCGGCCCGGGGAACGAGCGGACCATCCACGCGAGGGCCTTGATCGCCATCTCGACGCCGGCACAGAAACCTCGCGGCTGGGCGAGGAGCACGGTCTCGACGCGGGACTCGGCCTGGGCGGAAGACATCCGTGCCAAATCTACCCGCGACCCGTGACCGGTAGCCTGACCTGCCCATGTCCGACACCATCCACACCGAGCGCGACATCGAGCGCGAGATCGCTCGAGCGGCCCCGTCGCGGTCGCTCGCGCCGATCGTGGTGGCGGTCACGTCCGGTTCGCCGGCTGATGTCGTCGGTGTGCGCGCCGGCGACGAGATCATGCGGATCAACGGCGAGGTGCCGCGCGACATCATCGAGTGGCAGCTGGCCACCGACGAGGCCGAACTGGAACTCGACGTTCGGCGCGGTGGCCTCGACCTGGCGTTCTCGATCGAGAAGCGGGCGGGGGAGCCGCTCGGCGTCGACGTGTCGAGCGCTGTGTTCGACCGGGTCCGCACCTGCGACAACCACTGCGAGTTCTGCTTCATCTACCAGCTGCCGAAGGGCATGCGCCGCAGCCTCTATCTCAAGGACGACGACTACCGCCTGTCGTTCCTGTACGGGAACTTCACCACGCTCACCCGCTTCACCGAAGCCGACCTCGAACGGGTGGTCACCGAGCGTCTGTCGCCGTTGCACGTGAGCATCCATGCCACCGACCCCGACATCCGCAGCCAGATGCTGAAGAACCCTCGCGGCGCGATGAGCCTGCGGTGGCTGCGGGCGCTGCTCGACCACGGCATCACCGTGCGTGGCCAGATCGTGGTGTGTCCCGGTGTCAACGACGGCGCAGTGCTCGCCGACACGATGGCGGGGATTCTCGACCAGTACCCCGAACTCGACTCGGTGGCCGTGGTCCCGCTCGGCATCTCCAAGTTCAACGGCGAGGCCGCCATGCGGTTCCACACGGTCGCTGAAGCCCGAGCGGTGGTCGACATCGTCGACGACTGGCAGGACGTGTTCCAGGCGACGATCGGCAAGCGGATGGTGTACGCGGCCGACGAGTACTACCTGATGGCGCAGCGTCCGTTCCCGCCCGCCGAACGGTACGACGGTTTTCCGATGCACGAGGACGGTATCGGTATGGCCCGCACGTTCGAGGCCGAGTTCCACGGTCGAGCCGAGGAGGCCACCGGGGTCCGACGGGGCTTCTTCGCCGCCGTCGACGCACCGCCGAACCCGGCTGCCTACACCGGGCTCCGGAGCGCTGCCGCATGCGCTCCAGACGGCGCGGTGACGCCACGCGGAGCCGGCGGTGACGACGATCTCGTTGCGGCCTCGGCCGACTGCGCCGATCGGTGTCCTCACCGGCGAGCTCGGTGCGCCCGTGATCACCCCGCTGATCGAGTCGCTCGGGCGCGACGACGTCCGGGTGATCACCGTGCGCAACGAGTTCTTCGGCGGCAACACCGGTGTCACCGGCCTGATGACCGGTGAGGACCTCACGCGGGTACTCGCCGAGCAACCGCACGGCCACCGCTACCTGCTTCCCGACGTGTGCCTGTCCGACGAGGGGCGCTTCCTCGACGGCGTCACGGTCGACGAGCTGCCTCGTCCGGTCGAGATCATCGAGACCGACGGCATCGCCCTGCGCTCAGCGCTCGAAAGGGGAGCGTCGTCACCTCGACGCGCTCCCGAACGGAGAACCCATGACCACCAGCGACACGTCTCCCGACGATGTGACGACCAACGAAGAAGCGGTGGCCGACGACCAGGTCGCAACGACCGACGCGACGCCAACCGACGCGGTGGCGACCGACGAGGTCGCGACCGTGGTGATCATCGGCCGCCCCAACGTGGGCAAGAGCACGCTGTTCAACCGCATCGTCGGCAGCCAACAGGCGATCGTCGAGGACCGTCCGGGCATCACCCGCGACCGCAAGGAACTCGACGCCGAGTGGCTCGACATCCCGTTCCGGGTGGTCGACACGGGCGGTTGGATGCCGGGCGGCGACGAACTCGACGCGAAGGTCAGCCGGCAGGTCGAGGCCGCCGTGAAGGACGCCGACGTCGTGTTGTTCGTCGTCGACGCGTCCGTCGGGCTGACCGACGACGATCAGAACATCGCCAACTGGATTCGCCGTTCGGGCACCGAGGTGATCGTGGTCGCCAACAAGTCCGACAACGAACGCCGCGAGGCCGAGATGTGGGAGTTCATGAGTCTCGGTATCGGCGAGCCCGTGCCGGTCAGTGCGCTGCACGGTCGCCGTGCGGGCGACCTGCTCGACATCGTGCTCGAACGATTCCCCGAACACCTGCGCCAGCCGGTCTCGAAGCCGATCGACCCGTGGGCGCCCGAGGCCGTCGACGAACCTGAGGAGGCGCAGGAGGTCGTTCCTCGCGTGGCGATCGTGGGGCGTCCGAACGTCGGCAAGAGCACCCTGTTCAATCGGCTGGTGGGGGAGGACCGGGCAGTGGTCCACGACCTCGCCGGCACGACCCGTGACTCGATCGACACGCTGGTGCAGACCGACGGTGGCCCGGTCGTGTTCATCGACACCGCCGGGATGCGTCGCAAGGGCAAGATCGACGACTCCGCCGAGTACTACTCCTTCGTCCGGGCGCTGCGCTCGATCGACAACGCCGACGTGGCGTTGCTGGTGATCGACGCCACCGTCGGCGTCACCGCCCAGGACCAGCGGTTGGCCGAGCGCGTCGACGCCGCGGGCTGCCCGATCGTGCTGATCCTCAACAAGTGGGATCTGCTCGGCACCGAGGAGCGCCTCGAGGTCCAGGGCGAGGTGCAACGCATGCTCGGCTTCGTCGCCGATTCGTCGGTGCTGAAGATGTCGGCACTCACCGGCAAGAACGTCGACAAGCTCCACCCACGGTTGCACGAGGCGATCTCGCAGTACCACACCCGTGTGCCCACCAAGGACGTCAACAAGGTGATCGCTGCGGCGCAGCAGCGCCAGCCGGCGGGCGGTGGGGCGAAGATCCTGTACGCCGTGCAGGGGGCGATCGACCCGCCGACGTTCACGTTGTTCGTCAACCGCGACATCCCGCAGCACTACCTGAGGTACATCGAACGGACGATCCGCGAGGAGTTCGACCTCGGGTCGACCGCCCTCAAACTACGCGTGCGCAAGCGCCAGTGAGCCTGATGGAGAGCGCTGATGCCCTGGTGTGAGGACTGTGCCAAGTACTGGACGCCGAACTCGATGAACGACGACGGCACCTGCCCGACCTGCGGGCGCGTGGTGGAGGAGCCGACGAGCGAGGCGGCCGACGAGGAGAAGGCTCCGTGGCACTTCAAGCTGCTGGTCGTCGCTCTCGTGATCTACCTCGGTTGGCGCTTCGTCCAGATCTTCACCTGACCAGCGCGTTGTGAGCGGAGGGTCGGCCGGTTCCTGTCGCTAGCATCAGCGCTCCACATGCATACGGGCTGTGGCGCAGCTTGGTTAGCGCGCTTGTCTGGGGGACAAGAGGTCGGGAGTTCGAATCTCCCCAGCCCGACGGATCTACCAGGGGTTTCTCGGAAACGGGGAGCCCCTGGTTCGCGTCGGTGGCTCGGTGTACGGGCCTGATCACCGGGCCTGATCATCGTCTCCTCGACCAGGCACCGGCGCCGAACTCCTCGAGGTTCTGCAGGCTGTACGTGGCGGGGCACCGGCGACGGCGATCTATATTCATCGACCATGACGAATGAATCCGCACTCACACCGATCTGCGTCCGTCGAGGAGTGCGGTCGGCTCTGGTCGCTCTGGCTGCACTGGTCGGCGCAATCGGGATGGTGGGTTTGCCGACCCCTGCTCCGATCTCGGCCGCCGCCGCGACGAGCAGCTACGTGTCGGTGCCCCCGACCCGCTTGTTCGACACCCGTTCCGGTGCACAACTGCAGGCGAACGTGCCGCGTGATTTCCAGATCACCGGTGGGGTCGTTCCGGCGAACGCGACAGCGGTGATGTTGAACGTGACGGCGACCGGGTCCGAAGGCAACGGCTACTTGCAGGTGTTCCCGACGGGACAGGCTGCGATCGGCTCCAGTTCGACGTTGAATCTCGATTTCGCTGGCCAGACGATCCCGAACGCTGCGTTCACTCCGTTGGGTGACGGTGGTCAGGTGTCGGTGTACTCGACGTTCACGACGCATGTGTTGATCGACGTGTTCGGCTACTTCGTCCCGGCTGCAACCGCCACGGCAGGGCGCCTGGTGTCGCTGACGCCAACCCGGATCCTCGACACCCGGAATGGTCTTGGTTGGACTCCTCCGGCGGCTCCGACTCCACCGCCGACCACTCCAACGGTGCCGCCGAATCCCGGCAACACGAAGAACTGCTCGGACTTCGCAACCCAGGCGGAGGCGCAGGCCTGGTTCGACACCTACTTCCCGTACTACGGCGACGTTGCGGGGCTCGACGCCGACGGCGACGGCGTGGTGTGCGAGTCGCTGCCACTCACCTCGCAGCTGACTGCGAGCGACCTGGTGAACGGTGGAACGACGATCACATTGCAGGTTGCTGGACGGGGCAATGTGCCCGCCTCGGGTGTGTCAGCGGTGGTGATGAACGTGACCGTGGTCGATCCGACCGCTGCGGGGTTCGTCCAGGTGTCGCCGACGCCGGTGGTGACGGGTGCGTTCTCGAACCTGAACCCGGAGCCGGGTCGAACGATCGCCAACCTCGTCGTCGTGCCGCTCGGTGCGGGCGGCCAGGTCGATCTGTACTCGGAGCTGTACGGCCCGGGCACGTTGGATCTGTTGGCTGACGTGGTCGGCTACTTCACCGACAGCACCGCACCATCGAGCAGCGCTGGTCTGTTCGTGCCGATCTCGCCGACGAGGGCGTTGGACACTCGGCAACCCGCCCCGCAACCCGAGGTGGCGTCCGGCGGCATCGTTGATGTCAACGTGAACACGATCGCTCCGGGTGCGTCGGCGATCGCCGGGAACCTGACCTCGACGGGAGGCGGCCCGGGTGGGTTCCTGCAGCTGTCGCCGGCACCCGTCGACCCCGGCTCGGCATCGAGCCTCAACACCTCCTACGAAGGCCAGACCATCGCAAACGCTGTCGTCTCCCCGGTCGCAGCGGGTGGTGCAGCGCAGGTGTACACCTACGGGTCGACACACATCCTCCTGGACGTCACCGGTTGGTTCACCGGGTGAAACAGCAGCGCAGCCCACTGCTGGAGAGATCGGCATCGGAAGCGCCCCGGGTCGGGTGACGTTCGGCCGTGGTCGCCACGGGCCCGCGGGTCCATGCTGGTGTCAGAGACGAATCGGTTGGCGCTTGAGGGCTGACCGGGTTGGTCGTCGACGGAGGGTTCGACTCCCTCCCCGGCCCTCAAGCGTCAGCCTGGTTCGCATCGGGCGGTGGGGGAGGCTGACGATGTCTTGAGTCGAGCCGGGCGATGTGATTGCCGAATCACATAACATGAGCGGCGTCACCTGGATCTGAGAGTCACCGGTTGAGCCCGGGCTCGGAGATCACCCTCCGCTCGCTGGGCCACCATGATCGCCGGGCTTCTCGCCGTCGGACTCTGGCGGGGCGCGACCATCTCACCGGCAGTGCGTCGCGCCACCGCCTCGGGCTCACGAGACATCCGACCGAGATGCGGGCGTTGCTCGGTGCGCTCGCCGCGCGCGGCATCGACGGCGATCGCCACCGAGCGTCTGCCACCTGGCCGCAGGCATCTCCCGGCCTTGCCCCCGTTGACGAGCACCCGCCGCGTGATCTCATCGCTGGTGACGACATGCTCGCCGTGGCCGACGATCGGCAGGCCAACGCGAGCACGCTCCGATGTCCGCCCCACGCTCTGAGTGGTGGTAAGTTCGCCCGACTCACCAGTTTTGGGGAAGGAGGTGACACATGAAGAAGTCCCTGTTCCGCGTCGGAATCGTCGGCGCAACCATCGCGACGTTCGTCGCAGCTGCCGCACCGATTGCGTCGCTCTGACCACAAGCTGACCATTACCAACTTTGGGGGAAGGAGGTAACCCGTGAAGAAGACCCTGTTCCGCGTCGGGATCGTCGGCGCAACCATCGCGACGTTCGTCGCAGCCGCAGCACCACTCGCGCGATCTGAGCGTGATGTGATCTGGACCAACTCTTGGGGGAAGGAGGTAACCCGTGAAGAAGACCCTGTTCCGCGTCGGGATCGTCGGCGCAACCATCGCGACGTTCGTCGCAGCCGCAGCACCACTGCAGCTGCGATCTGAGCGTGATGTGATCTGGACCAACTTCTTGGGGGAAGGAGGTAACCCGTGAAGAAGACCCTGTTCCGCGTCGGGATCGTCGGCGCAACCATCGCGACGTTCGTCGCAGCCGCAGCACCACTCGGCGCGATCTGAGCGTGATGTGATCTGGACCAACTCTGGGGGAAGGAGGTAACCCGTGAAGAAGACCCTGTTCCGCGTCGGGATCGTCGGCGCAACCATCGCGACGTTCGTCGCAGCCGCCGCACCATTCGGCGTCAGCTGAGGTGAGGGCGTGGCGATCCGTGACGTGATCACGCGACGGATCGCCACGCCGCCACGACGAACCAGGCGAGGCCCGCCACGATGAAGAAGTCGGCGATGTTGGCGATCGCCACGCCCATGTCGAGCCAGTCGTGAACGCTCCCGGTGACGAGCCGGTCGATCGCGTTCCCGAGCACACCCCCCAGGAGCAGGCAGTAGAAGACTGCTGCGCTCCGCGACTGTCTCGACAGTTTGAAGCCGTACACGAGTACGAAACCGGAGACGGCTGCGAGCGCCAGCAATGGCAGCAGTCCGATGTCGAATGATGCGACGCCGAGTGCCAATTCGTCGTTGCGGACCGGCTCGATCGGAAAGCCGTCGTAGGGGCCCTGGTGCGCGAGCGCCTTCGTAGCGAGGTCCACCGCCACGGTCGCCAGAAGGACACACGCGTACAACCACCACGGAGGAGTCGCCGACTTCGCCTGCATTCGTTCACTGTTGCACAGAGTGGCGGTGCCGAACTCGGTGCAGGTCGGTGCCTCAGGCACGAATGCGGCGAATTCCACGGCGTCCGGCGAGGGCGGCGAGGTGGTGACTCGTGACATGACCCAATCGGAAGCCGCTGCGTGCCCGACCCAGGAATCACAGGTTCCGGTACCTCCACCTCTGCCATCGGTCGCGGCCGCACCGACTGCGCTGCCTCAGACCGGAAGCGAGACGTGGACGATCTTCCTGGTCGGCCTTGCCGCGCTGGCCGTAAGGGCTGGGCTGGTGGTGTTGAGCCGCCGAACTGCCTGACATCGAGCTGCGACATCCGGCGAGCCGCTGACGACGAGCACAACCCGTCGTCAGCGGTGGCGCGTCCTGCGCGCAGCTCCGTTGACGGTCCGATCGGGTCAACCGGCGTCGAAGTCTGACCGGGGGACCCGGGGCGTTTCGGAGGGCAGCCCGGCGAGATGAGCGGCGTCGTTGTAGCGAATCAGTCGCCAGACGCCCGACGGCACCAGACGGAACTCGGTGATCGACGTGTTGAGCGTCTGCAGCTCGAACCCGCCCGTGGTCGTCGTACGCAGCAGATGCCGAAAGGCCGCATCGATCACGCCACCGTGACACGACACCACGACCGTGCGGCCGGCGTGCGCTCGCACCGTGCGTGAGATCGCAGCTCCGACGCGGAGGTGGAACTGCGCAATCGTCTCGCCTCCCGGAAACACGTCGTGGTGAGGATCGCCGGCCCAATCCGGGCTGCCGAATCGATCGACGAAGTCGTGAAACGTCATCCCGTCGATGTCCGGGCCGGGGTCGTGCTCTCCGAAGTCGGCATCGATCACCGTCTCGAGGCCGCCGAGCGCCGGTGCGATCGCTTCGGCGGTCTCGATCGCCCGTTGGAAGTTGCTCGAGATCAGGACATCGGCAGGGAGCTCGCCCGTTGCGCCGAGCCGGTCACGGAGTCGCTCGGTCTGCCGGCGGCCCAGATCCGACAGCCCATCACAGCTGCGGAAGCCACCGATCACGCGGTTCACGGTCACGTTCGACTCGCCGTGCCGGATGAAGGCGAGGGTGGTCACAGGTGGAGTGTCCGTCACCTCGACGATCGTACGAGGCCGGCTGTCGGGCGCCTCGCTCGCCGTGCCCCTACGCTCCGAACATGGTCGGAGTTCGACTCGTCAGCGCGCTCTTGGCTGCGAGCGGGCTCGCTGCGTGTGCCTCGACCGCCGAGGTGGCGGTCACGTCCGACCCCGGGCCGTCGGTCGCCGACGCCGAACCCGACACCGAACCCGACACCGTGTCGCCGCCGACGGGGGCGCCACGGGCCAGCGACGCCACGACCGACCCGCCGACTTCGACCGATGCGACCGAGACGACCGCACCGTCGGTCACCGCCGACGATCGTGCGGCGGCGATGTGTGCACGCTCGGGCGTGGACACCTGGGGCATCGTCGCGAACGATCTGCTGACCGAGGCGTCAGGCCTCGTTGCGAGTCGCGCTCACCCCGACGTGCTGTGGTCGCACAACGACGGTGGCATGACGCCCGGAGTCTTCGCTGTCGCCTCCGATGGCTTCGATCTCGGGTTCCATCCGCTCGCGGGCGTGGATGCAGTCGACATCGAGGACATCGCCCTCGTGAGCCACGGTGAGGGTGACGGGGTCCTGCTCGCCGACATCGGCGACAACGGTGGGTTCCGTGACTCGATCGCCGTCTTCCGCTTCCCGGAGCCGGATCCGGAGGTCAGCGGTGAGGTGACCGACGTCGAGCGCCTCGAGTTCGTGTACCCGGACGGAGCACACAACGCCGAGGTGCTCCTCGTGGACGACGAGGCCGGGCGGGTGGTGATCGTGACGAAGGAGCAGGAGCGAGCCGCTGACGGCAGGCCGAACGAGTTCGGGAACACGTTGCCGTCACTCGTCTTCGAAGGTTCGCTCGACGGCCATGGTTCCGGACCCGTTGAACTGGTCGGCGCCGGTGTCATCGACATGCCACGTCTCGAGGGTCTCGCGACGGCAAGCGGGCCGCACCCCGCCACACTGCTCGGCTTCGGTGGCGTCCCGACCGGTGGCGACGTGTCCGCCGATGGTGCGCTGATCGCGCTGCGAACCTATGAAACCGTGTGGCTGTGGGCGCGCGAGCCCGGCCAGACCGTTGCCGAGGCGCTCGCCGGCGAGCCGTGCGAGGTGGCGGCCGCCCCGGAGGCCCAGGGCGAGGCGATCACCTTCGTGGATGCGGGACTGCTGACGCTCGGCGAGGGCGTCAACCAGCCGCTGCACCACCTCGCCGGCTGACCGAACGGATCCACTCCAGCGAGGGATGGCACGCCGACGTCGTCGGCTCGTGCGCTCCAGCCACGCTCACGACAGTCGGCGGAGTTCGCTGTTGCGCCGGTAGGTGACCGCAACCACCACGAAGCCGACGGCGGCCGCGAGGCTGATCGTGTTGCCGACCCCGATCATCGACGACAGGGTCCCGAGCAGCAACGCACCGAACGGGAGCAGGCCGACGGTCACCAGCGTGTAGAGGCCCATCACGCGCCCCATCACGGGCTGGGGGGTGTTGGCCTGGATGAGACCCTGGTTCATGTTGATGAAGAAGCCGCCAGCGAGACCCATCAGGAACGAGAGCACCAGTACCTGGGCGAAGCTGTTCGACCGGCCGATCAGGAACGTGATCGCGGTCCCGCACATCATCGCCCGCTGGAAGACCGCGCCCTTGTTCCTCATGTCGCCCTTGCGCATCACGACCACGGAGGAGATCGCGATGCCCACGCCCATGAGTGCGAACGGAAGGGCCGCGTCACCGGCCGTGCGACCGAGTTCGTCCTTCACGTGCGCCTGCATCGTCACCATCACCGCCGGATTGATCGTGAGGCTGGCAACGAGCAGCAGCCCGAAGAGCGTTGCCAGATTGTGGTCGGCGAGCACGTGTCGCACCGCCAGTCGGGTCTCGGCGATCACCGAACGACGCTCGCCGACGGTCTCGTGCGGTGGCACCTCGAGGCGCAGCAGGAACGCGATCCCGACGAACAGCAGGATCGCCTGGAACCAGAACGCTCCTTCGAAGCCGAACTGGTCGCCGACCGTCTTGGCGAGCACCGGTCCGAGGATCATCGACAGCGTCATCGCGATCGCATTCACGGCGATCGCGCTGAACAACTGTTCCTTGCCGACGAGCGCAGGGATCAGCGCCGAACGGACGGGCGCACCGATCGCCGACGCCGAGCCGGCCAGCAGGGTCGCCACGATGATCCAGCCGAGGCCGATCCGGTCGGCACCGACGAGCAGTGCCGTGGCCATCATCGCGATGCCACCGGCGAGCTGGGTCGCGATCAGCATGCGTCGTCGATCCCAGCGATCGGCCCATGCACCCGCCTGGAGCACGAGCAGCGCCGCCGGCAGCCCGAGCGTGAACACGATGAGCCCCTGGGTGCCCTCGCCTCGCTGCAGTCCGTCGAGCACCAGCCAGCCGAACACGAACCGTTGCGCGTTGGAGACCAGGAAGAACGTGACGTTGTTGAACCACAGGAAGCGGAACTGGCGCGACATCAGGGCGTTCGCGGGTCGCTGCGTCGGTGTCTCGATCGCCACGTCGACAGCGTGACAGGCACGGTGCCGGTGCGGGCGAGCCGGACCGGACCGGGGTGAACGGTGCGAGTACGTTGGGTGGCCATGGGCCGACGCATCGGAGACCGCTATGTCGTCAGCGAGGCGGAACGGGCGAGCTTCGAGCGCGACGGTTTCGTCCACCTTCCTGCCGTGCTGACCGCGGACGAGGTGGATGCGGTCGAGGTCGTCTACGACCAGTTCATGCGCGGCGAGATCGACGTGCAGGGCAAGGATCTCAACGACATGGTGACGGGGGAGTACGGCACCGACCCGGGTCGGTACACGATCTTCAACGTGATGCTGCCGCGTCGGTACCATCCCGCCTGGCAGGAGAACGTGTTCGAGCGCGTGGGCCTCGGGATCGCCGAGCAGCTGTGTGGCGAAGGCATGGTCCTCGACTTCGACCAGCTCCTCGCCAAGCAGCCGGGCCGTGCCGACGCCGTTTTCGCCTGGCACCAGGATCAGGCCTACTGGATCAACACCGACGACCGGCGTACGGCGACGTGCTGGCTCGCGGTCGACGACTCGACGATCGAGAACGGATGCATGCAGTTCCTGCCGGGCAGCCACCGTGAACCGGTCCGGCCCCACCGTCCGATCAGCGGCAGCCGGGAGGACCAGCACACGCTGGTGACCGATCTGCGACCCGACGATGTCCTCGTCCCCGTCGAGATCCGGCGCGGTGACATCACCGTGCACAACGAAGGTGTGCTGCACGGATCGGGTGGCAACTCGTCGGCGTCCAGCCGGCGACGTGCGTACATCACTGCGTTCCGGTCGATCGAGACCGTCAGGCAAGAGCGCGCGCTCGGGTTCACGCACTCGCACAACGACGCCGCCGACCTCCTCGCGAACGTCGACGGCCTGCTCGTCACCGACTGACGGTGTCGTCCGGCGCGGAACCCCGGCGGCTCGTGTCCGATCGGTGGCCGGCCGGGCCGTAGGGTCTGCCCATGCAGCTCACCTACTCCGAGCAGGAACTGATGCGGGATCACCCGGACCTGCAGCCGCAGGTGATCCTCGGCCAGCGGGTCCACGGTGGGTTCGACGGTGCCGGCAGGTACCGCCCGCCTCGTGCGTTCGTACGTGCACCCGCGCTCGACGCATGGAGCAGGGCGCTCGTCGCCCGCGGTGGCGAGGTGTTCGACGCCGACTCCTCACTGCTCGCCGGCGTGCGCGTCGTCAACGTCGCTCAGCAGCGGGTGCTGCTCCGCAACGGCCTCGGTCGCTGGTTCTGGGACCAGCTGACGATCACGGGCAAGATCGAGGCCCGCGGTCGGCTGCTGGCGGACATCGCCTTTCCCGATCTCCAACCGGTGATCGTCGACGACATCTCCGAGATGGCGATCGGCCACCTCGGCGGTGGCCTGCTCCTCGCCCACGGCCTCGACGAGGGTGGCCAACCCGATCTCGGCATCGGTGGGCACGACGTGATGTGGTTCCTCGCTCGTGATCTCGCGTTCGGTGAGAACGCGTACGCCGATGCGGAACCGCCCGACAACATCGGACGACCCGACGCCGGTACCCGCTACATGCCCGAACTGCCACCGGAGATCGAGGGGCTGATCTCGCTCCTCGCGAACCTGCTGATCATCGAGTTCCGCGCCGAACTCGGCTTCGCCGAGGCCCAGGCGATCCTGCGGTCACCCGACGTGTTCGTCGACCGTCGTGAGGAGGCGGAACTCGCTGCGGAGATCATCGAACGCATCCGCACCGACGAACTGATCCACGTCCGCTCGCTGTGCGTGTACCTCGGCGAGCTGCGTTCGGTGACGTTCCGAACCGATGACGGCGGCACCGTCGGTGGCAGCGAGCTGATCGACCGCTTCTGGGACGGGATGGTGCGCTGGGCGACCGTCGACCAGCCGGCACTCAACGCCGAGCGCGTGCTCGCCGACGTCGAGGCCTACATCGCCACCCACCCGGACGCCGAGCGGGTCCGCGCCGAGTTCGGCACGGCTGCCACCGGCTGAACCCACCTCCGTCGGGCACCACGCGCCGTGCCGGACTACCGTCCACACATGCGTCGAGGAGTGGTTGCGGCAGTGCTGTGCGTGGTGTCACTGTCGGTGACCGTGCCCCAGATGGCGGCGGGGACCGTCTCGGCCCTTCCGGCGGGGTTCGTCGACAGCGGCGTGGCCGCGATCGCGTCGCCGACCGCTGTCGAGGCACTGCCGGGCGGGCGGGTCGTGGTGCTCGAGCAGGACAGCGGCCGCGTGCGGCTGATCGATGCCGCAACAGGTGCAGTGTCGCCCACCGCTGCGCTGCAGTTGGGTGTGTGCGGCGGGGGCGAACGCGGTCTGCTGGGGTTCACCCACGACCCCGATTTCGCGACGACGGGCCGCGTCTACGTCTTCTACACCCGCCCATCGTCGGAGGCTCCCGGAGGATGCGTCAACCGGGTGAGCGCCTTCGTGATGTCGGGCGACACGATCGATCCCGGCACCGAGCAGGTGCTGCTCGACAACATCTCCTCGGTCAACGGCAACCACAACGCCGGTGACCTCGACATCGGAGCCGACGGTTTCCTGTACGTCTCGACCGGAGACGCCGGTCGAGATCCACGGGGCGACTCGGGCTCCGGCGGCAGCAACGACGCCGCTCGAGACCTCAGCCTGCTCAACGGGAAGATCCTCCGCATCGATCGGTTGACCGGCGCGCCGGCGGCCGGGAACCCGCTCACCGGGGGTGTCACGTGCGCAACGCGGGGGAACACACCGTCGACGCCGACGACCACGTGCCGAGAGATCTTCGCCTGGGGTCTGCGCAATCCGTTCCGCTTCGCGTTCGATCCGAACAGCGGGTCGACCCGGTTCTTCGTCAACGATGTCGGCCAGAGCGCCCGCGAGGAGATCGACGAGGGTCGCCTCGGCGCCGACTACGGCTGGAACGGCCGGGAAGGTCAGTGCCCGCGGGGACAGAACCCACCGTGTGCGGGGCCGCCACCCGGTGTCACCGACCCGATCACCGACTACGGCCGCGCCCAGGGGACCTTCATCACCGCCGGGGCGTTCGTGCCGCGTGGTGTGTGGCCCCCGGCATTCGAGGGTGGCTACCTGTTCGCCGACGGGGGATCGGGGCGGATCTGGCTGCGCTCCCGCGACGGCTCGGTCGACTGGGCCGACCCGATCCTCACCGATGCGTTCGGGATCACCGACATGGCCTTCGTCGACGGCGTCGCCGGTCCCGCGCTCTACTACACACTCAACGGCTCGTCGCAGGTCCGCAAACTCGTCGCGCCGCGGACCACGCAGGTGCCGGCGGGTTCGATCACCCGCATCACGGGCCGGCCGAACGGTCTCGCGGTGCTGTCGGTCGGCATCACGAACACCGCAGCGGGGGGATTCGTGCAGGTGTTGGACTGCCGGGCGACCCCGGGAGGTTTCTCGACGCTGAACGCGAGCGGACCCGGTCAGACGCTCGCCAACCTCGCCGTCGTCCGGTTCGACGCCACCGGATCGGCATGCATCTACAACGAATCGGCAACCGACATCTTCGTCGATCTCCAGGGGTACCTGGCGCCGAACGCGTTCTCCGCCCGAACCGTGCGGTTGCTCGACACCCGCCAACCGGGCCCGGGTCGACCGCCGGTCCCCGCCGGCGATCGCGTGCGTTTCCGTGGCGAGCCGAACGGGCTCGCGGTCGTCTCGATCGTGGCGACCCAGAGTGTCGCACCCGGATACCTGCAGGCCCTGCCATGCACAGCGGCGCCTGGCGCCTACTCGAACCTCAACGTCGATCGGGTCGGGCAGACGATCGCCAACCTGGCCATCGTGCAACTCGATTCGCAGGGTGAGTCGTGCATCTACTCGAACGCCGGCGCCCACGTGATCGTCGACCTGCAGGGATACCTGTCCCCGTCGTCGTTCACCCCGGTCTCACAACGGCTGCGTGACACGCGCCAGCCGGCTCCGCAGCCTCCGCTGTCCGCCGACGGACGAACGACGGTCACGGGCCGGGCGAACGGTTTGGCGGTGTTGTCGCTCGTCGTCACCGACACACGCAGCGGCGGATACGTGCAGGCCGTGTCGTGCAGCGAGCGCGAAGGGGCGTTCTCGAACCTCAATGCCGATTCGGCGGGACAGACCAGGGCGAACCTGGCGATCGTCCCGCTCGACGGGACCGGTTCGACCTGCCTCTACACCCAGGCGAGTGCCCACCTGCTCGCAGATCTGCAGGGCTACCTCGACCCGGCGGTGTTCGAGCCGGTGAACCGCCGACTGCTCGACACCCGTCAGCGCTGATCGGGCACGACTTGCCCGGGTGCGGTCAGAGCCTGCAGCTGTCGGCCGAGCGGAGCCGGGCGCGGAGCGCCCAGGCGAGCAGCACGACCGAGCCGACGGCGAGCACCGGTTGCACGGGCTCGAACCACTGTCGAGCGCCGGTGGCGCCCAGCGCGACGATCACGAGCTTGTTGCACACCGGACATCCAACGGCGAAGAACGACAACAACCCGGCGATGCCGCCGTTGCGTGTCGGCGTGTCGATCTCGTCGGCCGCGAGCGCGCTGTCCGCCGTCGCGCTCACGTAGGTCGCTGCCAGGAGACCGCCGAGGACGGCGGTGATCGCGAGCGTGGGGTAGGACCACCACGTCACCGGGACCGGGCGTCCGAACACCGGATTGGGGATCACGTCGGTCGGGATCCCGATCAGCAGTGCCACGGCGAGCGCAGCGAGCGCGGCCACCGCCCAACGTTTCGCCGGCCATCGCTGGAGCTGGTCCCAGGCCGACGAAGAGGGCGTCGATGGAAGTTGGAGATCGACCACGGATCACACCCTAGGGGGTATCACTTCGGAAGTGAACGTCATCGAGCCAGGTTCGAGAGCGCAGCAGCGATGACCTCGTCGAATCGGGCTGCCACGGCCTCGAACCACGCCGGATCGTCGTCGGCGAACGCTGCTCGGACCTGCGCCCGAACGGCCTCGGAGCCGGGGCCTGTCGGATCGCCGGAACCGTGGAGTACGGCGTCGGCCCGCAAGGACTGGAGCACCGTGATCGTGTCGACCGTGCCGAACTCGAGGGCGACGGCGGTCACCTCGGTCTCAGGGAGCAGGCGCTCGACGGCACCGAGCCAGTCGCCCGACAGGTTCGCCGACACGCTCTCGCCGTCGAGCATCGAGCGCACCTCGCCCCACCAGGCCGTACCCCGCTCGTAGCCGGGTCCGCCTCGCCCCTCGTGCGAGATCAGCTCGCCGTGCCCCCACGGCCCGAGTCCGGTGTGCAGATCGACGATGGCGACACGCGTCGCCGTGCCGACCAGCTCGGCGAGGTGCTGCACCAGCCAGCGGTGCGACCACACCGGTCCGGCTCCGCCGTAGAACACGCCGGTCGGGTGGCTGTACTGACCACCGCTGACCACCTCCTGGAGTCGGGCGAAGCCGACCTCCTCCGCGTAGGCGAGCAACGACAGGGTGGTCGACTGCTGGGTGTCGTCGTCCCAGGCATCCGGTACCAGGAGCTGGGCGATCCCGCCGTAGTCCTCGTTCGCCGGCGGCGGCTCGTCCCAGTCGATGAAGTTGCGGTTGAGGTCGACGTTGTCCTCGTTCACCCGTCGGACCCACGAGAAGCCGTGGGGATTGAACGCGTGCACGAGTACCACTCGCACGCCCTCGGGCCGCTCATCGGCGAGCGTGTCGAGCCAGCGGTGCTGCAGCGCCGACCCGGTGAATCCCTCCACACCGTGGGTACCCGACACCAGGAGCAGGACCGATGACGCATCCTCGGGGCCGAGCGAGGCAACGTCGATCGCCAGTGATTCCCCCTCGAGGCCGACCTCGGGGTGCGCGAACGACGTCACCTCGGCCCCTGCAGCGGCGCACACGCTCAGGAATCGTCGTCGTGACTCCTCGTAGGTGGCGGTCAGACCCGATCGATGCTCGCTCATCGCCACAGCATGTCACCAGCAGGCGACCCGAGCTGGTGCTGCGGCTACAGTCGTGCCATGTCGTACGTGGGGGATCGTCTCGTCTTCGATGCCGACAGCCATGTGATGGAACTGCCCGGCTGGTTGGAGGACTTCGCGGACGGCTCGACCGCCGACGGCCTGCGACCCCTCGCGCTCGGTGGCGCGGGAGCGCTGGCCGATCGCGCCGTCGCGGAAGCGGCCGACCGGCAGGCCGGGGGAGTGGCGACGCTCGACCCCGACCCGATCGAACTCCTGCGCTCGAAGGGATGGGGAGCCGTCGGGGCCTTCGACCCCACCGAGCGGTCCTTCGTACTGGACCAGCTCGGTTTCGCTGCGCAGTTGGTGTTCCCGACCTTCGCCGCCACGCAGTTCGCCGGCACCGATCTCGATCTGCTCTACGGGGGATCCGACGCGCTCAACCGGGCGATGGCGGCGTTCTGCGCCGACGATCGTCGCCTCCTCGCCGTCGCCTCGGTGCCGTGGGGCGACCCGGCCCGCACGACCGAGTGCGCCCGGCGTGCCATCGACGAAGGGTGCCGTGCCGTCATGGTGCCCACCGACCTCCCGCGAGGTGTGGTGTCACCGACCCACCCCGACCATCATCGGTTGTGGGCGCTCCTCGAGGCCGAGAACGTCCCGGTGGTGAGCCACATCGGTGGTGGTGGCCGCCCGGTTCGTCGAGGCTTCCACGACAACGGCCACACGGTCACCGACTTCCTCGGCGGTGGCGAGAACGTTCGGGCGAAGGACTTCATGGCGATCCACCAGCGCCCGGAGGTGTTCTGGGCGGCGATGGTGCTCGACGGCATGTTCGAACGGTTCCCCGGACTGCGCGGAGCGTCCGTCGAGGAGGGTGCGATGTGGGTGGTTCCCTGGATCCGGCGCCTCGACCGCGCGATGCAGTTCGCGAAGACGGAACCACCGCTGCGTGAGCTGACGAAGCTGCCGAGCGAGTACGTCCACGACCACCTCCGGTTCACGCCGTTCGCCGGCGAACCCGTCGGTTGGATGGCCGAACAGGCAGGGGCCGACCTGTTCATGTTCTCCTCCGACTATCCGCACCCCGAGGGCACGAAGGACCCCGTCGACCGGTTCGAGTCGACGATGGACACGACGAACGACGCCGTCATGGACGGGTTCTACAGCGCGAACTTCGCATCGCTCTACCGTGGTGCCGTTCCGGTGTGAGCTGCACTGCATGAAGCTCCTCTGCACGGCGGACCTGCACTACCGGCTGCCACAACTCGACTGGCTCGTCGAACAGGCGGGCGACGTCGACGTGGTCGTGATCCCTGGCGACCACCTCCAGGTCGTGGGCGCGGCGCCGCTCGAGGTGCAGATCGTGGTGGTCTCCAAGTACCTCCAGCGGTTGTCCGAGCGGTCCCTCGTGCTCGCATCGTCGGGCAACCACGATCTCGACGGCCCCGGTCCGACCGGCGAGCAGGCCACCGGTTGGCTGCAGGAGCTGGCGTCGGAGCGGCTGGTGGTCGACGGTCAGTCCACCGACCTCGACGGGGTGCGGTTCACGGTGTGCCCCTGGTGGGACGGGCCGAAGACACGTCAACTCGTCGAGGACCAGCTCGCGGCTGCTGCGGTCGACCGCCCCGACCGCTGGATCTGGGTGTACCACTCACCGCCGGCGGATTCGCCGCTGTGCCAGGCCGGGGGCAAGGCGTACCCGGACCCCGACCTGGCCGAGTGGATCGATCGTTGGCATCCGGACCTGGTGATCTGCGGACACATTCACCAGGCGCCATGGGTGGCCGGCGGCGGATGGGTCGACCGCCGCGGTTCGACCTGGCTCGTGAACGCAGGGCACCAGCCGGGTCCGATGCCGGCCCATGTGACCATCGACCTCGATGACGGCACCGCCGAGTGGATCGCGTTGCCGGACCGCGAAGTCGTCGAGATGGCATTCGTGTCCAGCTGATCAGGACGACGCCGAACGCCGGACTCAGTAGTCGAGCTCGGGCATTCGCGCCGAGCCGGGCGTGACCGGCTTGGTCTGGTGGTGCATCAAGGTGCTCAGGACCTCGTCGAGCATCCCGAGATGTCCCGAGTCGCTGGCGTACTGGCGCTTGACGTCGGTCAGGTGCCCGGTGAGGTTGTCGAGACGCGTGGCGAGAGCACGGGCCACCTCGAGCAGGACATCCGGGCGTTCGAGCAGGAAAGCTGCACCGTCGTCGGCCTGCAACACCGTGCAGTCCGAGAGCGCCCGGACCGTGGCAGTCGAGGGTCGACCGAGCACGGTCGACATCTCGCCGAGGACGGCGCCGGGCGTGTCGAGCACGGCCAGGGCGACCCCGTCTCGATCGATCGACACCGACCCCTCGACCAGGATCACGATCGATCCGAACGGGTTGCCCTGCGCAACGAGCACCTCGCCGGTGGAGAAGGTCCGTCGGGGCAGATCGGCGCAGCGCTCGACGAGTTCCGTCACGGGTCCAGTCTGACACGCCGGCCACGGCAACGGTCCCATGCGACGGATGCGTAACCTGCAGTTCATGTGCGGCCGCTTCGTGTCAGCGGGAACCCCCGATCGGATTGCGGCGTACTTCGATCCGGTCGTGCCCACCGAGGTCGTGGCCGAGTCGCTCGGACAGAACTTCAACGTGGCGCCGACGCAGGATGTCTACGCCCTCGTCGGCAGCGGAGACGGGTCTGCCCGGCTCGACGCCTTCCACTGGGGGCTGGTGCCGAGCTGGGCCAAGGACCGCAAGATCGGCTCTCGGATGATCAACGCCCGAGCAGAGACCCTGGCCGAGAAGCCGGCGTTCAAGGGGCTGCTCAAGACGAAGCGTTGCATCGTGCCGATGGACGGGTTCTACGAGTGGAAGGCGGGAGTCGACGGTGGCCCGGTGAACGCGAAGGGCAAGCCGCTCAAGCAGCCGATGTTCATCCATCGCGTCGATGGTGACCCGCTCGCCGTCGCCGGACTCTGGACACGTTGGAAGGACCCCGGCGATCCCGACGGCCGCTGGCTCCACAGCGTCACCGTGATCACCACCGCAGCGAATGCCACGATGGCGCCGATCCACGATCGGATGCCAGCGATCCTGCCGAGCGATGTCTGGGCGACGTGGCTCGATCCCGGTGTCGTCGATCCCGAGGCGCTCGCTCCGCTCCTCGCGGCATGCGACGACGATCTCCTCGCCATGCACCAGGTGTCGACCGACGTGAACAACGTCCGGAACAACCGCCCCGAACTGGTCGAACCCTCAACCTGACATCGAGATCAGCCTCGACGTCACATCGAGACTCCGGTCGCCCCGTCGGCACGGAGTTCGGCTCGGATCGCTTCGGCCCACGCGTCGAGGTCGGCCCGATCGACCGACGCGGCGGCGTTCGCGAAGCTGAGTTGCGCCATCGACGACGTCGGGATGACGTGGACGTGGGTGTGCGGCACCTCGTAGCCGGCCACGATCACCCCGATCCGGT
Organism: Ilumatobacteraceae bacterium; assembly: GCA_963698565.1. Taxonomy (GTDB): domain Bacteria; phylum Actinomycetota; class Acidimicrobiia; order Acidimicrobiales; family Ilumatobacteraceae; genus Sva-07. The sequence goes on from CAVORH010000011.1 coordinate 75,597, forward strand.
CGCACCCGAACGCCGCCTGCTGCGCCTTGCCGATCGTGTGTGCCACTGCGAACAGGTGGGCGGCCAGCTCCGGCGGCGCATCGATCCAGTGGTCGATCTCCTCGATCGGCACGACCAGCACGTGTCCGGGAGCCATCGGGTTGATCGACAGGAAGCCGACGCACCGTTCGTCGCGCCACACGAACGTGCCGGGGAACTCACCCTGAATGATCTTCGTGAACACCGTGGTCATGCCCGCACCATACGCTGTGGCCCGTGAGTGAGCCCGAAGCCGCCGACGAGACGTCGCCGTCGATGTTCGACGGGATCTGGAGCGTCCCGAATCTGTTCACGCTGCTGCGGCTCCTGTGTCTGCCCCTGTTCCTCTACGTGCTCTTCGGCCGCGACAACCCGGTCGGGGCAGCGCTGCTGCTCGGCGCGCTCAGCGCCACCGACTGGGTCGACGGCTACCTCGCCCGCCGGCTGGGCCAGGTCAGCGAGTTCGGCAAGGTCTTCGATCCGACCGTCGATCGACTCCTGTTCATCGTGGCGATCACGGCGATCATCATCGACGGGGCGATCCCCCTGTGGTTCGCCATCGCCGTGCTCGCACGGGAGGTGCTCGTCGGGCTGATGATGGTGATCGCCACCCTCGTCTACAGGATCCCGCGCATCGACGTGACGTACCTCGGCAAGGTGGCCACCGCACTGCTGATGTTCGCCGTCCCCAGCTTTCTCATCGGCAGCAGTGGCGAGTCGTACGCCGGGCTGTTCCAGGCTGTGGCCTGGATCCTGGGGATCCCCGGACTGATGCTGAGTTGGTGGACCGGCATCGCCTATATTCCGCAGGTGCGACGGTCGATTGCAGCCGGTGGATCCTCTCGTCCCGATGCAGTCACAGCCGACACCTGAACCGAGATACGGTGACCTCATGAACATCCCTTCCGACCTCCGCTATTCGACCGATCACGAATGGGTCCGAGTCGACGGTGACATCGTCACGATCGGAATCACCGAGTTCGCTCAGGACGCCCTCGGTGACGTGGTCTTCGTGGAGCTCCCGGAGGCAGGTGCGACGGTTGCCGCCGGAGCGACCTTCAGCGAAGTCGAGAGCACGAAGTCCGTGAGCGACATCTACGCCCCGGTGAGCGGGGCGATCAGCGCGGTCAACGACACGCTGGAGTCCGCTCCCGAGTTGCTCAACAGCGACCCCTACGGCGACGGTTGGATCTGCCGGATCCAGATGGTGGACCCGTCGGAACTCGACGGCCTCATGGACGCCGACGCCTACCGAGCCCTGACGGAGGCCTGACTTGAGCAGCTACGTGTTCTGCAACCAGTGCGGCCACCGCAATCCGCCGTCGAGCAGTTTCTGCTCGAGTTGCGGGTCGCCGCTCGACTCGCTCGACGATCGGACGATCACGCTCACGGCCGTCGATCCGCTGCAGGACGCACCCGGTGCCGACGACGACCTGCACGTCGCGGTGGGGGACCTCCCCGTCGAGGTCGGCGTGCTGATCGTTCGAGCCGGCGCCCAGGCCGGCGCCCGGTTCACGCTCGACGAGCCGGTGACCCGCCTCGGTCGACATCCCGACTCCGAGATCAGCCTCGACGACATCACCGTGTCGCGCCGCCACGCCGAGATCGAACGAACCCCGGACGGCCACGTCGTGAGCGACGCCGGGTCGCTCAACGGCACCTACGTCAACCAGGAGCGCATCGATCGGATGCTGCTGCGTCACGGCGACGAGTTGCAGATCGGCAAGTTCCGTCTGGTCTACTTCGAACGGCCCGATGCCTGACTCGTTGCCGCCCAGCGTGACGTCCGACGTCGTTGCGACCGAGCCGGTCGTGCCGGTGGGCAGTCATCTCTCGATCGGCGAGGTCTTGGCGCTGCTGCTCGAGGAGTTCCCGGACGTCACGATCTCCAAGATCCGGTTCCTGGAGAGTCAGGGGCTGATCGATCCTGAACGGACGGCGTCGGGGTACCGGAAGTTCTATGCCGACGACGTCGAACTGCTGCGATGCATCCTGCGCGAACAGCGTGAGAACTACCTGCCGCTGCGGGTGATCAAGGACCGCATCGATTCCGGCGAGATCGATCCCACCAACGAGCACCCGCGGCCGCGGGGCATCAAGAACGTCAGCGAGCCGAGCGACGTTCCCCGGCCCGACAGCCATCCGAGTGCGGGCCGCCCGCGGCGTGCCGCCGAATCGAACGGCGCCGACGACCCCGCGGTCACCGGCGCGGCGGCGCTCTTCCAACGCACCGACGGCCAACCGTCGATGCCGCTCGGCGACACACCGGAGCCGTCGGCCGGTGCTCCGGCTGGCAACCACACTCCCGCCCCCACTCCCGATGTCGTGGCGACCCCCACGACGACCGCGTCGGCTGCCGTCCTCCCGGGAGTTCTCCTGAACGCCGACGAACTCTGCGCACTGGCCGGAATCCGGCGAGACCAACTCGCTGACCTCAGGTCGTACGGCGTGGTCACCTCCACCTCGGACCGGCCCGAGGGACCGTTCGACGAAAACGCCGTCGAGATCGCGTCGGCAGCGAAGCGGCTCCTCGATGCCGGCCTCGAAGCCCGTCATCTGCGTGGCTGGCGGGTTGCCGCCGATCGGGAAGCGGGCCTGCTCGAACAGCTGATCCAGCCATTGCTGCGCCAGCGCAACCCGGAGGCGCGAGCCGAGGCGGTGAGCCAGTTGAACGAGCTCGAACAGGTCGGGAGCCGGCTGCGTTCGGCGATGATGCGCTCGGCTCTCCACCATCACGGCACACACTGAGACCCGACGGGGTCTGGCTCCGTACGGCCGGGTACAGTGAGCGGCGTGGTCCCCTTGGAGCTCATCGGTGTGCGTGTCGAAGTGCCGGCCAACACGCCCATGCTGCTCCTGCGTGAATCCGACGGACGCCATCGTCTCCTGCCGATCTACATCGGCAGCCCCGAAGCGTCGGCGATCCACTACGCGCTCGAAGGCGTCGTGCCGCCCCGGCCGCTCACCCACGATCTGTTCCTGATCGCGCTCGGCGAACTCGGTGCCACGGTCACACGTGTCGTCGTCACCGAGATGCGCGAGCGCACCTACTACGCCGAACTGCACCTCGCCACCGCTGACGGCGAACGTGTGCTGTCGGCGCGGCCGTCCGATGCGATCGCACTGGCGGTGCGCTGTGGCGCACCGATGTTCGCCTCCGATGAGCTGATCGACGAGGTCGGTCAGGAGCCCGCCCTCGAGCCCGAGGACGACGCCGCCGAGATCATCGACGAGTTCAAGGACTTCATCGAGAACGTCTCACCGGAGGACTTCGAGTAGCCCGGCGCGGGCGACTGGCGGATCCGGGAATCAGTCCCTATCCTTGCCAGGTGCGTCACCGACCTCTCCTTGCGTTCGCAACATCACTCGCCGCGGTGTTCGGCGGTGTCGCCGTCTTCTCGGCGGTTGCCCCGGCGGGCATCGTGTCGGCCGCCGGCGCGACGAGTTCGTACGTCGCGATGCCCACGTCTCAACGTCTGGTCGACACTCGCCAGAGCGCTGCACTCCCGGCAGCCGGAACCCTCTCGGTCACGGTGACGGGCGATGCGCCACTGCCGGCACCGGGCACGGTCACCGCAGCGGTGCTCAACCTCACGGTCACCGGGCCGGCCGCTCCCGGCTTCTGGACGGTCTGGCCGCACACGAGCCCTCGTCCCGACGCATCGAACGTGAACATCGACGAACTGCAGTCGCTGGCCGGGGGAGCAGTCCCCAACCTCGTCACCGTTCCTGTCGGCCCTGACGGTGTGGTTGACATCTATGCCAGCGGGGGCGGCAACGCCATCGTCGACCTGCTCGGCTACTACACCGCCGCCGAGACCGCCACATCGGGACGCTTCGAAGCCTTGCCCGCACCGACCCGAGTGCTCGACACCCGAGGCCTCGCCAGGTTCGCACCGGGTGAGGCTCGCAACTTCACGATTCCCGGCGCGGCGGGCGCGAGTGCCGTCGCGGTCAACCTGACGTCGATCACCAGCCAACCCGGCTACTGGCAGGTCTACCCGCAGGGCGGAGCGCAGCCGGCGACGTCGAACCTGAACTCGCCGGCCGGCCTCGGGGCCATCGCTGCGAACCAGGCGATCGTCACCGTGGACCGCACTGGCTCGATCACGATCTTCTCCGATGCGGGCGGCGATCTCCTCATCGACCTCGTCGGCACCTACACCGGCGCAGCAGCACCCTCGGCCGCGAGCGGTTTGTTCGTGCCGATGGTGTCGCCGACGCGCATCGTCGACACTCGCAACGCCGCCCTGAACCCGCTCGGGGGCACCAAGCCCGCCGAGCCCGGCTGGACCTTCGAGGTGCCGGTTGCGGACACTCCGGCGTTCGGTGCCGCCGACGTCTCGGCGGTCGTGCTGAACGCCACCAGCGTCGACACGATCACCACCGGGTACATCACCGTCGGTACAGCGGGAACGGTTGCGCCCGGGTCCAAGCCGACGACATCGACGATGAACGTGGTTCGTCCCGCCCAGGTGCTGGCCAACCACGCGATCGTGCCGGTCTCCACCCGAGGCTTCTCGATGTTCACCGAGCCCGGCGGCAACCTGATCGCCGACCTCGCCGGCTACTTCGTCGGCGTCGCGGGCGGGGCCCCGTACGGCAAACCGGTCAATGCAGCTTCGCCCACGTGCTCCAGCGGCACCGTCGGGTATCCCACCAGCCCGGTCGGGCCGATCGTCGTCGGATCGTCGCGCGCGTCGGTCGCCACCCTGCAGGGCCGGCTCCTCGAACTCGGATTCTGGAACGCAGGCACCGACGGCGGCTACGGCCTCACGACCACCCAGGCGGTGATGGCGTTCCAGAAGTGGAAGGGCCTGCCGGCGACCACCGTGGTCGACACCGCCACCGCCGTGGCACTCAACACCGAGGTGTGCCGTCCGCAGGCGGGACGCACGAGCGGAACCCTGCTCGAGGTCGACAAGGGCAAGCAGATCGCCTACGTCATCCAGGACGGCAAGATGCGCTACATCTTCAACGTGTCGACCGGCAACGGCAAGAGCTACGACGAAGAAGACCAGAAGAACGCAGGCAACCGGGTGATCGGCATCGCGACGACGCCGACCGGCACCTTCCGGACGTATCGGGAGAGCGACGTCGCACGCTACGAGGGCGACCTCGGATCGCTGTACCGACCCAAGTTCATCGTCGGCGGCGTGGCTGTGCACGGCGCCCGGAGTGTGCCGAACTACCCGGCCTCACACGGATGCGTGCGCGTCGTGAACCCGGTGATGGATCTGATCTGGGGACAGAACCTGCTGCCCTTGCGTTCGACGGTGTGGATCCACGACTGACGCCGGTCAGTCGTGGAGTTCGGCATTCTGTGAGCGCAAGCGGGCGACGAGCGTCTCGATGACGTGCATCGCGATGTCTGGTTCCTCGCGCAGCAGGGCGCGCATGTTCCAGGCCGACAGGCCGTAGGTCTCCATGTCGGTGGTCGCCACGATCGCCGCCGAGCGCGGACTCCCGTCGAGCACACTCATCTCGCCGAAGTAGTTGCCGGGCCCGAACGTCGCCACGACGGAGTCGTTGATCCGGGCTTCGGCGGTCCCGCTGACGACGGCGTAGAGGCGACCGAAGCGACCCGATGTATCGGCGTCGATCACCGAGTCACCCGCGCTGAATCGGAAGGGTCTGGTCTGTGCGGCAATCCGCCCGAGGGCGGCATCGTCGAGCCCCTGGAAGAGGCTGACGCCGCGCAGCGCTCCGATGACCTTGTCGTCCTTCTTCACGAGATCTCCTTGCTGTCGGTGACCGGACACTACCGAGTGTTGACGCGGCGCGCGGAACTCCGTAGTCTGCTACGTCTCACAGCGGCGTAGTTACGAATCTGTGAGATCGTGCGGCGTGCTGGGACACGTTCGTGATGTTGGGCGAAGCGAACCGGAGGATTTCCCGTGCAGGACACACCAGACGACGGCAGCAACGAGATCCCTGACGAACTCGGATTCAGCGGCACCCAGACGGCCAAGGTGGTGGGGATCTCCTACCGACAGCTCGACTACTGGGCACGCACCGACCTGATCCGCCCGTCGCTCACCGATGCCACCGGCAGCGGCAGTCGTCGCCTGTACTCCTACAACGATCTGCTCGAGCTGAAGGCGATCAAGAAGCTGCTCGACGCCGGGATCAAGCTCGAACAGGTCCGCAAGGTCTTCAGCTTCCTGCGCGAGCAGATGAACACCGACATCGCCGCAGCCCACATCGTCATCGACGGTGGCAGCGTGATGCTGTGCGACGGCGATCAGCTCGTCGACGTGCTCAAGAACGGCCAGGGTGTGCTGAACGTGTTGTCGCTCGGCGGCGTACGCGACGAACTCGAGGCCGATCTCGCGCCGCTGTCGTCGGAGCCGATCGACCTCCACCGCCGCACCGGATGACGCTGCAGCGGTCTCCGCTCGACGCCGAGCATCGCGCGCTCGGCGCGACCATGGTGGAGTTCGGTGGCTGGGAGATGCCGATTGCCTATCCGAGCGGCACCATCGACGAGCACCTCGCCTGTCGGCGCCGGGCGGTGATGTTCGACGTGTCGCACCTCGGCACGGTTCGCCTCGCAGGCCCGGACGCCCTCGACACCCTGCAGACGACGCTCACCAACGATCTCACCAAGATCGCGCCGGGTCGGGCCCAGTACACACACCTGCTCGACGGCAACGATGCGTCGGTGGTCGACGACATCATCGTGTGGTGGCACCCCGACGGCGCGACGTTCGACGTCATGCCGAACGCCTCGAACACCGGTGGGGTCCGCTCGGCGATCGGCGGGATCGACACCACGAGTTCGCGTGCGGTGATCGCCGTCCAAGGCCCCGATGCGAAGCGTCTGGTCGCCACGGTGTTCCCCGAGGCGGGAGCGATCGGTCGTTTCCGGGTCGCCGATGCCACGTGGAACGGCCATCCGTGCACGTTCGCCGGCACCGGCTACACGGGTGAGGCCGGTGTCGAGATCGCGGTTCCGGCCGAGGCGGCAGCCGATCTGTGGAAGGCGCTGCTCGCGGCCGACATCCCGCCGGCCGGGCTCGGGGCCCGCGACACGTTGCGGCTCGAAGCCGCGCTGCCGTTGCACGGTCACGAACTCGGCGCCGGCATCACGTCGCTGCAGGCAGGGCTCGGCTGGGTGGTGGCGTGGGACAAGCCCGCGTTCGTCGGACAGGAAGCGGCGCTCGCCGAGCGCGAGCGCGGTGTCGACCGGCACCTCGTCGGCGTCGCCACCGAGGGCCGGCGGCCGGCGCGCGCCGGTTGCAGCCTGCTCGTCGAGGGCGCCGCCGTCGGCGAGGTCACCAGCGGGAACTTCTCACCGGTACTCGGTCACGGCATCGCGCTCGCGTTCGTGCCGCCTGCCGTTGCCGTCGGTGCCGACGTGGTGATCGACGTTCGCGGGAAACCACTCGCGGGCCGCGTGGTCGCCACACCGTTCGTCAGCCGCTGATCCACCGTCAGCCGGCGGGGTCCGACTTCTCGGGCGCTGCGCTCCTGGCGGGTCGTTTCTTCGCGGTCGACTTCTTCGCCGCCGTCTTCCTCGGGGTTCGTTTCTTCGCGGTCGACTTCTTCGCGGTCGACTTCTTCGCGGTCGACTTCTTCGCGGTCGACTTCTTGGCGGTCGACTTCTCAGCCGGTTCCGGAGCGGGCTCGTGCGGTTCGGGGCGACGTGTGGTGCTGGTCACGATCGTCCGCTCGGGAGCAGCGCCGGGCGGGGGAGCGGGGCGCATCCCGGGTACACGGAATCCACCGAACAGCCCGCCGGCGGATTCAGCCAGCTGCACGAGTGGGCTGAGGCGGTGCGAGACCTCACCGAGCAGGTCCGAGAACTGACCGATCTGGGCCGGCAGCTGGTTGAACGCGGGCGTGCTCAGCGTCTCGGCGAGCCGGTTGAGCCCGGGGGCCACCGCCATCGCCGGTCCGCTGACGACCTGCATCATCTCGTCGGCCGCCTTGACCGTGCGGGTCACCTGCGGGACCGCTGCTCGGATCGGCTCCTCGACATCGGCGAGGAGCCGGTTGATCCGTTCGGAGGACTCGTTGAGATTGGCCATCGTCCGGTTGAAGTTCTCGACACCCTTGAGGAACTCGTCGACCCCCTTGCGGAACTGTTCGAGCGAGCGCACGGTGCCCGACAGCGGCGCCGCGAAGAGCGTGAACAAGTCTGCGAGTGGGTCGGTGCGATCCTCGGCCATCGCGTCAACCTACCGATCGAGCGACGCCAGCGGGGTCATCCGGCTGCGGCCGCGTAGGCCTCGAGCGGCTCACAGGAGCAGACGAGGTTCCGGTCGCCCTGCGCGCCATCGATCCGTGAGACCGCCGGGAAGTACTTCGACGCCCGGAGGCCCGGCATCGGGAACGCGCCGAGGTCCCGCGAGTACGCCCGATCCCAGTCGCCCAGCAGGTCCTCGGCCGTGTGCGGAGCATGGTGGAGCGGGCTGTCCTCATGGGCCCAGTCGCCCGCGCCGACGCGGTCGATCTCGGCCCGGATTGCGATCATCGCGTCGCAGAACCGGTCGATCTCGCGCAGTGATTCGCTCTCGGTCGGCTCGACCATCAACGTGCCGGCCACCGGAAAGCTCATCGTGGGCGCGTGGAAGCCGTAGTCCATCAATCGCTTGGCGACATCGTCGACGGTGACCCCGGTGGCCTTCGTGATCGGGCGGAGGTCGAGGATGCACTCGTGCGCGACCCGTCCGCCAGTGCCGCGGTAGAGCACCGGGAAGTGGGGGTCGAGGCGCTCGGCGATGTAGTTGGCCGCAACGATCGCCACGGTCGTCGCCGTGGTGAGCCCGGCGCCGCCCATCATCTCGATGTACATCCACGGGATCGGCAGGATGCCCGCCGAACCGTACGGTGCCGCCGACACCGCGCCGACCGGCTGGTCGGTGCGCAGCGGGTGGCCCGGCAGGTACTCGGCCAGGTGGGCACGCACGCCGATCGGGCCGACACCGGGACCTCCGCCGCCGTGCGGGATGCAGAACGTCTTGTGGAGGTTGAGGTGGCTCACATCGGCCCCGAACTCGCCGGGGCGGGCGTGGCCGACCAGCGCATTGAGGTTCGCACCGTCGACGTACACCTGGCCGCCGGCGGCATGGACCAGCGCACACAGCTCGCCGACCTCGGCCTCGAACACGCCGTGCGTGGACGGGTAGGTGATCATCGTCGCGGCCAGACGGTCGCCGACCTCGGCGATCTTGGCGCGCACGTCGTCGAGGTCGACGTTGCCGGCATCGTCGCAGGCCACGACGACCACGTCCATGCCCGCCATGACCGCGCTGGCGGCGTTGGTGCCGTGCGCGCTCGACGGGATCAGGCAGACCGTGCGCTGCTCGTCGCCGCGAGCGCGGTGATAGGCGCGGATGGCGAGGAGTCCGGCGTATTCGCCCTGGCTGCCGGCGTTGGGCTGCAGGCTGACGGCGTCGTAGCCGGTGATCGTCGCCAAGCGGCGCTCCAGGTCGTCGATCAGCTCGAGGTACCCCTGCACCTGGTCGACGGGGGCGAAGGGGTGGATGTCGGCGAACTCCGGCCAGGTGATCGGGACCATCTCGGACGTGGCGTTCAGCTTCATCGTGCACGACCCCAGGGGGATCATCGTGCGATCGAGCGCCAGATCCTTGTCGCTCAGGCGCCGGAGGTACCGCAGCATCTCGTGTTCGCTGTGGTAGCGGTCGAACACCGATTGCGAGAGGAAGTCGTCGTTCCGGCGGAGGCCGGCCGGCAGGCCGTCGGGGACGTCGTCGTAGTCGTCGGGAAGTCGGCCACCGAGCGCAGCGACGATCGCCGCGACGTCGTCGAGTTGCGTGGTCTCGTCGAAGCTGAGACCGATCGTTCGGTCGTCGACACGCCGGATGTTGTAGCCCGCCTCGAGGGCTGCCGCGACGGCCTCGTCGGCCGACGTGACCGTGACGGTCAACGTGTCGAACCAGTCGTCGTTGCGGAGTCCGAGGCCGCCGGCACGGAGCCCGGCAGCGACGACCGAGGTGATGCGCTGCACCCGCTCGGCGATCCGTTGGAGCCCGGTACGCCCGTGCCACGCGGCGTAGAGCCCGGCGATGTTCGCGAGCAGGACCTGGGCGGTGCAGATGTTCGAGGTGGCCTTCTCCCGGCGGATGTGCTGCTCTCGGGTCTGCAGCGCCAGGCGCAGCGCCGGACGGCCGGCGGTGTCGGTGCTCACGCCGACGATCCGGCCGGGCATCGCCCGGGCCGCCCGATCGTGCGCGGCGATGAACGCCGCGTGCGGGCCGCCGAATCCCATCGGAACACCGAACCGCTGCGCCGATCCGATGGCGATGTCGGCACCGATGCGGCCCGGGGGAGTGGTGAGCACGCACGCCAGCAGGTCGGTGGCCACGACGGCGATTCCGCCGAGCTGGTGCACGGCCTCGATCGCCGAGGTCCAATCGGTGACGGAACCAGACGACGTCGGCAGGCTGAACAGGGCGCCGAACACACCGCCATCTACTGCGAGATCGGCCAGATCGCCGACCACGAGGTCGATACCGACCGGTTCCGCCCTGGTGGCGAGCACGGCGATCGTCTGCGGATGGGTGTCGTGGTGCACGAGGAACCGATTGGACGCGGACTTCGACTGACGTCGAGCCATCGTCATCGCCTCGGCGGCTGCGGTGGCCTCGTCGAGCAGCGAAGCGTTCGCCACGTCCAGGCCGGTCAACTCGGTGATCAGCGTCTGGAAGTTGAGGAGCGCTTCGAGCCGTCCCTGGCTGATCTCGGGCTGATACGGCGTGTAGGCGGTGTACCAGGCCGGGTTCTCGAGCACGTTGCGAGCGATCACCGGGGGAGTGATCGTGCCGGCGTACCCCATTCCGATCAGGCTGGTGACCCGATGGTTCCTCGCCGCCATGCGCCGCAGCCGGTCGAGGGCCTCACCCTCGCTCACGCCGCCGGGGAGGTCGAGCGGTCGGGCGGCGACGATCGACGCCGGCATCGTCTGCAGGAGCAACTCCTCGGCGGTCGAGGCCCCGATCGTGGCCAGCATCTGGGCCACGTCGTCAGGGCTCGGCCCGACGTGTCGTCGGGTGAATTCGTCCGGCTCGATCAATCGGTCCAGCGGGACCGGGGCACGATCAGCGATCGAGGAGTGCGATGACGCAGCGGACGATGGGGACACGGGGGAGCCTCCTGGCGGGTCGACTTCCCCGGCTGTCATCGGTACCTGAGAGTTTCGCCGGACCCTGCGGTCTCGGTTTTCCCCGTCGGCGGCCGGCTGGTCACGGCCACGTGGCCGATGCGGTACCAGCTGACACTTTCCAGCATGCCTCACCCGGGCGGTCCGTGGGCCTGAGAGATTCCGGGGAGGTTGCTCCTTCGGCGCCGCCGACGAACGACGACTCTCCCGCTCGGGTGGAACGGCGATTCAGTTTTGCGCAGCGTATACGCGTCGGCTGTCGCTCCGGCGGATCGCGACGCCGTCGGGTCGGATCAGGCGCGGGGTGCCGTCTGGCTGCATGCGTCGATCGGCTTGATCATCGGGTACGGGTTGACGGCTGCGCCACCACCCGGGTGGACCTCGAAGTGCAGATGCGGCGTGGCGCTGTTGCCGGTGTTGCCGACGGTGCCGATCACCTGGCCGGCGGTGACGACGGACCCGACGGCGATGCCCTCGGCGAACGTGTCCATGTGCAGATACGTGAAGTAGGTGCCGTTGTCCTGCTGGATGCGCAAGCCGTTTCCGGCGAGTGCGCCGGGGGTGTCCCAGTACATCTTGGAGATCGTGCCGCTGACGGCCGCGTACAGGAGGTTGCCCTTGGCGGCGATGATGTCGACCCCCTCGTGGAGTCGGCCACCACTGCGCGGCGCCTGCCATGTGTCACCGAACCAGCACTTGCCCTGCACCGGGAAGACGTCGATCGTGACGCCGACGGCTGACGGGGCTTCCGGAGCAGGAGCGGGTGCACTCCCGAGGCGACTGGCGGTCGCGCTGTCGACCTTGCCCGTGGGGGTGAGACCGGAGCGGCGCTGGAACTCGATGATCGCTCCGGCCGTCGCGGCTCCGAACACGCCATCGGCACCACCTGCGAACTTGATCCCGGCGGCGAGCAGCGACTCCTGGAGCGCCTTGACACGGGTGCCCCGTTCGCCGTACACCGGGAAACCGGCAGGGGAGGAGACCCCCTGGGGGGTGGCCGACGATGACGCCGAGGCACTGCCGAGACCCAGCGTGGTGGCCTCCTTCGCGGTCAACACGCCGGTCGGGGACGTTCCGTTGGTGGTCTGGAAGGCGATGAGTGCACCCTTGGTCGCGTTGCCGAACACGCCGTCGGCACCGCCGCGAAGCACGATCCCGGTCGACATCAGCGCCCGCTGGAGTTCCTTCACCTTGTCGCCGCGCGCGCCGACGGTCATTCCCTCGTAGGGGTTGGCCACGGCTGGGGTCGGGGTGGGCGTCGGGGTGGGCGTCGCCGAGGAAGCGGCAGCGGCAGCGGCAGGCGTGAGCTCGAGACGTGCGATCGTGGCGTCGTCGAGGACCCCACTCGCGGTGAGTCCCTTCGCCTGCTGGTAGGAGGTGAGTGCGCTGGCCGTCGCCGGCCCGAACACGCCGTCGGCGCCGCCGCGCACGGTGATGCCTGCGGCGATCAACGCGCGCTGCAACACCTTGACGTTCTCGCCGCGAGCCCCGATCGTCATGCCGGCGAGCGATGTGGTCGCAGCGGCAGTCGCCGCCGGTGCCTGGGTCGAGCCCGATCCTGTCCCGAGTCCGAGCCGCGCGGAGGTCGTAGCGTCGACCTCGCCGCTGACCGGGAGTTGGTTCCAACGCTGATAGTTCGACACGGCGGTCTTGGTCGCCTGCCCGTACACGCCGTCCGCTCCGCCGGGCACGTACACGCCGGCCGCCATCAGTGCGCGCTGGAGTTCTGCGACCTTGTCACCCCGGGCGCCCATCGCCAGTGAGCCGCCTGCCGATGACGCAGCCGGAGCCTGTTCGAGGCCGAGTGCTGCTGCGGTGGGCGCGTCGACCTCTCCCGTGGCGGCGAGGCCGTTGCGAGACTGGAACGCGGTGACCGCCGACTTCGTCGCGGGTCCGAAGATCCCGTCGGCGCCGCCGGGCACCTTCACGCCGGCGGCGAGCAGCGCGGTCTGGACGACTTTGACGTCGTTGCCGGTCGCGCCTTCGCGGACGCCGACAATCGAGGGCATGAGCGGGGCACTGACGAGAACGGGGGAGGCCGACACCGTGGCGGGTACTGCGCTCAGCACCAGCCCGCCGACGGTCATGACGCAGAGCCCGCGAGTGATGACGCGCATCGGCGACCGACGGCGATTCGAACGGTTCACGGACGACATGGACGACATGGACGACCTCTCTCCCAGCACGATGAAGTGATCGGTCCGCCCGACGTACGGCTCAAGCCTCGACCTGAGGTCGACGCCACCCTCGCCCTTCAGGTGAGCCTCTGCATTCCGTATGGATGCAGAGGCTGCTGGAGAGCGGGGCGGCGTCAGTCTGCCCGAGATCTGGTGGCTTGTCCATCGGAATCCGGACAGATTGACATAACGAAGATTATGGGCGTTGTGCCGGAGCGGGGGTGGGAGCGACCACGGCTCACCGACCTCAGCTCGACGGGCTGACCTCCCGGTCTCGCAAGGGTTTCGCTGCCTCGAGCAACCAGTCGAGTGCGTCGCGCAGCTCGGCGTTGGTCGGTCGACTCGACAGGTCGCGCTCGACGTCCTCGACGGCGCAGGCCAGGACGTACAGCTCGTCGTGGAGCGCATCGAGTTCGGTTCGCGCCACGACGAGTTCGTTCTCGCTCAGCTCGAGCTCCCGTGCCCGCTGGCGCGCCACCCAGTCCCACTGGCGGCATCGCTGGGAACAGAACGCTCGGGGCCGCCCGGGACCCGATCGCGCGGGCAGCGCTCGACGACACCACCGGCAGTGCCCCACAGGTTCCGGCGCTCCACTCCCCTCGGTTGCCGGTGATTTCGTCATGACGAAATGATAGACGACCCGTTGGTGCGGAGACCTCGATGGTCTGGGAGACTCGTGGGTCGTGAACCTGCCTCCATCCCCGACGAGTGCCTTCGCGAGCGACAACGCTGCAGGCGCCCACCCCGCCGTCCTCGACGCCATCGCTCGAGCCAACTCGGGTCATGCGCTCGCCTACGGCGAGGACGTACACACCCTCGAGTGCTCCGATCGCTTCCGTGATCTCTTCGGGGCGCCGGTGACGACGCGGCTCGCATTCAACGGCACCGGGGCCAACGTGCTTGCGCTCGCAACACTGCTGGGATCGCTTCCCGGCGCCCATCACGGCGTCGTGTGCACCGACTGGGCGCACATCGCAGTCGACGAGACCGGTGCGCCCGAACGGGTGTTGGGTGCGAAACTGATCGATCTCCCCTCGGCCGGCGGCAAGCTCGTGCCCGAGCAGCTCGTCGACGTGGCCGCCGTTCAGGGCGTGCAGCACCACGTGCAACCCGGCGTGGTGTCGATCACCCAGGCCACCGAGCTCGGCACGCTCTACACACCCGACGAGATCGCAGCGTTGTGCGACCAGGCGCACGCCCTCGGGATGCTCGTGCACCTCGACGGAGCTCGCATCGCCAACGCCACGGCCGCGTTGGGAGGCACTCGCAGTGCCCTGCGCTCGTTCACGATCGACGCCGGCGTCGATGCCGTGAGCTTCGGTGGCACCAAGAACGGCTTGCTCGGCGCTGAAGCCGTGGTGTTCCTGAATCCGGCCTGCGAAGCCGGCTCGCAGTACATCCGCAAGCAGGTGACCCAACTGTCGTCGAAGATGCGCTACCTCGCGGCCCAGTTCAACGCCGTGCTCCACGACGACCTGTGGATCGATCTGGCCGCGCACGCCAACGACATGGCCACCGAACTCCACCGCCTCACCGTCGACATCCCCGGAGTCGAACTGGGCGACCCTCCGGCGGTCAACAGCGTGTTCCCGCGCCTCCCCCCGGAGTGCATCGCCCCGCTCCGAGACTGGTGCTTCTTCTGGGACTGGGACACCAGCCGACACGAAGTGCGGTGGATGACCGCGTGGGACACGACCGTCGACGACGTGAAGACCTTCGCCGCCGGCGTCGAGACGATCGTCGGAGTGCGATCGGCCGGATGAGCGGCCGCAGCATTTAGTTGGCACATACAATTGACTCCACGGTCGATTCGATTTATCCTCTCGCTCCGCAGGGCCTGAACAACCCAGCGTGAAACCAGCCGGGGGAAGATGATCAACCGCACGGGGGTGTGTGCAATGTCTGCAGTCGAGTTCTCGATCGATCGGATCCAGTCCGAAGACGATTGGATGCGTCGTGGTGCCTGCAAGGGCCTCACTCACCTGTTCTTCCCCGCCGCTGCCGAACGGCCGCAGGCGCGTGAGCGTCGAGAAGCTGCCGCCAAGGAAGTGTGTGCGAGCTGCTCGGTGCAGGCTCAGTGCGTGTCCTTCGCCCGGCAGCACCACGAGTACGGCTTCTGGGGCGGCGAGTCCGAGGACGAGCGCCATGCCGCCGGTTTCCGCCTGATCGCTCCGATCGGCATCCGGGCCCGAGCGAGCTGAGTGTTCGACGTCGCCGTCGTCGGCAGCGTCAACCTCGACCTCGTCGCCACGACACACCGGCTCCCCGGGCCGGGTGAGACCGTCGCCGGCATCGGCTACGCCGAACACGCCGGTGGCAAAGGATTGAACCAGTCGGTCGCTGCCGCTCGATCGGGCGCCTCGGTGGCGTTGATCGCAGCAGTGGGCGACGACGACGCCGGTCGACAGCTTCGAGCGGTCGCCGCCGCCGAAGAGATCGACGTCTCGACGATTGCCGTCGTTGCCGGGCCCACCGGTCGAGCACTGATCACGGTCGACGATCGAGCGGAGAACTCGATCGTGGTGGTGCCGGGGGCCAACGCGTTCGTGCGTGCCGACGCCCTGGTCGATGCTCGCGTCGTGGTCGCCCAGCTCGAGATCCCGATCGAGACCGTGATCGCGGCGTTCCGAGCAGCCCGGAGTCGCGGCGGTCGTACGATCCTCAACCCTGCCCCTGCTCGGCCGCTGCCCGACGAGTTGCTCGATGTCTGCGATGTCGTGATCCCCAACGAACACGAGTTGGCCCTGATCGGGGGCTCGGACACGCTCTTCGAGCGCGGAGCCACCGCCGTCATCACCACGATGGGCGCGGCCGGGGTCTCGGTCTCGGAGCGAGCGGGCGCCGTCGTCGAGGAGTGGATCCAGCCGGCGTTCGAGGTCACTCCGGTCGACACCACCGGTGCCGGTGACGCATTCTGCGGCGCCCTCGCAGCCCGGCTCGCCGCCGGCGACGGACTTCGTCTGGCAGTTCGCTACGCAGCCGCTGCAGGGGCGCTGGCGACCACGACGGCCGGCGCGGTCCCGTCACTCCCCCACGCGTCGGACATCGAACGTCTCGTCACTCGAGGGTGACCCGTCCGATGGTCACGTGACGTGGCCACCGGCGACGCACTGTGACGGACGACTCCTTGCGCGCCCGCGGGGAGTCACCTACGGTCGACGACAGCTGGTCGGGGGGCCAGTTGTCTCCAGCGTCTGCTGGGGTCGACGAACCGGGAGGTTCACCATGTCCAGTCTTCAGTTCAGCGCGCCCGTGCATCGGGGCCGACGGCGAGCAATCGGAGTTGCGGCGGCCTTGCTCCTCCCGCTGCTGGTCCTGCCCCACCACTCGGCCTCGGCCGGTGACAACGGCAACGATCACGGCAAGAAGGAGAACGACCACGGCCGCAAGGGGAAGGACCACGGCCGCCACGACGACAGAGGCTCCGATCCGGTGTTCGCGGACGGCGGTGTGCTGGCCGGCTCGACCAACGGCATCTCGTTCGCCCCCGATGGCACCCTCTACGTCGCCAACGTGTTCGGTTCGACGATCACGCAGATCGATCCCGACACCGGTGAGGTCCTGAGCAGGCTGACCGCGGCAGACAGTGTCTTCTTCCCGGACGACGTGCTCGTCGCTCCCGACGGCACGATCTACTGGACCGAGATCGCGCTCGGCAACGTGTTCAAGAAGCCGGTCGGCGAGCCGGCGTTCCCGTTGTTGCCCGGCTTGTTCGTGACACCGGGCCTCAACAGCGCGAACCCGCTGGCGCTGGCCGATGACGGCAGGCTCTTCGCTGCCGGCTGCTACGGCGGGGACGACAACTCCTTCGTCGAGATCGACAACGACGGCAGCGACGGCTACGCCGGAATCACGAACGTGCTGTTCGGCCCCGTTCCGGACTGCGCCTCGAACGGGATGTCGTGGCAGGACGGATTCTTGTACTCGCCGCAGCCGTTCGGCGACGAGGTGGTGCGTGTCGACCCCGACACCGGAGACAGGACGCCGGTGACCACCGGCTGGCCGGTGCCGATCGGAACCGCCTTCGGCTCCGACGGCGCGCTCTATGCCGTTGCCCAGGGCATCGGCGAGGTGGTGCGGATCGACCTCGGCAACGGCGACACTGCGAACAACCGCACGGTGCTCGCCGAGATCCCCGTCGCCTGGGCCGACAACATCGCCGTGCTCCCGGTCGACGGCGAGCCCGACCGCATCTTCGTCTCGAGCGCGACCGACTCGACGATCGTCGAGGTGATGGGCGATGGCGAGCTCCGCACCGTGGTCCCCGGCCAGTTCCAGTTGCCGCTCGGCGTGAACGTGATCGGCAACACGCTGTACACGACCAACTCGAGCCAGATCGTCGGGTTCGATCGCAGCACCCGAGAGCAGACCAGCGTCTTCCGGGCGCCGTTCGGGTTCGGGTATCCGTTCGCCGTCAGTTCCGTGGCCTGGGGCCAGAACCTGGTGCTGATGTCGGCGTTCGATGGCGGGATCACACTCTGGGACCCGGTTGACAACGTTGCACTCGCCCAGGGTCCCGTACCGGTGTTCCCGATCGACGGAGAGCCGTTCAAGGGCGACTTGATCGTGACGACGGCAGCGCCGGACGGGTCGATCTACCGATTGGGGTCGGACCTCGCGCCGATCGAACTCGTTGCGAACGTGCCGGGTGCGACGGGACTCGCCGCCAAGGGTGGCGACGTGTACGTCGCCGACGGTGACGACGGCACCATCGTGCAGATCATCGACAACCGCCGGACGCTGGCAGCGCCGGTCACGGTGTTCGATGGGCTCGACTCGCCCGAAGGGATCGACATCAAGGGCAACGTGGTGTACGTCGTGGAGGGCGGGTCGGAGACGCTGACCAGCATCGACATGAGGAACGGCAAGCGCACGACGATCGCAACCGATCTCGGGTTCCAGGGGCCCTTCCTCTTCCCCTTCGGCTACCTGAACAACGTGACGGTTGCCGGCAACGACATCTACGTCAACGCCGACCGCCGAAACGTGATCTACGAGTTCTGACCACGATCGAAGTGCGGCGCGGCACCCCGGCGTGACGAGCCGGGGTACTGCGCCGTGCCAGCACCCGGTCGTCTGCGGTCAGATCGATGCTCGAGCGGTCGACCGCGAGATGGAGTGGGCTCCCACGTGCCGTCACGTCGTGGTCACACCGGAACGCACAGTTCCCAGATCCAGAGGCTCGGCAGGCCGGTCAGCGCCGCTCGGGCGGCGTCGGGATGGAACGCAGCGGAGGGGTCACCGTCGATCTGCTCGTCGGTGAAGGGAGCCTCGGTGCAGTTCACCACCGACAGCCCGGCATGCCGGAACGCTGCGAGCCAGGTCGAGGCGCTGTGGCGGTGGTTGCGCACAGACCGGGGTCGTTCGAGGCGATGAGTTTCGGCGCGACCTGTGCGCGCCGAGACTCATCGCGCGGTCACCGGGACGTGGGGTGGGCGAGGGTGACGGCCGCCCAGCCGTCGAGGACGTCGGTGTGTTCGACGACCATCGGCGCGAGGGCGGCGACCACGTGGTCGTGGCGGTCGGCGAGGATGCCGCTGATCACGAGCCGCCCCTCGGATGCCGTCAGCCGTTGCAGGTCGTCGGCGAGTTCGACGAGCGTCGGGGCGAGGATGTTGGCCACGACCAGGTCGTGGGCCCCATCGAGGTCGGCAGCAGGTGTGGTGTCCACCACGATCCGGTCTGCGACGCCGTTGCGGATCGCATTGGCGCGGGTGGCCTCGACGGCAGCCGAGGCAACGTCGACGGCCCGAACGGAGCGTCCACCGAGCATCGCTGCCATCACCGCGATGACGCCGGTCCCGCAGCCCACGTCGAGCACCGTGCAGCCGACGCCGAGGTGACGTCGGGCGGCCCGTAGCGAGAGCAACGTGGTGGGATGATCCCCGAGGCCGAACGCGCCACCGGGTTCGATCGCGATCGCGACGACCCCGTCGTCGAACACATGGTCCTGCCACGCCGGAACAACGACCAAGCCGTCGTCGACCCACATCGGGCGTGCGAACTCGCGCCACGTGTCGGCGGGGTCGTCGGCCAGGTCGACGACACGGCTCGGCCAGCGACCGCCCAGGCGCTCGACCGCGCGGGCCACGGCGCCGGGCTCGTCTCCGACCGCTGTCCACAACTCGACCCGATCGACGGCGTCGGGGCACTGTCGTTCTTCGATCGCCCTCACGCCGAGTTGCCACAGCACGTCCGATGCCAGCTCGACCTCGCTGGACGCGACGGTGACGACGAAGGCCCGCATCAGTCCAGGCGCCGCAGACCGGTGCGGTATCCCACGATCCGCTCCACGTAGGCCGCTGCACTCCGCTGGATCAGCGTCAGATCGGCGCGCCCGGGCTTGATCACCGCCGGCGATCCGGCAGCGAGCGCTCCCGAGGGTACGTCGACGTCGTTGAGCACCACGGAGTTCGCGGCGACGATCGCACCGGATCGGACCACCGAACGGTGCAGCACCATCGCGGCGTTGCCGATCAGCACGTCGTCTTCGATCGTGCACCCCTCGAGATGGATCAGGTGTCCCAGCACGCATCCGTCGCCCACGACCGTGGGCCACTCGGGCGTGGTGTGGAGCACGGCGTTGTCCTGGACGCTCGTACGCGCTCCGATTCGGATGTCGCCGCCATCACCGCGGAGCACCGCTCCGGGCCACACCGACGACTCCGGCCCGATGGTGACCGAACCGATGATCACCGCATCGGGGTGGACGAACGCCGAGGAGGCGATCGTGGGTTCGAGGTCTTCGAGTGCATACACGGCCATCGGCGGCACGGTACCCGGCGGGTTCGGGCGACGCAGACTCGTTGGAGTTCTCCGGCTCGGAACCGGTACCGTTGCCGGAATGTCCCGCAGGATCGACATCGAGCTGACGAGCGCGCTCCCCGACGGCTCATGGACGTGGCGCGCCGCTGGCGCCCGCAAGCCCAACGGCCACTTGGACGGCGGGTTACTGCCGCCAGGATCGGCGGTCGGCGACGTCCTGAAGGTCGAGGTCGAGCAGATGCTCGACGGCATCGAGGTGCAGTCGATCGTCAAGGGTCGCGAGAAGGCCGAGGACGCGGGCCTGATCGAGCTGCTCCCCAGCGAGAAGCCATTCGAGGCGGTGATCGAGACCCGCGCCAAGCGTGACCGCAGCGAACGACGTGACGGTCGCGACGGGCGTGACGGCCGTAAGCGTCGCGACGGCAAGCGAGATGGCGGTCGAGCCGGTGGTCGTGACGGCGACGGCAAGGGCCGTTCCGACCAACGGCGTCAGCGGCCGCACTTCGAAGCACCACCCGAACTCCCCCAGCGCCCGAAGCCCAAGCGGTTGCGACCCGGCAAGGCCCGTCGCAATGCAGTCCTCGCTGATCTGCCAGAGGAGCAGCGGCCGATCGCCGAGCTCGCACTCCAGGGGATGTCCGCCGTGCGTGCCCGGGTCAAGGAGGAGAACGCGAAGCTCGAAGCCGCCGGACAGCCGACGATGCCCGAGGCGTCGGTCGTCAAGATGGCCGAAGACATGTTGCCCAAGTTGCGTGTGGCTGAATGGCTCGATCGAGCCGAAGCGGCCCAGCGGCAGATGGAACACCTCGACCTTCGTGATCTGCGGAGCGTCGTGGCCGCCAGTGACGACTCGATCGTCGCTCGCGACGAATCCACCCGGGCGATCGCCGACGACTTGCGTCAGGCGCTCGTGCGCAAGCAGGACGAAGAACTCCTGCTCTGGTTCGGCGACATCGACGCCGCGATCGGAGTCGGACGCGTGATCCGGGCACTCCGTCTCTCGTCACAGCCACCCAAGGCCGGCGTCATGTTCCCGCCGGATCTGGCCCGCCGACTCGGCGAGGCTGCAACGGCGGCGCTGCAGCCGGAGGATCCCGCCGATCGATGGATCGCCGTGCTCGAGGCCACCGCCTTCTCACCGGTCCGAACGCTGGTTGCGCCGACGACCGCGCCGTCGGTCGTGACCGACGACCTCAAGGCGACGGTACTGCGCCTCGGACCTGCCCTACCCCAGATCGCTGCGCTGCTCGGTGTGGAGATCCCACCTGGCACACCCAAGCCGAAGCCGCTCCGCGCCGGACCGCCGCGCAAGGACGGTCGGGGCGAGCGAGGCAAGGACAACCGCTCCGGTGGCAAGGGCGGACGCCCCACCGACCGTCCACGCCCGGCTCGTACGACGCCACCTGCCGCAGCACCGGAGCCGCCGAAGGAGCCGGCGCCGGTCGTCGAGGAGGCACCAGCTCCCGAGGCACCGGTCGAGGAGACACCAGCCGCCGAGGCGCCGGTCGAGGAGACACCAGCCGCCGAAGCGCCGGTCGAGGAGGCACCAGCCGCCGAGACACCGGTCGAGGAGACACCAGCCGCCGAAGCACCGGTCGAGGAGACACCAGCCGCCGAAGCGCCAGTCGACGAGGTCACCGCGTCGAGCGACTGAGCGGGTTCGCCTCGTTCGAGACGCAGCACGTACGATCCTCGGCCATGTCCGAGATCGTCACCTACGAAACGCGCGACCGCGTCGCCCTGATCACCCTCAACCGTCCCGACGCGCGCAATGCGGTCAACGGCGACGTCGCCCAGGCAATGGAGGCCGCCATCGACCGGATGGAGGCCGACGACGACATCTGGATCGGCATCATCCAGGCCAACACCGAAGGCCAGGAACGGCCGGTGTTCTGCGCCGGCGCCGATCTGAAGGCGATCAACTCGGGCGCCGGAGGCTCGCTGATGACCGAGCGAGGAGGCTTCGCCGGCTTCGCCTATCGCGAGCGCAAGAAGCCGGTGATCGTCGCCGTCGACGGCCTCGCCACTGCCGGAGGCTGTGAGATCGTGCTCGCTGCCGATCTGGTGGTCGCAACGACCCGATCGGCCTTCGGGCTGGCCGAGGTGAAGCGCAACCTCGTGGCGGGCGCCGGAGGGCTGTTTCGGCTCCCCCGTGCGATCGGGCGATCGGCAGCGATGGAGCTGATTCTCACCGGCGAGCCGTTGTCTGCGGCGCGCGCACACGAACTCGGCCTCGTGAACCGTCTCGTCGAGCCCGGGGAGGCCACCGACGAAGCGTTTCGACTCGCCGCCCAGATCACCGCGGCCGCGCCGCTCGCCGTGTGGGAGAGCCGCAAGGTCGTGCTCGCTGCTGCCACCGAGGACGACGAGACGCTGAAGCAGATGACCGACGCAGCCATGGGCGTCGTGATGCGCTCCGAGGACCTCGGCGAAGGGCTGACCGCGTTCATCGAGAAGCGCCCGCCACAGTGGAAGGGGCGCTGAGGCGCCCGCTCAGAACGGGCGGAACGTGGTGATCAGGCGGGCCACGATGCCCGCGCGCTCGTAGAGGTTCTTCGTGTGTCGATCGCCCGGGAGCGCCTGTCCCTCGACGGCGATCGCTCCACGGGTTCTCGACTCGGCGATCGCCTCGGCCAGCAGTGCATCTCCGAATCCGAGTTCACGGGCCTCGGGCGTCACCCACACCTGGTCGATCCGGAGCACCTGATCGTCTCCCAGGTCGGCAACGAGATAGCCGACCACGATGTCGTCGATCACGGCGACGTGCACGTCCGATGTGCCACATCGCGCAGCCCAGTCCTCGATCTGCGGGTGCTCGATCAGCCAGCGATCGCCGCCGCGTTGCCCGACGAGCGCCCCTCGGGCCTCGTGTTCGAGCAGCTCGAGGGCGACGAGGTCGTCGCCGTTCGCCGGATCGGCCCGTCGAACGATCGGGTCGATCATTCGACGTCACCACGCAGTTGGTCGATCTTGCCGAGGATCGTGCGGCGATGACGGCCCGCTCGTTCGTACGCCTCGATGGCTGCTCGCTCAGCGGTCTCGAGACCGTCGAGCAGTGCGACGATGTCCGACGCAGGCAGGTGGTCGTAATCGGCAAGCGCCAACGATGAAGCGTCGACCGGTGGCGTCAGCGGTGGATCGTTCGGTTCCCCGGTGGTGTCGATCGGTTCGACCGGAGCGTCGCCATCGTCGGTGACGGTGTCGGCGGGCGGCACTCCCCCGCCACCGACGATCTCGTCCACGCGGCTACGGAGCTCACGCACTCCCTGGTCGACCGCGAGCTTGCCGACGAACCGTGCGAGCACGATCTCGCGCCGCATCCGATCGAAGGCTGCCGGCACCTGATCCAACAACGTGGTCATGCCGGCGTCGAGTTCACGAGCCGCCGAAGATCGGACAGTCGTCGTCTCCGACCGGGCAGTTCGGCGCACTGGAGCGCACGAGCAGGAAGCACGACGTGCACAGCTGTTCGTCCTGCTGCTTGGGCATGAGGCGCTCGCCGCCTTCGCCCTTGACGTCGGGCTCGTCGTCCTCGTCCTCGTCGTCGTCATCGTCGTCGGACGCGACGAGCCGGTCCTTCAGGATCTTGTCGAGATCCTCCTCGACGTCGTCGTCGGCGAGCAGCTCCTCGTCCTCGTCGTCGTCATCGTCGTCGGCGCGCTTCTTGCGTTTCGTGCGGGGCGTCTCGGCTGCAGCCTCGTCCTCGTCGTCGTCGTCGTCGACCACTGCATCGTCGTCGTCATCGTCGTCGGCCGGCAGGTCGTCGTCGTCGTCGAGATCGATGTCGTCGTCGTCGAGATCGATGTCATCGGTCTCTTCTTCGGATTCGATCTCGTCGTCGGATTCGATCTCTGTCGTGTCGTCGTCAGCCATGTCGTCGTTTCGATCTCGTCGTGCGGCGGGTCACCGAACGAATGGGCGGTTGCGGCGGGAGCATAGGCCTGGCTGGCCGATCCACTGAGACGCCGCTCGTGTGACAGGGGTCACACCGCACGGATCGTGGCGTCGATCGACGCTCAGGCGTCGCCTCGGCGAGCCTCGGCGCGCCGCTCGGCTTCGAGCCGTTCGAGTTCCGGTGCCTCGGTGGTCATGTGGTTCATCGCCCCGGCGATTGCGTGGTGACCGGCCCGCTCCCCGATCAAGCGATGCATCTCCAATGCGACGCGTCGGTACGACGGGTGCCCCTGGGGCGACGAGCGGAGCTCGAGCATGTGGATCGCCTCTCGGGCGTTGAACTGCATCACGTAGCGCATGCGGTACGCCATCGACACCGCATAGGACGCCTGTGCCGGGTACTCGCCGTCGAGCGCGTCGTAGAGCGCCGCCGACCGGTGCATCGCCTCGTCGAACTCGGTGCCGAGGCCCGCCTCGTCGACCAGATCGGGACGGGTGTAGCCGTGGTTCGGCGTCAGACGCTGCCATTCGATCGTCAGCATCCGATGTCGTTGCATGTCGCGGAAGGCCCCGTAGTCGCTCAACACGTCGAAGCGGTAGAAGCTGCGCTCGAACGCGCGGCCCGGCTTGTGACGCCGGTTCTCGCGTTCGCCGACGTACGCCCGGATCAACGCGACGCGCTCGTCGACACCCAGCTGTCGGACACGGTCGATCAGCTGATGCTCGGGCAGGGTCGAATGCGAGTAGCAGATCGCCGCCAGCAGCTTGTCCTCGGCGTCGGGGTCGAAGTCGACCAGTTCGACCTCCGCCGCCGGTTCGACCGGAGCCGACCCGAACAACTCGTCGACGAGTGCCGCCGTGTCCGACCGCGTCGTGGCGAGATAGTCGCTCCAGCGGCCACCCCGGTCCGGCAGGTCGACCCGTCGGAGGAAGCTCGGGATCACCTTGCGCAGCTCGTGCAGCATCAGATCGGCGTACTCGCGCGCTTCCGGCAGCGTGTTCGAACGCATCCGCAGGAGCAACGCCTCGAATGCCTGTCCGGTTCCGTAGATCCCGACGTTGGACGTCGCCGCCGCCGGCAGGATCCCGCGCACCGCGTCGAGGGCTTTGGCGCGAGTCGCCGTCCGGTAGACGAACTCGCTGTCGCTGGGCCCACGCGGTACCGTCGAGCGAACGTGTTCCGTGACGGCATCGACGCTGCGGCTGTACGAGTCGAAGATCCGATCGAGGTCGCCGACGTACCGAGTGCCGAGTGGTCCGGCGAGCACCTCCGGGTCGCGGTAGTAGCGGTATCGGCCGCCGAGCCTGGCGTCGTACGAGATGTACCGGGTGCTCTGCTCGAGGTAGCTCATCAAGCGACCCCACTCGAGGATCTTCGTGAGCAGGTTCGACGCCTGCTCGCACGCGAGATGAACACCTCCGAGCTGGGCGACCGAGTCGTCGCCGTAGTCGAAGAAGACCCGTTCGTAGAGTTCCTCCGCCCGGTCGAGGCCGATCGTCGCATCGACGGAGTGGTCGCCGCTGACGTCGAGATCGCCGACGAACTCGTCGAGGAACAGGCGCCGCAGCGACTTGTGACTCCGGCTGTACCGGGCAAAGAGTGCGCCCTTCACGACCTCGGGAAGGTTGACGAGCGCGAACACCGGGCCGTCGAGATTGGTGAAGTACCTGCGGAGCACATCGGCTTCGTCCGCGGTGAAGGACTCGGGGACGTACACAGCCACGATCGATCACTCTAGAAGAGCCTGACCGGGCCCCCCGGGATCCTCCGGGATCGATGACCAGGGAGGATGTGGATTCGATGGCTGGGCCGGGTCAGGCGTGAACGATGCCGGCGTCGGCGATCACGTCGACCTCGACGGTGGTCGCCCGCCCCAACACCCTCCCGTCGACGAGCACCACCACCGGCCGCGCGAACGTCCAGCGTTCCCGCTTCACCGACCGGGTGGAGATCGCCGGATGCGGGAGATGGGAGGCAGTCGGCAGCCGCCGCCACGCCGCGAGGCGCTGACGGACGGACATCTCCGTGCTCGCCGCCGCCACCTCGATCCGACCGTCGTTCGGATGCCCGCGCGGGGCGACGTCCCATCGTCCGAGGAACTCGGCGTTCATCACGAGCACGATCGGTCCACGGAACCAACCGCCGCGCCACCACGGTGTGCGCATCACCACATGGGCGCACGCCGGGACGGCGACCTCGGCCCCGTCGAGTCGCACCTCGGCGAGGTCGATCGGCAGTTCGCTCACCTGCATCCGATCGGGTGCGCCGGCGCCCAGGGTCCGGGCGAGGTCGCCCCCGGCGACGAAGATCGGCGGGCCCGACTGCTCGCTGCGCTGCCCGGCCACTGCGGCGGCGACGGCGTCGTCGGTGGACAGGATGAGGAGTCCATCCGGTCGATCGACCGACCGACCCCACGATTCACCCTTGCGGATCGTCATCCGTCGATCGGATTCGGTGCGGCGGCGGAGCTGTCGGCGACCACACCACGGAACGCCCCGTCGGCAGCAGCCGCCGCAGCCGCGCGGGTTGCGGGAACCGTCGACACGATGGCGAGCTGGCGCAGCAGGTCGATCAGTTGTTTCATCGTGCGGACGAAGTCGCCTCCGGTCAACTCTTCGTCGCCGACCACTTCGGCGAAGCCCTCCCCTGCCACCCACGCGTGCGCGATCGCTGCGAACGTCGGGTCGGGAACACGATGCTCGGCGAGCCCCACCGAGCGTTCCGTGGCCCGCAGGTCCTCGCTGATCGCGAGCAGTCGCTTGGCGCGGCGCCGGACGTCGTCGGACGAGAACCAGGGTGCGGGTGGGGCGTCCGAACTCCGGTGCTCGTACACGACCATCGACACGAGGGCCGCCAGATCGGCTGGCGTGAGCCCATCCAGCACACCCGAGCGGACCACCTCGGTGACGAGCAGGTCGGACTCGTGGAAGGTTCGTGCAAGCATCTCGCCGGCCTCGGTGAGCGCCCACGCCGAACGATCGATGTAGTCGTACACGGTGAGCACGTCGAGGACGCGGTCGAACTCCCGCCCGAGCGACAGGTTCTTGCCGCTGACACGTTGTTCGAGATCGGCAACTTCCCGCTCGACTCGGTCGGCCTGCCCGGCCGCGGCGAGCTTGGCCCGGAGATCGGGATCCGAGGCGACCGGATGGAGATCCGCGCTCGCTGAGCGTGCTTGCGGCCGTTTCTTGGACGAGGGTGGCGGAGCGAGCTTGGCCTGCCGGAGCCGCCGGGCGACGTCGTTGCGGTACTCCTTGCGGTTCGGGGCGTAGGTGGGCGGCAGTTTCACCGTGCCGATCCGAAGCGGCGGCTCGTCCCAGTCGTCGGCGACGGCATGGATGCTCTTGGCCGACTTGGTGATCAGCGTCACGCGGCGGCCACCCTTCCGGTGAGCGTTCGCCACCACGACCGCCGCACCCCGGTAGGTGCCCTTGCTGAGGTGGACGACGACACCCGGACGCAGCTGCGCGAGGCCGTCCTCGACCGCCTCGCGGCGGGCGTCGCGTCCTTGCGCCTCGTCGCCGAGCTCCACCGCGCGGAGCCGGCGGTACTCGTCGAGGTCGCCGTGGTCACTGTGGGCCTGGATGCGGAGATCCTCCAGGACCGAGCGGCGCCGCTCGAGTCGAGCCTCGAGGCGCACGACGTCCCGGTCGGCCTGGAACTGCGCGAACGACAGGTTGAGCAACCGATGGGCCTCGTCGCTGCTGTAGGTGCGGATCAGGTTGGCGGCCATGTTGTACGTGGGGTGGAATGCCGATCGGAGATGGAACGACGAACTGCCGGCGAGTTCGGCCACCTCGTCGAAACGCACCCAGGGCGACCACAGGACCACCGCAGAGCCGAGGTCGTCGATGCCACGGCGACCGGCCCGGCCGGTGAGCTGGGTGTACTCCCCGGGGGTCAGGCGCTCGTGGTGTTCGCCGGTGAACTTGGTGAGCTTCTCGATCACGACGGTTCTCGCAGGCATGTTGATGCCCACGGCGAGTGTCTCGGTGGCGAACACCACCTTCACGAGGCCCTCCAGGAAACAGGCCTCCACGACCTCCTTCATCGGAGGAACCATCCCGGCATGGTGGGCGGCCACCCCGCACTCGAGCTGGGTGAGGAACTGTGCGTAGCCGAGCACCCGGAGGTCGTCGTCGTCCAGGCCCCCGAGTCGGGCATCGACGATCGTGCGGATCGCTGCGCGTTCGTCGGAGGTCGTGAGATGTACGCCGGCATCGACACACGACTTGGCCGCTGCATCGCACTGGGCCCGACTGAAGATGAAGAAGAGCGCGGGGAGCAGTTTGCGTCGTTCGAGCAGCTCGACGGTCTCGACTCGGCCCGGCGCCGCGAGCACCCGACGCCCCGATCCCTGCCCACCACCCCGGCGCTGACGACGGTCGTCGCGTCGACCCCGACTCCCCCGTGCGGCGGACTCGTCGAGCTGCACGGCGTCGCGGTTGACGCGCCCGTCCACGAACACGGGCAACATCCGGAGGCGGTCGTTGGTCTTGTCCGCCACCAGGTATTCGTTGTCGAGTCTGACCGGTCGGCGGCGTTCGACGATCGACGCAGTCGGACCGCGCACCGTCGTGATCCACTCGGCGAGTTCATCGACATTGCTCACGGTCGCGGACAGGCAGACGAGGCGCACGTGCGGTGGGAGATGGATCATCACCTCCTCCCACACCGGTCCGCGGTACGAGTCCTGGAGGAAGTGGACCTCGTCGAGCACGACGAGTCCGAGATCGTGGAGGAGCCGCGAGCGCCCGTAGATCATGTTGCGCAGCACTTCGGTCGTCATCACCACGATCGGCGCATCCCCGTTGATCGAGTTGTCGCCGGTCAGCAGACCGACCTCCTCCTCGCCGTATCTCGCGACCAGGTCTCGATACTTCTGATTCGACAGGGCCTTGACCGGCGCGGTGTAGAACGCCCGGCGTCGGGCACTCCGGGCGAGCTCGATGCCGTACTCCGCGACCACGGTCTTGCCGCTGCCGGTCGGGACGGCAACGACCACATGGTCGCCACGGTCGAGTGCATCGAACGCCTCGATCTGGAACCGGTCGAGCGGAAAGGAATACCGGGCAGTGAACTGGGCCCGGAGGTCGGCGAGGGTCACTCCTCTGCCGGGCGGCGGCGAACGACCAGCCAGCCGATCAGGATCGCCAGGAAGTAGAGGATCGCCATCGGGACGCCGAGCATCGCCATCGTGATCGGATCTCCGGACGGGGTGATCACCGCGGCGATGACGGCGATGCCGACGAGCGCGAAGCGCCAACTCTTCAGGAGTCGCTGCGGGCTGACGGCTCCGACGAGCTGCAGGCCGACGAGGAACACGGGGAGGAGGAATCCGATGCCGAAGGCAAAGATCATCAAGCCGATCAGGCTCACGTAGCTACTGACCGAGTAGAGCTGGTTGACGTCCGAGCCCGACCACGAGATGAGGAACTCGAGCGCCTGCGACACCGTCGTGTAGGCGAGCACACCGCCGGCACTGAACAGCACGATCGACGAGAGGACGAACGGGATCGCGTACTTCTTCTCCTTGGCGTTGAGCGCCGGCACCGTGAACCGCCAGACCTGCCACAGGATCACCGGCAGTGCCACGATGATGCCGCCGTACATGCCCACGCGGATACGCGTCGAGAGCCCCTCGGTCGGGGTGAACGCATTGAGCGCGGGGTCGCAGAAGTCCTCTGGCTTGCTCTGGCACAACTCGGCGTACGGCCGGATGAGGAAGTCCAGCACCTGGTTGTAGAACGCGATGATCAGGACCATCCCGATCGCAACCGCGAGCGCACTGCGGATGATTCGCACGCGCAGCTCAGCGAGGTGCTCGGTGAGCGTCATCGTGTCGGGGCCGGCGGCGTCGAGGTCCTCGTCGGTACTCATGGGGCAGCTGCCGCCTCGCCGTGGTCGAGGCTCCGATTCGTCGAGGGTGAGTCGGAGGAGCGTCGTGGCGGCGGGGGTGGCGGGGGTGGCGGTGTGGGTGCGTCGGCCGACGGGGCGGCTGACGGCGAGGTCACGGGCAGCGCCGGAGGAGCGAACGGCGAGGCCGGGCGCGTCTCGGCGGCGATCGCTGCGTCGGCGTCGGCGCGCAAACGCTGCTCCGCTTCGGCTTCGGCGATCAGGCGGTTCGGATCGGCGGCATCGCGAACCATCTGGGCGGTGTCGCGCATCTCGCGCATGGGCTCATCGAAGGCCGACTTGATCTCCGACTGGAAGCCGCTGCTCATCTTCTTGAGCTCGTTGTAGGTCTGCATGAAACGACGAACGGCGTCGGGAAGTCGCTCGGGCCCCAGCACGACGAGCGCGATCAGCAGGATCACGATGATCTCGCTGCCCTGCAGATTGAACACGGGCCGAGTCTACGGGCCTGCCATCATGTCTCGGAGTGCAGCAACGTCTCCCCTCCCTGCTCGACCCGCCGATCTCCTTCGCGCACCGTGGCGCGCGGGCGCACGCGCCGGAGAACACGATCGAAGCCTTCCAGCTGGCACTCAAGCTCGGCGCCTCGGGCCTCGAGAGTGACGTCTGGCTGACGTCCGACGGGGTCGCCGTGCTCGATCACGACGGCGTCGTCAAGCGCGGTCTCCGCAAGCGACCGATCAGCGAGTTCCGCCGAGACGAGCTTCCTGCGCACATCCCGACGCTCGCGGAACTCCTCCAGGAACTCGGTACCGACTATTCGCTCTCGCTCGACCTCAAGGATCCGGACTCCGCGACGGCGATCGTCGAGGTGGTCTCGGCGATCGACCAGACGATGCTGGAGCGGGTGTGGTTGTGCGAGCCGAGCCTCAACCGGGTGATCGAGCTGCGCAGGCACTTCGACGACGGCGGGAAGATCCCGATCCGGCTGCTGCAGACCACCCGGCTCGAGCGCATCAAGGGCACGCCGGAGCAGCGTGCCGAGTATCTCTCACGACATGGTGTCGACGGGATCAACCTCCACCGCACCGACTGGAACGGCGGACTGGTCGCGCTCTTCCACCGGTTCGGACTGGTCGCGTTCAGCTGGGATCTCCAGTTGGAACACGACCTGCGTCCCGCACTGCGGATGGGTGTCGACGCGGTCTACAGCGATCATGTCGACGTGATGATCGACGCCGTCAACGCCGAGATCGGCGCGATCTGAAGGCGACCGTTCCCGCAGATCCCGTTGATGTCAGAGCCACTGCCAGTGGCTCTGTGGCCAGAACACCACGAAGGCACGACCGACGAGGTCGTCCTCGTCGATCGGGCCGATCACGCGTGAGTCCTGCGAGCCACCGCGGTTGTCGCCCATCACGAACACGTGATTCTCCGGCACGGGCCCGTTGAGCGAGTAGTCACCACCACAATCGGTCGGCGTGACCACCTCGGGATCGAGATACGGCTCGTTGAGCACACGACCGTCGATGAGCACGGTGCAGTTGCGGACCTCGACGGTCTCGCCGGGGAGGGCGATCACGCGCTTGATCAGATCGCGTTCGGATGCCCCGGTGATCTGGTGCAACACGACGACATCGCCGCGATTGGGATCGTGGAGCCGGTAGGAGAGCTTGTTGACGAACACGCGGTCGCCCGTTTCGAGCGTCGAGTACATCGACTCGCCTTCGACGACGAAATGGGCGAGCACGAAGGTGCGCACGACGAACGCGACGAGGAGCGCGACGGCAATGACGATGACCCAGTCGACGAACGCGCGTGCGCTGGCAGGGAGCGCCGACTTGTCGGCGGCCGGCGCTGGCGCGTCAGGCTCGTCGGCGGGGCGGGGAAGGGTCGACTCCGAAGTCACGAGGACCCCACGGTAACCGCATCCGGACCGAGCGCACCGACAGCGCAGGTAAGTGTTTCAGAGTGATTCGATCAGCCGCTCGACGCGTTCGTCGCGGCTCTTGAACGGGTCCTTGCAGAGCACGGTGCGCTGCGCCTGGTCGTTCAGCTTCAGGTGCACCCAGTCGACCGTGTAGTCCCGTTTGCGCTCCTTCGCCCGCTTGACGAAATCGCCTCGCAACCGTGCCCGAGTGGTCTGCGGCGGCACGTCGACGGCCTCGGCGATGTCGTCATCGGTGCAGATCCGTTCGATCAGCCCACGGTCCTGGAGCTTGTAGAAGGGGCTTCGCTCCCGCGACACGTCGTGGTACTGGAGATCGAGCAGCTGCACCCGGGGGTGCCCGAACGGCAGGTCGTGGCGCTCACGAAACGCTTCGAGGAGCTTGTACTTGATCACCCAGTCGACCTCGCGGTCGAGCAGCAGCGGATCCTTCTCGATCGTGGTGATGCAGTGTTCCCACATCTCCAGCGCCCGCTGTTCCAATGGCGGGAAGCCCTGCGAGTCCGCATAGCGCAACGCTCGATCGAGGTATTCGCGTTGGATGTCGAGCGCCGACACCTCCCGGCCGTTGGCGAGACGGACGGTCCGCCGGCAGGTGATGTCGTGGCTGATCTCCCGGATCGCCCGGATCGGGTTCTCGAGTGTCATGTCGCGCAGCACCACGTTGGGGTCCTCGAGCATCCGCAGCATGCACGCGGCGGCGCCGACCTTCAAGAACCCGGTGTACTCGCTCATGTTCGAGTCGCCGACGATGACGTGCAACCGCCGGTACTTCTCGGCGTCGGCGTGGGGCTCGTCGCGGGTGTTGATGATCGGACGACTCCGCGTGGTCGCCGACGACACACCCTCCCAGATGTGCTCGGC
Organism: Ilumatobacteraceae bacterium; assembly: GCA_963698565.1. Taxonomy (GTDB): domain Bacteria; phylum Actinomycetota; class Acidimicrobiia; order Acidimicrobiales; family Ilumatobacteraceae; genus Sva-07. The sequence goes on from CAVORH010000011.1 coordinate 108,248, forward strand.
GCGCTGTGCGATCGAGTACGTCGCTCCCCTGGCGGTCTGCAAGACCTTGCCGGCGCCGGCGTAGATCTGGCGTGACACCAGGAACGGGATCAACACCTCGGCATAGTGGCCGAGGTCGTCGTCGCGGCTCGTGAGGTAGTTCTCGTGACAGCCGTAGGAGTTGCCGGCGGAATCGGTGTTGTTCTTGAACAGGTAGATCGTTCCGCGGATCGACTCCTCTGCGAGCCGCTGTTCGGCCGACTCGACCAACTGTTCCAGGATGCGTTCGCCGGCCTTGTCGTGCACGATCAGTTCGTACAGCGAATCGCACTCGGGGGTCGCGTACTCCGGGTGCGAACCGACGTCGAGGTACAGGCGGGCGCCGTTCTGGAGGAACACGTTCGAGCTGCGCCCCCATGAGACGACGCGACGAAACAGATAGCGGGCGACCTCGTCGGGGCTGAGACGACGCTGGCCTCGCAGGGTGCAGGTGACGCCGTACTCGTTCTCGAGCCCGTAGATGCGTCGATCCATGACCGCAACCTAGTCAGGTCCCCGTCGGGCCGCTCGGTCAAGACACGATGAGCGATCGTGCCCCGTGAGGTCGCGGGTCCTGGTTCAGGCGCGGCGGAACTGCACCAGGGAGCCCGGCCGAGTCTGGACGATCTGGGCGAGGTCGGTGGGTTCGACGACGGCGATCACCGGATAGCCGCCCGTTGTCGGGTGGTTCGCGAGCATCACGATCGGCTCACCGGCCGGGGTGATCTGCACGGCACCGGGCGTCAAGCCGATGCTCTGCATCTGGGGCTGCGACCGCGTGCTGCGATCGAACTCCCCCGCCTCGAGGCGCACGCCCACACGGCTGAGTTCGCTGGTGATCCGCCAGGATCGACGGACCAGACACTGGGTTCCTCCGATGAACCAGTCGTGTTGGGGCCCATCCCAGATCCGCACCCGCGTGCCGGCGGAGCCGCGCGTCGGGGCATGGTCGACCGCGAGCGTCGTGCCCGGATCGGGTCCGACCGGGAGAACTGCGTCGACATCGAGCCCCGCCGGTCCGACGCCGCCGAGCGTGTCGTGGCTCCGGGATCCGAGCACGGGGTCGATGTCGATCCCGCCCCGGACGGCGAGGTACGCCCACACCGAGCCGGGAGGCACGTCGACGCGGAACCGGGTACCGGCGGCGATGGTGTGGCGGCTCGCGTCGGTGCTGCTGGCGACCACGAGCGGTCGCAGCGCCTCGAGGACCAGGGCCCCCATCGTCTCGATCGTCGCCGCCTCGGGTGGGTTGCCCACGAGGCGGTTCATCAGGTCGTGGGTCTGCCGATCGACGGCACCGGCCCTCGGCACGCCGAGATGGGCCAGTCCCGGGCGACCTCGGTCCTGCACCGTGGTGGCGAAACCGACCTGGACGACGCGCAGTGCCGGCGCTGTCACGGTGCCACCGAGCGGAATCGGACGGCCTGGCCTGGGCGCAGCAGCGCCGGTGGGTCGCGCTCGGCGTCCCACAGGACGGCGGTCGTGTGCCCGATCAGGTGCCATCCACCGGGCGAGGCCGACGGGTAGACGCAGGTGTAGCCGGCGGCCACACCGACCGAGCCCATCGGCACCGAGGTGCGCGGGGTGGCCCGGCGAGGCACGTGCAGACGCGGATCGATGCCGCGCAGGTAGCCGAATCCAGGGCTGAACCCGCAGAAGGCCACGTCGTAGCTGCCGGTGGTGTGAAGGCGCACGACCTCGTCGATCGAGAGTCGAGCGGCAGATGCGAGTTCGCCGAGGTCGGGGCCGTCGTACACGACGTCGATCGTCAGCGGTGGCTCTGTGGCTGTCGGTCGCTCGTCCGCCACGACCAGGTCGAGGACCTCGCCGACGGAAGCGTGGCGTTCGCCGGTGCACCGGACCACCACGGTCGACTCCGCCGGCACGATCTCCTCGACGCCCGGAAGATCCATCGCTCGGAGCGCGTCCGCCCAGGCAGCGGGTGCCGACACCTGGTCGACCAGCCATGCCAGCGGTCCGTACGGCCGTCGCTGCATCGGGTCAGTGCACGCGGGCGTCGGGGAAGATGCGCAGGAAGTTCTCGGCGTAGAACTGGTCGCGAATGCTGTCGGCGCGTTGCCCGAGCGATCCCTCGAACCGGCCGATCGGGTCCTTGCCGCCCTCGACATGGGGATAGTCGCTCGAGAACAGGTACAGCTCCGGAGCCGATTGGTCGATGAAGGCGCCCACGTCCTCGAACACGTAGGGCGTGAAGGCCATCTGCGCCCGGAGCATCTCCGACGGCGTGCGTTGCAGCTCGGCGAGGTACTGGTCGACCCTGCTCCACGACCGCACCACCCAGTCGAGGCGTGTCAGCATCGACGGCACCCATCCTGCGCCGAGTTCGACGCAGGCACCGCGAAGCGACGGGTACTTCTCGAACACACCGTCCATCACCATCACCGAGATGAACGTCTCGGGTCCCTGGTGCAGGACCGCCATGTCCTTGCTGCGGATGTTCTCGCCACCGCCCATCCAATCGCGTGCGGGCGCCCGCCCGGTGTTGGCCCAGCGAGGATCGAGCTGCAACGGCGACCCGCCGACGTGGAGCACGAACGGGGTACCCGAGTCGGCGAGACACTCCCAGAACGGGGCCAGGTCGACGTGGCCGGGCGAACGCTCACCCGCCGGATGGTGGGGCACCCAGATCGCCTCCAGGCCCGCGTCGAGCGCGAACTCTGCCTCGCGGAGCGCCAGTTCGGGTTCGTCGAGCGGCACGATCCCCACGCCCATCAGCCGGTCGTCGTCGGCGCAGAACTCGCTCATCGCCCGGTTGTGGGCTCGGGTCGCTCCGTACCGGACATCGACAGAGAGCGTCCGACTCGGCGAGAACGGCGTCGCCACACTGTGCGTCGCGAACACCAGCTGCTTGCGGAAGCCGAGCATGTCGAGTGCGACCGATCGGTCGTGGCGGTCGAAGGCACCGAGTGCCTGGATCTCCTTCGACTGCGCGATCAGCTGATCGCCGAGCGCGATCTGGGCCTCGACGTGCTCGTCGGCGTGGCGCCCGCCGTTGGCCACGATGTCTGCGACCTCCTCGTCGGTGACGAGCGATGCGGCGTAGCTGACCTGTGGAATCCGGTCGCGCACCGCCGGATCGGCGTAGTCGCGCAGGAAGTCGGGCAGCTCCATGATGTGGCTGTCGGCGTCGTAGAACACCCGGTGTGAGGGTGCGTAGGTCATGCGTGGCCCCGTTCTGCGCGTGTGCGCTCAGTCGGTGAAACGGTAGACGCCGACGCCTGCGGCATCGAGTGCCGAGCGCACGGCCCGAGCGAGATCGACGGCCCCAGGGGTGTCGCCGTGCACGCAGATCGAGCGGGCGCGGATGCTCACGACGGTGCCGTCGAACGCGACGACTTCGTTGTCGGTGGCGATCCGCACCGCCCGCTCGGCGACCACGTCGACGTCGGTGAGCACGCTTCCGGCCTCGCGACGAGACACGAGACCGCCGTCGGGTCGGTAGGCGCGGTCGGCGAACGCCTCGGCCACGGCCTCCAGCCCCGCCTCGTCGGCAGCGGCCAGCAGCTCCGAGCCCGGGAGTCCGAGGACCGCGAGCGACGGGTCGTACTCGGCGGCTGCCGCAACGAGCGCCCGGGCGGCGGCGGGATGGGTCGCCGTCGCGTGGTACAGCGCTCCGTGTGGCTTGACGTAGGAGATCTCGGTGCCCGCCACCTGCGCGAACGCATCGAGCGCACCGAGCTGGTAGAGGACGGCGTCGCGGAGTTCGTCGGGCGCCATGTCGAGATGACGACGACCGAATCCGGGGAGGTCGGGGAACGACACCTGTGCGCCGACCGCCACATCGTTCTGCACCGCCAGCCTGCAGGTCGCCCGGAGCACCGACGGGTCGCCGGCGTGGAACCCGCAGGCCACGTTCGCGCTGGTGACGATGCCCAGCATCGCGGCGTCGTCACCGAGCGTCCAGACCCCGTACGACTCCCCCAGGTCACTGTTGACGTCGATGGCGACCATGCCTCGATGGTACGCCTCGCGCCGACCGGCTCAGGCGCCGAGGTCGGTGGTGGTCAGCCGGTGGAAGCACCGGCGACCGTTGGTACGAGACAGGTCTGCGACTTCGAGGTCGTCGTCGGAGATCTGCCGATCGGGCCCACCGAGCGCTGCCCGGCCCAGTGCGATCGCTGCCGCGCGATCCAGCCCGTCGGTCCAGTTCTCGGCGAGCCGGGCGCTGATCGCCTCGGCGTCACCACCGATCGCTGCGTAGTCGCGCTCGTCGACGACCGTGCCGTCGTAGAGCAGGTGGAACATCTGGTCGCCGGACGGTTCGAGGCCGACTTCGGCGACGAGGATCTCCACCTCCATCGGCTTCATCTCGTGCGTGAAGATCGTTCCGAGCATCTGGGCATAGCTGTTCGCCAGGCTTCGAGCATCGACGTCGTCGCGCGAGTACTGGAAGCCCTTCAGGTCGGCGGCCCGGACACCCGCGACGCGCAGCTGGTCGAACTCGTTGTACTTGCCGACGCCGGCGAACGCGATGCGGTCGTAGATCTCGCTGACCTTGCGCAACGTCTCCGATGCGTTCTCGGCGACGATCACGATGCCCTCGGTGTAGCGGACTGCGACCAGTGCACGCCCTCGGGCGATGCCCTTGCGTGCGAAGTCGGCACGGTCCTTCATCATCTGTTCGGGAGCGACGTAGAACGGCATGCTCATCGCGAACGCACCTCCGCGACGATCGTCTCGTACCGTGCGGCGAGATCGTCGTCGTCGAGCCGGGTCCACCCGGTGGCGTCGATCGTGGCGACCACGGGATAGATGCCGCGCAGCACGTCGGGACCTCCGGTGGCCGAGTCGGCATCGGCCGCCTCCCACAGCGCTCGCGCGGCGAGGTTGACGGCGTCGTCCCGGCTCATGCCGGAACGGAAACCGACCTTGATCACCGTGCCGGCGTGCAGGCTTCCCGACCCCGTTGCGACGTAGTCGCGCTCTTCGTAGCGGCCACCCGTGGCGTCGTAGTCCCAGAGCCGCCCACACTCGCGACGCAGGTCGTAGCCGCCGAAGATCGGGACCACGACCATGCCCATCATCGCTGCCTGGAGGTTGCCCCGAACCATCATCGACAGTTGGTTCGCCTTGCCTTCCAGGCTGATCGCTGTTCCCTCGACCTTCTCGTAGTGCTCGAGTTGCAGCTGGAACAGCCGGACCATCTCCATCGCTGCGCCGGCTGCGCCCGCGATGGCGACGCCGCTGTGCCGGTCGGCCTCGACGACCTTCTCCATCGTGCGGTGCGAGATCAGGTTGCCGGAGGTGGCACGTCGGTCGCCCGCCATCACGACACCGTCGGCGTAGGTGAGCGCAACGCACGTGGTGGCGTGCGGCACCGACAGATCGCGCATCAGCTCCGTGGAAGCGCCGACGACGGGTACCGGGCCGAGGCCCACGCGACGCAGCAACTCCGGAAAGCTCGACCCCGGATCGTCCGAGGTCGAGAAGATCGGCATCGTCACGGGATCACTGACCACCCTTTTGCACATAGGACTTCACGAAGTCCTCGGCGTTGGTCTCCAACACCTCGTCGATCTCGTCGAGCAGGTCGTCGAGCTCGGCCTTCAGCTTCTCGCCGGTCTCGGTGACCGCCGGCGCAGCCTCGACCGTGGCCTCGGCGTCGCGGCTCGTGGTGCCCTTCGACTTCTGGGTGCGTTCTGCCATCAGCGTGTGCTTCCCTTCGGTGAGTCGGATGAATCGTGTTCGATCACTGGCCGAGACGGTCGAGGAGTTCTCGTGCCGTCCCGCTCTCGTCGATCAACGTAGCAACGTGTTCGGCCGTGCCACGCAATGGTTCCATCATGGGAACCCGACGGAGTGGATCGCGTCCGATGTCGAACACGAGCGAGTCCCAGTTCGCGGCGACGACGTCGTCGGGGTACTTCTGGAGGCAGCGGCCGCGGAAGTAGGCCCGGGTCGTGGTCGGCGGCTCGGTCATCGCGCTGGCCACCTCGGCCGGCGTCACGATCGTGTCGAGTCCGGCCCGCATCGCCAGGCAGCGATCGGCGCGGAGGTCGTGGTACTGCAGGTCGATCGCCTTGAGACGCATCGAACCGGGGGCGATGTCGTGCCGAGCGGCGTAGCCCTCGACGAGACGTTGTTTGGCGACCCAGTCGACCTGGCTCGCCACCGATGCCGGATCGGACTCGAGCCCGGTCAGCACCGCTTCCCAGCGGTCGAGGACGTCGAGCGCCACGTCCTCGCCGACGCATGCGAGACCGTGCGACTGCTCGTACTTGCGGGCCCGCTCCAGCAGTCCCCATTGGATCTCGAGCGCAGTCGCCCGGCTCCCGTCGCGCAGCATGATCGTCTGTCGGAGCGACGGATCGTGGCTGACCTGCCGGATCGCCGCCACCGGGTTGCCGAGCAGCCAGTCGTCGCCCAGTTCGTCGTCCTCGATCATCGACAGGACGACCGCCGTGGTGGCGACCTTGAGGTACGTGGCCACCTCGCTCATGTTGGCATCGCCGACGATCACGTGCAGCCGCCGGTACTTCTGCGCGTCGGCGTGCGGCTCGTCACGAGTGTTGACGATCGGCCGTTTCAGGGTGGTCTCGAGGCCGATCTCCTCCTCGAAGAAGTCGGCGCGTTGGCTGAGCTGGTAGGGCACGTGATCGTTCGGGCGTCCTGGCAGCTCACAGCCGACCTTGCCGGCGCCACAGAACACCTGGCGGGTGACGAAGTGCGACGTGATCTGGCTGGCGAGACGACCGAAGGGCACCTCGCGTGCGATCAGGTAGTTCTCGTGGCAGCCATAGCTGTTGCCCTTGCCATCGGAGTTGTTCTTGTGGACGATGATCTCGCCGCCATCGGGCAGGAGGGCGGCGACGTGGATCATCGACGCCCGCACGATCTCCTCGGCGGCGCGGTCCCACACGAGCGCTTCGCGGGCGGTCGTGACCTCCGGGGTGGAGATCTCGGGATGCGCATGGTCGACGTAGTAGCGGGCGCCGTTGGTGAGCACGGCGTTGACGAGCATCGTCTCGACCTCGGGCGCCAGGGAGTCGTCGAGCGAGAAGCCGCGGGCGTCGTTCGCCGGCTGCTCGTCCTCGAAGTCCCAGCCGATGCGTCCCCGTTCGCGGTCGGTGGCCGCGACGTAGGCGTTGATCAGCATCGACGACGCCGACACGGGGTTGTTGTCGCCCCCGCGCACGACGATGCCGTACTCGGTCTCGATCCCGCAGACCTTGGTCAGCGCCATTCCCTGAACCTATCGGAGCTGCCGCTCCTGGTGATGTTCAGCTCGGCGATGTTCCCAGCCAGCTCGGAGTCCGCGACGACACCTGTTGCGATGAGCCAGACCACCGCATGAGGTGGTGTGGCTCATCAGCAGGCTGGGGCGGGCCGCCGACGTGCTGGTGCGCCGCGCTCAGAGCACGTCGAATCGCACGCCGGCGTGCGATTCCAAGCGCTCGATCAGCGCGTCGCCGAACGCGCTCGCAGGAGTCCAGAAACCGCCCCCGACGTCCTTCGGCGACAGGTCGAGGAAGGCGACCGCGGCCTCGCTCAACATCTTCGCGGTCGAGCCGTAGCCGGGATCCTGATCGCCGGTGACCTTCGTGGCGATCGTGTCGCCCGATGCGGTGCGGCCGGCGAAGCGGACGTCGAACCAGCCCGCCAGTTGCGCAGCGGGCGACGGGCCGGACCCCGGCTTCGGCAGCACCTTGCCCAGGAGCCGACGGGTGGGGCCGAGCGCAGCCACCCCGGCGAACGCTGCCAGCCCGGCGGTCATCGCGTACGCCTTGACCGCGCCCGTCGCGCCGTCGCCGGTCATCATCGTCTCGCCGTAGGTGAAGTCGGGTCCCCACGGCCGGCCGAGGAGTGCATGGGTCCGTCGCACGACCGCCGTGTTCGTCGGTGCCATCACGAACGGCGCCACCCAGCTCTCGAAACGGTCGTCGCGGGTCGGGCGTTCCATCCCGGGTTGCGGCGGTCCCGATCGCTGGTCGACCGGTGCGAGCACGTACGGATCCTCGAGGGTGGCGCGCACCTCGGGATCGTCGGCGGCCTCCTCGATCAGGTTCATCACGCTGGCGATCGTGCCGCCACTCGCTCCCCCCTTCGCCCCGGCGACCGACATGCGCACCTCGACGCAGGGCTCACCGAACTGTTCGATCGACCGTTGCTGCGTGAACCACGTACCGAGATCGGACGGGATCGAGTCGAACCCGCACGCATGCACGATCCGGGATCCCGTCTCCTCGGCGCGCGCCTGGTGGGCGTCGATCATGCGACGCATCCACTGCACCTCGCCGGTCAGATCGCAGTAGTCGATTCCCGCCTCGACTGCGGCAGCCACCAGCTCGGAGCCGTAGAGCGCATACGGACCGACCGTGGACATCACGACACGGGTCGAAGCGGCCATCGCGTCGAGCGACGCACGGTCCGAGGCATCGGCGACGATGCGTGGCACGTCGGCGCCCGTGCGACGAGCCACGTCGGCGAGCTTGTCCGCGTTGCGGCCGGCGATCGCCCAGCGCAGCTTGCCGACGGCCCCGTGGCGCTGCACCAGGTACCGACAGACGATCTCGCCGACGAAGCTGGTCGCCCCGTAGACGACGAGGTCGTACTCGCGGCGCCCGGTCACAGGTACTGACCGGTCGCGACCCGCTCGATCGCTCGGCCGCCGGCCCCGTCGATCTCGGCTGTCTCGGACACCAGCGTGCGGATGAACACGATCCGCTCACCCTTCTTGCCGGAGATCTTCGCCCAGTCGTCCGGGTTGGTGGTGTTCGGCAGGTCCTCGTGCTCCTTGTACTCCTGCTTGATCGAGGCGAGTAGATCCTGCGTGCTGACGCCCTTGGCGCCACCGTCGATCACCCGCTTGATCGCGAGCTTCTTGGCTCGGCGGACCACGTTCTCGATCATCGCCCCGGACGAGAAGTCCTTGTAGTAGAGGATCTCCTTGTCGCCGTTCTGGTACGTCACCTCGAGGAATCGATTCGCCTCGTCGTCGCGGTACATCTCGGTGACGGTCGCCTCGATCATGTCGGGGATCGACTCGCCGGCGGCGATCGGGATCTCGTCGGTCAGGTACCGGGCGAAGATCGCCTTCGCAGCCTCGGCGTTCGGGCGCTCGATCTTGATCTTGACGTCGAGTCGCCCGGGTCGCAGGATCGCGGGGTCGATCAGATCCTCCCGGTTGGTGGCGCCGATCACGATGACGTTCTTGAGGCCCTCGACGCCATCGATCTCGGCGAGCAGCTGCGGCACGATCGTCGACTCCATGTCGGAGCTGATGCCCGACCCACGTGTGCGGAACATCGAGTCCATCTCGTCGAAGAACACGATGACGGGCCAGCCCTCGTCGCTCTTCTCACGCGCCCGTTGGAACACGAGGCGGATCTGCCGCTCGGTCTCGCCGACGTACTTGTTGAGCAGTTCCGGGCCCTTGATGTTGATGAAGTAGCTGTGCCCCTTGCCCTCGCCGACGGTCTCGGCGACCTTCTTCGCGAGGCTGTTCGCCACGGCCTTCGCGATCAGCGTCTTGCCACATCCAGGAGGGCCGTACAGCAGGATGCCCTTCGGTGCCGGGAGTTGGTGCTCGGCGAACAGATCCTGGTGCAGGAACGGCAGCTCCACGGCGTCGGCGATCTGCTCGATCTGGTCGTCGAGTCCGCCGATGTCGGTGTAGGCGATGTCGGGCACCTCTTCGAGGAGCAGGTGCTCCACCTCGGGCCGCGGCAGCTTCTCGAGGAGCAGGTTCGACCGGGTGTCGAGCCGCAAGTGGTCGCCCGACCGGATGTGGGTGCCGCGGATCGCGTCCGCGAGCTCGCAGACCCGCTCCTCGTCGGCGCGCCCGACGACGACGATCCGCACACCGTCGTCCATGACCTCCTTGACCGTCACCACCTCACCGGTGATCTCGGGCTGGCGCGCCATCACGACGTTGTAGCTCTCGTTGAGCACGACCTCGGCGCCCCGGTCGAGGAGTTCGTGGTCGATGTCGGGATGCAGGGAGACACGCATCTTGCGGCCGCTGGTGAGGATGTCGACGGTGTCGTCGTCGTTCTTGCCGACGACCACGCCGTACGCCGATGGCGGCTGCGAGAGCTTGTCGACCTCGTCGCGCAGCGTGGCGATGTGCTCGCGCGCCTCGCGCAGCGTGTACGACAGCTTCTCGTTCTGTCCGATCGCCGCTGCGAGCTGCCCCTTGGTCTCGAGCAGACGCTCCTCGAGCGAGTGGACCCGCTTCGGAGCGTCGGCGAGCCGGAGGCGCAGGAGCGTCACTTCCTCCTGCAGTGCGACGAGTTGATCGTGCTCGTTGCGGTTGGCGTTCGATTCGGCGGAGCGATCGTCACCAGCAGATGCCATGTCGCCGAATGTACACGCGCTCACCGTGAACGTGTTTGCACGTGCTTGGCCGTGTAAAGTGCGAGGCGTAGACAACACTTCATCTTTCGTTCAACGAGGAGCCCACTGACATGAAGGTCTGGATCGACCAGGATCTGTGCACCGGCGACGGCCTGTGCGAGGAGATCGCCCCCGACGTCTTCACCCTGCTCGACGATGGCCTCGCCTACGTCGTCGAGGGTGACAAGATCTTCGCCGAGGCCAAGGGCAACCCCCAGGGCGCCGAAGGGCTCGCCGAGATCCCCGACAACCAACTCGAGGCCGTGATCGAGTCCGCCGAGGAGTGCCCCGGCGAGTGCATCTACATCGAGCCCTGATCATCACCGGCCACTGAGCGCGACGATGCCCCGGACCATCGGTCCGGGGCATCGTCGCGTCAGGCGGTCGGCACGGGCTCGTCCACCTCGGCCGTCTGCTCCTCCGGCGGCGCTTCGCTGATCCCGAACCGTTCGTGGATCCGTCGCAGCGGCGTCGGCGCCCACCAGTTCCAATCGCCGGCGAGCTTCATCAGCGCCGGCACCAGCGTGGACCGCACGATGAAGGCATCGACCAGCACCGCCACGGCCAATCCGAGACCGAACAGCTTGATGAAGGTCACCCCCGAGGTGGCGAAGGCGAAGAACGTGATCGACAGCAGGAGCGCTGCTGCGGTCACCAACCGCCCGGTCTTCTCCAGGCCGATCGCCACGGCGAGGTCGTTGTCGCCGGTGCGGTCGTACTCCTCCTTGATACGCGACAGCAGGAACACCTCGTAGTCCATCGAGAGTCCGAACGCCACACAGAACATCAGGATCGGCATCGAGATGTCGGTCAGGCCCGTCGGCGTGAAGCCCAGCAGGTCGGCGCCGTTGCCCTCCTGGAACACCCAGACCATCAGCCCGAACGTCGCGGTCAGACTGAGCGCGTTGAGCACGATCGCCTTCACCGGCACGAGCAGCGAACCGAACATCAGGAACAGCAGCACGAACGTGGCGACGACGATGATCGCTGCCGCGTACGGCACGAGCGAGAAGATCGCCGACTTCGAGTCGACCAGCGCCGCCGAGGCTCCACCGACGAGCACCTCGTCGAAGGGCGAGTCGATCGAGCGGATCTCACCCACCATGCGCTCGGCTTCGACCGAGATCGGCTCCACGTCGGGCACCACGTTGAACCACGTCGCATCGCCCGATGCCGACACCGAGGGGTCGAACTGCATCAACGCGGGATCGACGACGACGTTGGATCCGGCGACGAAACGGCCGACGGCGCTGTCGACGCGTGCGACGCCGTCGATCGTCGACACCGCTGCGGCGTACGTCTCGATCGAGGCGGTGTCGGTGCCGCCGGTGGCGACGATGGCGAACGCGTCGCCTTCCGAGGAGTCGAACTCGTTGCGGAGGATGTCGGACTGCTGGCGCACCTCGGTCGACTCCGGGAGCACACGGTCGTCGGGTACTCCCCACTCGACGTTCAAGAAGGGCACGCCGAGCGCGAGCAGGAACGTGATGCCGACGATCGCCACTGCGCCGGGGCGACGCATCACGCCGGTGGCCAGGCGGTGCCAGAAGCCCTCGCCGACCCGCGCCGGACGGCGCTGGAAGAGCTGCAGCGAGTCGACCCGGGCACCGAGTACGGCGAGGAGCGCCGGGAGAGCGACCACCGACACGACCATGGCGACGACGAGTACGCCGATCCCTCCGTAGGCGAACGATCGCAGGAAGTAGAGCGGGAAGATCAGCAGCGCGCTGAGCGAGATCGCCACGGTGATCGCGCTGAAGGCCACGGTGCGGCCGGCGGTCTCGACGGTTCGCACGACGGCGTCGTCGACCGATCGCCCGAGGGCGCGTTCCTCGCGGAAGCGGCTGACGATGAACAGCGAGTAGTCGATGGCGAGGCCGAGGCCGAGTGCGGTCACGAGGTTGATCGAGAAGATCGACACGTTCGTGAACTGGGTGACCGTCCACAGCACCATGAACGCGCCGAACACCGAGATGGCGCCGACCACCAGTGGCAGTCCGGCAGCGACGACACCGCCGAAGACGAACAGCAGGAGCAACAACGTCAGCGGCACGGCGATCATCTCCGCGCGTGCGAGGTCGCCCTCGATCGTCTCGCCGACCGCCGCGAACACCGGCTCGGTGCCGGCGAGACCGACGGTGATGCCGTCACGCTCGAGCCCGGCGTACTCGTCGAGCACGGTCTCGATCGTTGCGATGCGTTCGGGGTCCTCCTCGGCGCCGGGGAACCGCATCAGGATCAGGGCGCGATCGCCCTCCACGGATCGCAACGGTGCCGGCGAGCCGAGCGACCAGTACGACACGACGTCGTCGGTCCCCTCGATCGCCGCGAACTCCTCGGTCAACGCCGTTGCCACAGCGGCGACCTCGGGCGTGTCGACGTTGCCCCCGGTGGCGGTGACGATGGCGACGAGGTCGGCACTCCCGGTGTCGAACTCGTCGTCGAGCGCCGCGATCGCTCGCGTCGATTCCGACTCGGGGTCGTCGAAGCCACCGTTGGTCAGCCCGGCGAAGACACCCGAACCGAGGACGATGGCGACCACGAGGCCCAGCAGTGTGGCGACCAGCACCGTCCGACGACGGCGGACCACCAGGTGCCCAATGCTCGTGAACATGACGATTCCTCCCGATCTGCCGTCTCGACGGCCTGTGTTGACACTTGTTACGTTGACGGGTGTCAATCAATCAGCTGGGTGAACAGATGTCAACCGATATGATCGTGACCGTGGCCACACCGACCGTCCATCGCCAACGCTCACCTCGCGGCGAGGGCGACACGCTGCGCACCGACCTGCTGGTCGCCGCCGCCGACCTGATCGGAGCGCACGGCGAGATGGAAGCGGTGTCGCTGCGCGCCGTCGCCCGTCAGGCCGGCGTCTCCCCCACGGCGGTCTACCGACACTTCGACGACCACGTCGAGCTGCTGCGCGGCGCCGTCGACCACTGCTGGGCCACGTTCTACGAGCAGCTCCGCGACGCTCACGACAGCAGCGACGATCCGTTCACCGCGTTCCGAGCGATGGGCGACGCCTACGTCGCGTACGCCATCGACCATCCGGGCCAGTACCGGGTGCTGTTCTCCGACAAGGTCGATCTCGGCGACGGCGACTCCCCTGGCGGGCTCGCCGCGTTCCAGCTCCTGGTCGATGCGGTCGCCCGCATGCTCGCTGGGCTCGGCGACGACCGCGACCCGTTCTTCGTCGCCGTGCAGGTCCACACGTGGATCCACGGCATCGTCGACCTCTGCGGGTCGCACCCGTCGATGCCGTGGCCCGACACCGCGCAACTCCTCGACGGCCTCAGCGCCGCGCTCCGCCTCGAACCACCGCCCTGACCCTGTCGCGATGAGCGAAACCACGCCATGCGGGGCGTTCGCTCATCGCTTTCGCGTGAGCGCGTCGGTCAGGTGGGGTTGCGGCCGAGGAACCGGGCCACGCTCAGGAAGGCGGTGTGGGCCACCATGCGATGGTCGGGGCGTACGGCCTGGCCCTCGATGTGCCAGCCACGGTGGAGCACCTCGATCGTTCGGGCATCGATCCACTTGCCCTTGAGCGCCTCGCGCACCTGCACGGCCTGGGTGATCGACGGCGTGTAGGCGACGAGCAGCCCACCGGGTTGCAGCACCGCTTCGGCCTTCGGGATCACCTGCCAGGGCTCGGGGAGGTCGAGCACCACCCGATCGAACATGCCGAGTTCCGGATCGATCCCCTCGTAGCTGTCGGCGATGTGCACGTCGTAGCGATCGAGGGCGGCCTCCCCGAGGAAGCTCTGGACGTTCTTCCGGGCGCGGTTCGCGAAGTCCTCGCGGATCTCGTAGCCGACGATCTCCGCGCCGTACCGCAGCATGGTCATCGAGAGCGCGCCCGAACCGATGCCGGTCTCGAAGACGCGCACACCGGGTCCGATGTCGGCGAGCATGCAGATCGGCCCGAGATCCTTCGGATAGATCACCTGGGCCCCTCGGGGCATCTCGACGACGAAGTCCTCGAGTGTGGGGCGGAGCGCGATGTACTCCGAACCCTTGGTCGAGCGGATCACGATGCCCTCGCTCCGGCCGATCACGTCGGCATGCGCAACGAACCCGTTGTGGCTGTGGAACTCACCGTCGTCGGCCAGCTCGATCAGGTACCGACGCTTCTTCGAGTCGAGCAGCAGGGCCTTCTCCCCCGTCGCGAACACTCCGGTCATCGTCGTCTCCCTCGCGTCAGCACCATCTCCACCGGCACCGGATCGTGCGCACCGGCCTTCTCGACGAGCCGACAGAAGGCGCAGACATCTCCGGTCGTGGGCGAACCGCAGTTCGCGCAGTCGTTCAGATCACCCGCAGCAGCGGCCGATCGCCCGGCGAGCAACGGCGCCATCCGCTCGAGGAACCCCAGGTAGAACGACGCCTTCGCTCCCGGGGACGTCGCCTCGATCGAATTCAGCGACTCCTTGTACGACAGGTGCTTGTTGCCGGCCGCGATCGGACATTCCTCGACCACGTAGTCGATGCCCCGGACCAGACACCACGCCGCCATCTCGCGTTCGGTGAGCCGCACGAGCGGTTTCGCCTTCTTCGGGAACCCGTTGGCTGCCGGCAACACCGGGAGTTGACGGGCGAGGTAGTCGACGTCCCACCGCAGCGTGTTGCCGAACAGCACCGCCGCTTCGTCGTCGAGGTTGTGGCCGGTGACCACCACGTCGTACCCACCGTCGCGAGCGGCCTGATCGAACAGCCGACGCTTCGAGAGCCCGCAGGCCGAACACGGCACGCGACCGGTGGCCTTCGCCGCCGTCGGGACGTCGTAGCCGTAGTCGTCGCGGAGATCGATCGTGAGCAGGGTCAGGTCGCGCTCGTCGGCGAAGCGTCGCACGTAGCCGCCGCTGTCGGTGGAGTACTCGCCGATTCCGAGGCCGATGTAGAGGCCGTCGGCCTGATAGCCGGCCTCGATCAGCAGGTCCCAGACCGCGAGCGAGTCCTTGCCGCCGCTCACGGCGACGAGGAGCCGGTCGTCCGGGGTGAACATGTCGAAGTCGTCGATCGCCTTGGCCACCTGCCGACGACAGAGCTGTTGGAGATGCTCGGCGCAGAAGTGAGCGTTGTGGCGTGGCAGGTCGATGACCGCCGGGGCCTTGCACACCCGACACTTGCTCCCGACCGCCGTCATCGGCGCCGTCGGCTCACGTTGCGCCACCCGAGATCACTGGCCGGACCTCGATCTGGTCGTCGTCACCGAGGACCGCATCGCCGGGGACGAGCGTTCCGTTGCAGATCACGAGGTGTGCCTCACGGCTGAGCTGTAGTTCGTCGAGGAGTCGATTGACCGAACGCGAACCGGTGAACTCGACCTCGCGCCGCGGGTTCCGCAGCACGACCTTCACGACGGTCGTCGGGACGCGACGCTCGCCAACGCCTCCGACCGGAGCCGTTTGAGTTCCGCCCGACGCTGCCGTCGACTCAGGTCGAGATTTGGTGCCGACGTGGTGACCTTCACGAAGTGACCAGGGCCGAGTCGCTCCCGAGCGAGTCGCTCGGGAGGGCTGCTCAGCACGCGCTTGCTCATCTCGCGAACGAGGAGCGCACCCCCGACCGCGCGCCAGTACGGGTTGCCGAGGATCAGCCCGTGGCGGATCGCCTTGACCCGGAGGAAGTCGCCCTGGCCGACCAGGAGCATCGCGATCGGCCGGACCAACGGGTTGGGGTGGACGAGACCCTTGCGGACCACGAAGCTCCGCAGGACGTACCGCGGCCGGAGTGCGTAGGGAACCAGCGACATCAGACGCGACGGATCTCGACGATGGCGCTGCGCTTGCGACCGGAGCGGCGTCCGAGCAGGAAGAAGATGACCAGCAGCACGATGCCGCCACCGGCTGCGACCGTGGCGATCGAGGTCTTCTTCTCGTCGACCCTGCCCTGGATCTCGCCCTGGAGGGCTTTGAACTTGTCCTCCAGATCCTGCGGGGTGATCTTGTCGGGCACGACGGGAGTGTTCTGCTTCGCCACGGTGAGGCTCCTTACTTCGGTTCCTTGAACAGCGTCGCCTTCTTGATGCGCGAGATCGCCACGGCGATCACGGCAACGGCGACAAGCAGGGTGATCAGATAGGCGAGCCACGACAGCGAGCCGCTGGCCGAGCGGGTCCACTCGGTCTGCAACAGCCGCAACAGCCCGACGAGCAGCAAGACCACACCGATGCTGAAGAGCAGCGCCGCTGCGGCGCCGAAGCCCAGCCATGAGCCTGCCCCCTTCAAGGGACCGAGGGTCTCCTGTTTGGCGTAGGCCTTGACGTAGTCGACGATGTCACCGACCGACGCGTCCTCCTGCGCAGCCTTGGCTTTCGCCGCCCTGCGTGCGAGGCGATCGTCGAGGTCGTTGGTGTCTGACACGATCATCGTTTCTATCACGAAAGGCGGAACTTCAACATGGCTTCGACGTCGTCGAGGATCTCGTCGAGCACGTCGAGGCGCCGCATCGGCCCCTCCGCCGAGAGCAGCCGGTGTCGATCGGCCGGGCCGATCGGAGCCAACGCGGCGAGGTGATAGGTGGCCAGCAGCGGGTCGTCGGAGATCTCGGTGTCCTCGGTCCGCGCGACCTCTCCCCCCTCGCCATCGTGATCGTCGAGTTGTGCTGCGAGCGCGAGCGCCGCTCGGACGCGGGCATGGCTCGCCGCAACCTGCAGTGCCAGCCCTGGTGCATCCGGGTCGACGTCGGGCCAGTCGTCGACGTCGGCGATCGGATAGGGATCGTCCGGCAGCCAGGCGTTGATCCTGATCCGGCGCGTGCCGACGGCGATCAGTGCGTACCGGTCCTCGTCGAGCGCCTCCACCTGCATCATCCGGGCCACCGTCCCGACGAGTGCACGATCGTCACCGCCGCCCGTCTCCCAGCCGTGGGTGATCAGGACCTGCCCGAACTCGGGCTCGTCGTCGCTGCGCAGGCAATCGCGGATCATGTCGCGATAGCGGGGCTCGAACACGTGGAGCGGGAGCAGACCGCCCGGGAGCAACACCGAGCCGAGCGGGAACATCGGGAGAACGGCCACGCTTCGACGCTAGGTCACCGTGCCGAGCGACGGCCACCGGTGCCCCGATCGGCCCCGTCCTGGCGATCAGCGAGGACCGACGGTCGACAGTGCCGGACCGTCGGGATACGAGTCGAGCCGCTCGCCGAGCGCCAGCCAGAACGCGGCGTAGTTCTCCGGTTCGTCGATGTCGGGGCTGTTGAGGATCATCACGAACTCGATCGTGTCGCCGCTGGTGGCGCCGAGATAGCCGGCCAGGCCCTTCGCGGCCGGCGGATCGAGGTCGACCGGCGGGTTCCCGAGCGTGCCTGTCTTCGCCCGCAACCGGCCTTCCATCGTCGTGCCGACGAACGCGTCCTCCAAGGTTCCGCTGCGGCCCGCGACCGGCAGGCCGTTCGCCACCGCGGTCCCCTCCGACCGCTGCAGTACGGCGAGCACCGCCCCGCACGTCGCCCGGTTCTCGCTGCTCAGACCGGATCCGTCGACGAGCTTCACGCCCTCCATCGGGACGCCCCACGACCCCAGCGTGCGGGTCACCACGTCGAGGCCTGCGTTCACGGTGCCGACGCCGCCGTCGGCGACGCCGAGTTCCTTCACGAGCATCTCTGCGGTGTCGTTGTCACTCGTGGTGAGCATCTCGGCGATCACGGCGTCGAGGGTCTGGGATTCGACGGTCGCCACGACCGGGAGCGCCGGATCGGTGAGGCCGCTCTCCCACCCGTTCGAGATCCGTACGCCCCGTTCGGTGAGGAGCCGAGCGAACTCGCGGGCGGCGGCCACGTTCGGATCCCGTTCGCGACCGGACCGTCCTCGGACCCGGGAGTCGTTCACCACCAGCGCGTCGTAGGGGCCGGCCTCGACGAAGGCGACGTCGGCGCCCCAGGCCGGATTGACGAACTCGTCGTCGTAGCGACTGCCGTCGCCGACCACCGAACCACGAATCGCCGTGACCCCGGCCGCGACGACCGCATCGGCGAGATCGTCGAGCGGAGTCGTGTTGAACTCGGCGAAACGATCACCGTCGGTCGGGAAGTCGGTCGACACCAGCAGCGGGTCTCCCCCGCCGACCAGGAACAGGTCGCCCTCGATGACCCCGTCCACCGCCGGTGCGGCCTGCACGGTGGTGGTGAACCGATGGTCGGCTCCGAGCACGTCGAGCGCCACGGCTGCCACGAACAGCTTCTGCGTGCTCGCCGGGATCACGGCGGCGTCGACGTTGTGAGCGGTGACCGGACGACCGTCGACCGACACGGCCAGGCACGAGCGCTCGTCGATGAACGCGGCGAGTTGATCCATCGACTCCGAGAGCCGGTTGTCGTTGCCGACATCGGCCATGCTCTCCGGGGCGCGGCGGTAGCTGAGCACCGATGTCGTGAGCGCGGGGGTGACCGCGGAGACCGACGGCGCCGCCGGAACGGGCCCGGCGGCGTTGCCGTCGACGGCCGCCTCGTGTTCGTCGGCCTGGCCGTCACTCCACACCACCAGTGCGCTGAGCGCCACCACCGGGATCATCGCCAGGGCGATCAGGCCCAGCAGCGGTGTCCAGCGGTACCTCACCGGTCCGGTCACGACGTCGACTCGCATGTTGCTCATCGGGGACCCACCATCGCCGGCGTCGGTCCGGCCGGATAGGTGTCGAGCGTGTCCGCGAGGGCGTCCCAGATCGGTCGGTACTCACTCTGGTCGGAGATCGTCGGACCGTTGAGGATCAGCACGTACTCGACCTCGCCGCCACCCTCGATCGGCAGATACCCGCCGAGGGCCTTCACGGCAGGCGGATCGGCGTTGAACGGAGGGTTGTTGAGCGTGCCGGTCTTGCCGCGTAGGCGCCCTTCGACGGAGTGGCCGACGAAGATGTCGGACAGCGTGCCGGTCTGTCCGGCGATCGGTAGACCCTGCCCGACCGGTGAATCCAGGTCGTATCGCGCGAGCACTTCGGCGAGCGCTGCACAGGTCAATCGATTGTCGGGACTCAGGCCCGACCCGTCGGCCAGGACCAGCGACTCGACGCTGACTCCCCACTCGGCGAGTTGGTCGCGAATCACCGCGAGCCCCGCCTCGCGGGTGCCGGGCGCCGTCTCGGTGACGCCGAGTTCCTTCACGACCAGTTCGGCGGTGTTGTTGTCGCTGTTGCCGAGCATCTCGGCGACGACCGACGACATCGGCGCCGACTCGACCGAGGCGAGCTCGACCGACCCCGCCGGCGCAGACCCGCTCGACGGTGAGCCGGCAACGGTGACACCGCGAGCTTCGAGGAGCCGGGTGAACTCGCGGGCTGCACCCTCGTTCGGATCGTTGGCCCGCAGTGGATCTCCCTCCACACGCGAATCGTTCGCCATCAGTGCGTCGTACGGTCCCCCTTCGAGGCCCGCGACCCCCACTCCCCACCCGGGCGCGAAGAACTCGTCGTCGTAGCGCGACCCGTCGCCGACCACACCGCCGAGCACGCTGGTGACGCCGGCTGCAACCACACCGTCGGCCAGCGAGTCGAGCGAGGTCGGTGACGTGACGGAATACAGCTCGAGGTTCGAGGTGGGGTACCAGTCGGAGGAGAGCAGCGGATCACCGCCACCAACCAGGTAGAGATCGCCTTCGACGACACCGGCGACCGGCGCGGCTGCTGCCTCGACGGTGGTGACGTACCGGAAGTCCTCGCCCAGACGTTCGAGGGCAACCGCAGCGACGAGCAGTTTCTGGTTGCTCGCTGGAATCACGGCGATCTCCTCGCGGACGGCGCCCACGCTCACGCCGTCGACGGCGACGACCGCACACGATCGATCGTTGAGCGTCGCCAGGAACGGATCGACCTCACTGCGGAACGCGTCGATGTTGACGTCTCGCGACACGATGCCCGGCATGCGCCGATAACTGAGGAGGCCGGTCGGCAACGCCGGGGTCGCGGCCGGCACCACGACGGCCGGATCGACCGACGGCGCCGCCTCGTTGTCGTCGGAAGCGCCCGCCGACCAGCGTTGGATGGCGAAGAGGACCACCGCCGGAACGATGGCGACCGCGCCGAGCACCAACCACGGGCCGGGCCCACGTCCACGTGTGCCGGCGGGTCGGGTCACCGCTGGTGCGCCTCGCGGAAGCGCGCGTAGCGGATCAGATGTCCGAGCGCGGTCACCGCCTGACCGCCGCTGCCGTAGCAGAGCCGGCCGAGTCGACGAACCGTGGCCGGGCCCGCGTTGTCCGGGTCGGCAACCGCGAGTTCGGTGGCGACGAGGATCGGCTTGCCGGTCGACAGGCTGAGCTCATGGGCCGCCTCGGCGAAACGCTCGTCCTGACGCTCGTGATACGCAACGATCCGCTCGAGCCCGTGGTCGGGGTAGAACCGGCCATCGCGCATCATTCTCGCCTGGTTGCTCTGGATCCCGATCCCGAGGTAGATCACCGCGTCGACCGCATCGTGCGTGGCGATCAGTTCCATCACCTCGGGGATCGTGTCGCGGGTCTCGCCGCCGGCGCAGTCGACCGGATTGTTGCGGCTCCAGCGCGGCGGCAACTTCGCATCGATCGCCTCGCGAAGATCGTCCGGAAGCGTCATCAGGTTGATGTCGCGGTCCCGGGTGATCGCGTCAGCGGTCACCACGCCCCACCCGCCGGCGGTCGTGAGCACCACGGTGTTCCCACCGCGTGGAAGCGGTTGGGTGGCGAACGTCGCAGCGGCTTCGAAGGCTTCGGTCACCGTTGCAGCCCGCGTGATGCCGGCCGCACGACACTCGCCGTCGAAGATCTTGTCGTTGGCGGCCAGCGCACCGGTGTGGCTCGCCGCTGCCTGCGCCCCGCCTTCGGTGGCGCCGCCCTTGACCAACACGAGGGGCTTGCGTGCAGCTGCCGTCGCGAGGCGGTCCATGAGGCCACGCCCGTCGGCGATGCCCTCCACATAGGCGAGCCCGACCGAGGTGGCATCGTCGTCGGCATACCAGTCGAGGTAGTCGGCAACGGTGACGGCTGCCGCGTTTCCAGCCGAAACGGCGCGGCTGATCCCGACTCCGCTCGCTCGAGACAGGTTCATGAAACTCGACACGAAGTTGCCGCTCTGGCTCGCGACCCCGATGCGGCCAGCGGGCGGATAGGGCGCCACGATCTGAGCGCACAGATCGACCGGCGTGCTGACGACTCCCTGACCGTTGGGCCCGGCGAGGAGCATGCCGAGTTCGTCGGCCAGTTCGACCAGCTGCTCCTCGGCAGCTCGGCCCTCGTCACCCGCCTCTCCGTACCCGGCCGACGTGAGGAAGGCGGCGGTGATCCCCTTGGCAGCGCAGGCGCGCAGCAGATCAGGGTTGGCGGCAGCGGGGGTGCACACGAACACCAGGTCGATCGCTCCATCCGGCAGCTCCGCGATGTCGGCGACGGTACGGATGCCGAGCACCTCCTCCCCCTTGAGGTTGGTGCCGTACACGCCGCCCGCGTATCCCGCTGCCAGCAGGTTGTGGAGCGACACGAAACCGAACTTGCCGGGGTGGGTCGAGGCGCCGGTCACGAGGACACCACGCGGCTCGAACAGCGCTCGGAACTGCTCGTCGGTGGGCCGCTGACGAGTGACCGCGCGGGCACCGTCGAATCCGGAACCGAGCTCGACCAGACCGTCGACGGCGACCAGCTCACCGGACGCCTGCACGATCAAGGGGTTGATGTCGACGCTGGCGATGTCGTCCCGCTCGGTGACGAGCCGTCCGAGGCCGACCAGGAGGCCGGTCAGCTGCGCCCGATCGACCGCAGCCTCGCCACGGAACGGACCGAGCAGCTTCTGGGTCGCGAGATCGTCGATCATGCCCGCCGCCGACACGGCGTCGAGCGGCGCCGGCCGGAACACGACGTCCGCAATCGCCTCGGCCAGCACACCGCCCACGCCCAACATCACGGTCGGGCCGAACTGCGGGTCGCGGATCACACCCGCGATCAGTTCGCGGTTGCCGGAGATCATCGGCGCGACCAGCAGCGACACGTCACCGTCTTCGGGGCGGGCCGCAGCAAGAAGCTCCTCGGCCGCCGCGAGCACCGCGGCCCGATCGCCGAGACGGAGGCGGACGAGGCCCCGCTCGGTCTTGTGGGCGATGCGATCACCGTTCAGCTTGACGACGACGGGAAAGCCCAGCTCGACGGCAGCGTCGACGGCCTGGGCGGCGTCGGCAACGACACGCTCAGCGGCGATCGGCACCCCGAAGTCGGCGAGCAGCGCCTTGGAGTCGCGCTCCGACAGCGTCGTGGACGCGGAGGATCCGGTTGAAGTCGTGTCTGGGGTCGCCATGCGGTCAACACGGTACCCGTCCGACCTGCTGCGATGTGGTGCACGCGGTGTCGGCGGCCCGGTGTCGTCTCAGGTGGGAATCAGCGCGGCGCGGAAGAACTCGATGATGTGTTCGCTGCGACGCTCGAGCGCCTCCGGAGCCAGGGGGTCCTCGTCGAGCAGTCCTTCGAGGAAGGGTGCGTCGGAGAAGTAGCTGAGCAGCGCGCCGTAGCCGGTGAGCAGGAGCTGCTGTGGGTTCTGCTCGCGAAACGTGCCGACGGCCATTTCACGGCCCAGGTAGCCGGCAGCCTGGTCGAACATCGGCCGCAGGACGGCGGCGAGGTCGATGCCGAGGTGCGACCCGCCGTCGATCGCCTCGCGGCGCATCAGCGTCACGTACGACGGGTTGTCGGCGAAGTAGCCGAACCCGGCCCGCAGCACCTGCTCGATCTTGGGCCAGCCCGTGGCGGTCGACTCGACGGCTTCGGCCAGACGGGCGAACCAGTCCGACAGCAGGCGTTCGAACACCTCGCCGTACAGGGCCTCCTTCGACGCGAAGTGGTGCAGCAGGCTCGGCCGGCGGATCCCGACCTCGGCGGCGATGTCGTTGAGCGACGTGCCGCTGTAGCCGTCGTGGGCGAAACACGTGAGCGCCGCGTCGAGGATCTGGTCACGGGTGGACCGACCCTCGACGGGCAGCTCGGTTGCGGTCACGAGGTGGAGGTCGGACATGGTCCGACGAACGCTACTTCCCGCGTCCGGCGGCGCCTCGCCCGACTCGTACGGCTCAGGCCGGCGGGTAGACACCCATCTGCTTCGCCTTGTCGGTCTGCCAGAAGATGTCGGCGATCTCGTCGATGTAGGCGACCAGCTGCTCACCGACCGCCGGATCCATCGACTTCTTGGCCTCGCCGGCCTGATGGATCGCCTTCCAGAACAGTTCGTGCAGCTGCGGGAACGCAGCGAAGTGGTCGGGAGCGAAGAAGTCGGCCCACAGCACCATCAGGTGGTGCTTGGTCTCCTCGGCGCGCTGTTCCTTGATCAGGATGCAGCGGTTGCGGAAGACCTCGTCGTCCGACTCGGCGTACTTCTTCGCCGTCTTCACCACCGAGAGTGCCTCGATCTTGGCCTGCGCCGGGTCGTACACCCCGCAGTACAGATCGCAGTGGGCGTGGGCGACGGTGGCCGCAGCGAAAAGCTTGGCGAACATGATGACTCCTGGAGGTAGATGATCGTGGGCGTAGCGAACGGTTCCCGAAGGTCGTTCAGTCGAAACATACACTCCGCGCCCGTGGACGTGCTCAAGCCGCCTTCGACGAATCGGCGCCGATGGCGTCACCGCCTGCCGCGTCGTTTCGTCGTGGCCGACCGATCGATGGAGCCGACGCTCGTCGACGGTCAGGGACTCGTCGCCATCGGTTCCTCCCGGGCGCGAGTGGGGCAGATCCGCTGTGTCGAGCATCCCGTCCGTCCCGGCTTCTGGCTGGTGAAGCGGGTGTCCGAGGTGCACGGCGACGGCACGATGTCGGTGCTGTCCGACAATCGCGACAGCACACGCGCCGATTCGCGCACCTTCGGCGCGGTGCCCGTCGGCGGGAGCTACCGGGTCGTGCTGCGGATACCACGCCGCTGGATGTGAAGGCTCACAGCGCCTTGCCGTAGCCGCCGTCGACGACGAGGATCTCGCCGGTCGTCAGTTTCGAGCCGAGCAGGAACCCGAAGATCGCGTCCTTGACGTCCTCGGGTGTGCAGACGGCACCCACCAGTGTCCTGTCGACGACCGACTGCTTGATCGCGTCGAATGCGTCGCCGAATCCCTCCTGCAGCCAGGAACCGTCGATGAAGCCTGGGCACACCGTGTTGACCTGCACCTCGGGCCCCAGCACCCGCGCGAGGGTGACCGTCAGGTTGTTGAGGCCCGCCTTCGACGCGCAGTACGGGATCGAACTCCCGGTGCCGTACACGCCAGCGACGCTCGAGACGTTGACGATCTGTCCCCCGCCGTCGGCCTTCAACGCCGTCGCTGCGGCCCTCGCCATCTGGAACGGGCCGATCAGGTTGACGCCCATGATCGATGTCCACGTCTCCGATGTGACCGCATCGAGGTCGTGGTGGGGGATGAAGCTCGTGGTGCCGGCGTTGTTGACGAGGACGTCGAGCCGTCCGAAGGTGGCGGTTGCGGCATCGACGAGACGGCGACAGTCGTCGTCGTCGGCAACGTTCGCCTGAACGGCGATCGCTCGGACCCCGCTCGCTGCTGCCTCGGCGGCCACGGCCTCGGCAGCGTCCTTGGATCGCGAGTAGTTCACGACGACATCACAACCGGCCGACGCGAGCGCCAGGGCGGTCGCCCGCCCGACGCCGGTCCCCGCTCCGGTCACGATTGCAGCCTTGCCCGACAGATCCATGGTGCGCTCTCCTGTTCCGTTGTGCCGATGTTCACAGCCCGAACGGCCGACCGTAGCCTGGGGCCCCATGCAGATCGTCGCCGCACTCTTCGTCGAGAACTTCGAGATGCGTCAGGCGCCAGGGCCGTCGACGCGCATCGACATGAGCGGCGTGATGTTCTCGATGGCCGCACCGTCGCCGGCGCCGGTGACGATCGAGCCACACCTGGTGGCGTTGATCTTCTGCCCGGAGGGTGAGCCGGGCAGCGGCGTGTTCGAGGTCGTGTTCCGGCGGG
Source organism: Ilumatobacteraceae bacterium (assembly GCA_963698565.1). Taxonomy (GTDB): domain Bacteria; phylum Actinomycetota; class Acidimicrobiia; order Acidimicrobiales; family Ilumatobacteraceae; genus Sva-07. The sequence goes on from CAVORH010000011.1 coordinate 133,541, forward strand.
GTGTCGACGACGACAGCGAACAGATCGCCCGCAACGTCAGCCCGTTCACCGTCGAGCCCGGCAAGTTCACCTATCGACTCGTCCGCGGCGAGTTGGAGTTCGACGACTACGGCCAGATCTTCGCTCACTGCCGCATCGACCAGGGCCCCTGGCACCTCGTCCCCTTCACCCTGCTCCCTCCCGCCTGATTGCACCAGGGGTCAGACCCGCGAGGTGATCCGGTTTGGTTCGAGTCGGTGGGCGGTCGGGTACTGTCGCCCGCGTGTCGTTGACTGCCGAACAGGACCAGCTCGCCGTCTCGCTCATCCGGGGGATGGCGATGGACGGCCCACTCGCCGCCAACAGCGGCCACCAGGGCACCGCCATGGCGCTCGCACCGCTCGGGCACGTGCTCTACAGCCGGGTGATGCGTCACGATCCGGCCGATCCGGCATGGCCCGACCGTGACCGATTCGTGCTCTCCAACGGCCACGCCTCGATCCTGCAGTACACGTTGCTGTTCCTGTCGGGCTACGGACTCGAAGTCGACGACCTCCGCCAGTTCCGTCAGTGGGAGTCGGCCACGCCGGGACATCCCGAAGCCGGGCACACGGCGGGCGTCGAGGTCACCACCGGACCGCTCGGGCAGGGTTTCGGCAACGCCGTCGGCATGGCGATCGCCGAAGCGAATCTCCGGGCCCGGTTCGGCGCCGAGGCGCAGGATCATCACACCTTCGTGATCGCCGGCGACGGCTGCCTGATGGAGGGCATCAGCCACGAGGCGGCATCGCTGGCCGGCCACCTCGGCCTCGGCAAGCTGATCTGCGTCTTCGACGACAACAAGATCACGATCGACGGGCCGACGAGCATGTCGACGAACGACGACGTCGCCATGCGCTTCCGCTCCTACGGCTGGGACGTCGTCGAGCTCGGCGAGATGGCTGACGATCTCGACGGGCTCGAAGCAGCGTTGCTCGCCGCCAAGGCGCAGACCGACAAGCCGTCGTTGCTCATGCTGCGCTCGCACATCGGCGAGCCGTCGCCCGATCACGTCGACACGAACGGCGCCCACGGCAACCCGTTCTCGCCCGACGACGTGGCGCGCACCAAGGAGATCATGGGGATCCCCGACGAGCCGTTCTGGGCACCCGACGATCTGGTCGCTGCATACCGTGACCACTCCGCCGAACGAGGCGCTGCTGCCCGGGCCGACTGGACGCAGCGCAGCGCCGCGGTCACCGCCGGGCCGGAGTGGCAGGCGGCCTGGACCGGCACCGGTACCAGCGGCTGGGATGCCGATCTGCCCGCCTACGACCTCGGTGAGTCGGTCGCCACCCGCAAGGCGATCCAGAAGGCCCTCGACGCCACCTACGACAACCTCCCTGGGCTGATCTCCGGATCGGCCGACCTGACCGGCAGCAACGGAACCGGGCTGTCGCGCACCACGTCGTTCACCGCCGACGACCGCACCGGGCGCTACCTCCACTACGGCATCCGCGAACACGCGATGGGCAGTGCACTCGTCGGGATGGCGCAGCACGGCGGCACACTGCCGATCGGCGGCACGTTCTTCGTGTTCTCCGACTACATGCGACCGCCGATCCGCCTCGCCGCACTGTCGGGAGCCAAGTGCTGCTTCGTGTTCACCCACGACTCGGTCGGCGTCGGCGAGGACGGGCCGACTCACCAGCCCGTGGAACACCTCGCAACCCTGCGAGCGATGCCGGACCTCCACGTGATCCGTCCCGCCGACGGCAACGAGACGATCCACGCCTGGGCCGATGTCGTTCGCCACGACGGCCCGTCGGTGCTCGTGCTCAGCCGCCAGAACATCCGGGTGACCACCGACGGATCCGCCGTCGAGCGCGGCGCCGGGATCGTCTCCGACTCCGATGCTGCGCCGCAGGTCGTGCTGATCGGTACCGGCAGCGAGGTCGAGGTGTGCGTCGACGCCGCCACGGCGCTCAACGACCAGGGCGTCGCCGCTCGGGCCGTGAGCATGCCCAGCTGGGACCGCTTCGCCGCCCAGGACCAGTCGTTCCGCGACGAGATCCTCCCGCCCGGCGTACCGGTGGTCTCCGTCGAGGCCGCCACCACCTTCGGCTGGGAGCGCTACGCCGATGTCGCCATCGGCATCGACCGCTTCGGCGCCAGCGCTCCCGGCGAGCTCGTGCTCGACAAGCTCGGCATCAACGTCGAGCACGTCGTTCGGCGGGCACTCGAACTCGTTTCCTGACCCCGACCCCAAGGAGCCACCAATGGCCGACACGAACCGCATCGCCGCCCTCTACGACCAGGAGGGCCAGAGCGCATGGCTCGACAACCTGAAGCGCGGCTACATCACCTCGGGCCAGCTCGTGGCCATCCGTGACCGCGGCGTGCGAGGGCTCACGTCGAATCCGTCGATCTTCCAGAAGGCGATCCAGGACTCGAACGACTACGACGAGCAGTTCGCCGAACTCCGCTCGACGAGCAGCTCGATCATCGACGACTACTGGGCGCTCGTCGTGCGCGACATCCACAGTGCCTGCGACGTGTTCTCGAAGGTCTACGACCACTCGGACGGCGTCGACGGCTACGTGAGCGTCGAGGTCGATCCCGGGCTGGCTCACGACGGTCCGGGTACCGAGGCGGCGGCCAGGGAGCTGCACGAGCGCATCGACCGCCGCAACCTGATGGTGAAGATCCCCGGCACCGAGGAGGGCCTTGCGCCGATCGAGGAGATGATCGCCGAGGGTCGATCGATCAACGTGACGTTGATCTTCAGCCTCGATCGGTACTCGAAGGTGATCGAGGCGTACCTGCGTGGCCTCGAACGTCTCGCCGCCGATCCCGCGGCGGATCTGTCGCGGGTCGCCAGCGTCGCCAGCTTCTTCATCAGTCGTGTCGACTCCGAGGTCGATCGGCGCCTCGACACCATCGGGACCGACGAAGCAGCGGCGCTGCGCGGCAAGGCCGCCGTCGCCCAGGGCAAGCTCGCGTACCAGCTGTTCCGCGAGGCCTTCTCCGGTCCGCGCTGGGAGGCCCTGGCCGCCCGCGGCGCTCGGGTGCAGCGACCGCTGTGGGCATCGACGTCGACCAAGAACGCGGCCTACCCCGACACGCTCTACGTCGACGAGCTGATCGGCCCCGACACGGTCAACACGCTGCCCGACAACACGCTCGAGGCATTCGCCGACCACGGCACGCTCGCTCGCCGGGTCGATGCCGACGTCGAGGGGGCTCGCGCCGTGTGGGACGCGCTCCGCCGGGTGGGCGTCGACATGGGCGACGTCGCCGCCCAGCTCGAACGCGAGGGTGTCTCCAGCTTCCAGAAGTCGTTCGACGAGCTGATCACCGCCCTCGACGCCAAAGCCCACACCCTCTAGCACCGCCTCGGCCCCCCCAACCACCCGAAAAATGCCTCAGACTGCGCGCCCAGCGCGACGATGAAGGCAGATTTCGGGGTGGGGTGGGGGGTCAGGCGACCTCGATGAAGCGGCGGGGGTAGCCCTGCGCGCCGTTGGGCGCCACGGGGGCCGTCTCCTCGGTCTGCGGAACGCCGTCGCCGTCGAACGCCCGCGCCTCGACCATGTACTTCCCGGGAGCGGCATCGAACCGGGCCACCCACTGCACCCACGTGTCGTCCGACGGAACGCCGCCGAGCTCGGCATCGATCCACTCGCCGCCGTCGAGACGCACCTGCACCCGTGACACGCCTCGGTGGATCGCCCAGGCGACACCGCCGACCACCATCTCCCCGGGCCCGGCCCCCGGCCGATCGGTGTCGATGCGCGACATCGTCTTGATCGGCCCCTCCTTCGACCAGCCTCGCGGCACCCAGTAGGCGTCGTAGTCCTCCCACCGGGTCAGCTCGATGTCGGTCACCCACTTGGTTGCCGACACGTAGCCGTACAACCCCGGGACGACCATCCGGACCGGATACCCGTGGCGCGCCGGCAACGGCTCGCCGTTCATCGCGATCGCCAACAACGCATCGCGGCCGTCCATGATCGCCTCGGTCGGCGTGCCGGCGGTCCACCCGTCGATCGACGTGCTCACCACCTGGGTCGCACCGGGTTGCACACCGGCTTCGTCGAGGACGTCCTTGAGCAGCACGCCCTGCCACCGAGCGTTGCCGACGAGGTCACCGCCGATCGGGTTCGACACGCACGACAGCGTCACGTACCGCTCCACCTGTGGTCGGTCGAGGAGGTCGGCGAACGTCAGCTCGATCGGGTTGTCGACCATGCCGTGGATCTTCAGCCGCCACGAGTCCTTCGAGACCTGGGGCACGACGAGCGCCGTGTCGATCCGGTAGAAGTCGGTGTTCGGGGTCACGAAGGGCTGCATGCCCTCGACCGGAACCTGGACGTCCGCGGGCAGCGCTGCGCTCGGCGACGCCGGGGAGGGAAGCGCGATGTCGGAACGCTCGGCGCTCACCTCGAAGCGCTGCTGGAGCAGGCGGCCGACACCGCCGACGAGCACGGCGGCCGAACCGATCCCGATGGCACCGCCCACGAACCGGCGTCGATCGACGCCCATCGTCTGGGCCGGGACCGGCGCCTGGCCCCCCGCTCCCGTCGCGCTCGTCTGCGGTCGTGGGGCCAGATACCAGAGCACGGCGATCGACACCGCCGTGCCGACGATCGTGGGCAGCAGCTTGCCGAGGGTGGGAGCCGGGCGCGTGAGCACGGCGAACGCCCCGAGGAGGCCGATCACGCTGGTCAGGGCATATGCGGCGCTACGCGCGCCCCTCATGGCGAGCACACCCACGGTGATCCCGATCCCGAACACCACGATCAACGCGCCGAGGACCAGCACGACCTTGTCGTTCGTCCCGAAGGTCTCGATCGCCCACTCCTTGAGCGGCCTCGGCACGATGTCGATGAACACCTGACCGACCGGAACCACCGGCGACGCCGAGCCCTCGACGAGGCCGACCACGAGCTCGGCTGCCGCGAGCCCGGCGCCGGTCGCCAGCAGACCGAGCACCGGTCCCTGCCATTTCGACCCGTACGATCCAGTCTCCATGGAACCAGATGTATCCGAAGAAGTGGTGTCCCGAGCGCGTTCCATCGTGTCCGAGCTGGGTGTTTCCGAGAATGTTCGACTCGCGGAAGAACTTGTTTCCGAAACGCTCGGGCTCATCGCCGACCAGCCTGACACGCTCGATCTCAAGATCGCCACTGCTGCGCTCACCGAGATGCGAGACGCCTACGCGATGTTCGCTCCCTACAAGGATCGTCGCAAGGTCGCGATCTTCGGCTCGGCCCGCACGAGCGCCGACGACCCGCTCTACGGATTGACCCGCAGTCTCGCCGCCACCCTGGCAGAACGCGGCTGGATGACCGTCACCGGCGCGGGACCCGGGATCATGCAGGCCGGCATGGAGGGCGCCGGCCGGGAGAACTCGATCGGCGTCTCGATCCGCCTCCCCTTCGAGACCGGCGCGAACTCGATCATCGCCGGCGACGAGAAGCACGTGAGCATGAAGTACTTCTTCACCCGCAAGCTGATGCTGATCAAGGAGTCGCAGGGTTTCGTCTGCCTGCCGGGTGGATTCGGGACGCTCGACGAGATGTTCGAGCTCCTGACGCTCACGCAGACCGGCAAGGGCGTGCCCGTCCCGATCGTGCTGCTCGATGCACCCGGCGACCCCTACTGGGAGGGAGTCGACACGTTCGTGCGCCAACAGCTGATCGCTCGGGGCCTCGTGTCGGCGACCGACGTCGATCTCTACACGATCACGAACGACTGCAACGAGGCTGCGTCGATCATCGACGACTTCTACGCCAACTACGACTCGGTGCGCTACGTCGGCGACCGCCTGGTGATCCGGTTGCGCCAGGGACCGACCGATGCGCAGCTCGCGGAGCTCAACGAGCAGTTCGGGCACCTCGCCTCCAGCGGCTCGATCGACCGGACGGAGCCGTTCAAGATCGAGCGACGTGACGACGACAAGGTCGACCTCGACCGGATCTCGTTCGTGTTCGCCAAACGTGGTTACAGCGACCTGGTCGCGATGATCCGGGTGCTCAACGACTACGTCTCGTCGAGTTGACGAAGCACCCCGGCGGCCTTCTCGATCGCTCGCCTGGCCTGCATCAGCTTCTTGTCATCGGCAGGGCGGGTGAGTTCGCCGTCGGCCACCGCCTCGCGGAGCCGATCGAACGCCATCTCGTCGAGGTCGGCGGCGATCGACTCCAGACGCTCGACGAGTCCGGAGTACTCCCCCATCACCGGCCATCCACGCCGAGCGCCTCGGCCACGAGATCGACCGGATGCCTCACCGGCAGATCGAGCACTGCCCCGAGGTGCATGGAACAGCCGGGGTTCGCACTCGCCACCGCGACCGCAGCCGATCGCTCGGTCGCGCGCCTGATCGAAGCCACCTTCCGCTCGCGGATCTCGCCGGCGAGGGCCGGTTGCAACGCCGAGTAGGCACCGCCGGCGCCGCAACACAGGCCGTCGTCGTCGAGCTCGACCACATCGGCGACATGGCCGAGCAGCGTCCGGACCGGTTCGTGTGCCCGTTGGACATGACGCAGGTGGCACGGGTCCTGCACGATGACCGTCCGACGCGGGCCTGCCGGATCGGGCAGGCGCTCGATCCGCCCGACGAGCCATTCCGAGATGTCGAGGACTCGAGCGCTGAACCGATGGGACTCCTCGGTGTCGAGCAACCGGCCGTACTCCTTGATCGCGGCACCGCACCCGGCGGAGTTCACGAGGATCGGTGCATCGCCGGGCATCGACGCCATCACCTGCTCGGCGAGTGTCACTGCGTCGGCATGGAGGCCGGCGTGTGCGTGCAATGCACCACAGCAGCCGCCCCCGGAGCCGGGCACGGCGTACGTGGCGCCGGCCAGCGCGATCAACGCAGCGGTGTTGCGGTGGGTCTCACGCTGCCAGGCGTCCATCACACAGCCGGTGAAGAGCCACACGTCGTCGCCGGTCGTCTCGAGCCTCGGGGCCCGGCGGAGCGCGAGGCGGGGGATCCCGAGTCGCTTCGGCACGACTCGGAACCGCTGCCCGACGGCGAGCGCGGTCGATCCAGCGAGGAGGACCCGGTGCCGAGGCAGCAGTCGCAGCCCGAATCGCTGCCACCAGGGCGTGATCCGACCCAGCCCGGCGAGCGTCGTGCGCGTCTGTTCCATCAGTGCCCCGAACTGCACCCCACTCGGGCAGGCGGTCTCGCATCCACGGCACTGCACACAGGTCTCGATGAAGTCCACGAACGGGTCGTCGAGCGGGAGTTCGTGTCGCTCGACGGCCCGCATGGCATCGATGCGGCCGCGCGGCGAGTACTTCTCCTCCCCCGTCACCCGGAACGTCGGGCAGTGCGGCAGACACAGGCCACAACTCACGCACGTGGCCGCCAGCTCGGCGTCGAGTCCGAGCACCGACAGCCCGCCGCGCCGAGAACCCGTCGTCGTGCTCATGCGTCGGCCATCGTAGATCCGGCGGCCGCACGACGGCGCGATCGCTCACGGGAGGCAATACGGTCGCTGCGCATGCCCGAGGGCCACACCATCCATCGAATCGCCCGCGATCACACCGCACTGCTCGTCGGCCGATCGGTTCGTGTGTCCAGTCCGCAGGGCCGCTTCGACGCCGACGCCGAACGGGTCGACGGCGCGGTGCTCGAGCGCATCGAGCCCTACGGCAAACACCTCTTCTACCGGTGGTCGACCGGCGAGGTCGGCCACGTGCACCTCGGCCTGTTCGGGAAGTACCGGGTGCAGCGCACCGACGACTCCCCCGACCCGATCGGCCAGGTGCGCATGCGCTTGCAGGTCGAACCGGACGGCGACCTGGACCAGTACGTCACCGTCGACCTCAGCGGACCGACGGCGTGCTCGATCGACCCGCCGTCGGTTCGGAAGGAGATCCTGGCTCGCCTCGGGCCGGACCCGATCCGACGCGGGTCGAAACCCGACGAGATGATCGAGAAGGTCACCCGCAGCTCCCGCGGGATCGGCGACCTGCTGATGGACCAGTCGGTGATCGCCGGCGTCGGCAACGTCTACCGAGCCGAGGCGTTGTTCGTCACCGGCATCCATCCGCTCCGACCCGGTACCGACTGCGATCCGGTCGAGCTCGAGGCACTCTGGGCGACCGTGCAGGGGATGCTGCGCCAAGGTGTGAAGGACGGCCGCATCGTCACCGTGAGCCGGAGCGAGCTCGGCATCAGCGGCGAGCACGCGGATCCCCCGCCGAGAGGCGACCTACGCCTACAAGCGCGACCGGTGCCTGCGCTGCGGCGACGAGATCCGGCGCATCGAGATCGCCAACCGCACCTGCTACTACTGCCCCACCGACCAACCCCGCTAGGTGTGACGCCAGGGGTCAGACCCCTGGCGTAACGCCTAGTCTGGGGCGATGACCGCCGTCGATCGCATTGCCGACATCGTCCGTGACCTCCACGAGGGCTTCCGCTCCGGGGTGCTCCGTGACAACGAGCAGCGCACTGCGCAGCTGAAGCGGCTCCGGACGATGTTCGTCGAGCAGGAGGACCGCCTGATCGACGCGCTGGTCGCAGACGTCGGCAAACCCCGGATCGAGGCGTACACGACGGAGATCGCGTTCACGATCAACGAGATCGACCACACGCTCAAGCACCTCGACGCCTGGACCAAGCCGGGAAAGGTCAAGGTGCCGTTGACGTTCAAGCCAGGCACCGCACAGCTCCGCCCCGAGCCGCTCGGCACGGTCTGCATCATCGCCCCGTGGAACTACCCGGTCCAGTTGCTGTTCGCGCCACTGGTTCCGGCCCTCGCAGCCGGCAACACCGCGGTGCTCAAGCCGTCCGAGGTGACCCCGACGGTCGCGGCCCTGATCGACGAGCTGGTGCCGATGTACTTCGATGCGAACACGGTTGCGGTCGTCACCGGCGCGGTCGAGGAGACGACGGCGCTGCTCGAGCAGCGCTTCGACCACATCTTCTACACCGGCAACGGCAAGGTCGGGCGGGTCGTGATGCGAGCGGCCGCCGAACACCTCACCCCGGTGACGCTCGAGCTCGGCGGCAAGAGCCCGGCGATCGTCGCCGCCGACGCCAACATCAAGGTCGCTGCCACCCGCATCGCCTGGGCGAAATTCCTCAATGCCGGCCAGACCTGCGTGGCACCGGACTACGTCCTGGTCGAAGCGGGCGTCGAGGACCAGCTCGTGTCGGCGCTCGCCGATGCGGTCACCAACTTCTACGGCACCGACCCTCGCCAGTCACCGGACTACGCCCGGATCGTCAACGAGCGCCACCACGACCGCTTGACGAAGCTGCTCGACGCCGGCGGCTACGACGCCACGGTCATCGGCGGCAACGGCGATCGCGAGAGCCGGTATCTCGCTCCGACGGTGCTCGCCGGTGTCAAGCCCGATGCGGCCGTGATGGACGACGAGATCTTCGGGCCGATCCTGCCGGTACTCACCGTCGGTGACGTCGACGAGGCGATCCGGTTCGTCAACGACCGCGAGAAGCCGTTGGCGCTCTACGCGTTCAGCCAGAGCCACGACGTGCTCGACCACGTCGTCGCGAACACCTCGGCAGGTGGCGTCACGCTCAACCATGCCGTCCTGCACCTCGCGGTGCCCGATCTTCCGTTCGGCGGGGTCGGAGCGAGCGGCATGGGCGCCTATCACGGCAAGGCGGGCTTCGACACCTTCACGCACCACAAGCCGGTGCTGGACAAGCCCACCCGCCCCGATCCGTCGCTGATGTACCCGCCGTACACGAACACCAAGCAGAAGATCCTCCGCAAGTTCCTCTGACGAGATCGCCACAGGCAGTCGGCACCGGCGCCCTACTGCGCGCTCCACGGCGGTGCGTCGGGATCACCACGCCAGTAGGCGAGGCGACGTTGCGCCTCGTGCATCGCGGCTGGATGCTGCAGACCGGCGATCAGACGCATCAACGTCGCGGCGACGAGCCGCAGTTCGGCGAACGCTCCGGCCGAGGGATCGTCGGCGAGCGACCGTCCGTAGCCGGCCGCAAACGCCGGGTATTCGGTGCCGTCGCCGCCCCATCGGCTCGCCCAGGTCAGCATCGGAGCATGATCCCAGCCGGGCGGCGCCCAGCACAGCAGGTCCCAGTCGATCAGCGTCGCCCCCTGGGTCGTCATGATCACGTTGCCGGGGTGCACGTCTCCATGGCACACCACCGCCCCATCGATCGACTGCCAATCCCGGTGACGTTCGATCGCCGATTCGATACCGGCTCGGGCCTCGGCGTCGAGCGCCGGTGCAGCACGGTCGAGCAGTGTGGCGAAGTCCCACCACGGGAAGCTCGTCGGCGGCGGTAGCGGAACCGACTCCGGGAGCGCAGCACGATCGAGTCCGTGGACGATCCTGACCATCCGGCCCACCGCGCTCCAGTCGATCGGCACGTCGAGCGGCTCGAGCAGCTCCCAACACGTGACGCTGAGCGCACCGACGACGATCACGTCGGAACGGGCGGGGACCGGGACGCGCAGACCGACGTCGGCGAGGAACGCCATCAGGTCCAGCGACGCGTTTGCGGGGACCGACGGAGCACTCACACGCAGGACACACGGGCCGGCTCGGTAGATCGCGTTCATACCGACCCGCACCACCTCGGGTTCGTCGAGGCCCCAGCGCCGTGCCGCGACCTGCGCAGCGGACGCAGCTGCCGCGACGTCGTCGATCGGCCGGTCGACGTAGGCCCGGGTTCCGGCAGCCATCAGGGGCCGGCGAGGACGTCGAGCCCCGGATTGAGACGCCCGGTGGGGTCGAACTCCATCCGGATCCGGCGATGCAGCTCGATCGTCTCGGCGGCGGGCAACGGCGGCGGGGCAGGCCGCGAGTGGTGCACGATCCCGACACCGATCTCGGCGACGAACGTTCCCGGCGGTTCGTCGCGCAACGTGGTGAGTTCGGCCGGAGGGACCGACCATCGGTGAGGCGGCAGGTCGGGTGCATCGTCGACGGCGACGAGGTCGGCATCCATCGCCTGCTCGCCGATGTCGGCTGGGTGTCCGTCGAGCAGCACCCAGCTCGTCGATCCGTCCCAGAGCACCGAGGTCGGCCGGTACAGCTCGCCCAGGAGGTCCCACGGGTCGCGCCGGCTCGTGAACCACTGTTCGTGCACCGGACGCGGCCGTGTGCGCAGGATCACCTCCGCCAGGAATCCGAGCGTGCCGTACGATCCCACGAGCAGCCGAGGGAGATCGAAGCCGCTGACGTTCTTGACGGTCGGCCCGCCGGCCTTCACCACCTCGCCCCGTGACGAGACGTACTTCACCTGGAGGACCGTGTCGCGCACGGGTCCCCACGCGAGCCGGCGCAGGTCGCTTCGCCCCACCGCCAGGGCTCCTCCGACGGTGCCGAAGTCCGGAATCGCAACACACTGGCCGTACTCCGCGAGCGCTCGATCGAGCTCGGCCACCGGCGTACCGGCACCACAGCGGACGGTCATCTCGGCGGCCTGGATCCAGTCGATTCCCGCCGGCGCACGTACCGTTCGACAGTCGGCGACCGGACCACCACGGGTGCCGAGCCCGGTGATCGTGACCGGCCCGACCGGCCCGACGTCGGCCGCGAAGGCAGCGACGGACTCGTCGAGGCTCACACCCACGCCCCCCTCACACCCACGCACCGTCGGGCACGCTGTGGACGTCACCGCAACCGGCCGGACTCGGCAACACCTTGTCGGGATTGGACAGCAGCCGCGGGTCGAAGGCTCGGCGGAGATCGCCCTGGGCGGCGAGGTCGACGTCGGAGAACATCAGCGGCATCAGATCTCGCTTCTCGAGCCCGATGCCGTGTTCCCCGCTCAACACGCCGCCGGCGGCGACCGACACCCGGACGATCTCGTCGCCGGCTGCGTGGACGCGCTCGACGACACCCGGCTCGCGAGCGTCGTACACGAGGAGCGGATGCAGGTTGCCGTCGCCGGCGTGGAACACGTTGAGCACCAGCAGCTCGTGGCGGGCGGCGATCTCGTAGACCTGTTCGAGCACCTCGGGCAGCTTGTGTCGCGGCACGACCGTGTCGTGCAGGTAGTAGTTCGGCTTGATCCGTGCGATCGCGCCGAAGGCCGACTTGCGGCCCTTCCAGAGCAGTGCCCGTTCGGCGTCGTCGGCGGCCACCCGGACCGTGCCGACGTTGCGCCGAGTCGCCAGCTCCCGGATGCGCTCGACCTGGGAGGCGACTCCCGCCGGCAGTCCGACCACCTCGATCAACAGCGCTGCTGCCTGGTCGACGGGCAGTCCGGCATGGATGAACTCCTCGACCGCCTGCAGGCAGAGTTGGTCCATCATCTCGACCGCGGCCGGCACGATGCCGTCGGCGATGATGTCGCTCACCAGCTGCGCTCCCTCGGCGACATCGGCGAAGTCGAGCAGCATCGTGGCGACATCCGGCGGATTCTGCATCAGCTTGACGCACACCTTGGTCGCCACACCGAACATGCCTTCACTGCCGACGAACGCGCCCCGGAGGTCGTAGCCGGCCGGCTCGGCCTGCTCGCCGCCGAGCACGGTGACCGAACCATCGGGCAGCACCACTTCGACCGCGTGGATGTGCGCGCTCGTGACGCCGTCGGCGAGACAGTGTGGACCACCGGAGTTGTTCGCCACGTTCCCGCCGATCGAGCAGGTCTGCTGACTGCTGGGGTCGGGCGCGAAGTGCACCCCGAGATGGGCGATCTGCTTCGAGAGATCGAGGTTCAGCACACCGGGCTCCACCCACGCCTGACGATTGACCGCGTCGACCGACAGGATCCGGTTCATCTTCGTGGTCGACAGCACGATCGCTCCGCCGGTGGGAACCGCTCCCCCGGCGAGCCCCGTACCCGAGCCGCGCGCGACGAACGGCACCCCGAACTCGTTGGCGACGGCAACGACCGCACGAACGTCGTCGGTCGATTCGGCGAAGCACACGGCGGCTGCGTGACCTTCCAGGTTCGATGCGTCGTGCCGGTACAGGTTGACCTCGGCCGCACCGTCTCGAACCTGGTCGGGCCGAAGCACCGAGCGCAGGCGATCGACCAGGCTCATCGCCGGGCCTTGCGCCCCTTGGTCTGACGCTCGCGCATCACGATCACGCGTCCGCTCTCGACCGGTACACCGTCGACGTAGACCCGGTCGCCCGGGCCGACGTGCTCCTCGAGCGACACCAGGCGTCCCTCGCGACGGGCGTGCAGCTCGTCCTCGGTGTGCTTCATCACCTGGCGGCCTTCACGGACCGCGTCGACCACGTCACGGGACTTGGCTCGCAGTGAGTCGGCGGCCGAGCGGGCCACCTGCGCCGGTGCGATCTGTGACGCTGTCTCCTTGACCTTCTTCTTGGCATAGCCGGCGGTTGCCACGCCGGCGACCACGCCGCCCGCGAACCAGGTCACTCGCTTCATCATGCCCGTCTCCGTCGTCGGTCGGTGTTCGTTGACTCGCCTGCCTCGATCGCTTCCAGCGCCACCGGTCCGACCGCCGGTGTCCGTGCCGTTCCCCGGAGACGAGCGATCGTCCGGGAGGTGCCGCGGGCCAGCCCTGCCGCTTTGATCATCGGTGCCGAGAACGAGGTTCGGGCCACGGTGCTGCCAACGGCGTCGCCGATCGCTTCGGCCGATCCGAGCACACGGTCGAATCGTTCGAGGTCGGCGCGGGCCTCGTTGACCGTCGCTCTCGCCTCGTCGGTCGTCTCGTGCAGCTCCTGGATCAACGGCGTGGTCTCGGCGCGGAGGTCGTCGAGTTCACGTCGGACGTCGCGCAGTGCGTCGAGCACTCGCATCAGCACCACGACGAGCGCCGCGAAGCCGATCGAGCACAGGACCGCGGCCGTCAGGAGGACGAGTTCACCAGCGGTCATGTCATGTCGCTTCCGGGCTGGTCGGCCGGACCGGCGCGGTGATCGCGAAGGAGCACGTTCGTCGCCGAGCTGCGACGGTTCGTACCAGCGCCGGCCGACGAGTTCGTCGGGGAGGTACTGCTGGCTGACCGTGCCGGAGGCATGGTCGTGAGGATACTCGTACCCGGTTCCGTGACCGAGCGACGCAGCGCCTTGGTAGTGCGCGTCGCGCAGATGCGCAGGCACTTCGCCGACCGCTCCGTCACGCACGTCGCTGCGGGCGTTCCAGATCGCGAGCGCCGCACGATTGCTCTTGGGTGCAGTTGCGAGGTAGAGCGCCGCTTCGGCCAGGTTCAGCTGCGCCTCGGGCAGGCCGACGTGCTCGAGCGCATGCGCAGCGGCGACGGCGACCTGGAGTGCGCCGGCGTCGGCGAGTCCGACGTCTTCCGATGCGAAGATCACCATCCGTCGAGCGATGAACCGGGCATCCTCACCGGCTTCGAGCATGCGGGCGAGCCAGTAGATCGCCGCGTCGGGGTCCGATCCACGCATCGACTTGATGAACGCGCTCACCACGTCGTAGTGGTCGTCGCGCCCGTACCGCAGCGCCGTGGTGCCGAGCGCCGCCTCGACATGTGCCAACTCGACGCGGCCGTAGCCGGACAGCGCACACGACACCTCGAGCGCGGTCAGCACCTGGCGTCCGTCGCCGCCGGCACGGTCGACCAGCAGAGCGAGCGCATCGTCGTCGGCCGTGGCTCCCTCGGCCTCGAGGCCGCGGCGTACCAGGGTCTCGATGGCGCCACGGTCGAGTGGTTCGAGCCGAAAGAGCGTGGAGCGGCTCCGAAGGGGTGCGTTGACCTCGAAGAACGGGTTCTCCGTGGTCGCACCGATCAGGGTGAGCGTGCCGTCCTCGACCGCGGGCAGCAGCGCATCCTGTTGGGACTTGGAGAACCGGTGGATCTCGTCGAGGAACAGGATCGTTCCCTGCCCCCGCTCGCCGAGCCGTTGCCGCGCTCGCTCGATCGTCTCCCGGACGTCCTTCACACCCGCCGACACCGCCGACAGTTGCTCGAACGCACGGTCGGTGCTCCCCGCCACGGCGAGGGCGAGCGTCGTCTTGCCGGTGCCCGGCGGTCCCCACAGCAGGGCCGAGGTCAGCCGGTCGGTCTCGACGAGTCGTCGAAGCGGCTTGCCGGGCCCGACGAGATGGTCCTGGCCGACGACGTCGTCGATCGTGCGCGGGCGGAGCCGAGCGGCCAGCGGCGCCCGCGAGCGGCGCTGCTCCTCTGCCGCCACGGCGAAGAGGTCGTCGGTCACGGCAGGAGCCGCGGGATCACGGCCCGGTACGCCGCCTGGCGGAACTCGACGACGTGGTCGAGCAGCCACGACGGCTCGACCCACTTCCAGTCGACGAACTCCACCTCGTCGGGCGTCGGGATCACGTCGTCGGACCGTGCCCGGAAGAGGTACCAGCGTTGCGCCTGCCCGAGTCGCTTGCCGGCGCTGCGGATCTGGTCCGGGAACTCGTACACCACCCACTCGGGATGCTCGGCGATCAAGTCGACGTCGTCGGGCCCGAGCCCGGTCTCCTCACCCAACTCACGCCAGGCTGCGTCGCCCGGCTCCTCCCCCACGTCGATGCCACCCTGTGGCAACTGCCAGGCACCGGGGACGTCGCTGCGCTCGAAGGCCAGAACGCGTCCCTGCGAATTCGTGACCACGGCGACGACGCCGGCACGGAAGTTCGAACTCGCCATCGCAGCGAGGGTACCGCGCCGGCTGCTCAGCGCCCGAGGGCGCGCAGACGGGACGAGACGTCGGCGTAGTCGTCGTCGAAGTCGGCGACGGCGGCGAACCAGCGGCGCGCGGCGATCGGGTCACCGACACGGTCGTACAGGTCGCCGAGCACGTACCACTGGCGGAGGTGGAACTCACGAACCGACTTGGGCCGCTTGGTGGCCGGCTCCATCAGGTCGATCGCCGCCCGCAGCTCGCCCTGGTCGGCAAGTGCTCCGGCCGCCACGATGCGACCCTCGGCCATGATGTCGTGGCTGGGCGACGACGCCTTGATCTCCTGCCACACCTGGTCGACGGCGATCCAACGACCCTGCGCGCGGTGACAGTCGGCGATCACCGGGAGCAGCGACGGGTCCTCGTGCAGATCCTGCGCAGCCTGCAGTGCAGCGGCCGCCTGCTTGTACTTGCCGAGGCGATAGTTCGACAGCCCGACGATCTCGTGAGCAGCGGCCACCGTCGGAGCCTCCTTGGCGATCGCCGAGGCGATTCGTTGAGCCTCCTGGAAACGCTCGCGGTCGAGGGCTTCGGAGGCCTGGGCGAGGCGCTCGGAGAGCCGGGCCCCGCGCTGCTGCCCGAGCGCGCCGACCAGCTCGGCCGACACCTCCGGATCGAGGGGCTTGGGGGCCTTGCGCTTCGGAGCACCGTCGGTGGCGGGACTCGCAGCGCGGCGCGTCGCCCCGGTCGCCGCACGACGGACCGATCCCTCGTCGATCCACTGCTCGGTGGTCCGCTCCTCGATCCGCTGGCGCTCGAGGTCGGGATCACGGGGTTCGCGAGGCAGTCGACGAGCCTTCACCTCGAGCGAACGGCGTTCGGCCTCGGTCTGTGGACGAGCCGGGCGGCCATCGCGACGCCCACCCGATCCGCTGTCGGGCCGACCGCGTCCACCGCGGCTGTCGGGCCGCCCACCCGAGCGTCCGTCCGACCGGCCACCAGGGCGCGACGACGAACGGCCACTCGACGTCTTGCCCGACGATCGACCGCCACCGGCGCTCTTGCCGGATGGGCGCCGCGAGTCGTCTCGGCGCGGTGGACGGGAGGACGAGCCGGACGACATGGGTCGCCATGCTACGGCCACCACGAGGCGCACGCGCCGGAGGCGTCGGAAAGCGACCCGAAAACGCGAAGAACGCACCGCCGGCAAACCCGGACGGTGCGTTCCTCGATCGAAATCCGGCGACGTCCTACTCTCCCAGGGGATCTCTCCCCAAGTACCATCGGCGCTGACAGGCTTAACTTCCGTGTTCGAGATGGGAACGGGTGTGACCCTGTCGCTATGGTCACCGAAATCAGTTGTCAATGAGGGTTCTCCTCAAGGACTCCAGAGCAAGCACGAGCTGTTCAAAACCAAGCCCTCGGCCGATTAGTACCGGTCGGCTGAACGTGTTACCACGCTTACACCTCCGGCCTATCAACGTGATGGTCTCGTCACGGGCCTTACTGCGTTGACCGCATGGGAATACTCATCTTCAACCGGGTTTCCCACTTAGATGCTTTCAGCGGTTATCCCTTCCGTAGGTAGCAAATCTGCGATGCTTCTGGCGAAACAACAGACACACCAGAGCTACGTCCGTCCCGGTCCTCTCGTACTAAGGACAGCAGTTGTCAGTATTCCTTCGGCTGCGGAGGATAGGGACCGAACTGTCTCACGACGTTCTGAACCCAGCTCGCGTACCGCTTTAATGGGCGAACAGCCCAACCCTTGGGACCTGCTTCAGCCCCAGGATGCGATGAGCCGACATCGAGGTGCCAAACCTTCCCGTCGATATGGACTCTTGGGGAAGATTAGCCTGTTATCCCCGGGGTACCTTTTATCCGTTGAGCGACCACACTTCCACACGTGATGGCCGGGTCACTATGCCCTACTTTCGTACCTGCTCGACTTGTAGGTCTCGCAGTCAAGCTCCCTTGTGTCATTGCACTCGACGGCTGATTGCCAACCAGCCTGAGGGAACCTTTGGGCGCCTCCGTTACTCTTTAGGAGGCGACCGCCCCAGTCAAACTACCCGCCTGGCGCTGTCCCTGATCCGGATCACGGACCGAGGTTAGAGCTCCAAAGTACGCAGGGTGGTATTTCAACGACGACTCCACACTGGCTGGCGCCAATGCTTCCAAGTCTCCCACCTATCCTACACAACGCAATTCAAAACTCAACACCAAGTTATAGTAAAGGTCCACGGGGTCTTTCCGTCCTTCCGCAGCTAACGAGCATCTTTACTCGTACTTCAATTTCACCGGGTCTATGGTTGAGACAGTGGGGAAGTCGTTACGCCATTCGTGCAGGTCGGAACTTACCCGACAAGGAATTTCGCTACCTTAGGACCGTTATAGTTACGGCCGCCATTCACTTGGGCTTAGGTTCACAGCTTCGCTCCGAAGAGCTAACCGTTCCCCGTGACCTTCAAGCATTGGGCAGGCGTCACAGCGTATACAGCGCCTTGCGGCTTCGCACGCTGCTGTGTTTTTGGTAAACAGTCGCTACCCCCTGGTCTGTGCCACCCTCCTCAGCTCGAGCCGTAAAGGCTTTCACCAAAAAGGGTCCTCCTTCTTCCGAAGTTACGGAGGTAATTTGCCGAGTTCCTTAACCATAGTTCTCCCGCTCGCCTTGGTATTCTCTACCCGCCCACCTGTGTCGGTATGGGGTACGGGCACCGTGCCAACTCATTGCTGGGCTTTTCTTGGCAGCATGGAATCAGTGACTTCGCGGTATATCGCTCGGCATCACGTCTCAGTGTTACGGCTCCAACTCTCATCGGAACCCACCTACACGTTTACCCCGGGACTACCATCGCCCGGGTTCACCTATCCTCCTGCGTCCCCCGTCAACTATCCGCCAGCTACTCGGTCGGTTCGCTTCCCGAAGGAAACAGCCCCAACGTTGCGGCTCTTGGACCTGGCGCGGGCACGGTGGTACTGGAATATCAACCAGTTGTGCATCGACTACGCCTTTCGGCCTCGCCTTAGCTCCCGACTCACCCTGGGGGGATTAGCCTTCCCCAGGAACCCTTGGGCTTTCGGCGGAGGGGTTTCTCACCCCTCTCTCGTTACTCATGCCTGCATTCTCACTCGATGGCGCTCCACGACTGGTTTCCACCGCCGCTTCGCTGCACCATCGACGCTCCTCTACCGCTCCTACTTGCGTAGAAGCCCATAGCTTCGGCTCAGGACTTGAGCCCCGTTACATTGTCCGCGCAGAATCACTCGACCAGTGAGCTATTACGCACTCTTTCAAGGGTGGCTGCTTCTAAGCCAACCTCCTGGCTGTCTGTGCAATTCCACATCGTTTTCCACTTAGTCCTGAATTAGGGGCCTTAGCTGATGATCTGGGCTGTTTCCCTTTCGACCAACGAAGCTCATCCCTCGTGGTCTCACTGCCGTGCTCTGGAGTACCGGCATTCGGAGTTTGATTGGGTTCGGTAAACTTGTAGGTCCCCTAGCCCATTCAGTGCTCTACCTCCGGTACTGAACACACGACGCTGCACCTAAATGCATTTCGAGGAGAACCAGCTATCGCCAAGTTTGATTGGCCTTTCACCCCTATCCACAGCTCATCCCCGCCATTTTTAACTGACGTGGGTTCGGTCCTCCACGGAGTCTTACCTCCGCTTCAACCTGGCCATGGATAGATCACTTGGCTTCGGGTCTACAGCATGCGACTCTACGCCCTATTCAGACTCGCTTTCGCTCCGGCTCCCCATCACTGGTTAACCTTGCCACACACCGTAACTCGCAGGCTCATTCTTCAAAAGGCACGCCATCGCGGCCACACCGAAGTGTGACGACGCTCTGACTGTTTGTAAACCAACGGTTTCAGGTACTATTTCACTCCCCTCCCGGGGTACTTTTCACCTTTCCCTCACGGTACTGGTTCACTATCGGTCGCCAAGGAATACTTAGACTTATGGGGTGGTCCCCACAGATTCACGCCGGCTTTCACGGTTCCGGCGTTACTTGGGATGACAGGCGACTAGTGCGTACATTTCGGATACGGGGCTGTTACCCACTCTGGCCGACCCTTTCCTGAGTCGTTCTCCTATGCAGCACTTGTAAGTCGTGACACATCTGATGCTGTGTCTCCTGGTCCCACTACCCCGCACCAGCAACGCCATCAGGCTTGGCACTGGCACGGTTTGGTCTCTACCCTTTTCGCTCGCCGCTACTCAGGGTGTCGC
>CAVORH010000012.1:0-37406 GCA_963698565.1 Ilumatobacteraceae bacterium
GCGGTCACCAGCTCGGCGATGTTCCGGGTGTGGCCGACGAGGGAGTGGTCGGCCATCTCGATCACCCGGTGTCGCAGCTCGCCCATCCGGCGACGATCGGTTCGGTCGCCGCCGGCGGGCTGAACTGGTCGTGCGCGGGTGTCAGCACGGGTGTGCGCACGCGGGGCTGTCGACCCCGGGCACCATGGCGAGCGGCGGCGCCACCAGCCCGAGCGCGGTGACCCGGTCGTCGTCGAGGCCGAGTGCAACCAGGGCGCCGAACGAGTAGCCGAGCGCCACGAGTGGGATCCCCGGAACCTCGACGGCGAGGAGGTCGAGCGCGGCGAGTGCATCGAGCCGCTCGGCCGGCCCTCCCGAGAACTCCCGCGGAAGTCGAAGCGCAACGCAGCAATGCCGGCGTCGGGGAGGGCGTCGAGGAGCGCGGTCACCACGTTGTTGAAACGGTTGCCGCCGTACTGCGGGGTGGGGGTGGCACACGATCGCCGCCGAGGGTCGCGGCGTCGGGCACGGCGATGTCACCGACGAGCTCGACCCCGTCCGACGTTTCGAACTCGACCGTGCGGCGGGTGATGGGGACAGGTTCGCTCACGGTCGCCGACGGTACCCTTCCTCCGATGGCCGTGGCCGACGACAAACTCCCGATCAAGATGCTCAACGACCGCGTGCTGGTGCGCATCGCCGACAAGGCGGGCGAGCGCAAGTCGTCCGGCGGCATCGTGATCCCTGCGACCGCGCAGGTCTCCAAGCGGCTGATCTGGGCGACAGTCGTGGCCCAGGGGCAGAACGTGCGCTCGTGCGAGGTCGGCGACAAGGTGCTGTTCAGCCCGCGAGGAGCCGCTCTACGAGGTCGAGGTGCAGGGCGAGGACTACGTCATGCTGCGCGAGCGGGAGCTCCACGCGGTGGCCGCTGAACGCATCGAGGCGTCGACCCGGCTCTACCTGTAGGGCGCTCCGTCCCGATCGGGCCCGCACGTCGCCGTTACGGTGGCCGGATGATCAAAGTCAGTGTGATGTACCCGAAGACCGATGACGCCACGTTCGACATCGACTACTACAAGACCAAGCACTTCGAGATCGTCGACCGGACGATGAAGCCCAGCAAGTGGGAGATCGACTCCGGCATGGACGGCCCGTACATCGCGATCGGTCATCTGTACTTCGACTCGCCCGAGGCGATGGCAGCCGGTCTTGCCGAAGCGGGTGAGGCGACTGCCGACGTCCCGAACTTCACCGACCGAGGAGCCGCGTTCCAGGTCTCCGAAGTCGTCGCCTGACGCGACCCGTCGGCGGGTGGGCGTTTCGGACGTCAGCCCAGTTCGTAGGCGCCGCGCACCGTCACGGTCCCGTTGATGCGATCGCGTGAGCTCGTCGGTCCGTCGAGCCCGAGCCAGCCGACCAGCGCATCCTGGTGATTCGGGCGCAGGCGGGCGCACCCTTTGCTCTGCGGGCTGGTGGGCACGTTGTTCGCGCCGTGGGTATCGCCTGGCCGCGATCGAAGTACAGCGGCTTGTACATGTTGCCGTTGAGCGGGTTGTCGTCCGCCACGGGGTAGAGGCTCGACTCGTGCCAGCCACCGTTGTTCAGTGCCGGGTTGTACCTGAACGCCCGGGTCCGCTCCTGGAGCCGCGTCTCGTAGCCGGCCTCGCCGGTCGACGTGGGGAACACGTGGACGAGCCGGTCGAAGCCCTCGCCGGTCAGCATCACCTGGCAGGTGAGGTCGATGAAGATCCACCGGCCGTCGGTGGCGACATTCGGCGGGATCGGGAGCGCGGTGGCTGCGAGCAGGAACTGCTCCTCGACGCTGCCGGGCTCCATGTCGGAGCGGTTCACCGGGAGCCCGAGGGCGAGACGCGCCGCGGACAGCCCCCGGCGTGTGACGGGGCCCGACTCGCCGTCGACCGGCATCTCGGGGAAGCCGTAGGGGGTCAGCAACTCGTTGAGCTTCGCCTGCTGGTCGGTGACGGCAAGAAACGTCTCCGCGGCCACGATGGCGGCGTTGCGCTCGAGGCGCTGCTCGCCCGTGATGTCGTCGAGGCCGTTGTCGATGCACACGTCGAGCAGTTGGTCGGGCACGACCAGGTCGTCGGGCAGTGCGTTCTCCGCCTGGATGGCAGCGATGGTCACGATCTCGTCTGCCCGGCTCGTGGCGATTCCGCCCAGCGAGTCACCCGGCTGGACCTGTACCACGCACGCCGGGTCGTACACCGCGAGCGGGGGCTCGGTGGTCGTGGTGGTGGTACTGCTGGCCGGCGCGGGGACGGTCGTGCCGGGTGCCTCGGCGGTCGTCGTGGGGGCGGCGGTCGACGGGGTGCTGGTCGTCGGGGACTCCGACGAAACGATCACCGGTGGCGCAGCGTCACCGCGGCCGTCCGGCGCGCCGGTGGCGATCACCTCGGTGCAGGCGCCCGCGACCATCGACGCGCCGACGAAGGAGGCGATCCGGAGAACCCGCACGCCGCAACGGTATCCACCGCGACCGTCGCCGTGCCGTCACGAGCTCGAAGTCCGTTGGTGCCCCCGATGTCTGCCGGTGCCGTGGGGTGACCCCCGTAGGCTGGACCGATGCCCGAAGGGACCACGATCATCCCCACCGACGAGCAGCTCGCCGGTGTGAAGTACGACAGCAACGGCCTCGTCGCCGCGATCGCGGCAGGACGTCGACAACGGTGACGTGTTGATGCTGGCGTGGATGAACGAGGAGTCGCTGAAGATGACGCTCGCCGAGGGCCGGATGGTCTACTGGTCTCGCAGCCGGCAGGAGCTGTGGCGCAAGGGCGACACGAGTGGCGACCGGCAGTTCGTCCGCGAGGCCTACTACGACTGCGATGCCGATGCGCTGCTGTTCAAAGTCGAGCAGGAGGGCGCCGGCGCCTGCCACACCGGCGCTCGCTCCTGCTTCTTCCGGGCGTTCGGCTGATGCGGTTCCGTCCTTCCCGCGAGGAGTTCCACGCCTTTGCCGCCGAGCACACCTTCGTGCCGGTGTGGACCGAACTGCTCGCCGACCTCGAGACGCCCGTTGCCGCATACGTGAAGCTCGTCGGCGATGGTCCGGGATTCCTCCTCGAATCGGTCGAGGGCGCGGAGCGGTGGGCGCGGTTCTCCTTCGTGGGCCGAAATCCGTCGGCGACGCTCGTCCTGCGCGACGGTGTCGTCGAACTCGACGGCCCGCTGCCGGACGGCATTCCGACCGACCAGGGGATGCTCGCCGCACTCGAGGCGCTCCTCGACTGCTCCAGCAGCCCCACGTTCTCCGACCTGCCGCCCCTGCACGGCGGCATCATGGGCTTTCTCGGCTACGACGTGATCCGTGAGGTCGAACACCTCCCGAACGTGCCGACCGACGACCGTGGATATCCCGACGCCGTGATGTCGGTGATCGGATCGCTCGCAGCGTTCGACCACTGGCGCCAACGGGTGTACTTGATCGAGAGCGTCCCGACGCTCGGGCTCGACGCCGTCGAACTCGACCGGGCCTACGACGCAGCGGTCGAGCGGGTGACCCAGGCGGTCGCCGATCTCGCAGCACCGTTGCCGTACACGCCGATCGAGCCGCCCTCGGCCGACGACGAGCTGCCGGAGTTGCACTCGTCGATGCCGGGTGGGTTGTACCAGCGCGTGGTCGAGGTCGCCAAGGACCACGTGGTGGCGGGTGACATCTTCCAGGTGGTGCTCGCGCAGCGCTACGACCTCGAACTCGACGCCGATCCGTTCGACGTGTACCGGGTGCTCCGCCAGGTCAATCCATCGCCGTACATGTACTTCGTCCGCCACCCGGAGCTCACGATCGTCGGGTCGTCGCCGGAACCGATGGTGCAACTGCTCGGCCGGACCGTCGTGTCGCGTCCGATCGCCGGCACCCGACGTCGGGGGCGCACCGACGAACACGACCGGATGATGGCGGCCGAGCTGAGCGAGCACCCGAAGGAACGAGCCGAGCACGTGATGCTCGTCGACCTGGCCCGCAACGACGTCGGTCGTGTCGCCGACTTCGGAACGGTGCACGTCGACGAGTTGATGACCCTCGAGCGGTACAGCCACGTGATGCACCTCACCTCGCAGGTGTCGGGCCACCTCCGTGACGGCCTCGGTCCGATCGATGTCCTGCGCGCGACGCTGCCGGCGGGCACGGTGTCCGGTGCTCCCAAGGTGCGAGCGATGGAGATCATCGACGACCTCGAGCCGGTCAAGCGGGGCCCGTACGCCGGCGTGGTCGGCTACGTCGACTGGTCGGGCAACCTCGACACGGCGATCGCGATCCGCACGATGTTCGTCACCGGCGACGGGCGGACGGCGAGCCTGCAGGCCGGCGCCGGCATCGTCGCCGACTCGGTACCCGACGACGAGGATCTCGAGTGCCGGAACAAGGCTGCCGCGTTGCTCGCGGCCATTCCGGCCGCGCGGCGGATGACCGCAGCGCGCCGCGACGCCGGCACGCCGGCCTGACCGGGCCGACCGGAGGGCCGGCTAGAAGATCAGGCCGAGCAGGAACAGCACGCTCATGCCGGCGAAGCCGATCGTGATCGCCGTCGCCAGGAGGATCAGCAGCGGAAAGCTGGTGATCGACTTGAGCGCGACCGACAGGGCGACGAACTGTCCCGCTCGCACTCCCACCGAGTCGCTCATCGCGAAGAACTGCCGCGACATCACGACGGCACTCTGGTCCTGCACGCCATCGCTGGATTCGACCGTCTCGATGACCACGCGCTCGGACACCGGGTCGTTCGAGATCAGCGCCTGGATCTCGTTGACGAGTGCCACGCTCATGGTCGTGATCGCCCAGAGCCGGAACATCGCCAGCAGCACGGCGCCGATCGCCACGACAGCACCCACCCCACCGAGCAGGATCCACGCGGTCCGGACTCCGCCGTCGAGTGCTGCGAGACCGAGGGCGAACCCACCGACACAGATCAGCACGACGATGGCGAGGGTCCCCACGGCGAGCCGGGTGCCCCGGTGGACGAGCGTGAGGAAGCTGTCGACGGCGCGTTGCGCGAGATCTCGTTGCTGCGACATGACGTTGGAAGTGTGCCACGGCAGACTGCAGACGTGACTCCCGATCGTTCTGTTCTCGACGCCTCCCTCGATGCCGCCATCGACGACGCCGCCCGCGACCACGTGATCGTCGAGGGTCCTGACGCCGCGACGTACCTCCACTCCCAGGTCGCCCAGGACCTGAGCGACCTCGCGGTCGGGCAGACCCGCTGGACGCTGGTCTTGGAGCCGACCGGGAAGGTCGAGAGCCTCGCGCGCGTCACCCGCACCGCCGCCGAGCGTTTCGATTTCGACACCGACGCGGGGTATGGCGACGCACTGGCGGCGCGCCTGGCCCGCTTCAAGATTCGCGTCCAGGCCGAGATCACCACCGTTCCGGCGACGACGGCAGCCCCGTCGGACGAGCACGAGATCGCGCGGGTCGAGGCGGGCTGGCCGCGGATGGGATTCGAGATCATCCCCGGGGAGACCATCCCCGCGGTCACCGGGGTGGTGCCGGTCGCCGTGAGCTTCACGAAGGGGTGCTACCCCGGCCAGGAGTTGGTCGAACGCATGGACAGCCGCGGCGCCGACGCACCGCGCTCGTTGCGGATCGTCGAGGTGGCGAAGGGCTCGGCGATCGGAGACCCCGTCGTCGACGCCGACGGGGTCGAGGTGGGCACGATCACGAGCGTGGCTCCGTCCGCGGCGGCGACGACCGGTACGACGGCATTGGCGTCGGTCAAGCGCGGATGCGACATCGGTCGACTCCCGGCTCATTCGGCCTGAGCACCGATCACACCCGCCACGGGCGGTCGACGATCGTCAGGCGGCAGGGGTGGGAGCGAGGCTGCGACGGATCGCTGCGACCTCGGGGTGCTGGCGGATCCCGATCAGCTCGGGTGAACCGTCGATGATCGACGCGAGACCGGCCGGTGAGGTCCCGGCCTCGGCTGCGGTGCGGAGCCATCCGATGGCGGTCTGCTGGTCGCCGAGTGCACCGGCGGCGCGTGCGACGGTGGCTGCGGCGAGCGTGTGAGGGTGGCGGGCGTAGCCCTCGGCGGCGTAGTGCGCCGCATCCTCGAACCGGCCGACGCGCATCAGCTGGTTGGCGAGCACGTACTCGTTCCACGGGTCGCCGTGGGGAAACGGTTCGGGCAGGATCGCGATCAGTTCGGCCACCTCGGGAGTCGACAGCGTGACCGGCGGTGGCGGCTGCTCGGGACGGTGGTGGCTGAGCGCGTTCACGAGCAGCCGGCGGGCCTTCTGCGGCTTGCCCTTCGCGAGCGCGTCGTGTGCGTCGTGCCACGGCGACGTGGGCTCCTTCGTGGAGCCGAGCATCTGGAGCTGGGTGACGAGGATGAAGCCGACGACCAGGATGAAGCCGCGGTAGCGCTCGTTGGTGAAGGCCACCACGCTGAACGCCAACGTCAGCGCCAGCGAGATCAAGAGCATGATGCGCTGCGCTCGGCCGGGCAGGACGCGATCGAGGGCCGTCGTGACGATGTTGCCGCCGTCGAGGGGGAGGATCGGCACGAGGTTGAACAGCCCGATCACGGGCCCGGCCCAGAAGATCGCCCAGGTCGCCGGATTGCCGTCGAGCGAGGCCGGGTCGGTGACATCGGCGCCCATCGCGAGCAGGATCGCGACCGACGTGACGATCTGGATACCGGGGCCGGCGAAGGAGATCCCGATCGATTCGAGCCGCGAGATCGGCCGGGTCGGCACGTAGGAGGCGTAGCCGGCGAGGAAGTTCAGCGAGATCTCGGCGCGGGCGCCGGCGCTGCGAGCGGCGACCGCATGGCCGAGTTCGTGCAGCAGGGTGAACGCGCCGAGCGCCCCTGCGAGCCACAGTCCGAACTCGTTGCCGTACAACAGCACGATCAGGACCAGCATCATGAGGAAGCCGGGCCGTACGTGGACGGGGAACCCCAGCAGCCGGAACATCGCAACTCAGGCTAGGACCGATTCCCGCGGCGATGACGGCACGTGCTCGCATTCGACCGGTGAATCGCGTGCCTAGACTCGGGCAACGTGCCATACGTCTACGCCTTCGATCACAAGCACCGCCGCCCTCCGATGGAGTACAAGGACCTGCTGGGTGGGAAGGGGGCGAACCTCGCTGAGATGACCAGCGTGTTGAAGCTCCCGGTGCCACCGGGGTTCACGATCTCCACCGACGCCTGCCGCGACTACATGCACGGCGGCTGGCCGGACGGGCTCGACGAGGAGATCGCCAAGCACGTCTTCAAGCTCGAGAAGGCGATGGGGCGCAAGTTGGGCGACCCGTTCGACCCACTGCTCGTGAGCGTGCGCTCCGGCGCGAAGTTCTCGATGCCGGGCATGATGGACACCGTCCTCAACCTCGGGCTCAACGACCTGAGTGTCGAGGGGCTCGCACACTCGACCAACGACGAACGGTTCGCCTACGACTCGTACCGGCGCTTCATCGCCATGTACGGGCGGATCGTGCTCGATGTCGACGGCGAACCATTCGAGGAGGCGCTCGACGCCGCCAAGGAGAAGGCCGGCACGAACCTCGACAACCTGATCCCCGCCGAGGCGCTCAAGGAGCTGTGCGAGGAGTACAAGGCCATCGTGCTGAGGGAGACGGGCTCGCCGTTCCCGCAGAAGCCTCGTGAACAGCTCGACGGCGCTGTCGAAGCGGTCTTCAAGAGCTGGAACGGGGCGCGAGCGATCGCGTATCGCGTCCGCGAGAAGATCGACCACGAACTCGGTACTGCGGTCAACGTGCAGACGATGGTGTTCGGCAACCGTGACGACAACTCGGGCACCGGCGTCGGGTTCACCCGCAACGCCGCGACCGGCGAGAACAAGCCGTACGGCGACTTCCTGGTCAACGCCCAGGGCGAGGACGTGGTCGCCGGCATCCGCAACACCGAAGACCTCGACCACATGAAGAAGCACTTCCCGGTGATCCATGCCGACCTGCTCGAGATCTTCAAGCGGCTCGAAGAGCACTACACCGACATGTGCGACACCGAGTTCACCATCGAGCAGGGCAAGCTCTGGATGCTCCAGACCCGCGTCGGCAAGCGCACCGGTGCCGCTGCGTTGAAGATGGCCGTCGACATGACCAAGGGCACGGGCAAGGGCTCGCACCGTTGGAAGATCACCCGTGAAGAAGCGATCACGCGGGTGTCGGCCGAGCACCTCGACGCCGTGCTGCACCCGCAGTTCGCCACCAAGGGCACGGTGCTCGCCAAGGGCCTCGGCGCATCGCCGGGAGCGGCGGTCGGTTCGGTCTACTTCACCGCTGACGAAGCTGCGGCGGCCAAGGAGCGCGGCGAGGACGTCATCCTGGTCCGCAACGAGACCAGCCCCGACGACATCCACGGCATGATGGCCTCGAAGGGCATCCTCACGGCGCGGGGCGGGCTCGTCAGCCACGCCGCCGTCGTGGCGAGGGGTTGGGGAACGCCGGCGATCGTCGGCGCCGAAGACGTCCGCATCAAGGGCGACCAGTTCACCGTCGGTGACACCGTCGTCAAGAAGGGCGACGTGATCTCGCTCGACGGCACCACCGGTGAGGTGGTCCTCGGAGCCATGGAGCTCCGTGCCGCCGAGCCTCCCGCCGAGTTCGAGACGCTGCTGAAGTGGGCCGACGCGGTCCGCAAGGGCAAGCTCGGTGTGCGTGCCAACGCCGACACGGGCGAGGATGCAGCGAACGCCCGAGAGCTCGGTGCCGAGGGCATCGGGCTGTGCCGCACCGAGCACATGTTCCTCGCTCCCGACCGGCTCCCGGTCGTTCGCGAGATGATCCTGGCGAGCACGCCGGCTCAGGAGGAGAAGGCGCTCGAGAAGCTGCGCGCCGTCCAGGAAGCCGACTTCATGGAGATCCTCGACGCGATGGACGGGCTGCCGGTGACGATCCGGCTGCTCGACCCGCCGTTGCACGAGTTCCTGCCGTCGGTCGAGGAGCTGCGCGTCAAGGAGGCCAAGTCGGGCAAGGGCCTGAGCAAGAAGGAGCAGGAACTGCTCGCCGCCGCCGAACACTGGGCCGAGCACAACCCGATGATCGGTACCCGGGGCGTGCGCCTCGGCGTGCTGAAGCCGGGGCTCTACGCGATGCAGGCACGAGCGCTGCTGTCGGCGGCCGCCAAGTTGCGGGAGATGGGCAAGAAGCCGATCGTCGAGATCATGATCCCGCTCACGGTGACCCGCGAGGAGATGGCGCTCGCCCGCAGCTGGGTGCAGGCCGAGGTCGACTCGGCGCTCGCCGGCATGAAGAAGAAGCCGATCATCACGATCGGCACGATGATCGAGACCCCGCGAGCGGCCCTGCGTGCCGACGAGATCGCGGAGGTCTCCGACTTCTTCAGCTTCGGCACCAACGACCTGACGCAGCTCACCTTCGGGTTCAGCCGCGACGACGTCGAGAGCCGGATGATGCCCGCGCTACCTCGAGCAGGGGCTGCTGAAGGCCAATCCGTTCGACACGATCGACCAGACCGGAGTCGGCGACCTCGTTCGCATCGGTGCGGAGCGCGGCCGGTCCACCAAGCCCGACCTGAAACTGGGTGTGTGCGGAGAGCACGGCGGCGACCCCGAGTCGATCGACCTGTTCTACAACGCCGGGCTCGACTACGTGTCGTGCTCGCCGTTCCGCGTGCCGATCGCCCGGCTCTCGGCCGCTCAGGCGATCATCGCCGCCGAGTCCTGATCGCCGTGGTGTTGCATCTGGGGTCAGACCCCAGATGCAACGCCACTACATTGACCCCGGCATGGGGATCGTCGACGAGGACATCGAACGGCTGCGGTCGACGGTGTCGATCGTCGACACGATCCAGCAGTACGTCGCGGTCGAAGCGCGTCGGACGCAACTGGGTGGGCCTGTGCCCGTTCCACGCGGAGAAGAGCGGTTCGTTCAACGTTCGTGAGGAGACCGGACGGTACAAGTGCTTCGGTTGCGACAAGGGCGGCGACGTCTTCACCTTCATCCAGGAGATCGAGCACACCGACTTTCCCGGCGCGGTCGAGCATCTCGCGGCCAAGGCCGGCATCCAGCTCAACTACACGACCACCGGCCAGTCCAAGGAACGCGCCCAGCGCAAGCACTACGTCGAGGCGATGGGCGAGGCGGTCGAGTGGTACCACCAGCGGTTGCTGAACGACCCGGATGCACGCGCCGCTCGCGACTATCTCCGTCGTCGCGGGCTGGCCGGCGACATCGCCCGCCAGTTCAAGCTCGGCTGGGCGCCCGACGACTGGGATGCGTTGTCTCGCGGGCTCGGTGCGTCGAGCGACGTCCTGCAGGCGGTCGGGCTGGCGTTCCGGAACAAGCGGAACAAGATGCAGGACTCGTTCCGGGCTCGTGTGATGTTCCCGATCTTCTCCGAGTCGGGCGAGGCGCTGGCGTTCGGTGGCCGGATCCTCCCCGGCTCCGACGATCCGGCGAAGTACAAGAACTCGTCCGAGACGCCGATCTACACCAAGTCGAAGGTGCTCTATGGCCTGAACTGGGCCAAGGCCGACATCGCCAAGCACGACCAGGTGATCGTGTGCGAGGGATACACCGACGTGATCGGTTTCCATCGTGCGGGCGTCGCTCGCGCAGTCGCCACGTGCGGGACGGCGCTGACCGAGGAACACGTACGGCTGCTCAAGCGCTATGCGAGCAAGGTGGTACTGGCCTTCGACGCCGACGCTGCCGGCCAGGGCGCAGCCGCTCGCTTCTACGAGTGGGAGGAGGCGCACAAGGTGGAGGTCCAGGTGGCGCGGCTCCCGCAGGGGCGCGACCCCGGCGACCTCGCCCAGTCCGACCCGGAGGCGCTGGTGCACTCGGTGGCCGATCCGGTGCCGTTCCTCAAGTTCCGCGTCGACCGCACCCTGGTCGGTCAGCCCAAGCAGTCGCCCGAGCAGCGCGTGCGACTCGCCGAGGCCGCGATGGCAGTCGTCAACGAACATCCCAACGTGGAACTGCGCAAGCTGTACGCCGGTGAGGTCGCCGCCTCGGTCGGCATCCCGATCGGCGACCTGGTCCAGATCGCCGAGCGGGGGTCGCGTCGCCCCGCAATCCAGGTGGCGCCGAAGCGATCGACGGGGCCGATGGAGAACGCCGAGTTCGCTGCACTCGTGCTGCTGGTCCAGGACTGGGACGAGATCGCTCCCTGGCTGATCGAAGCGCTGTTCGACGACGATGCGAACCGGATGGCGTTCGTGGCGCTCGCCACCACCAACGGCGACCTGCAAGCCGCCCTCGAGGTCGCATCGCCCGACGCGCGCGAGGTGCTCGAGCGGGCCGCGGTCGCCGACCTCAACCTGGTGCCCGACGTCGAGGCGCGGACGCTGATCGGAGCGGCCACTCGGCGAGAGCTGCGGCACCGGTCGCGGTTGACCGACCCGACGGCGATCGACGAGGACCGCACCGCACGGCTCGACGCGGAGGCGCTCAACGACACCGACAAGGAACGGGCTCTCGCCGCCGCCGAGTCGTTGCTAGGTTGGCTGGATCGACGAACAGCAGAACGCAACCATGGGGGCTGAATCGTCCGACGACGAGCACACGTCGCGACAGGACCCCGGCAGTGCCCCCGACAGCGGCGCGTCCGGCGTTCCGTTCGCCGGCGTCGACCGGGCCGAGTGGGACGATCTGGTCCTGATCGGTCGTGAACGGGGCTCGGTGCATGCCGAAGACCTCACCCACGTACTCCGCCACGTCGAGTTGACCGGCGACGTGCTCGTCGAGGTCCAGTCGGCGATGTCCGGGTACGGGATCTCGATCGACGACGCGGTCGAGCACGTCGACGAGACGCCGTCGTCGATCCGCCGCCCCGCGGTGCTCCGGGAGACCGACGACACGACCGAGAGCAACCGTGACAGCGAAGCCGTCGAACGGCTGCTCGAACGGGGGCGGAGCCGTCGAACCCGCAGGTCGACACCGAAGGGCGAGGGCGGCACGGCCGACGCCGTGAGGATGTACCTGCGCGAGATCGGCCAGGTCGACCTGCTGACGACGGAGGACGAACGGCGCCTCGCGCAGCTGATCGAAGAGGGCAAGATCGCAGCGCAGCGCATCGACGAGGACCATGCCACCCTCGACACCGGCGAGGAACGTCTGTTGATGCGCGCCGTGAGCCGGGGCGAGCGCGCCAAGAGCGAGTTGACGCAGGCGAACCTGCGTCTGGTGGTGAGCATCGCCAAGCGCTACTCGGGCAGGGGCATGCAGCTGCTGGATCTGATCCAGGAGGGCAACCTCGGGCTGATGCGTGCAGTCGACAAGTTCGACTACACGAAGGGCTTCAAGTTCTCCACCTACGCCACGTGGTGGATCCGCCAGGCCATCACCCGTTCGATCGCGGACCAGGCTCGCACGATCCGGATCCCGGTCCACATGGTCGAGCACATGAATCGTGTCACCCGTGCGAAGCGGCAGATGCACCAGGAGCTGGAACGCGAACCCACGGTCGAGGAGCTCGCCGTGCGCGTGCAGCTCGATCCGGATCGGGTTCGCGAGCTGTTGCGGTACTCGCTCGATCCGCTGTCGCTCGACTCGCCTGTCGGTGAGGAGGACGAGTCGAACCTCGGCGACTTCATCGAGGACAGCTCGGTCGACAGCCCGGCTGACGCTGCCACGAGGATGATGTTGCACGACGCCGTGACGGAGGTGCTCGGCGAGCTGTCCGACCGGGAGCAGGAGATCGTGCGGCTGCGCTTCGGCCTGGACGGCGGGCGAGCCCGCACCCTCGAAGAGGTCGGCCAGGAGTTCGGGGTGACCCGCGAACGCATTCGTCAGATCGAGGCCAAGACGCTCGCCAAGCTGCGCCACCCGCAGCGCTCCGAACGCCTCCGCGAGTTCCTCGAAGTCGAGTGAACGAGACCGCACGGGTCGGACCCGTGTCGTCGCACGTGCCCGCCGAGTGATCCGAACGCGTTCGGCGCCCGAACCTCGGGCATGGACGCACCGATTCTGTCGAAGCGCTGGATCTCGGCACTCGGCGCACTCTCGGGCGTCGTCGCCGCCATCGTCGCCCTCGGCGTCGCCGAGCTGATCGCCGGCGTCCGCCGGCAGTGGCGATCACCGGTGGTCGACGTCGGCGACCGGGTGATCGACAGGGTGCCGACGTTCGTGAAGAACTTCGCGATCGAGACGTTCGGGACCAACGACAAGCCGGCGTTGCTGATCGGCATCGGCGTCACCCTCGCGATCTACGCCGCCGTCATCGGCGCCCTGGCGTTCCGGCGGCGGATCGAGATCGGGCTGATCGGCATCGGCGTGTTCGGATCGATCGGGGCGCTCGCAGCCGTCTCCAGCCGCTCGGGCGGCTCGATCGACGACGCCGTCCCGACGCTCGCCGGCGCGGCGGTCGGCGCAGCCACGCTGTGGTTCGCCCATCGCGTCTCCCAACTCTTGATCGTCGGCACACCGTCCGCCGATGCAGCGTTGCCGGGCGACCCGACCGACGTCGGTGAGCCCTCGCCGGGCGATGCGTCACGGGCCACACGTCGTGAGCTCCTGGTCCGCACCGGTGGGGTACTGGCTGCGCTGGCGTTCGTCGGTGCGGGAGCCGGCTCGATCGGACGAACGATCCGCAGCCGGTTCAGCGCTACCGAATCGCGGGCGAACGTCATGCTGCCGGCGGGAACGAACGCTGCTCCCGTACTCGATGGGCTGTCCGTCGGCGTCGACGGCGTCGCCCCGTTCTTCACGCCGAACGCAGACTTCTACCGGATCGACACTGCGCTGACCGTTCCGCAGGTGTCGACCGAGGGCTACCAGCTGCGTGTGACCGGCATGGTCGATCGCGAACTCAGCTTCAGCTTCGAGGACCTGCTCGCTCGCAACGTCGTCGAGCACGACATCACCCTGACCTGCGTCTCGAACACGATCGGCGGCGAGCTGATCGGCAACGCCCGCTGGACCGGCGTCCGCCTGGACGAGCTCCTGGCGGAGGCCGAGGTGGACCCCGCCGCGACGCAGGTCGTCGGACGATCGGTCGACGGGTACACGTGCGGCTTCCCGGTCGAAGCGGCCATCGACGGCCGCAATGCCCTCGTGGCGTTCGGGATGAACGGCGAACCGCTGCCCCTCGAGCACGGTTTCCCCGTCCGCCTGATCGTGCCCGGCCTGTACGGCTACATCTCGGCGACCAAGTGGCTCACCGAGATCGAGCTCACCACGTTCGAGGACTTCGAGCAGTACTGGGTTCCGCGCGGCTACGCCGACCGGGCCCCGATCAAGCTGATGAGCCGCATCGATTCGATCGACGGGCTGGGGACGCTCACCCGCAACGCCGACGGCACCGCCGCGATCGGTGGCGTGGCCTGGGCGCAGACCCGCGGGATCAGCGGCGTCGAGGTCCAGCTCGATGAGGGGCCGTGGCAGCCCTGCGAGCTCGGTGAGGCGCTCAACGACGACACCTGGCGCCAGTGGGCGTTCCGGTGGGCGCCGCAGGCGACCGGGCGCACGTCGATCCGCTGTCGGGCGATCGACGGAGACGGAGTGATCCAAACCGCCGAACGATCCGAACCCCTGCCGAACGGTGCCTCCGGGCACCACCAGATCGTGATCTTCGTCGAGTGACCCGCCCCCCGGCTCACACGACGACGGTCACCCAGCGCTGCAACGCAGCGTGAACACCAACCCCCCAAGAAACCCACAAGGAGAACCATCATGATCACCCGAAGCCGAACCGCCAAGATGCTCCTGGCGGCCGCATCGTTCTCGTTGGTTGCCGCCGCCTGTGGCAGCGACGCCAACGACGACGGCGCCGTGTCGACCGAGGCCCCCGCCGCAACCACTGCGTCCACCGATGCCCAGATGGCCGAGATGGCCGATGGGCCGTTCGGTTCGGCATGCGACGCCGTGCCGACCGACGGCGATGGTTCGTTCGCCGGGATGGCCGACGACACCGCCGCCACTGCAGCATCGAACAATCCGCTGCTGTCGACGCTCGTCAGCGCCGTGGGCGAGGCGGGTCTCGTCGACACGCTGAACAGCGACGGACCCTTCACGATCTTCGCGCCGACCAACGACGCCTTCGCGGCCATTCCGGCCGACGACCTGGATGCGGTACTCGCCGACCAGGAGCTGCTGACATCGATCCTGACCTACCACGTCGTCGCCGGCGAACGCCTCGACGCGGCGGCACTGGGATCCGCTGGAACCGTGGAGA
Source organism: Ilumatobacteraceae bacterium (assembly GCA_963698565.1). Lineage (GTDB taxonomy): Bacteria > Actinomycetota > Acidimicrobiia > Acidimicrobiales > Ilumatobacteraceae > Sva-07. The sequence continues at coordinate 15,108 of CAVORH010000012.1, forward strand.
CCGTGAACGGCGCCGAACTCGAGTTCGGCTCCGACGGCACCACGGTGAACGGAGTTGCCGTGGTGTGCTCGAACGTGATGACCGCCAATGCCACGGTGCACATCATCGGCGAGGTGCTGATGCCGCCCGCCGACGAGATGGCTGACATGGATGACGGCGAGATGGACGAAGCCGACATGGAGGAAGGCGCGATGCTGCCGACCGGGCCGCTGTGTTCGGCGGTCCCCACCGACGGTGAGGGTTCGTTCGCCGGGATGACCGACGACACCGCAGCGACGGCGGCGTCGAACAACCCCGTGCTGTCGACATTGGTGAGCGCCGTCCAGGCTGCCGGGCTCGTCGACACGTTGAACAGCGACGGCCCGTTCACGATCTTCGCCCCGGCCAACCCTGCCTTCGACGCACTCCCCGAGGGCACGCTCGACGCCGTGCTGGCCGACACCGACCTGCTGACGTCGATCCTGACCCTGCACGTGGTGGCCGGCGAGCAGCTGTCGAGCGCCGATCTCGCCGACCTCGACTCGGTGACCACCGTCAATGGCGAAGACATCACCCTCGAGGTCGCGGACGACGGCACGCTGATGGTCAACGGGCAGGCGTCGGTCGGATGCGCAGACATCCAGACGGCGAACGCGACGGTCCACGTCATCGACGCCGTGCTGATGCCGTGACCCCGGCGGTGCATCGCACCGAGCACTGACCGATCATGCGTGGCGAGGAGGCTTCGGCCCCTCGCCACGCTCGCGTTCGCCGATACTGCGGTGATCCAAGCACCGTCGCGATGCGAACCACGATCATGTCCTCACCGCTCCTCACCGTCGGCGGCATGATCTCCGGCCACTGCGAACTCGCCGTCGAACAGCTTCTCGATCAGGCCGTCGTCGATGCCGGTGGGCGCCTGCTCGTCTCCATGATCGATGCGTTGGCGCTCGTCCGCCTCCGGTCGGATGCCGAACTGCTGCTCGTCGAGTTCACCGACGGGTCGAGCTGTGCACTCCGGGTGCCGGAGATCCTCGACCGCGACGCCGTCTTCCTGCAGCTGCGTCTCGAGCATCGCGGTGGGTCGGTCGACGGCGCCTGGATCGTTCGACTCTGGTGGGAGCAGGCGGGGCCTTCGCCGGCGATGACGTCGATCTGTGCCACCTCCTTCGCCGCGTTCGTGGGGTTGGAGTGAGCGCGCCGTTCTCGGTGTGGATGCCGCTCGACCGGGCACATCCCTGGCATCATGATCCGATCGCTTCCCCCGGGCCTGACCTCGTGTCGTTGATGCAACGCGTTCAGGACGGCGACGACGCAGCGTTCGCCGTGCTCTACGACGAACTCGCCGGCGCGGTGTTCGGCACGGTGAAGCGGGTGTTGCGAGACCCCGCGATGTCCGAGGAGGTCACCCAGGAGGTGTTCGTGGAGTTGTGGCGCACCGCCGCCCGCTTCGACCCGCAGCGAGCGAGCGTGTCGACCTGGGCGATCACGATGGCCCGCCGACGCGCTGTCGACCGGGTGCGGCGCGAGCAGTCGCAACGCGATCGCATCGAGCGTTCAGCAGCGCAACGGGACCCCGAGGCCACGGCGACGGACGATTCGGTGGTCGCCTCGCTCGAAGCCGAACGCATCGGACGTGCGCTGGCAGAACTGCCCGAGGAGCAGCGCGTCGTGATCCAGATGGCGTTCCTCGATGGTGACAGCCACGGAGAGATCGCCGAGCGTCTCGACCTACCGCTCGGGACGGTGAAGGGCCGGGTCCGTCTCGGACTCAAGAAGCTCGGTGGCAGACTGGGAGCAGCGACATGACCTCCGACCGCATCGACGACTTGATCGCGTTGGCCGCCCTCGGCGAGCTCTCCGAAACCGAACGGCGCGAACTCGACGCGGCGGTGGCGAGTGACCCGATCGTCGCCGCTGATCTCGACGAGGCGCTCGCCGCAGCCGCCGCTCTCCAACGTTCTCGTGCCGAACAGCCACCGTCTGCGCTCCGTCACTCGGTGATGGCGGCCATCGCATCGACCCCGCAGGAGACGGTCGTTCCATCGCCTGTGGTGTCGCTCGCGGCGAAGCGCGAGCGTCGACGATTCCGCCCGGCCATCCTTGCTGCGGCTGCTGCTGTTGCATTGTTCGTGGTCGGCGGCGTCGCCTTCGTCGCGACGAACGACGACGCGTCTGATCCGATCGCTGCAGTCATCGATGCGCCGGATGCGACGATCCGCGACCTCGCCGGCGAGATCGACACCTTGACGGTGGTCTACTCGGCGAGCGAACGAGCGCTCGTCGTCGAAGGGGTCGGCATCCCGCTGCTGGACGAAGCCGCCACGTACCAACTGTGGCTGGTCGACGACGACGGCGCGACGTCCGTGGGAACCTTCCGCCCCGACGCCGACGGCAACGTGTCCGAACGATTCGCCGATGCCGACCCGACCGGGTTCGTGCTCGGCGTGACCGAGGAGCCCGCAGGCGGTAGCGACTCGCCGACCCTTCCGATTCTCGCGTCGGCGTGACGGGGCACCGACGTGTGATGGATCGGGTTGCGGCGATAGCCTCCTGGTTCGACCTTCCGGGATAGCTCAGCTGGCAGAGCAATTGACTGTTAATCAATGGGTCGCAGGTTCGAGCCCTGCTCCCGGAGCAAGTGAGACGGACCCTCGATCGATTCGGGGGTCCGTTTCTCGTTTTCGGCACAGGTGACGTTCGACGGTGGCTTTCTGCACCCACATGGGGGATCGTGTTGGTACGAAACCGACCGAAGAGGAGGACCAGACCATGTCAATGTCACTGGACGGGGCAGTCGCGATTGTCACCGGAGCGGCCCGGGGGATGGGGGCCGAGCACGTCAGAGGGCTTGTCCGTGCTGGTGCAAAGGTCGTGGCCACCGACATCCTCGACGAGGAAGGGCGGGCGCTCGCCGACGAACTCGGGGAGTCGGTGATGTACCGCCACCTCGACGTCACCGACGCCGACGGTTGGGAGACGATCGTTGCGCAGGCAGAAGAGGCGTGGGGTCCGGTGAAGGTGCTGGTCAACAATGCCGGCATCGTGGCGTTCGGAGCGATCGATGTCCTGTCGCCGAGCGATTGGCAGCGCACCATCGACATCAACCTCACCGGCGTGTTCCTCGGCATGCATGCCGTGGTGCCGTCGATGAAGCAGGCGAACGGGGGAGCGATCGTCAACATCTCCTCGACGGCCGGCCTGCAGGGCTATGCGAACCTCGGCGCGTACGTCGCCAGCAAGTGGGGAGTGCGCGGCCTCACGAAGACCGCAGCGATCGAGTTGGGACCGTTCGGCATCCGTGTGAATTCGATCCATCCCGGACCGATTCGCACACCGATGACCGACGGTCTCGATCTCGAGATGGTTGCGAGCCAGCCGATCGCGCGGATCGGTGAGCCCGAGGAGGTCACCGCGATGCTGTTGTTCATCCTGCAGGAGGCCACCTACTCCACCGGCCATGAGTTCGTGATCGACGGCGGTACGGTCGTCGGCCAGGTCGTCCAGACGCCCGAGGGCTAGCCCGTCACCATCGGACTGCGTGGGGCCGTGTGCCACACTGCGACATGGCCACAACCACCCAGCCGCTCACCGGTTCGGCATCGATCACGATCGATCGACCCGTGGCCGAGGTGTTCGCAGCGGTCTCCGACATCACGCGAATGGGGGAGTGGAGCCCAGAGTGCGTGGCGTGTCGATGGGCCGACGGCGTGGTTGGTCCTGCCCTCGGCTCGGAATTCAGCGGCGACAACGTTGCGAAGGTCGGACCGGTCACGCTCAAGAAGTGGACGACGACCTCGGAGATCACCGGCTACGAGCCCGACGCGGTGTTCGAGTTCGTTGCCGAGGGCTACTCCACGTGGCGCTACGAGTTCGAGGAGCGTGGCGGTTCGACCGTGGTGACCGAGTCGTTCTCGTTCCCGCCGCCCGAAGGTGTGCAGAAGTTCCTGTACGAGACAGTGATGCGCCGATCCAAGAACATGGTCAAGGGGATGGATGCCACATTGGGACGCCTCAAGGCGGCGCTGGAAGCCTGAGCGGTTCTGCGTCAGGGGTGTGTTGCGTCCCCGTCGTGGGGCCGCTCGGTAGCTTGGGCCGTCACCCGTGTTCGGGGCGGTAGCTCAGTCGGTTAGAGCAGCGGACTCATAATCCGTGGGTCGTGGGTTCGAGCCCCACCCGCCCCACCACCATCTAGCTGGAATGATGCGGATCCTCGGGACCTGCTGATCCCCGCCGTCGTCCAGGTCGAGCGACGTCTCAGGTCATGATCGTTCATCCACTCACCGATGACGAGCTGGCCCAACGTCACGACCTCGTCGACCGCGCCGAGATCGACCTGCTGGTCCGTTCGTTCTACCGGTACGCCGCGTTGGACGACTTGCTCGGCCCGATCTTCGCCCGTGCGGCGGCGTGGACTGGCCGTCGCACATCGAGACCCTCACCGACTTCTGGGCCTGGCAGCTGCTCGGCGAGCGCGGCTACGAGACCAATCCGCTACGAGCACACGAACCCGTCCACGCCCGGGCCACCGAGCCGATCCAGCCGATCCTGGTGGTTGGTTCAGGGATGCAGGTCGCTGAGATCGGGCGAGGGGTCGCGACCTCGTCCTTGATCCGGCGAGTGGGCGCCGGTACCGTCGGCGAGAGAACCGACAGACGAGGGGCACAGCGCTGATGAGTCCAGCTACCGGGAGATTCCACGCTTCGTCCGGGTCGGCGACGGAGGACGAACCCCGAGCGCTCGCACGTCGGGCTCTCAGCCTCGCGGTGAGATCGTCGCCCTCCTGGTCGGGAGCCGCCTCGGAGATGATCGAGCTGTCTCGACGGCAGCCGCACGAATTCGACAACGACGCCATCGACGCGGCGATTGCACTGGTCACCACCTTCACCCGGCCCGGGCCGATGATCGACGAGGCGATCGAACTGCTCGTTGGACTCCGCCAGACAGCACCTCGTCCGCGACGAGTTCCGGAGGTCCGCGAGTCGAACGCGGTTCCCACGGTCACCGGCACCGCCGGGACCCACCAGGAGCGCTCGATCCTCAGCATCGTGACGATCGAGGGCCGAGGCATCTGGATCGAGTTGACGGGCGCGCTCATCGACGGAGGATGCGACGTCGTGGCGGCTCGGCTTGAACAGCTCAGCGCCCTCGATTTCGCCGTGGCGGTCGTGGACGTTCGACGAGTCACGGCGCTCGATGTGGTCGGCTTCGCCTCGATTCTGCAGTTCGCCGAGCCGATCATCGAGGCAGACGGCACCGTTCACATCGTCGATCCGGACGAGCGACTCCGTCAATTGGCCGACCCCTCGCAGTGCGGGATCATCCACAGGGCGGAGCCACCGATTGGAAACTGGTGGGGGTTCACCAACGCCCTCGACGGCTCGACCTCTTGAAGATGGGCCTCCTGGAAACTGCTCGCCTCGTTGCGGCCGCTGACCCCCGGAGGTGCCGCGTCGTGACGGGTTTCGACGGTTTCGTGGACGAGATGATCTCTGTGGTGGACGAGCGTAGGACACCGGATGACTTCACGCCGGTTCCGGACATCGGCACCTTCGCAGCGTTGATCGCTGCCGCCGCCGGGCAGAGCAGCCTGCGCGAAGTCGTCGTCACGACCGTCGAGGCCGGCGGCTGCGCCGTCAACCTGGCAGACGGCTTGGCGAGTCTCGGTGTGACCGTGGACTGTTTCGCCACGATCGGCGAACCGCCACATCCGGCATTCAGCGACATCGCCGGGAAGTGTCACGGCTTTTCTTCCTGGGGTCCCGAGCCGGGGCGGACGCTGGCGTTCGAGTTCAGCGACGGCAAGCTGATGTTCAGCGCCGTCGAACAGCTCGCAGCATTCACGCCGCGCTCGGTTCGGGAACTCCTGGCAGACGGGGCGTACGCCGCCGCGTGTGAGGTTGCGCAGGTCATCGCGCTGACCGATTGGAGCCTCTATCCGTACATGACGCAGGTGTGGCGCCTGCTCGAGAGCGAGGTGTTCTCCGTCCTCACTCACCGCCCTGCGTTCTTCATCGATCTCGTCGACCCGTCCACCCGCTCGGCGGCGGACATTCGCGACATGGTGGACGTTCTCCATGAGTTCGAGCCGGTGGGGCCGGTGACGCTCGGCTTGAACGGCAACGAGGCGAACGTGCTCTGCCGGGCGCACGATGTGTCGTCCGCTCCGGGCGACGCGACGCCGGAACAGACCTTGCAGCAGGCGTTCGCCCTTCGTGATCTGTTCGGCGTCACCCGCGTGGTGATTCATCGGGTGCGGTTCGCCGTTTGCGCGGCCGCTGAGTGCGGATCGATGCAACCGGGTCCGTACAGCGCGGGCACGACGAAGAGCACGGGTGCTGGCGACCGTTTCAACGCGGGCTTCTGTCTCGGGCTCGCGTTGGGCCTCGACGACAGCGAGTCGCTGGTGCTCGGCTGTGCCGCTTCCGGGTTCTTCGTCCGCAACGCCCGCAGCGCGAGCCGCCAGGAACTGGTGGGCTTCCTCGAGGAATGGGCCGCCGGTTTCGTCGATCGCCCGAGCTGACACGTTCGGCTGGGAACTCGAACGGCGGGTGGCTGCAGCCGAATGTCGAGCGCCCCGCTCTCACCCCGTCGGGGTGTCGAAGTTCGCAGCGGATGTGGGACGGTGCTCATGGCGGCCGACTTGGCCACCACCCTCGAGGCCAAGTCGGCGCTCCACCTCTCGTTCGCGTCGGCAGAGGCGCCGGAGGCGACGCCAAGCAGGGAGTCGACGACGCGAGGTCGTCAGGTGACAGGAGTCGCTCGGGCCGCTGGTCATCCGCGTCGGGGCGTTCGTACACTGCTGCGCCATGGCGAGCGATGCCCTCCTGGCGACCCGAACTGCTGTCAGCGAAGACGCAGTTCAGGTCGAGGCCTTCGGGCTCGTCGATTCGAAGTTCCAGGCGCCGTGGTCCCGACCCGGGATCATCGGTCGCCCTGCGCTCGTGGATCGGTTGACGGCGACGGATGCCCCGGTCGTTGCGGTCGTCGGACCCGCCGGCTACGGCAAGACCACCCTGCTCGGCCAGTGGGCGGCCACCAGCGAGTTCCCGGTCTTCTGGCTCGCTCTCGACCGTCACGACAACGATCCGACGATCCTGTTGTCGTACCTCGTCGAGGTCATGAACCGGATCGGGCCGGTCGACCCGCAGCTGTGCCGGTCGCTGTTGGCGGAGGCCGCCGTCGACACGAACTGGTCCCTGCGTCGTTTGGCGATGCTCGTGTCGTCGCGGCGACGCCGATTCGGCCTCGCCGTCGACCACGCCGAATCGGTGACCGACGCACGCTCAGGCGACTTGCTCACCACGGTCGCACTCAACCTGCCCGCCGGGTGTCGAATCGCCTTCGCGTCGCGTGTCGAGCTGCCACTTCCGATGGCCAGGCTCAGGGCCCAGGGCGCCCTGGAGGAGATCGGCGTCGAGCAGTTGGCGATGGACGACTCCGAGGCGGCTGCGCTGGTCGGAGAAGTGCATGCCGGAATGGGCACGACGGAGATTCACGAGCTCGTGCGACGCACGGAGGGGTGGCCCGTCGGTCTGTACCTCGGCGCCCTGACCAGCCGTTCCGGCCGGCCGGCCAACACCCATCGCGCCGCGGTGCGGGGAGACGACCGGATGGTGGCGGACTATCTCCGCAGCGAGGTCCTGGCAAGCCTGTCCCCGGCTGAGGTCAGCTTTCTCACCCGCACATCGATCCTCTCGGAGCTCAGTGGCCCGCTGTGCGACGCCGTCACCGGCAACCCCGGCTCTCAGCGGATGCTCGAGTCGCTCGAGCGATCGAATCTGCTGCTGATCCCGCTCGATCGGCAGCGCCGCCGGTACCGCTGCCACCACCTGCTTCTCGAGTTGCTTCGCGCCGACCTCGAGCGGTACCAACCCGACCTGATCGCGGAGCTCCATCACCGCGCCGCCGTGTGGTTCGAGGCCGCTGACCAGCCGGAGAGTGCAATCGATCATGCTCTCGCGTCGAACGATCCCGACCGAGCAGCGCGCGTCTACGGGCGGATCTGTCAATCGGTCTACGCCGCAGGTCGAATCGAGACACTGAACCGCTGGATCTCATGGTTCGAAGAACGCGGCCTGCTCGATCAGTACCCGCACGTCGCCGCGATCGGGGCCCTGGGGGAGGCCCTCACCGGGCACGGGTCGAACGCCGACCTCCTCGCGGCGACGGCCGCGGCCAGTGATCCCGACGCTCTCGCGCCGGACGGGAGCTCGGTCGCCGGTCTGCTCGCACTGGTGGATGCTTGTCGGTGCCGCAACGGCGCACTCGGAATGGAGTCGAGCGCGGCGACGGCCACCCGCCTGCTCAGGCACGACAGTCCGTTCCGAGGACCAGCGATCTTCCTGGAAGGCGTCGCAGCTCTGCTCCAGGACGAGACGTCTGCGGCCGATCGTCTGTTCACCGCCGCCGCCGCGACATGCTTCCGGTACGGCGGCACACCGACCGGGCTCTCCGCGCTGGCGCTGCGTGCATCGATCGCGCTCGGTCGCGGCGACACCGCCGCAGCGTACGAGCTCTCCGATCAGGCCGTCTCGACCACCGCCGAAGCCCACCTCGACCTGCACGCACAGTTGACCGCCGTCCACGCCGTCGCCGCACGAGTCGCCCTTCGGCGCGGGGACCGCGAACAAGCCCACGCTCACGTGGCGCTGGCCGTGCGCAACCGACCGTTGTGCCTCCCTGCGGTGCCCTTCAGCGTCGTCTTTCTCATCGAGCTCGCCGAGGCATACGTCGCACTCGCCGACCCCGCTGGTGCCAGGGCCGTCCTCCGCCAGATCCACGACATCGTCGCCGGGCGACCCGGCCTCGGGGTGATCGTCGATCGATGCGACGTGCTGCGCGGCAAGCTCGACGGGGCCAGCCCCGCCCTCGTGGGCGCATCCTCGTTGACGGCAGCCGAGCTTCGACTCGTGCCGCTCCTGTCCACACATCTCACCTACCGGGAGATCGGTGAGCGCCTCTACGTGTCACGAAACACGATCAAGTCGCAGATGTCGTCGATCTTCCGGAAGCTCGGTGTCTCGTCACGAAGCGAAGCGATACGCGCAGCGGAGCAACTCGGCCTTCTCGGACCCGGAGCGCCGACGAACTGGCGCGACACCACCTCCGACTGAGGCCCGTGCCGGGCATCATCCGTTTCACCCCGATGAGGTGGTGAGGTCGAGAAGTTCGATTCGTACCCTCGCGACGTGACCGCAGACGTCGCCTCCGTGATCGACAGCCACCGTTCGGCGGGGGCCTTCTTCGATGTCGCCGGCATCCGTTCGTTCGTGCGCACCGCTGGCGAGGGGGAGACGGTCGTCCTGGTCCATGGACTGCCGGCATCGTCGTTCCTGTACCGCAAGGTCATCGGAGAACTTGCCGGTCGAGGCCTCCGCCCGGTCGCAGTCGATCTACCGGGGCTGGGCCTCACCGATCGCCCGACGGACTTCGACTACTCGCTGTCCGGACTCGGCTTGTTCGTCGCTGCAGCGATCGATGCACTCGACATCGACCGGTTCCACCTGGTCGTCCACGACGCCGGCGGGCCGATCGGATTCGAAGCTGCCTCCCGACTGGTCGACCGGGTGCAGTCGTTGACGGTGCTGAACACGATCCCCGAGCTCGACTCCACGCCGTTCCCCGGCGAGTTCCTCGCCCGGTTCACCCGCAAGGTCGGCGGCCCGATGAGTTCGGTGGCCCTCTGGCGCACGATGATGTACCGGGTCGGCATCCTCGATCGGTCGGCCGTTCCCGAGGCCGAGGTCGACGCGTACCGCGACCTGGCGCTCGGCTCCGACGACGGTGCCGCCTACCTGCAGATCATGCGTGGCCTGCGCGCGGCCCGCGGCGAGAAGAAGGACTACCGGCCGCTGCTGCACGTCGACTCCGCCCCGTACCCGGTGCAGATCGTCTGGGGAGCCAAGGACCCGATCCTGACGATGAAGCGTTTCGGCTGGCGCGCACTGGAGGCCAGCGGCCTGCCGTCGATGTCGATCGTGCCGGCACGCCACTTCCTCCAGGAGGACCAGGCTCCGGCAGTGTCGGCGTTGATCGCCGAACACGTGGATCGAGCCGCCAGGCGAAGAACGAATCCCCCCGTGAACATTCGGGCTCGGACATGAGCCCGTCAACAGACAGGAAGTTACGGCGATGAAGCACCAGCAAACCGGAACCACGCGGATGCGAACCATGGCGATCGGCCTTGCCGCCGGCGCACTGTTCGTCTCCGCCTGTTCGTCCGACGGCGATTCGGCGAGCCCCGATTCGCAGCCCGCCACGTCCCCGGCCGCGACGTCGGCAACGTCAGAGCCTGCGTCGACGGACCCTTCCGTGGCATCATCGACGCCGCGCGACGCCAACCCCGCCGTGACCGGCAACGAGTGTCCGATGGTCGTCGACGCGTCATCCGCCGACTTCTACCCGATTCAGCCGAGCTTCTCGGCCGGCTACACGGCGGCGGGACAGAAGTTCAACAGCGACACCGCCGACTGGGCCTACGTCGTCGAGAGCGACTTCCCGTACTCCAACTGGATGGCTTGGTACCTGTACGACACCAACGGCGTCCCGATCTACAAGGTGTCCGACCAGGACATCATCCCCGACGAGGGTTCGACGAACCCGTTCGTCGACGGCAATCCGATTCTCGCTCCGGAGCGCTCCTTCACGCTCTACTTCATGCCGAGCACGACACCTTCCAGCGTGGTGTCGGACATGCAGGCGGACGGAAAGAACGTCGCACTGCTCCCGGCGCAGGGCGACACGCCCGGCGTGTCGTTCGTGTCCCGCAGCTACTGGTCGTTCGGAAACGACGGCATCGGCGACTACGACCGCTTCGGGTTCGGCGGCCCGACGGACACGCCGTATCCGACGATGACGGCGTTCCTGACGGACTCGTCCACCGGTGAACTCACCTCCACGCCGGTCGACGACTGCGGCTCCCAGAGCCAGCTGCCCCGAGGAGCTCTGGTTCAACGCCGTGACCAACAGCCCGGTGGTGACCTTCGAGGATGCGAGCCCGCCGTCGCGGGAGGACCTCGACGACCTGCCGAAGTTCCTCGTCCAGACCGGGTCGTTCTCGGGGGCGATGGGGGAGGAGTTCCCGCCGTCGCCGGTGCCGAACGAGGTGCAGTTCTACCGCAACGTGGCGACCAACGCGCCCTATGCCGACGTGAGTTCCGCCCCGCCGAAGGGCAGTCCGCCCGACGCTTGCGGTGGGTACGTCATGGCGAACCTCCCGAACGACGTGGTGTCGCTGGTCCACATCCCACAGGTACCGAGCTTCCCCGACTACACGGGTGCGACCGAGTCGACGCTGAACACCGGCGACGACTACGACGTCAGCTTCTACAGCATCGTGATCTACGGCGCGGAGAAGCAGCTCGATGCATTCGGGACGCTGCAGAACTCGCAGCTCGGCAACACCCAGATCGCCCAGAACCCCGACGGCAGCGCCACCGTGGTGCTCTACCCGGACACGGCAACGCAGGACCAGATCGACCAGATCGCGGCGGTCGTGGAGGCCAATGGCTGGAACCTGCTCAAGAGCGGCAGGCAGACCGATTTTGCGCCCAACCTGCTCGTCATCCGCGAGAAGGGTCAGAACCAGAACTGGGAGAACGCGCTCAGCGCCAACGACGTGACCCAGGGTGCACCGTGCCCGCAGTCGACGGACCCGTCGTTGCCGTTGCCGCAGGATCCGCCCGACGCCCAGGTCACCCAGGACAACGGCATGGGGCTCACCGCCCCGGCCGGCGAGAACTGTTCGATCGATGCCTTCCTGTCGGGCCAGTGCCTCGCGGACTTCCAGAGCCGTCAGCAGGCGGCAGGCCAGCAATGGTCCGCCTCCGGTGAGTGGCCGACCCAGCTGTCGCCCTGAGTTCGAGACCGGTCTCACCGTCAGCCCTGACCTGTGGGGATCGATCGCCGGGGCGCTCGAAGGTTCGTTCTGGTTCGTGCCGCTCGCGTCGCCCGAGGCGGCGCAGTCCAACTGGGTCGACCAAGAGGTCGAACACTGGCTGGCCCCGGGCGCCGGAGTTCCGTGACGGGATCCTCCTCGTCCTGACCGCTGGCACGATCGAGTGGGACGACGAGCGCAACACGTTCGGCGCGGCCACCGATGCGATCCCACCGGCCCTCCAGGCCTCCGCCGGATTCGACGTCGACGGCGTGGTCGGACCGACGACCCTTCAGGCGATGATCTTCGACTCACGCGCGCAGTCGCCTCGGACCGCGCGATGAGCTTCATCAGGTGACCGGCGCAGGGCTAGCGTCGGACGTAGTGGACGATGCGGTGGATGTCGGCGGGGAAGATCGACGTCAACGAGTCGGTCGGCGCCTCACGACCCCGAGGGCAGCCGCGTTCGCAGGAATCCTGTTCTCGGTGCTGTTGACGGTCACCTACGTGCTGCTGCGGTCGACGGTCCCCGAGGATCCCACCGACGCGGGGAGCTGGCTCTCGACCGGCAGCGGACGAGTCGACTTCGCGCTCTGGCTCGTGCCGTTCGCCGGCATCGCCTTCCTCTGGTTCATCGGGGTGATCCGCGACCGGCTCGGCGAGCACGAGGACCAGTTCTTCTCCAGCGTTCTCTTCGGCAGCGGTCTGCTGTTCATCGCGATGACGTTCGTCGCGACCGCGCTCGCGGGGGCCCTCATCGCGTCCTATCAGCTCGACCCCGAGGCCACGATCGAGAACGGCATCTACACCCTGGAGCGCGAGGCGATCTTCAGGATCACCAACGTGTTCGGGGTACGCATGGCGGGCGTGTTCATGTTCTCGGCCGGCACGATCTGGCTTCGTTCGGGCACGATGCCTCGCTGGATGGTGGCGACCACCTACACCGTGGCGATCGTCCAGCTCTTCTCCCTGGGCTTCACGCTGTGGTTCACACTCCTGTTCCCGATCTGGGTGGTGATCGTGAGCATGCACTTCCTCGTCTATCCGCCGACGAACGGTGACAGCGCCGATCACACCTCGGCCGAGCCCCTCTCGGCCTGACTGCGTCCGCTACTGCTTCTTGGCGGCAGCCTTGGCAAGACGCTTCGCAGCTTTGCCGATCGGCTCGATCTGGCGCCTGTCGAGGTCGCCGACCTCCGCACCGTTCTCGAACAGCACCCGGTAGCGCTGCCAGTTGAAGCCGTTGGCGAGGATCACCTTGCCCTCGGTGCCCGCCGGTACGCCGTGCATGTCGACGATCGTGCGAACCTTGTCGTTCATCCGCAGGTCGAGCTGGTCGGGGTGCGGCGTGGCGAGGGCGTGCGGCTTCCAGTACTCCATCGACTCCATTCTGCCCGTTCGACGTCCGAACGCGCGAGTCCGCTCGCACAGCCCGTTGTTCCGGTCTCGGAGCGGGAGGTCGTCGCCCCGAGTGGCCGGACCGCTGAGGGAGCGTCGCCGGTACACTCGCTCGCCTGTGAAGAGTTCGGTGGAGACCCTCGAGGGCAACAAAGTCAAGCTGTACGTCGAAGTCGACGAAACGGAGTTCGAACACGACATCGATCGGGCGTTCAAGCTCATCGCGAAGGAGGTCAACCTTCCCGGTTTCCGAGCCGGCAAGGCGCCACGGAAGGTCCTCGAGGCCCGTGTCGGCATCGGCCCCGCTCGCGAGCAGGCGCTGCGCGATGCGGTTCCGCAGTACCTGGCCAAAGCGGTGCGCGAGCACGAGATCGACCTGATCGCCACGCCCGAAGTGGAGATCACCGATGGCGCCGAGTCCGGGCCGGTCGAGTTCGACGCAACGTGCGAGGTGCGACCGACCATCACGCTGCCCGGTTACGACGCACTGCGCGTCGAGCTGCCCGGCCTCTCCGTCACCGAGGACGACCTCGCCGAAGCCCGCCAGGCCGAGTTGAAGCGCGGCGGTTCGCTCGTCGATGCCGACCGCCCCGTGCAGAACGGCGACTTCCTCACGCTCGACCTCGCCGTCACCCGCGACGGCGAGGAACTGACCGGGCTCAACACCGAGGGCTGGTCGTACGAGGTCGGTCAGGGCTGGGTGACCGAGGACTTCGACGAGCACCTCGTCGGCGCATCGACCGGTGACGTCCTCGAGTTCGTCTCGACGCCGAAGGGTCTCGACGAGCCTGCCGACTTCGTCGTCACGGTCGTGGCCGTGCAGGAGATGACCGAGCCCGAGCTCACCGACGAGTGGGTGTCCGACAACCTCGGCGAGTTCGACACGGTCGAGGAGTGGAACGAGAGCCTGCGGACGTCGCTGGTCGACGTGAAGCTGAACCAGTCCCGTCAGGGCCTCGTCGCCTCGCTGAACGCCGCTCTCGCCGAACTCGTCGAGGCCGACGTGCCCGAGGCGATGGTCGATGCCGATCTCAACCAGCGCGTCCAGGCCACCGTGCAGCAGTTCCAGTCCCAGGGCGTCGACCTCGGCCAGTGGCTCGCCGCCACCGGCCAGGAGCCGGAACAGTTCATCGAGTCGATGCGGGGCGCCTCGGTCGAGGCCGTCAAGGTCGACCTCGCCCTGCGCGCCGTCGCCGACGCCGAGTCGATCGAGGTCGAGCCGTACGACTTCGACGCCGAGTACGCGCGGATGGCGATGCAGTACGGCCAGAAGGCCAAGGACATCCGCAAGGCGTACGAGCAGAACGACGCCGTCCCTGAACTCCGGGCGCAGATCCGCAAGTCGAAGGCGTTCGACTGGCTGCTGCACAACGTCGAGTTCGTCGACCCGAACGGCGACCCGATCGACCGCGACACGCTGCTCGGCCACACGCATGACGACGACGGCGGCCATGGCGAACCCGACGTCGACATCGACGCCGCGGCCTCGGCGGTCATCGCCGCCACCGATGCGGTCGCCACCGCCGAGGCGGCAGCCGCCGAATCCACCGATCAGCCAGAAGACACCGATCAGCCAGAAGACACCGACGACGAGGAGACCACCTGATGAATCTCGATGCCGTGAACTATCTCGTTCCGAATGTCGTCGAACAGACGAGCCGGGGCGAGCGTGCGTACGACCTGTACAGCCGCCTCCTCAAGGACAACATCATCTTCCTGCAGACGCCGGTCGACGACCAGATCGCCAGCCTGCTGTGCGCGCAGTTGATCCACCTCGAGTCGGAGAACCCCGACAAGGACATCAACATCTACATCAACAGCCCGGGCGGCGACATCACGGCGCTGTTCGCCATCTACGACACGATGCAGTTCATCAAGAACGACATCGCCACGATCTGCCTCGGCCAGGCGGCCTCTGCTGCCGCCGTGCTGCTCGCTGCGGGCACCAAGGGCAAGCGTCTCGCCCTCCCGCACAGCCGGATCCTGCTGCACCAGCCGAGCGGCCAGGTCGGCTACGGCCAGGTCACCGACCTCGAGCTCGCCGCCGCCGAGATCATGCGGATGCGTGAGCTGATCGACCAGATCCTGGCCGAGCACACCGGCCAGCCGATCGAGCGGATCCACGCCGACACCGACCGTGACTTCGTCATGGAAGCGGACGAGGCGATGGAATATGGCATCATCGACAGAGTGATCTCGTCTCGTGAGGCGGTGGACCGCACCGGTCCCATCCGCTGATCGGGGCGTGAGCGGCCCGATCCGTCGGGCGGGTCCACGCCTCGACGCGGTGGATGCGCCAAACTGACGGGCTCCAACCGGCACGACGCAGCGCAGGAACGACACGAAGGGGTACCGACAGTGGCGAAATTCGGGGACACCGGCGAACTGCTGAAGTGCTCGTTCTGCGGCAAGTCGCAGAAGCAGGTCAAGAAGCTGATCGCCGGTCCGGGCGTGTACATCTGCGACGAGTGCATCGACCTCTGCAACGAGATCATCGAGGAGGAGCTCACCGAGACCGCCGAGCTGAGCTTCGACAACCTTCCCAACCCTCGTGAGGTGCGCGCCTTCCTCGACGACTACGTCGTCGGGCAGGACTCGGCCAAGAAGATCCTCTCGGTCGCGGTGTACAACCACTACCGCCGCATCCAGCACCAGAACCAGGCCACCACCGTCGGCCGTCGCGACGAGGTCGAACTCGCCAAATCGAACATCCTGCTGCTCGGCCCGACCGGCTGCGGCAAGACCCACCTCGCGCAGACCCTCGCCCGCCAGCTCAACGTGCCGTTCGCTGTAGCCGACGCGACCGCGCTGACCGAGGCGGGGTACGTCGGCGAGGACGTCGAGAACATCCTGTTGAAGTTGATCCAGGCGGCCGACTTCGATGTCAAGCGAGCCGAGACCGGCATCGTCTACATCGACGAGATCGACAAGGTGGCGCGCAAGAGCGAGAACCCCTCGATCACGCGCGACGTGTCCGGCGAGGGTGTCCAGCAGGCCCTGCTCAAGATCCTCGAGGGGACGCAGGCGTCGGTACCGCCACAGGGCGGCCGCAAGCACCCGCACCAGGAGTTCATCCAGATCGACACGACCAACGTGTTGTTCATCCTCGGCGGCGCGTTCGCGGGACTGGAGCAGATCATCGAGTCACGGATCGGCCACAAGGGCGTCGGCTTCCACGGCACCGTCCGATCGCAGACCGATCGCGACCCGGGGGAGCTGTTCGCGCGGGTCCTGCCGGAGGACCTCGTGAAGTTCGGCATGATCCCCGAGTTCATCGGTCGTCTCCCGATGATCGGTGCCGTCGGCAGCCTCGACCGCGATGCGTTGGTCAAGATCCTGATCGAGCCCAAGAACAGCCTCGTCAAGCAGTACGAGAAGGTGTTCAGCTTCGAAGACGTCGAACTGGAGTTCACCCCGGACGGTCTGCAGGCGATCGCCGATCAGGCGATCCTGCGCGGTACGGGCGCTCGTGGCCTGCGGGCGATCCTCGAAGAGGTGCTGCTCAACACGATGTACGACCTGCCCGGTCGAACCGACATCGGCAAGGTCGTGATCGACGAGACCACCGTGACCGAGAAGGTCAACCCCACGCTGATTCCGCGCTCCACGGGTCGTCAGCGCAAAGCCGCCTCCTGAAATGAGACGAGGGGTCAGACCCCGCGTCTCATTTCGTCCCTAGCCTGAGCGCTCCATGAACTACGCCGACGCGCTGCGCTATCTCGACGAGCACGCCACCTACGAGAAGACCGGTCGGATCGAGTCGCCGTCACTCGACAACATCACGGCGCTGTGCTCGGCGATGGGCGATCCGCAGCACGCGGCGCCGGTCATCCACATCACCGGCACCAACGGCAAGGGGTCGACCGCCCAGATGATCTCGCGGCTGCTGGTCGCGAGCGGTCTGACCGTCGGCACCTACACGAGCCCGCACCTCGAGCGTGTGAACGAGCGCATCAGCCGCAACCTCGAACCGATCGCCGACGAGGAGTTCGCCGAGCAGGTGGCGGCGATCGCGGAACTCGAATCGATCGTCGGGGTGCGTCCCGGCTACTTCGAGATCATGACCGCGGCTGCGTTCCGGTGGTTCGCCGACGTCGCCGTCGACGTGATGGTGGTCGAGGTCGGTCTGCTCGGTCGGTGGGACGCCACCAACGTCGCCGATGCGACCGTGGCGGTGATCACCAACATCGGGATGGACCACACCGAGTTCGCCGGGCCGACGCTCGAACACATCGCCACCGAGAAGGCCGGCATCATCAAGCCCCGCTCGGCGACCGTCGTTGGTGAGACCCGTCCGCAACTCGTCGACATCTTCGCCAAGGCGGGCGGCGCGGCCACCCTCGTCGTCGACGACGACTTCGAACTCGTGGGCAACCGGCTCGCAATCGGTGGACGACTGCTCGACATCCGCACGCCCACCACGATCTACACCGACGTCTACCTGCCGCTCAACGGCGCTCACCAGGGCAGCAACGCTGCAGTGGCGCTCGTGGCCGTCGAGACGTTCTTCGCGGCGCCGCTGGCCGAGGAGGTGGTCATGGAGGGCTTCGGGGAGGTCTCGATGCCCGGTCGGTTCGAGGTGCTCGGACGCCAGCCGCTCGTGATCGTCGACGGCGCCCACAACCCTCCGGGTGCGGACACCTGCGCCGGGGTGTTCTTCGAGGACTTCAACCCCGACGGACGTCGGTTGCTCGTCGTCGGCACGCTGCGCGACCCCGAGGAGATGCTTGCGGCCTTGCGCGCCGACGAGTTCGACGTCGTGTTCGCCTGTACGGCCCCGTCCCCGCGTGGCGTGCCCGGCGTCGACGTGGCCGATGCCGCTCGTCGCCTCGGCTGCGACGACGTCTACGTCTTCGAGACGGTGGAGGCCGCCTGCCAGCGGGCGATGGAATACGCGGACGGCGACGACGCGCTGCTCGTCACCGGCAGCCTCTACACCGCCGGTGCCGCCCGCTCGGTCCTCCAACGCTCCGCCAACTGACCCGCCCGCCCCCGAAACCCCGGAAAAGTGCCTCGATTGTCGCGGCCAGCGCGCAGATCTCGGCATTTTTCGGGTTGGGATCGGTAGGTTCGCCGGCATGTCTGATCGCACGCTGGTCCTGTTGAAGCCCGATGCCGTCGAGCGCAAGCTCGTCGGTGAGATCGTGTCACGGTTCGAGGCGAAGAACCTCGACATCGTCGCCATGGAGCTCCGCCAGCTCGACACCGACACGCTGGCGCGACACTACGAAGAGCATGTGGGGAAGGGCTTCTACGGCGAGCTCGTCGAGTTCATGAGCCGCGGTCCGGTGGTCGCCATGGTGATCGAGGGCCCCGAGGACACCTGGGAGGTGGTTCGTGCGATGATGGGCGCAACCAATCCGCGCACGGCAGCTCCGGGAACCATTCGTGGCGACCTCGGCATCCTGTTCACCGAGAACCTGGTGCACGGCAGCGATTCGCTGGCGTCCGCTGAGCGCGAGATCGGGATTTTCTTCCCCAATCTGTAACATTGGGAGATTCCGGTTGATGGCACGGTTGGAGTGCCGGACCGTTCTCTCGACAGCTCGCGAAAGGTGGCCAGTCCATGGCCCGCAACAATCCGCTCAGTCTCGGGCGTGACCTGGCCATCGACCTGGGCACGGCCAACACCCTGATCTACGTCCGCGGTCATGGGGTGGTCCTCGACGAGCCATCGGTGGTGGCCATCAACGCGAACGACGGCCGCCCCGTCGCGGTCGGCATGGAAGCCAAGCGGATGATGGGACGCACGCCGAACCACATCAAGGCGATCCGGCCACTGAAGGATGGCGTCATCGCCGACTTCGAGGTGTGCGAGAAGATGCTGCGCTACTTCATCCAGAAGGTGCACGGGTCGAAGTGGAGCAAGCCGCGGATGGTGATCTGCGTTCCGTCGGGCATCACCGGCGTCGAGCAGCGTGCTGTGCAGGATGCTGCCGAGTACGCGGGTGCCCGCAAGCCGGTGCACATCATCGAAGAGCCGATGGCGGCGGCGATCGGCGCCGACATGCCCGTGCACGAGCCGTCGGGCAACATGATCGTCGACATCGGCGGCGGCACCACCGAGGTCGCGGTGATCTCGCTCGGCGGCATCGTGACCGCCCAGTCGATCCGAGTCGCGGGCGACGAACTCGACGACGCGGTCCTCCAGTACGTCAAGAAGGAGTTCTCGCTGGCGATCGGTGACCGCACCGCCGAGGAGATCAAGATCCAGATGGGTTCGGCGTGGCCACTCGAACTCGAACTCACCGCCGATATCCGCGGTCGCGATCTGATCTCCGGTCTGCCCCGCACGATCCAGGTCACGACCGAACAGGTGCGTGAAGCCCTCGCCGAACCGATCTCTGCCATCGTGGACGCCGTGAAGACCACCCTCGACAAGACGCCGCCCGAACTCGCGGCCGACATCATGGAGGACGGCATCACCATCACCGGCGGTGGAGCGTTGCTCGGCGGGCTCGATCAGCGACTGATGCACGAGACCGGCATGCCGATCCGCATCGCCGACGAGCCGCTCTACAGCGTCGTCATCGGTTCCGGCCGTGCGTTGGAGAACATCGACGCCATGCGCGGGTTGATGTCCCTCGGCGGCGAGGACTGACCGCCGCACCCGGCATCGGACACCGCCATGGCCATCTACTCCGTCGGGCGCAAGCGCATCATCCTCGCGCTGCTGCTGACCTCCGTCCTCCTGCTCACACTCGATCTGCGTGGCAATCCGGTGATCGACGCCGTGCGCGACGGCTTCGGTGTCGTGCTCGAGCCGGTCGAGTCGGCCACCGGCGTCGTCACCAACCCGGTCGAGCGGGCGTGGCACGGCATCACGAACTACGACGATCTCGAGCAGGAGAACCTGGCGCTCCAGGAGCAGGTCGACCGCCTGATCGGCACGCAGGCCGCGGCCGAGGCCGCCGTGATCGAGGGCAAGGAACTGCAAGCGCTCTACAGCCTCCCGTCGCTGTCGGGAATCGACACCGAGGTCGCCCGCGTGGTGGGCTATGCCGCGAACAACCTCGACCAGGTCATCGAGATCAACAAGGGGAGTCGGAGCGGCATCGCCGTCGGGATGCCGGTGGTCAACCAGGCCGGTCTCGTCGGCAAGGTGACGCAGGTGACCGCCAACTCTGCTCGCGTGATGCTGGTCACCGACGCCCGCTACGCGGTTGCCGTCAAGGTCACCTCCTCCGATCAGGTGGACGACCTGGCGCCGACCAACACCACGCCCTCCGGTCTCGACCCCGACGAGGTCGTGGCCGCCGGCACGACCACTCCGAGCACCACGGTGCCGGTGGCACTCGTGCCGGGGGCGACGCTGCCGGGTGGCGCGCCGGTCCCCGCCACGACGCTCCCGAGCGGCTCCGGTACCGACTTCGACCTGTCGCAACTCGTGGACGAGAACGGCCGTCGGCTGACCGAGGCCGAGATTCGGGACCTCGCCGCTGCCACCGAAGCGGCAGCGACCTCGACGACGCTCCCGCAGGCGACAGACGGCAGCACCGCGAGTACGTCGACGACGACCACCACCGTCCCGCCGGTGATCGAGAAGGAGTACGGAGCGCTCGAGGGTCGCGGCCGCCTGCGCCTGCCGCAGATCAAGTTCCTCCAAGACTCCCCCTCGCTGGCCGAACTGCAGGCGGGCGATCTCGTGGAGACCGCAGGTGGATCCGAGAGCCTCGCTCCGACCGGCATCCCGGTCGGCCGCGTGCTCAACCGTGCCGATCGTCCGGGATCGGGTGGCCCGCTGCTCGACGTCGAACTGAACGCTGACCTCGCCCGACTCAACTTCGTGCGCGTGGTGCTCTACCGGCCGCTGTCCGAAGTCGAGCAGTGAAGCAACACGGTCCGACCCGCTGATGCTCGCGGCGTTCGTCCAGGGTCCGCTCGTGCGGGTGATCCCGCTCGGGCTGATCCTGCTGGCGCTCCAGCGAACGATCTTCGTCGAGGTCCAGGTGGCCGGCGTGATCATCCAGATCATGATCGCCACGGCTGCGGCCGCCGGCGTGGCCGGTGGGAGCGAACGCGGCGCGCTCGTCGGGTTCGTGTTCGGGGTGATGTTCGACCTGGCCGAGGGCACTCCGCTCGGCTCGACGGCGGCCGCGATGACGATCGCCGGTGTCGTCGGCGGGCTGCTCGCCCTGATCGCCGCCGACCCGCACTGGTGGCTTGCCGCGATCTTCACCGGGCTGGGGGCGGCTGCCGGCGCACTGATGATCCCGGTGGTGCGCGTGTTCATCGGTGAACCCGAACCGTTCCAGGAGGAGCTGTACGTCGTGGTGCCGATCGTGGCGGCGTCGGCGGCGATCATGAGCCCGTTGCTCGTGCCCTTGGCGCGCTGGAGCCTGCGGCTGCGTCGGCCGGAGTGGACCCAACCGGTCAAGGAACCGACCGTCTGATCGGCCGGTGCGGCGCAAGCCAGCGCTCGTCGGTCGTGAGCCCACGTAAGAGTTCGCCGTGACCGCGGCCATCGCCACCCGCTCCCTGCAACGCGTTTGTAACATGCAGACTGGTATCTGCATGGTGACCCGACGACGAGTATCCCGCCACGCCCCGATGGTGCGTCATGGCTGCTGACAAACGCGCGGCACGCCTCGGCGTCCTCGCGCTCGTCGGGCTCCTGCTCTTCGGGCTCGTCGGCGCCCGCCTGTGGTTCCTGCAGACCGTCGAACAGGAGGCACTCCAGGCCAAGGTCGACACGACCAAACTGCGTACCGTGCCGCTGCTGCCCGAGCGCGGACGCATCTTCGACGCCGACGGCCGAATCCTGGCCGACAACGATCGTGTGCTCACCGTCGGGGTCGACTGGGAGCTGATCCGACGATCGGACGACCGCGCCGAGATCTTCCGGCGTCTGTCGGGGTGGGTCAACGTCCCGATCGAGGAGATGGAAGCCCGCTACGACAGCGGGGTCTACAGCCCGTTCCTGCCGATGCCCGTCGCCGAGGACATCGACGAACGCACCGCCATCGCGCTGGAGGAGCGCATCGAGGACCTCCCGGGCGTGACGATCCTCGAGCAGTCACGCCGTGTGTACCCGTACGCCCCGC
>CAVORH010000013.1:0-9223 GCA_963698565.1 Ilumatobacteraceae bacterium
ACCGCGAGATCTGCAGATGCGTGCGATCGGTGAAGTCGTCCAGGCCGACGTAGTCGTCGTCGACCGCGAACGGCACGCCGACCGCGCCCGGCGGCAGACGACGCAGAGCGGGCACCCCGTTCTCGATCACGAACCGCCCGCCGGGTGCGCAGGTGGCGGGCCGCGTTCTCGAAGCAGGCGACCTGCTCGTCCTGGGTCGTCAGGTTCGTGATCGTGTTGAACACGAGGTACACGAGCGAGAACTCACCGTCGACCCGTGTCGTCGCCATGTCGCCCTCGACCGCGCGGATCGCCGTGCCACCCGGCGCCCGATGCAGCTCGGCGAGCATGTCGGCCGACAGCTCGATGCCCGACACGTCGATCCCGCGGGCGGCCAACGGCAGCGCCACCCGACCGGTGTCCGACCGCGAACTCCAGCACCGCGACCACCCCGGCCAACGACGCCAGGCAGTCGACCGTCGGCTCCAGGACCTCGGGCGCGAACATGCCCGCGACCGTGCGGTCGTAGGTGCGGGCGACGTCACCGACGAAGCGGTTCTCCGGCATCACCGCAGCCTCGTGCAGCGACCGATCGACAGGGCAAGCAGGTTTGCGGTACGTCGGTCGGCAGGGCAGGCCGGCCCGGCGAACGACGCCGCCGGATCCGGCGGGCCATCTCGCCGAACTGCGAAACGTCCCCAACCGCTCGGGTCAGGGGCCCGGTTCGTCCGTTGCGCCCGGCTCGGGCGTGATCTCGTCGGCAGGTCCGGTGCCGAACCGCTGGACGAGCTCACGGCTGATCTCGATGTGTCGCAGTAGGAAGGCGCGCTCGTCGAGCCGCTTCCGGCGGAGCCAGCCGGTGACTTCGTCGTTGCACTTGCTCGCATTGCACGAGCCACACGCAGGCACGACGTTCTCGAGCGTGTACCGACCGCCACGCGAAAGCGCCAGCACACAGTCGCGTTGCATCGGCGACATCGACTCGCCGCAGTAGGCGCAGCCACCCCACGCCGCCTTCAGGGCTGCCCACTGATCGTCGGAGAGATCGTTCTCGGCGCGCTTCATGCGCCGTTGACGCCTCGTCGCTGCTCGCTTCCGGCGAGTCCGGTTCGCGGCCATGGTCCAAAGCTAAGCCCTCGCCTCGTCGAGCACGGGACAGACCCTCAGGCGAACGCTTCGCCCGCGACGACTGCGTTGAACCCGGTCTGCCAGCCCACCGTCTGCAGCCAGACCAGCAGCACCTTCATGACATCTCCTCAGATCTCGATGACGATCCCGGCCGCCGGATGTCCTGCATGCACGAGCAGATGATGCTCGCCCACGCGGTGCCCAGGTGCACACCGCAACTCGCGAGGCCCGTGGGTCGACGCCTGAACCCTCACCCGGCCTCAGCCGGAGTCGCCGTACGACAGCGTGGCGACGATGTTGCCATTCCCATCGCGGAGGAACACGGTGTCGCCGCTGTTGTTCCACACCGCACTCCCGGAGACACACCAGTAGCGGGCGGTCGCGTCGTCGGGGCCGCAGCCGCTGAACAGGGTCACCTCCGCACCGGGCTCCAGGCGCAGGTCGCCGAACGTGTAGCGGTGCGACGCCGATTCGTCGGCGACCTCCCAGCCGTCGAGATCGATCGCCTCTGCTCCGGCGTTCGTGAACCGGACCCACTCGCCGTTGAGGTTCACCCCGTCGTCGCCGGGCGCGTCGGCGTTGACGTCGATGACGATGTCCACGCCGTCGAGGTCGCTCGAGCCGCACGCATCCGGCGCCCAGAGGCCACGGCCCTCGCGTTGCGCGTCCCGCTGCAGCTCGGCGTAGCGATCGGCGCGCGCGTCGTCGGGCGGATACCGACGGGCGATGGCGAAGCCGTTGGCGACGAGTTCGGCGCCGACGTCGACACCGTCGATCGTCTCGACGTAACGCAGCGCACGCCCGTACTGGTCGACGTCGGACCGATCGGCGACGAGCACCAGATCGTTCCCGTCCACCAGCTCGGCGAGGGCATCGGTCGCCTCCTCGGAGAAGCACTCGCCCGACTCGGGGGTGTTGATGCCGATGATCCGCACCTCCAGCTCCCCGAGTGGACCCGAGACGTACAGCGTGTCGCCGTCGACGATCTCGGTGCTGCGCCAGCTGTCCGTCTCCTCGGTTGCACTCGTGGGTGGCGGGTCGGAGGTGCGGGTCTCGACCGAGGATCGTCCGGTGTCGGTGGCACCGTCCGAGCTCGCCGAGCTGCAACCGGCCAGCAGTGCCGCTGCGATCAGCCCGACCAGGGCGGCGCGGCGCCGTTGGTGTCGTCGGAACCCGATCGCATCCCGCCGCCGGAGTCGTGGCATCGCCGACACCTTCGCACCGGTCGGGATCGGATCACAAGACATCGGGACGGTGGCTGCGCCCGGGACCCCGCCGGCCCGCGAACCCTGACACACGCCCACGTTCGAGCGAGGTCGTAGCCCGAACCCGACGACGACCCGGTGCCCCGACGAACCGCCGTCCACCTCGACTCGGTCGAGTCGGTCCCGGTCGGCCTGCTCGTCGAACGCCTCGGCCGGCCAGCGACGCTCGCCTCCGCGGTAGCTCGTCGACTCGAGGTGGCCGACCGACTGTCGGTCCCACGCCGACCACCGAGCCGCTGCGGCCGTCGGGGTCACGTCGAGCCGGGTGGTCGCGAGATCGGTGCGAGGAAGTCGGGGCGAGCGGCCGGATCCGGCGAGGAGGCGTGGCCGACCACGTCGCACCCCGCATCACCGCGGCCGCGAACGCAGGCAGGCGACGACGGCGGTTCCGACTCGGCGTTCGCTCAGCTGCCGGTCGGGGTTGCGGGAGCTCGTCGACGATGTGCTCGAAGGTCCCCGTGTACATCACCGTGGACCCGTCGAACGAGAGCCCGTCGGCGTTGCCACTGGCGGTCGAGATCACGAACATCGCAGCCGTCGGCCGCACCGTCGTCACGCACGCCGCCGATGACACCGTCGCCGTCGGGGCGCACGTCGGACTACTGCAGCTGAGCGGGACGATTCTCCGTGGCGAGGTAGTTGATCGGGATGTCGATCGAGTCGGGGGCGGCCACCTGACGACGTCGCCGCGGTCCGTCCCGGCCAACAACGGGAACGAGAAGGCCTCGCTCCCGACCTCGAATCTGGCCGGTTCGATGCCGCAGTTGACCCCGACGTTGACCTGCCACCGTCGGGGTGTCCATCTCGCCTTCCGACATCGCGATCCGGTCCTGGCGCACGGCTGGCCCACGTAGCTGAGCGTGTTCGCACGTTGTCGATGCCGATTCACCAGTCGGCAACGGCTGGGCCGCTGTACTGGATCCAGCGTCGGCGTCGCGACCGTCGCGTCGGCGGCGAGGATCCGCTGGAGCATCACCGGCCGTCGCGAGCACCTCCGCTCGTCGGAGTGCCATCGCGTCGAGCGTCGCCCGGTGAACCGGCGACCAGCACGCAGTCGACGCGGTCGCTGACGATGCAGTTGAACGAGCCACCACGCATGGAACAGCGGCGTGGGGATCACGGCGACGTCGCCGCCCCGATACGGCATCCGTTCCAGGACCCCGAGCGCCGACGACAGCCAGCGGCCGTCCCACGCCGCGCCCTTCGGCGTGCCGGTCGTCCCCGACGTCACGCACCGAGCCGGGAGGCTCGGCGGGCGGTGCGTCGTTGGCATCGCACGGGTGTGATCGATCGTGCGCCGCGTCGACGGCCCGTGCACCACGGCGTGGCCCGGCCCGGCCGACACGGTGACCGGTCCTGCGGCGAGCGCTCCGGGACCGACGTCCACGTAACCCAGGTCGTCGTCACCGTTCATCACATCACCAGCTGTGACGTCGTCCGGGTTGGCGGCCTGGTCGAATGGCGAACCGTCACCGACGTCGAGTCCGCCGCCGCCACATCCGGCCTGCAGCGCGGCCGAACCCACGATGACGAGTACCGCCCACATGCCTGCGCGAGTGCGTTGCATCGGCGCCTCCTCTCCCCCTCGTCGGAACGTGCCCCGCCTGCGACCGTACCGAACACGCCATGCAGGGTCAACGGCCGATCGACCAGGGGACATAGCCTCGCCCCATGCGGATCGTCATCGTCGGTGCCGGAGCAGTCGGCGGGGTCGTCGCCGCCAACCTCGCGATGGCGGGTACGTCGGTCGTCGCCGTCGCCCGCGGCGAGCACGCGCAGGTGATGCGCGAGTCGGGGCTCCGCTACGAGTCGCCCACCGGCGTACGGACCGTCGAACTGCCCGTCGCCACGTCGGTCGGCGAGATCGACATCACCGACGACGACGTGTTCGTGCTCGGCGTCAAGAGCCAGGACACCGTCGGCGTGCTGAACGACCTCCGCGCCGCCGGCGTCACCGATCAGCCGATCGTGTGCATGCAGAACGGCGTCGACAACGAACGCCAGACCCTGCGCCTGTTCCCCAACGTCTACGGCATCTGCGTCATGCTCCCCGCCGACCACCTCGCCCCCGGCGTCGTGCGCGTCTGGACCGCGCCGAGTTCCGGGCTCCTCGACATCGGCCGCTACCCCCACGGCGTCGACGACCTGAGCGAGCAGCTCGCCGTCACGCTCGAAGCCGCCACGTTCGGCTCGATCCCCCGTGACGACATCATGAGCTGGAAGTACCGCAAGCTGCTGATGAACCTCGGCAACGCCGTCGAAGCGGTGTGCGGCCGGGACGCACATCTCGGCGAGATGGTGCGGGCCGAAGGCGAGGCGGTACTCGCTGCGGCGGGGATCACGGTGATCAGCGCCGAGGACGACCTGGCCCGCCGCGGCGACGCGTTGAAGATCCAGCCCGTCGGCGACGAACCACACCGCGCCGGAGGATCGTCGTGGCAGAGTCTGCGCCGCGGCACCGGCACGATCGAAACCGACTACCTCACCGGCGAGATCGTGCTGCTCGGCCGGCTCCACGGCGTTCCGACACCGGCCAACAGCGCACTGCAGGATGCCGCCGCCGAGATGGCCCGCACCGGCGAACCGCCGGCGTCGCGCACCGTCGACGACGTGCTCCGATCGATCGACGCGTCCTGACACCCGAGCGGCGACGGGCGAGACTGACTCGGTGCTCGCCCGCTTCGCCGTCGTGTTCGCCCTCGTCGGGGCGACGGCCGTCGCAGCGTGCGGCGACGACGACGGTGCGTCGGGTCCGACCCCGTCATCCGCATCCGCCGCGACATCGACGAGCGTCGCGCCCAGCGGCGACGAGCAGCCATTTCCCGACATCCTCGACGTCGTCGTCACCACCCAGGGCGACACGTTCCGGTTCGACGTCACCGTCTCGTCGCCGTACGACACGCCCGAGCGCTACGCCGACGCGTGGCGGATCGTCGCCCCGGACGGCACCGAGCTCGGCGTACGGGAACTCACCCACGACCACGCCGCGGAGCAGCCGTTCACGCGTTCGCTCACCGGCGTCGTGATCCCGCCCGACGTGACCGAGGTGACCGTCGAGGGACGCGATCGGATCAACGGCTGGGGCGGCGCCACGATGACGGCGACGATCGAACGCTGACGATCGAACGCTGACGATCGAACGCGTCACCGCGACCCGCGCGCCGTCGACAGGGTGGCGACCGACTCGACGTGCGTCACACCGCGGTTGAGGACCAACGTCCCGATCCGGATCCTCGGCCGAGGCGTACGATGAAAACCGAGAGGAACCCAAGGTTCCTCGAAGGTCGCTGAGCGACGATTCCTGCCGGTCCTGAGCGACCAAACGCTGGCGGGAACAGCGTGCGGGCACAGCACGTTGCTGGCGAAAGGAGCCGATCATGGCTCGAGCATTCGTCGTCGCGGCAGTCGCACTTCTCGGTGTCGCTGCAACTACATCGACCTTGTCGAGTGGAGTCGACGCCACCCCCAACGAGAAGGTGACGATCTGCCATGCGACGTCATCCAACACCAACCCCTACACCGTCAACCGGGTAGACGAATCGTCGATCGACGAGCAGAACAACCAGTACCTGAACGGTCACGGTGACCACCTCGGGCCGATCTTCCCGGCGCCGAACTGGGGCGACATCATCCCAGCGTTCCGGGACTTCCCCGGATACAACTGGACAGACGCCGGGCGTGCAATCTGGAACAACGGTTGCGTGCCACCCCCGGTCGTCGAGCAGGTCACGCCGATGGAACCAACACTGGTCGACCCGACCTGTGATGCTCCCGGCGACGTGACCATCAACCCGGTCACCGGAGTCGTCTACACCGAGACGGTCAACGACGACGGCTCGATCACCGTCACCGCAACCGCCGACGAGGGCTACGTCCTCACCGACGGAGCCACCACCACCTGGACCTACACCCAGGAACAACTGGCCCAACTTCCCGACGACCACGAGGAGTGCGTCATGCCCACCCTCGACGAAGCGACCCCCGTTGCGCCGACACTGGTCGACCCGACCTGTGATGCTCCCGGCGACGTGACCATCAACCCGGTCACCGGAGTCGTCTACACCGAGACGGTCAACGACGACGGCTCGATCACCGTCACCGCAACCGCCGACGAGGGCTACGTCCTCACCGACGGAGCCACCACCACCTGGACCTACACCCAGGAACAACTGGCCCAACTTCCCGACGACCACGAGGAGTGCGTGGCGTCGTTGCCTCCGACCGTGGTCCCACCGGGCGAACCGACGGCTACCGAGCCAACGGTCGGAACGGACACCGAGCCAACGGTCGGAACGGACACCGAGCCAACGGTCGGAACGGACACCGAGCCAACGGTCGGAACGGAGACCGAGCCAACGGTCGGTTCGATGCCGACTGGCGGCGGAGCAGCGGAGGCGGCGGCCGTCCCGGCGGCCCCGACGACGCTGCCCAACACGGGTAGCCAGACGTGGACGATCTTCCTGATCGGCCTCGCATCGCTGCTCACCGGCGCCGGACTCCACCGGCTGAGCCGGCGCAGCGCCTGACGTCGACCATCAACGAGCTGACTCCACCGATGCACACCGCGTCGAGGGAGTCAGCTCTGGCGCGTCCCGTACGCTGCGTGCTCGAACACCCCTCCTGATCGCTCCACCCCCCGCCCGACGCACCGCCGGCGCCTCCTCGAAGCGATCCGATCGTCGGCCTACCGCGGGTCGGTGAGCAGCGTCGCACCCTCCGGGATGCGGAGCGCGGTGATCTGCGTCGACTGCATCACGAGGCGATCCTCGCTGTCCCACGCTTCGCAGATCTCGTCCGCGTAGCCGTCGTGGATCACCTGCACACGGAACCGCAGCCGTAGCGGCCCCGGCGCCGGCAGCGCGCGGTTGTAGACCGTGATCGCCAGCGTCGGCACCCACCCGGTCTGCACCACACCGAACGTCGCCGGCGGCATCACGTCCGAGGCGTAGAGCAGCCCGACCGTGTCGAACACGTCGTCGACCTCGTCACGCAGATACGCGCGGAACTCGCCGCCGCCGACCGCCGTCGGCCCGTCCGGCGTCATCTGGAAACCCGCCTCGGGATCGAACTGCAACGAGTTGCCGCGCTCGCCGGCCATCGGCGACGGCGCGAGGCCCTCGAGTGGGGGGAACGGGCACGGAGCGATCTCGCCCCAGAAGGGCGTGGTCCCTTCGTGCAGCGTTCCGAGCGTGAACTGCGCACGCACACCGAGAACGCCGTCGACACCGATCGTCGCGCCGACCTGGCTGGCGGTCTTGCCGACCCGGTCGACCTCGGTGACGATCTGCGCCGGGCCGAGGTCGGGCGACGACAGGAACTGCGCCGACGCCGAGATGACGTGCTCGTGCGTTGCGCCGGCCTCCTGTGCCGCATGGAGCGCGGCACGACCGAGACAGGCGAGCATGTAGCCGCCGTTGGGCTTCGAGCCCATGATCGCGTACTCGCTCACGAGATCGACGTCGTACTGGTTGCGACCCGCGGCGTCATGGCCGCGCGGAGCGATCGCGGTCGCCGCTTCGAAGGTGGTGGTCATCGGGTTCCTCGGGGGGTGTCGGGCTGGAGATCGCACGCCGTTGCACAGCGATCGCAGGAGGGTAGCGACGAGACGCCGCCCGTTTCAGATCGCACGCCGCTCGGAGCGATGTCACTCCACGCGCGCCCGGTCCGGCCGGACGTGGTGTGCGATCGCTTCAGCCACCACGTGGGCGTCGCGGTCGATCGCCCAGAGCGTTCCGGTCAGCGGCACCCGGAAGCCGACGAACCCGAGGCCCGGCCGGGGCACCAGGCCGGTCGGACGGCCGTCGTCGTCGAGCACGCCGAGGGGACCCACGATCGGCTCCAATGCGGTGCGGTAGCCGGTCGCCGCGATCACGTGGTCGGCCACCACCTGGCTCCCGTCGACCAGTCGCGCCCCGTGCGTCTCGAGGTCGGCGACGGCATCGACCACCCGCACCCGGCCGGAGCGGATCAACTCGACGATGCCGTCCGCGGTCATCGGCTCCTTGCACTTTGCGAGCAACCGCATGATCGGCTGTTCCGGCTCCGGGAGATAGTCGCGCGGACCGTAGATCCCGCGCTCGAGCCACGGCACCATCCGGTTCAGCCACGCGTCCGGCAACACCTCACCGGCCGGGGCGAACGGCGTGGAGGGCACGCCCACGACCTCGCGGGGAAGCACCTGCGGAGCGCTCCGCACCGCCCACGTGACGTCGACGCCGGCGCGGGCGAGGTCGACACAGATCTCGCCACCGGAGCTACCGGCCCCGACCACGAGCACCCGGGCTTCCCGGTGGTCACCGGGACTGCGGTAGTCAGCTGCGTGGAGGAACCTTCCCGCGAACTCTTCGACCCCGGGCCACGACGGCATCTTCGGCGCACGGGAGGCCCCGGTCGCCACCACCACCGCATCGAAGCGCCGATCTCCCGACGGGCCGGCGATCTCCCACCTCCGTCCGGTGGGCTCGATCGTCGAGACCTCAGCGTCCGCACCGAGGTCGCATTCCAGTCGGTGGTGTTCGGCGTACCGATCGAAGTAGGCGACGAGGTCGTCGCGCCGGACCCAACGGCCCAGCGACCGCTCCATCCGAAGACCAGGCAGGTCGGACATCCACCGCACGGTGTTCAAGCGCAGCGAGTCGTATCGGTCGGCCCAGGACGAACCGATGCGCTCGTCGCGATCGAGCACGATCGCCCTGACGCCGTCTCGACGGAGCAGCGCCGCCGTCGCCAGCCCGGCCGGCCCGGCGCCGATCACCGCGACCGTCGGCGCACCGTCCGCCGGCACCGGTGCGGCCCACGGCCGCACCCGCTCCACGAAACGTCTCGCCACGAGATCCGGTCGGCCCACGATG
>CAVORH010000014.1:0-34807 GCA_963698565.1 Ilumatobacteraceae bacterium
CAGCTCCCGCGCAAGGTTCCCGCCGTCGAGCGCTACTTCGCGCTCGATCACGTTGCCGCCGGCGAGCCCGAGCCGGCCGGACCGAGCGGGTTGCCAGGGGTCGATCGGCCCTGACGCTCGGCGGCGACGATCGGTACGGTCGCCGCAGGAGGTGTTGCCATGGACTTCGAGGTGTCGGAGCAGATGGAGACCATCTTGACGATGGTCCGAGAGTTCGTCGATCGCGAGCTGATCCCGATCGAGGGCGAGATGTTGCACGGGTCGCCCGAGACGGTGCAGGAGCTGGTGGTCGCGGCCCAGGAGAAGGTTCGCCAGATGGGGTTGTGGGCGCCGAACCATCCGGAGGAGTTCGGCGGGCTCGGGTTGTCGATGGTCGACCACGGCCTGCTGAGCGAAGCACTGGGGCGTTCACCGCTGGGGCACACCGTGTTCGGGTCGCAGGCTCCCGACGCCGGCAACATCGAGATCCTCCACCTCCACGCCACCGAGGAACAGCGCGAGCGGTTCCTGCGTCCGCTGGTCGAGGGGAAGATCCGCAGCTGCTTCTCGATGACCGAGCCGGAGACCGCCGGATCGAACCCGCTCCTGCTGGAGACGACGGCGGTCAAGGACGGCGACGACTACGTCATCAACGGACAGAAGTGGTTCACGTCGTCGGCAGACGGTGCGGCGTTCGCGATCGTGATGGCGGTCACCGATCCCGATGCGCCGCCCTATGCCCGCACGAGCATGATCATCGTCCCGACGGACACGCCCGGCTTCAACCTGGTGCGCAACGTGAGCGTGATGGGTCACGCCGGGTCGGGGCACGCGAGCCACGGCGAGGTGATCTACCAGTCGTGCCGGGTGCCGCAGGCGAACCTGCTCGGTCCGGAGGGCGGGGGGTTCGTGATCGCCCAGGAACGGCTCGGACCGGGCCGCATCCATCACTGCATGCGATGGCTCGGGATCGCCAGCCGTTCCTTCGACATGATGTGCGAGCGCGCCAACGCTCGTGTCATCACGCCCGACGGTGAGACGCTCGCCGACCGGCAGGTGATCCAGCACTGGGCGGCCGAACTCGACGCCGAGATCCGCGGCGCCCGCCTGCAGACACTGCACGCAGCGTGGATGATCGACCGGCACGGCCCGAAAGCCGCTCGCGACGAGATCTCCGCGATCAAGTTCTCGGTGGCGAACACGATGCTCAAGGCGGTCGACACCGCGATCCAGGTGCACGGAGCGCTCGGCGTCACCGACGACACGATCCTCGCCTACTGGTACCGCCACGAGCGCGCCGCCCGCATCTACGACGGTGCTGACGAGGTGCACAAGACCTCGCTCGGCCGCCGCATCCTCCGCCGCTACGCGTGACTGTCACGCCCGGGGTCAGACCCCCGCTGTAACGGTTGGGACGCCCCAGTCGGGTTCGTAGTCGAAGATCGCGCGGGCCGACGATGCGCCGAAGCGGTCGTCGAGCACGTCGACGTGGTCGAGCGAGATCAGCGCCGGGTGGTGGACGCCACAGGCCCGGCTGAGCGACAGCAGATCCTTGCGCAACGTGATGATGTAGTTGGCGAGCCGCGCCGCTTTCAGTTCGGGGTCGAGGCCGTGGACGAGCCACGGGTTCTGCGTGGCGACACCGGTGGGGCACTTGCCGGTGTGGCACCGCTGGGCCTGGATGCACCCGATCGCCATCATCGCCTCCCGGGCGACGTTGACCATGTCGCACCCCAGCCCGAACGCCAGCGTCGTCTCGTGCGGGAATCCGAGCTTGCCGGAGCCGATGAACACGACCCGATCGGCGATCCCCCGCTTGGCGAACTCGCGGTAGACACGGCTGAAGCCGACCTTGAACGGCAGGGCGACCTGATCGGTGAACACGAGCGGACCGGCGCCGGTGCCGCCCTCGCCGCCGTCGATCGTGATGAAGTCGACCCCGCGCTCACCCGACATCATCGCCTCGGCCAGGTCCGACCAGATCGCCGACTCCCCGATCGCCGACTTGATCCCGACCGGCAATCCGGTCGCCTCGGCGATGCGTTCGACGAAGTCGAGCAACGAGTCGACGTCGTGGAACTCGGGATGCGCGGCCGGGCTGATGCAGTCGCGGCCCTGCGGCACGCCGCGGATCTCGCTGATCTCCCGGGTGATCTTCGACGCGGGAAGCACCCCGCCGAGTCCCGGCTTGGCGCCCTGGCTGAGCTTGATCTCGATCGCCCGCACCGGGTTGGCGGCGACGGTCTCGACGACGCGGCCGAGGTCGAAGCGGCCGTCGGCGTCGCGGGCTCCGAAGTAGCCGCTGCCGAGCTGCCAGATCAGCTCGCCGCCGTGCTGGTGGTACGGGGAGATCCCGCCTTCGCCGGTGTTGTGCAGACAGCCGGCGATCTTGGCGCCCTGGTTGAGCGCGGCGATCGCGTTCGACGACAGCGCGCCGAAGCTCATCGCCGACACGTTGACCACCGACGCCGGTCGGAATGCCTTCGGCCGGCCTCGCGCCTCGCCCATCACCTTGGCGACCGGGATGCGGTACTGGTCGTCGTAGTCGTCGTCGCCGGGCACGGGTGCGCGCAGCGGGAACGGTGAGTGCTTGATGATGAAGTAGTTCGGCGAGGTCTCGAGATCCTTGCTGGTGCCGAACGCGAAGTAGTTGTTCTCCTGCTTCGACGACGCATAGATCCACCGGCGCTGCTCCCGGTTGAAGGGTCGCTCCTCGGTGTTGCTGGTGACGATGTACTGGCGCAGCTCGGGCCCGACCTCCTCGAGGAAGTACCGGGCGTGGCCGAGCAGCGGGAAGTTCCGCAGGATCGTGTGGCGCTTCTGGCGCAGGTCGTAGGCCGTCAGGACTGCGGCACCTGCCGCCACCACCGCTGCCAGGTTGCGACGCCGCCCCATGCATCGAACGTACGGCTCGCGGGCCCCGCCGGTGAAGGGTCTTCGGACCCGCCGCGGCGTCTCCGGGGGCGGCACGCAGAGGACGTCGTGTCATGCTGGCGTGATGGCACGACCGATCGACACCGGCACGAACGACCTGCTCGCCCACGTCGACGGGCACCTCGGCGTGATCACGTTCAACCGCCCCGAGCGACGCAACGCGCTCTCCGATCCGATGTACGCCGGCTTCGACCAGGTGCTTCCGATCATGGCCGCCGACCCCGAGGTGCGGGTGCTCGTGGTGACCGGAGCGGGCGGGGCGTTCTGCGCCGGCGGCGACGTCAAGGGCATGAACGAATCGCACCGGAGCGGGACGCCACGCCCCGGTCGCGGCGGTGGCCGGGACGAGCAGGTCGCCAGGCTGCAGCAGCTCCAACGTCAGGTGTCGCTCGCGCTCCACGAGTTCCCTGCGCCCGTGGTTGCGGTCCTGCCGGGTGCGGCCGCCGGCGCAGGGCTGTCGATCGCACTGGCGGCCGACCTCCGGATCGCTGCCGAACGCGCCGTGCTGGTCACCGCGTTCGCGAACGTCGGCGCGTCCGGCGACTTCGGCGGGTCCTGGTTCCTCACCCAACTCGTCGGGAGCGCGAAGGCGAAGGAGCTCTACTTCACGTCGCCGCGGCTCACCGCCGGCGATGCGCTCGACCTCGGCATCGTCAACCAGGTCCTGAGCGACGACGGGTTCGAGGAGGCAGCACTCGACTGGTGCCGCACGCTCGCCGGCGGCGCACCGATCGCGCTGCGCCTCATGAAGCAGAACCTCAACCGGGCACTCGTCACCGACCTCGCGACCGCGCTCGACGCCGAGGCGCCCAACATGGTCGAGACGATGTCGACAGCCGACCACCGTGAGGCGGCCGCGGCGTTCGTCGAGAAGCGCCGCCCGATCTTCGGCGGCAGCTGACCGAGTTCCGGTTCGGCTCGACGAGTCCGAACTCCGTGGTCTGATCGCACAGCAGGAGGAGGAGGGCACAGGGCTCGAGCAGGAGGACGGTGCAAGACTGAGCCCATGGAATCGATCGTTCTGCTGTGCACCGACGGATCCGACGTGGCGATCGAGGCGCTGCGGTCGTCATTGCCCGTCCTGGCCCCCGCGGACAGGACCATCGTGGTGGTCGTCGAGTTGCCGGCGGACACGGATCTGATCACCGGAACCGGCTTCTCGGGGCGGTCGAACGACGACCTCTCGGTCCAGATCGAGACCAGCGGCGATGTCGCAGCGAAACACATCCTCGACACGACAGTCGAGGCGCTCGGGCTCGACGACGTCGAGCTGATGGCGTTGGTGGGCAAGCCCGGGCAGGTGATCTGCGACCTCGCCGCGTCGCTCCCCGCCAGCGTGATCGTGATCGGCACCAGCGGTCGCAGCGGCCTCAGGCGGGCGATGATGGGCTCGACCTCGGACCACGTGGTCCGTCACGCGACGTGCCCGGTGCTCGTCCAGGGCGTCGGCCAGCGCTGAACAGCACGCCGTTCAGTGAACGGCGTGCGGGATCGGGGCATAGTCGTCGACGTAGCGCTCGTCGCAGAGCCGGGAGATGTCGGCCATCAACCGGTCGGTGACCTCCCGCCGCGCCCGATTGGTGCTCCTGGTGTAGCCGAGCTCCCTCACCCTGATCGGTTCGCCGAGCGTGATCGTCGCCTGTTGGAACGGTCGCACGATCCGGGCGCCCGTGGGCAACACCCGATCGGTGCCGATGATGCCGACCGGCACGATCGGTGCGCCGGTGGTGAGGGCGAGGTGCGCCGCGCCGACGTGCCCGCGGTGGAGGAGGCCGTCGCGTGAGCGTGTGCCTTCCGGGAACACCCCGATCACCTCGTCGCGTGCGAGCACCTCGGCGACCTCGTCGAACACGTGCGGCAGATCGCCCGGGTTCTCGCGCCGCACCGGGATCATCCCTGCGCCGCAGAACAGCCAGTTGGTGATCGGATTGTCGGTGTACTCGGCCTTGCCGATGAACGCCACCGGGCGCGGCAGCGAGAACATCAGCAGGATCGAGTCGAAGAACGACACGTGGTTGGCCACGAGGATCGCGGGGCCGTCCGCCGGCAGGTGCCGCGCTCCCTCGACGCGCAACCGCACCAGGCCGCGACGCGCCGGAGCGGTCAACACCCGAACGAGTTCGTACGCCGTCCCGTGGGCCCGCCAGTCCCCCTCGGCCCGGGAGGCCCACTGCCGGACGGCGTCGAACACCCTCCGACTCTGGCCGCCTGCGAGCAGCTCCGGCCAGGGTCGGAGGTCCCGGTTCAGTCGTTCTTCTTGCCCTTGCCCTCGTTGCCCTGGTTGCCCTGGTTGCCGTTGTCCTTGTTCTGGTGGCCGTTGCCCTGGTTTCCCTTGTTGCCGTTGTTCTCACGGACTTCCGAGGTCGTCTTGCGAGTCGTCTCCTCGTCGGTGTCGTCGACGTCGGAGTCGTGATCCTCGGACTCGATCCCCTCGGAGTCGTGATCCTCGGACTCGATCCCCTCGGACTCGGGCTCCTCGGACTCGATCCCCTCGGACTCGGGCTCCTCGGATTCGATCCCCTCGGACTCGGGCTCCTCGAACTTGCCGCACTTCGACTGCGCCGCGTTGGTGACCGTGGCCCAGAGGGCCCCCTCGGGCAGCTCGAGGGTGCCTCGGGCGACCGCGCTCACGGTCTTGCCATGGTTCCCGTCGACGCAGTACGCCTCGTTGAAGGCTGTCTCCTCGACGGGATCGTCTCTTTCTGGCTCGCCAACGACTCCGCCATCAGCATCATCGGCGGCATCAGCGGCATCAACGGCATCAGCGGCATCAGCGGCATCAGCATCATCGGCGCCATCAGCATCATCGGCGCCATCAGCATCATCGGCGCCATCAGCATCATCGGCGCCATCAGCATCATCGGCGCCATCAGCATCATCGGCGCCATCAGCATCATCGGCGCCATCAGCATCATCGGCGCCATCAGCATCATCGGCGCCATCAGCATCATCGGTGCCTCGCCATCGGTGCCATCGGTGCCACCCGCTTCATCGTCGGCGGTCTGGTCCGCGGTCGCCGCGAGGTACTCGTCGATCCCATCCGGGGTCGCAGCGGCGGCGACGCCGCCGAATCCGATGAGGCCGGCGGCGATGAGCGTGGCAACGCGGGCGCGTCGTGAACTGAACATGGTGGTCCCCTTTGCGTGGCGATGGGTCGTCGCCATGAGATCGACCACCTCCGTCTCCGAGGCGAGTTCAGCCGGTGTCGCCGATTGGCGCAACGGGCCGAGCAGGTCGTCGAGTTCGTCGAAATCGCTCATGACACCCTCTTGATCGCTACGTGCGGCTCGTCTGTTACAGCAAATTTCCGGCGCAGGCGGGCGAGCCCCCGATGGACCAGCACTCGCACGTTGCCCTCCGAGACTTCCATGATCGCTGCGACGTCGGCGATCGGGAGGTCGTTCACCACACGCAGCATCACCGCTTCGGCGAGATTGTCGGGCAGTGTCGCCACCATGGCGATCGCCCGAGCGAGAGCCGCGTCACGATCGTGTTCCACATCGGCGCCCGCCGCATGATCTGCAGCCCGGATGGCAAGGCCGGTGCGCCGCACCGATCGGCGGATCTCGTCGACGCTGCGACGGTGGCCGATGGTGAACAGCCACCGTCGGAAGTCGTCGGCGTCTCCGTCGAACCGCTCGATCGAACGGGCGACATCGATCCAGACCTGCGAGGCGACGTCCTCCGGCGCGGGCACGCGCCGTGCGCGGAGATAGCGAAGCAACGGAGCGTGATGCGTCCGCCACAGCTCGGCCAGCGCTTCGCGCCTGCCGGCCCGCGCGTCGTCGAACAACGTCGTCGAGCGAGCCGGCATGCGCCGATATCGGCACGCACCGCCGACGACTTGAGCGAATTCACTCAGTCGCGACGTACGAGCAGCACCAGGGTGGTGCAGACGGCGATGATGCCGGCGAGCACCTGGCCGCCCTTGAGCAGCCGATTGACGTCGACGGTCGGCTTCCAAACGACCGAACCGTTGCGCACCTCGTAGACGCCGATCGGGTTCACACGGAGCCCGAACCCGGTGCCGAAGCCGCCGCCGCCCGCCTCGTTCTCGTCGGTTCCCTCGCCGCCGCCTCCGCCGGCCCCACCCGACACGCGGGCGACGGGGATCACCGTCACCCCGTCGAGTTCGACCGGGTCGCCGTAGCACCGTCGCACCGACAGCGAGTCGTGGGTTCCCTTGATCGACTCGAGCACCTCGTCCTTCGACATCCGGTCCTGCATCGCAACCTCCTCGGTGCAATCTCCTCGGCATGGCCTTCTCGATCGACGGTACGGGACCGCATGCGCCACCTCAAGGGCCGATCGTCACCGCCATCGCCAACCGCTCGATCCGGTCGATACGGTCGACGCCATGCGCATCTTCTTCACCGGTGGCAGCGGCAAGGCCGGGCGTCATGCAATCGAGCACCTCGTCGATCGGGGCCACGACGTGACCAACGGCGACCTCGTCCCGGCCCGGCTCGACCACGTGCCCGACCTGCGCGTCGACCTCACCGACGCCGGCCAGGTGTTCAACGCGCTCTCGGCCTACGCCCGCCACGGTGAACTCGAACCCGGCACCGGTGTGCCGCGCTACGACGCGGTCGTGCACTTCGCGGCGATGCCGGCGATCCTGATCCGGCCCGACAACGAGACGTACCGGGTCAACACGCTCAGCACGTACAACGTGCTCGACGCCGCGGTGAAGCTGGGGATCCCGAAGGTGGTCTTCGCGAGCTCGGAGACCACGTACGGCGTCTGTTTCGCCGACGGCGAGGTGAAGCCGCAGTACGTGCCGGTCGACGAGGAGCACCCGACGGTGCCCGAGGACAGCTACGCGATGTCGAAGGTGGTCAACGAGGTGACCGCTCGGTCGTTCCAGGCCCGCTCGGGTATCGACATCTACGGGCTGCGGATCAACAACGTCATCGAGCCGCACGAGTACGCCACGAAGTTCCCGGCGTTCATGGCCGATCCGGCACTGCGACGCAGGAACATCTTCGCCTACATCGACGCCCGCGACCTCGGCCACATGGTCGACTGCTGTCTGCGTACCGATGGCCTCGGCTACGAGGTGTTCAACGTGAGCAACGACGACACCTCGGTCGCCATCACGAGCGCCGAGGTCCTGACCCGGTTCTACGACGGCGTCCCGACCACTCGCGACCTGGGCGAGTACGAGACGTTCTACGCCAACGACAAGGCCAAGCGTCTCGTCGGGTTCGCGCCGCGCCACTCCTGGCGCGACGTCGCTCCGGCCCTAGGGTTGCTGGCCATGGGCCACCACTACACCGACGCCGAACAGCTCGAGAGCACCTACACCACGATGTTCGATGCCGTCGCCGACGACGACTCGATGGATGCGCTGGTCGATGCGCAGATGGTGATCAACTTCCGGTTGAACGATCCCGACGCCGACATCTGGGTCGACGGTCGCTCCCGCCCGGTGGCGACCACGTTCGCACCGATCGACGGCGTCGATGCCACGCTCACCGCGACACTGAGTGCCGACTCGATGCACGAGCTGCTGTTGGGCACGCTGCCACTCGGCAAGGCACTGTTGTTCCGCAAGCTCAAGGTGTCGGGCTCGAAGTCGAAGGCGATGGGCCTCGAACCGCTCCTGCACGCCTGTCAGGCCGTGTACCCCGACATCGCTGCCGACACCCTCGGGGGTTGACGACCGCGTCGACTCAGACCCGCAGGTTCGACTCGATCACACCGACGATCACGGCGGCGCTGAGCCGGGCGACCTCGTCGATCGACTGGCCCAGGTCGACCACCAGCGACCGGGTCGTGAAGTTCGACATCGCCATCGCCACGACCTCGGCCACCACGTCCGGTGGCGATCCCGTGCCGCCGGCGCCGATCCACGCCCGCTCGGTCAGTTGCCGGGTGGCCCGGCGGCGCAGCGTTCGCCGCCGCTCGTTGACGGTGCGCAGCTCCGGCGTGAGGCACTCGTCACCGGTGCTCGTGAGCTGCCAGATGGCGAGGCCGGCGGCCAGGTGGCTCCGATGGGTGTGCTCGATCACCCTCACCAACCAGTCGTCGAGCGCCCCCTCGGCAGCAGCCACCGACACCAACTCCGTCTCGTAGTCGGCCATGGCAGATTCGATGGCCGAACACACGAGTGCGTCGCGTGACTCGAAGTAGCGGAACAGCGAGCGTCGACTGATGCCCGAGCTGTCGGCGATCTGATCCATCGTCAGCGACAGCCCGTGGGTCGCCAGCAGCGAACGGGTGGTCTCGACGGCCTGCGATCGGACGAGGTCGGTCCTGGTGCTGGACACGTCCGTCGTCGACATCCACAGCACCGTAGCAGTCACCAGCCAGACTGGCACTTGTGAGTGCCAGACTGGCACTCTACGATGCCAACCATGGCGACCGATGCTCCGGAACGACACGACTACGACCTGTTCGACGCCGGCTACATCGCCGACCCGGCGAGTACGTGGCGCCATTTCCGATCGACATGCCCGGTGGCGCGGTCCGACGACTACGGCGGCTCGTGGCTCCCCACCAGGTACGACGACATCGTCGGCGTGGCCCGCGACGTCGAGACGTTCTGCTCCTCACAGGGCGTCAGCGTCGTCGAGGTCGCCGACCGCAAGGAGACCCTGAGCCAGGGGAGCCCACCGATCGACGCCGACCCGCCACTGCACACGTGGACCCGCCGAATCCTGCTCCCGGCGATGTCACCGCAATCGGTGGCGTCGTACGAGCCCGGCACCAGGGCGCTGTGCCGGTCGCTGATCGCGTCGTTCATCGAGACCGGCCGAGCCGACGCAGCCGCCGACTACGCCCAGCAACTGCCCGTGCGGGTGATCGGGGCGCTGCTCGGCATCCCCGAGGAGGACAGCGACCGTTTCGTCGGCTGGGTGCGCTCGATCCTCGAGTTCGCCAACGACGTCGAGCGCCGGCGCAACGCCACGATCGAGTTGGCGCAGTTCCTCCACGCCGAGGTCGCCACCCGTCGCGCCGACCCCGGCACCGACCTCATCAGCCAACTCGTGTCGACCGAACACGAGGGGGAGCCGATCGACGAGGCGTTGATCGTCGGCGAAGCAGCACTCCTGCTGGTCGCCGGCGTCGACACCACCTGGAGTGCGATCGGATCGTCGCTGTTCCACCTGGCGTCGCACCCCGAGGATCGTCAACGGATGGTCGACGACCCCGACGTGTGGCCGCAAGCGATCGAGGAGTTCCTCCGCTTCTACGCACCGGTCACCATGGCCCGCATCGCCACGACCGACACCGAGATCGCCGGCTGCCCGGTCAGCGCGGGCGATCGGGTGCTGCTCAGCTTCCCGGCCGCCAACCGCGACGAGACCCACTTCGACGATGCCGACCGCTTCATCATCGATCGGGCCCAGAACCGCCATCTCGCGTTCGGCGTCGGCATCCATCGCTGCGCCGGATCGAACCTCGCGCGAATGGAGCTGCGGGTTGCGCTCGAGGAGTGGTTGGCGGCGATCCCCGAGTTCGAACTCGAAGATCCCACCTCCGTCACCTGGGCCGGCGGACAGGTACGCGGGCCCCGCTCGATCCCGGTCGTCTTTCCCGCCACCACCGCCTCGACCTGAGCCGCCACCGGCGAAGGGCCAGCACCCCGTGGCCGGGCGCTGTCCGATGAGCGATACG
Source organism: Ilumatobacteraceae bacterium (assembly GCA_963698565.1). Lineage (GTDB taxonomy): Bacteria > Actinomycetota > Acidimicrobiia > Acidimicrobiales > Ilumatobacteraceae > Sva-07. Next base: position 10,537 of record CAVORH010000014.1, read on the forward strand.
TTCGAGAAGTGAACGTGGGAGGGATGGACGAGCTGGTGACCTACCGGGGTGTCCTGGTCGACAGCGAGCGATGGGAACGCTTCGAGCACCGGCCGGGCGACATCGTGATCTCCACGCCACCGAAGTCGGGGACCACGTGGACACAGATGCTCTGCGCGTTGATGGTCTTCGACGGGCCCAACTTCCCGGCCAAGCTCGATGCGATGTCGCCGTGGCTCGACATGCGGATCCGGTCCGAGAACGAGGTCTTCGAGCTCCTGTCCGATCAGACGCACCGTCGCTTCATCAAGACCCACACACCGCTCGACGGCCTGCCGTTGCGCGATGACGTGACCTACGTGGTGGTCGGCCGCGATCCCCGCGACGTGATGGTGAGCTGGGAGCACCACCTCGACAACACCGACCTCGAGATCCTGATCCAGAGTCGAATCGACGCAGTCGGGGCCGACGATCTCGTCGGCCTCGGGCCACCGGCCCCTCCCGAACCCGACCCGACCATCCGTTTCCGGACCTTCATCGAAGCCGAGTGGGAGCCCAGCGAGTTGATGTCGCTCCCGAACGTGATCCACCACCTCGGCACCGGATGGGCCCACCGCGACGACCCCAACGTCGGCCTGTTCCACTTCCTCGACTACCAGCGCGACCTGGTCGGCGAGATGGTGCGCCTCGCGGAGCTCTGCGACTTCGAACTGGATCGCGAGCGGCTCGCCGAGCTGGCGCCCGAAGCGGGAATCGGCCGGATGCGCGATCGGGCCGACGAGATCGTGCCGGGCATCGCCGTGTCGGATCACTGGAGGGACCCGGCGGGCTTCTTCCGCTCCGGCGCGGCCGGCGAGTGGATCGAACGCACCACACCCGAGGACCGGGCGCGCTACGACGAGCGGGTTGCCGAACTGGCGCCCGCCGACCTGGCCCGATGGGCCCACGAAGGAGACACCGATGGGCGTGCTCGATGAGCTCGACTACGAACTGAAGCCGGCGAACGCAGCGCAACGGGTGACGCAGCGGATCGCTGCGAGCGCCCCGGGGGCGTGGGTGTTCCAGCGGACGCTGTACCCGGTCGACAAGGTGCTGTACGAGCGCACCGACGGTCGGCTCACCGTGCCCGGCCTGATGGCGGGCCTACCCGTGATCATGCTGACGACCACCGGCGCGAAGAGCGGCGAGCCACGGACGATGCCGCTCGTCGGCATCCCGCTCGACGACGACCTCGCCGTGATCGGGTCGAACTACGGCCAGCAACGCACGCCCGGCTGGGTCTACAACCTGGAGGCCGATCCGGCTGCCACCGTGTCGTACCGCGACCGGTCGGTCGAGGTCACGGCGCGGCTGGCGAGGGACTCCGAGGCCGACGAGGCCTTCGCGGTCGCCGCCACGTTCTACCCCGGCTACGGCAAGTACCGGGCCCGGGCGAGCCACCGCACGATCCGGGTCTTCATCCTCGAACCCCGGGCCTGAGTACCGTTCGCCCGATGCGCGCTGTGCGAGCCGGCAACGGCACCGTCGAGGTCTGCGATGTGCCGACGCCGAACGGATCGGGTGTGATGGTCGACGTGAAGGCAGCCGGCATCTGCGGCACCGACCTCCACCTGATCAGCGGAGCCGACTTCCCGCCACCGCGGGTCACGCTCGGCCACGAGATCGCCGGTGTCACCGAGAACGGCACGCCCGTCGCGATCGAACCGCTGAGTCCGTGTGGTCACTGCGACCCGTGTCGACGTGGCGACGAGCACCTGTGCGCACAGAGTTCCGCGATGCTCTTCGGCGTCGGACTCGACGGCGGGATGGCCGACCGCATCGAGGTGCCCGAGCGGTGCCTGGTGCCGCTGCCAGCGGGCGTCGACGTGCGCGATGCCTCGCTCGTCGAGCCGCTCGCCGTGGTCGTCCACTCGCTGCGCCGGTCGGCGGCGCGGCCCGACCAGCGCGTCGTGGTGATCGGTGGCGGCACGATCGGGCTCTGCGCGGTCGCCGCAGCGCGCGCCCGTGGCTGCGAGGTGGCGCTGGTCGCCCGTCACGATGCCCAGCGTGCTGCCGGCGAGCGGCTCGGCGCCACCGAGGCAACCGACGGCGGCTACGACATCGTGATCGAAGCGGCCGGGAGCGAGAGTGCCCTCGGCCGGGCGATCGACCTCGTTCGTCCCGGCGGAACGGTGATGATCCCCGGCGTCTACTGGGGTCCTGTGACCGTCCCGGGCATGGCATGGTGCTTCAAGGAGGTGTCGCTGTGTCCGACGGCGCTCTACTCCCGCACGGCCGGCGGCCGCGACATCGACGCCGCCGCAGCGCTGCTGGCCACCACTCCGGGTCTCGCCGACTCGCTGATCACCCACCGCTTCCCGCTCGACGCAGCGCCCGAGGCGTTCGCCACCGCGGCGAGCCGCGACCGCGGTGCGATCAAGGTCGTGCTCGAGCCGTAGCCGACTCCGCTGCCACCGGTTGGTTCGCAGAACGAACCGACTTGGTTCGTCTGACGAACTCACCCTAGGGTCGACCGATGGTCGACTTGCAGAAGGTTCCCGCTCCGTGCTCGATCCAGCGCAGCCTCGAGATCCTCGGCGACCGCTGGACGATCCTGATCATGCGCGACGCCTTCCGCGGCATCCGTCGCTTCGACGATCTCCGCCGCGACCTCGGTATCGCACGACCGGTGCTCGCCGATCGGTTGAAGCATCTCGTGGATTCCGGCGTACTCGAGCGGCGCCGCTACTGCGAGCACCCGCCACGCGACGAGTACCGCCTCACCCCGATGGGCGTCGCTCTCGCCCACGCTCGTCGCGCTGATGCGCTGGGGCGACGAGTGGCTCTCCGACGACGGCCCACCGACGACGCTCATCCATGAGGCGTGCGGTGAACCACTCGACCAGGCGTTCGTCTGCTGGCACTGCAACGAGACCTTCGGCAGCGGCGCCATCGCCAGCCGCCCCGGCCATCCCACCACCACACGAGGATCCGCATGACCACCACCGAGAACGCTCCAGCGACCGACCACCAACGCCTGCTGGACGAGCCGACCTCCGCACTGATGGCCGAGGCGGCGGCGATCCGCGACCGTGCGCACGGCACGCGGATCACGTTCAGCCCGAAGGTGTTCATCCCGTTGACGTTCCTCTGCAACGACACCTGCGGCTACTGCACGTTCGCTCAGCCGCCGGCCCGGGTCGACAAGACCTATCTCGATCCCGACGACGTGCTGCGGATCGCGCGGCAGGGGGCACGCCACGGCTGCCACGAGGCGCTGTTCACCCTCGGTGAGCGACCCGAGGACCGCTACGACGTCGCCCGCGACTGGCTCCGTGAACGCGGCTACGACTCGACGGTGCACTACGTCGCCGAGATGGCGCAGCTCGTCCTGAGCGAGACGGGTCTGCTCCCTCACGCCAACGCCGGGGCGCTCCACGCGCGACGAACTGGCTCAGCTCCGGCCGGTCAGCCCCAGCCAGGGGATGATGATCGAGTCGCTGAACCCCGACCTCGAGGCCCACCGCAACGCCCCCGACAAGACCCCGGCGCGGCGCCTCGAGACGCTGGAGGCTGCCGGCGAACTCTCGATCCCGTTCACCACGGGGATCCTCGTGGGGATCGGTGAGAGCCGCAGCGATCAACTCCTTGCACTCGAGGCGATCGCCGACAGTCACCGCCAGCACGGCCACGTGCAGGAGGTGATCGTCCAGAACTTCCTGCCGAAGGAGCGAACGGCGATGCGCGGCTCGAAGCCGTGCCCCAGCGACGACTACCTGTGGGCGATCGCCGCCGCACGGGTGATCCTGCCGCCGGACATCCATCTGCAGGCGCCGCCCAACCTGTCGGACGACTTCGGCGTGCTGCTCGACGCGGGCATCGACGACTGGGGTGGTGTCTCGCCGATCACCGCCGACCACGTCAACCCCGAGCGGCCGTGGCCCGACCTCGACGTGCTGCGCGAGGTGACCGCCGAGCGCGGAGGCACCCTCGCACCACGGCTGACGATCTACCCCGAGTTCGTCGCCGATCGCGATCGTTGGCTCGATCCCGCCCTGCACTTCCCGGTGATGGACCGCGCCGACGCCGAGTGGCTCGGCCGCGACGATCCCGGCCAGGTGTGGCCCGAGCAGACGACCGCGGCCGACACGGTCGCCGACGGCGCCGAGTTCGTGCTGGTCGGTCACCGCTCGACCGCCTGGTACTCGGGTTCCGACCAGCAGCCGCCGAAGCTCGTCCCCGCTCCCACTGCCCCGATCCGTGGCGCGGTGGCCGAGGTGCTCGCGGGCATCGACGCCGGCGAGGAGCCGGGCATCGACGAGATCGTCACCCTGTTCCGCGCCCGCGGCCCCGAGGTGGTCGCCGTGGCGGACGCGGCCGACCGGATGCGCCAGGCACTCGTCGGCGACACGCTGACGTGGGTCGCCAACCGCAACATCAACTACACGAACGTGTGCACGTTCAAGTGCAAGTTCTGCGGGTTCTCCAAGGGGCCGTTGTCGCTGAACCTTCGCGGCACGCCGTACCTGCTGACGCTCGACGACATCGCCGAGCGCGGACGCGAGGGTTGGGAGCTCGGCGCCACCGAGGTCACCCTGCAGGGCGGCATCCATCCCGACTTCGACGGCGACTACTACATCGACGTCACCCGTGCAGTGAAGGACGCCGTGCCCGACATGCACGTCCACGGCTTCACCGCGCTCGAGGTGACCGAGGGTGCCAAGCGCCTCGGCGAGGACCTGACCACCTACCTCGGCCGGCTCAAGGAGGCCGGCCTCGCGTCGCTTCCCGGCACGGCAGCCGAGATCCTCGACGACGAGATCCGTGCCGTGCTGTGCCCGGACAAGATCGACACCGAGGAGTGGCTGGACGCGCACCGCGCCGCCCACGCCGTCGGGTTGCACTCGAACGTCACGATCATGTTCGGCGCCGTCGAGCAGCCCGTGCACTGGGCCCGCCACATCGTGCGCACCCGCGACCTGCAGCAGGAGACCGGCGGGTTCACCGAGTTCGTCGGGTTGCCGTTCGTGCACATGGCGTCACCGATCTACCTCCAGCGCAAGGCCCGGCGCGGACCGACGTTCCGCGAGAACCTGCTGATGCACGCCGTCGCCCGTCTCGCCTACGGCGAGCTGATCCCCAACATCCAGGCCAGCTGGGTGAAGGTCGGCCTCGACGGAGTCGCTCAGATGATGCAGGCGGGCTGCAACGACCTCGGCGGCACGCTGATCAACGAGAACATCTCGCGGGCAGCCGGCGCGAGCCACGGCCAGGCGATGACCGGCGACCGGTTCGCCGAGTTCGCTGCGTCGATCGGGCGGCCCCTCGAACAGCGGACCACGAGCTACGGGCGGGTCCGGTCTGACGCGCCTCGGCCACCGTCGAGTGGTCGAGGTCGTCGGGGAGCAGGTGCCCCATCCGGTCGCGTTTCGTGCGCAGATAGTGCTCGGACTCCGGATGCACCGGAAGGTGCAGCCCGACGCGTTCGGTGATCGTGAGGCCGAACCCTTCGAGCCCGCGGTACTTCGCCGGGTTGTTGGTGAGCAGCCGCAGGTTGCGCACGCCGAGGTCGACCAGGATCTGCGCGCCGATGCCGTACTCGCGGGTGTCGACCGGCAGGCCGAGTTCGAGGTTGGCGTCGACGGTGTCGAGCCCGGCATCCTGGAGTTCGTAGGCGCGCAGCTTGTGACTCAGCCCGATGCCTCGACCCTCGTGACCGCGCAGGTACACCACCACCCCGCGCCCGGCGTCGGCGACCAGCCGCATCGACTCGTGCAACTGCGGTCCGCAGTCGCACTTGACGCTGCCGAACACGTCACCGGTCAGGCATTCGCTGTGCACCCGCACGAGCACGGGCTCGTCGCCGGCAACGTCGCCGACGACGAACGCGAGATGGGTCTCGCCGTCCAGCAGGCTCTCGTACGAGTGGCAGCGGAACTCGCCCCACTCGGTCGGCAGCCGCGGCGTCCGCCGTCTGCTGGATCAGCTTCTCGTGACGATGCCGGTAGCGGACCAGGTCGGCGATCGAGACGAAGACGAGTCCGTGGTCGTCGGCGAACCGACGCAGGTCGGCTGCGCCGCAGGCCATGTCGCCGCCGTCGAGCACGAGTTCGCAGAGCACACCGGCGGGCGCACGGCCGGCGAGCCGGGCGAGGTCGACGGAGGCCTCGGTGTGACCGATCCGCTTGAGCACGCCACCGGACCGAGCACGCAGCGGAAAGATGTGGCCGGGCCGGTTGAACGAGGACGCACCGACGGTGGGGTCGGCGAGCGCTCGCAGAGTTGCCGAGCGGTCGGCGGCCGAGATACCGATCGTCATGCCCTCGGCGAGGTCGACGGTGACGGTGAACGCGGTGCCGTGCGACTCGGTGTTCTGGTTGGCCACGACCATCGGGGTGAGCCCGAGTTCGTCGCAACGTTCACCGGTCAGGCCGACGCAGATGACACCGGACGTGTGTCGGACGAAGAACGCGATCGCTTCGGGCGTGACGGCATCGGCCGCCATGATCAGGTCGCCCTCGTTCTCGCGGTCCTCGTCGTCGGCGACAGACGACGATCTCACCGCGGGCGATCGCAGCGATCGCGTCCTCGATCGGATCGAACAGGGTGCTCATCGTGCTGATCCGGAGTCCGGTGGCCGAATTCTTCGACGATTCCGGTGAACATCAGGTTCCTTCCTGCAGCGGGACGATCTCGAGTCGCACGTCGTCGCCGACACGTTCGACGCGGTCGAAGCGACCGCGCCAGAGATCGTCGATCGTGGGTGCGGTTGCGCCGGCGATGGCGGGCGTGGCGTCGGCTCCGGCGAACAGTGCGGGCGCGACGTAGAGGACCCAACGGTCGACGAGGCCCGCCGCGTGGAACGAACCGATCACCCGGGCGCCACCTTCGACCATCAGCTGCACGACGCCCCGGCGGCCGAGTTCGTCGAGCAGTTCGTCGAGGCCGCCGCTCCATTCGAGGCACGGATGCACCCGGGCGTCCGGGGGTGCGGAGCCGAGCACCACCCGCAGCGGGTCGTCGCCCTCGACGTGACGAACGGTGAGCGCCGGGTCGTCGGCGCGGACCGTGCCGGCGCCGACGAGGATCGCGTCGCTCTCGGCGCGCAACCGGTGGGCGTCTCGTCGGGCGGCCTCGCCGGTGATCCACTGCGACGAGCCGTCCGGTGCGGCCGTTCCGCCGTCGGCCGAGGTGGCGAGCTTGCACACCACGTACGGCCGTGCGGTGCGACGATGGTGCAGGTACGGCGCGAGCTGGGCCTCCACCTCCGCGGCCGACACGCCGACGTCGACCGCGACACCAGCCTCGCGCAGTGCGTCGACGCCGGAGCCGGCGACGCGTTGGTCGGGGTCGGTGATGCCCACGACGACCCGCTCCACTCCGGAGGCGATGATCGCATCGGTGCACGGCGGCGTGCGCCCGTGGTGTGAGCACGGCTCGAGGGTGCACACGAGCGTGGCACCGCGCGCAGCATCGCCGGCGGCGTCGAGGGCCACGATCTCGGCGTGGCGACCGCCGGGCGGTTCGGTGGCGCCGGTTGCGATGAGCGCGCCACCGGGCGACAGCAGCACCGCGCCCACCCACGGGTTCGGCGAAGTGCGCGCACGTACCGCGGCCGCTGCCGTGATCGCCGTGCTCATCGCTGTCGTGTCGTCCATCTCCGTGCCATTCGGTTCGGTTCGCGGGCAAACGGAGCAGCACGACGATCACTCGCGCCCGCTCACGGACGCGAGTCGACCTCGACGCGCACCTGCTCCCATCCGGACTGTGACCGTCGGCCCCGGAGTTCCACCGGATCGGCCCACCGTCCAGAGGACGATGGGTTCGCGGGCTTTCACCGCCGGTCGGGACTTTCACCCAACCCCGCAGGTAATCAGTTGTGTCTCAGAACCTAGCGGCGATGCCCGACGGGACGCCGATCGAGTGAGCACTCCGACCCGGGATGGTTCACAGCCGGTCCTCCCCGATCTCGATCACCTCGAGGAGACGCAGCGACGCCTCGGCGATCTCGCGTTGCGCGACCGTCCGGCTGACGCCGGGCGTTCCATCACGTCGTTGGAGGCCGTAGTCGCCGAAGTAGGAGTGGATCGCACCCTCGATCGCGACGTACTCCGTCGAGGACGGCAGGTCGGGTGCCCGCTCCTCGATGTCGGCGGGGGTGGCGAGCCCATCGTTGGTGCCGTACACCGACATCACGGCGAGGCCGGTTCGGTCGGACATGTCGTTCACCGGATAGGCCGCATACAACAGCAGGCCGGCCAGCTCGTCACGATCCTGCTCGGCGTAGGTCGATGCCATCGCTCCGCCCAGCGAGTGTCCGCCGACGACCCACCGATCGATGGTGTCGTCGGGGTCGCCGATGACGGCGTTCGCGGCGTTCGGTTGGAGCACGGCGAGGTTGTAGGGCTGCTTGAAGATCACGACGGTGAAGCCCGCTTCGGCCAGCGGCCGGAGGATGTGCGCGTACGCCTGCGGGTCGACCTTCGCTCCCGGATAGAAGGCCAGGCCGACCGGGCGGGGATCGACGTCGGGGGTGAGACGGATCGTCGACCTCGACACCTCGACGGTGACGCCATCGCCGTCGGAGAGGGCGTCGACGGCGATCGGTTCGGCCGACAGCGGCCGCAGATACAGGAGCGACCCGACCAGCAGGACCCCGCCGATCGCCAGGGCGCCCCGAGCGAGCCAGACGCGTCGTCGCGATCGAGTCGGCGGCGGCCCGACGACCACGGCCCACACGATCAACCCGATCGCGATCCCGAGCGCGAGGAGCAGGGTGAGCAGATACGCAGGGCTCGATCCCCAGATCCCGACCCAGGCCGTGGCGAAGGCCCACACCACCACCAGCACGATGGCCACACCCATCGTCAGCGGCCACCAGCGCGGGCGCCGAGCCGCACGTTCGGACGGTGCATCGGTGGCGATGTCGCTGGCGGTGGCAATGTCGCCGGCGGTGTCGTCGTGCGGGGCATCCGTCTCCGGGCGTTGATCGCTCACGCGTGCGATCATCCCATGCGGTTCGACGCCATGGCCACGCCATGATGGAACCGATGTCGACCGGCGAGACGACCCTGCGCGAAGGATGGAGGGACTCGCCGCACGCCCGGCGGCTGTCCGAGCACCATCCGCATCGGGCCGAGATCCTCGCCCGCCACGACTCGGCGGTCGGACGGGGCATCCCGGTCTACCCCGACCCGGTCAGCGGGCTCAGCGTGTTCACCGCCGAGTACCTGGCCCGGCGCGGCTACTGCTGCGACAGCGGCTGCCGGCACTGCCCGTTCGTCGTGTGACGTTCAACGAACCGGCGAACCGGTCTCCGATGCTTGTTCGGCGCTCCGCGATGTGCAAGTGTCCGCCCGTGATCGTCGGGGGGCGTGTGTGCTGATCGGGAGCGTCGAGGCGACGATCGCCGTGCTCCTCACGATCGTCGTGCTCGGGCCGACGCTCGCCGAACGCTTCCGGATTCCCGGCATCGTCGGTCTGATCGCCGGCGGGATGATCTTCGGACCGTTCGTGATCGGGTGGCTCACCGCGGGCGGACTCGTCGACGACCTGGGAGCGATCGGGATCCTCTACCTGATGTTCCTCGCCGGGCTGTCGTTCGACATCAAGGCGTTCAACGACAACCGGCGGATGGCGATCACGTTCGGGCTGCTCGGCTTCTTCATCCCGTTCCTCCTCAGCGTGTTCGTCGTCGACCAGTCGGCCGACATCGAGACCCTCGGGGCGCTGCTCATCGGTGCGATGTGGGCGTCGAACACGCTGGTCGCCTACTCCGAGGTCCAGTCGGCCGGGCTGCAGAACACCCGGTCGGTCGGTGCCGCCGTGTCGGCCGGCGTGGTCGCCGACCTGATGTCGCTGACCGTTCTGGCGTTCGCAACCGCAACCGCGGTGATCGACATCGAGCCGGGCGACCTCTCGTTCGGTGTCGACCTCGCCGAGCGGCTCGCTCCCGAGGATGTCCAGGCGACGACGCCGGACCCGGCGCTGTCGCTCTGGATCGGTCTGCCACTGCTCGTGTTCGTGTGCCTGTGGCTGCTGCCGCGGGTGGCGAGCTGGTTCTTCGTGCGGGTGGGCCGGACCCGGCCGCAACGATTCGTGTTCACGTTGGCGCTGATGGCCGTCGGCGCCACGGTCGCACTGCTGGGCGGGATGGAGGGGCTGATCGGCGCGTTCCTCGCCGGGCTGGGATTGAACCGTCTCATCCCTGCCCGCGGACCGTTGATGGAACGCCTCGACTTCGTCGGGACCACGCTCTTCATCCCGGTGTTCCTGATCTCGATCGGGCTGAACATCGACCCGGCCGTGCTCGTCGATCCGGCGACGATCGGGCTGGGCCTGCTGTTCACCGGCTTCGTGCTCGTCGGGAAGACCGCGGCGGCCATGATCGCCGGGAGGATCTTCGGGCTGTCGCGCGACGAGGTCGGCCTGATGTCGTCGCTCTCGTTCGGACAGGCCGCGTCGACGCTCGCGATCGCACAGGTGGGCCTGACGCTCGGGATGTTCGAACAGAACGTCGTCAACTCCGCCGTGCTGGCGATCGTGATCACCGCGTTCATCACGTCGTACGCGACACGGTTCTTCGCATCGCGAGTGCCCCCGGTGGTCGTCGATCGCCCGCCGATCGGCCAGCAGGTGCTCCTCGATGCACGCGGGAGCACATCGGATCTCTCGTGCCTCGTCGCGTTCGCCGGCGGACTGGCACGCCCCGACGGCGGTCTGGTGATCCCGTACGGCGTCACCGACGACTCGCGCGGGTCCGATGTTCGATCGGCCGTCGACCGTGCTGCGGCACGGGCGGCCGCCGACGGGCTCGACGGCGACGGCATGTTGCGTGTCGGCGACTCGTTCACGAGCGCGACGGTCAATCTCGTCACCGAACTCGACGCGTCCTTGGTGCTCCTCGCCTGGGACGGTCCCAAGTGGGCCGCGGACTACGCGTTCGGCAACGACATCGACGGTGTCGGTCAGGCGTCACCCGTTCCGACGATCGCCGCCCACCTGCTTCGTCCGTGGGAACGCATCGTCGTACAACTCGGCCAGCCGCGAACTGCGTGGCAGCGCGAAGACGTGAAGTTGACGGCCGACATCATCGGGCACCTCCGCGAGGGCACCGACGTCGGGCTCGTCGTGTTGTGCGACGACGAATCGACCGCGGCAGTGTTCGAGCACGAGGGCGAGCGTGACCGCGACCACGGCCGGAAGTCCGTCATCACCGACCGGGCCGCGCAGGACGACCTGATGCAACGGGTCGCACCCACCGATCTCGTGATCGTGCCGGCCCACATCATCTACGACATGCCGCCGTGGCGCCTTCGTCGGCTCGTGCGCCGCCTGCACGACACCAACCTTGCGGTCGTCGGCGGCCCCCACCGCCTGACGGTCTCGCAGGGCGTCACCACGCGCCCGCTGTCGACGGCGATCGGGCCTCGGCTCACCACCGCCTGAGCGCTCAGCCGCAGCCGGGATCAACCGGTTCCACGCTCGCGCGATGAACCGCGAGGTCAGCGGTCAGCGCACAGGGCGCTCGGCGACGCCGATCAGACAGTGGCAGCCTCGGTGCGTCGACCGGCGACGGTTCGATCACCACGTCGGCGCGAGGTCGGGTCGCGGCGACGATCGCCGCGTTCGCTTCGTCCGATGCCAGGACGAACTCGCGAGCGTCGTCGGACGACCGGCCGTGGTCGACGTGGCGGGCGACGAGACGTTCGACCCTCGTGTCGTCGTCGACCGCGAGGTAGCCGGTCCGGTCGAACAGGTCTCGGAGCGACGCCCACGGCGGGCGTTCGAGAAGCAGGTAGTTGCCTTCCACGATCACGATGCGATCGTCGGGTTCGACGGTGATCGCGGCGTCGACGGTGCGGTCGGCGACGCGATCGAACGACGGGGCCGGGACGGGTTCGGTGGCGTGTCCGAGTAGCTCGACGAGTCGCACGAAGCCCGCGGCGTCGAACGTCTCCGGCGCTCCCTTCACGCCGAGCAACCCCAACCGAGCGAGCTCGGCGTTGTCGAGATGGAAACCGTCCATCGGCACCACGACGGCACCGAGTGCCTCGGCCAGCCGCGCGGCGACGGTCGACTTCCCGCTCCCCGGCGGGCCGGCCAGGCCGAACAGATACCGGCGGCGGCCCCGGGCGTCGTCGACGATCTGCGAGACCAGCTCGGCGAACCCGATCGTCGCCGGGTCGCCGACCTCAGCCATCGGAGCGGTCGGGCGTGGACGGCCAGGTGCCGGCCCGGAACGCCTGCCAGGCACCGGTGGAACCGAGCGCCCAGACCACGAGCACCGGTTGGAAGAACAGCCGGGCGAACCGCTTGGCGTCCGTGTCGAGACCGAACGCGTCGACCCCCTCGGTCCACTGGGCGATGTTGCCCGGGAAGATGACGACGAAGAAGGCCGCCACGATCGTGCCGACGACGACCCGATGGCGGGGCAACGCGATCAGCGCGGCACCGAGCGCGATCTCGACGATGCCGGACGCGATCACGACGACGTCCTCGTCGATCGGGAACCACCCGGGCACCTGCGCCTGGAACTCGCTGCGTTGTGTGGTGAGGTGACCGATCCCGGCGCCGATCAGGGCGCCACCGAGGAGCCATCGCAGCACCGGTCGGAAACCGACACCGTCCAGTCGTCGTGAGGTGTCGGACATGGGGCGATGGTACGGCAGCGAACGGTCGATCAGCCGGCCTCGACGACGCGTGCGGTCTGCTCGGCGATCGCATGTTCTTCGTCGGTGGGCACGACGAGCACGGCGGTCGCGGCGTCGTCGCGTGAGATCACCAGCTCGGAGCGCGCGTTGCGGTCGTCGTCGACCGCGATGCCGAACACGCCGAGCCCGGCGCACACCCGGGCTCGCACGAGCGCACTGTGCTCGCCGATGCCGGCGGTGAACACGAGCGCGTCACAGCCTCCGAGGACGGCGACGTAGGCACCGACGTACTTGCGGATCCGGTGGCAGAACACGTCGAGGGCCAGATCGGCCGCCTCGTCTCCGGCGTCGATGCGTGCCGTGATCTCGCGCATGTCCGAGTCGCCGCACAGCCCGAGCAGGCCGCTGGACCGGTTGAGGTCGGCGAGCACGTCGGCTGCGGGCCGGCCGCTGGCAGTGGCGACGTGGCCGATCACGGCGGGGTCGATGTCACCCGAACGCGTGCCCATCACGAGGCCTTCGAGCGGCGACAGCCCCATCGAGGTCTCGACGCTGCGGCCGTGGTGGACCGCCGTGATCGAGGCGCCGTTGCCGAGGTGGGCGACGATCAGATCGAGTTCGTCCCGCGGGCGCCCGAGCACGGCGGCGGCACGGGTCGACACGTAGTCGTGCGAGGTCCCGTGGAAGCCGTAGCGGCGAACGCCGTGCTGTTCGTACCACGACGTCGGCACGGCGTAGCGGTAGGCCGCCGGTGGCAACGTGCGGTGGAACGCCGTGTCGAACACAGCGACCTGGGGCAGCATGGGCCACGTGGCCCGGGCGGCTTCGATGCCGGCGAGGTTCGCCGGGTTGTGCAACGGGGCGAGCGGGACGAGTCGGCGGATCACCTCGACCACGTCGTCGTCGATGCGCGTCGGCTCCGAGAACACGTCACCGCCGTGCACCACTCGGTGCCCGACCGCTTCGATCGGCCGGCCGAGTCGTTCCACCTCCGCGACGACACCACGGAGCGCCGCCGTGTGGTCGACGACCTCTTCGACGATGCCGCCCGCCAGGCGTTCGCCGCTGTCGGAGTCGACGACCTGGTACTTGACCGACGAGCTGCCGGCGTTGAGCACGAGCACCAGCATCGTCACACCGTCACGTTTCAGGCGGGTCGGCACGGTCGTCGCGGTCGGCGCCGACCTGGATCGCGGTGATCGCGATCGTGTTGACGATGTCGGTGATGGTGGCACCGCGCGACAGGTCGTTGACGGGCTTGTTGAGCCCCTGCAGCACCGGGCCGACCGCCACGGCACCGGCCGAGCGCTGCACCGCTTTGTAGGTGTTGTTGCCGGTGTTGAGGTCGGGGAAGATGAACACGGTGGCGGAGCCGGCGACGGTGCTGTCGGGCAGTTTGCTGCGGGCGACGTCGAGGTCGACAGCGGCGTCGTACTGGATCGGCCCCTCCACCTTCAGGTCGGGCCGCAGCTCGTGTACCCGCTCGGTCGCCGCGCGCACCTTGTCGACGTCGGCGCCGGTGCCCGAAGCGCCCGTCGAGTAGCTCAGCATCGCGATCCGGGGTTCGATGCCGAACATCGCAGCGGTGTCGGCGGACGAGATCGCGATGTCGGCGAGCTGCTCGGCGTTCGGGTCGGTGTTGACGGCACAGTCGCCGTAGACGAGCACGCGGTCGGACAGCAACATCAGGAACACGCTCGACACGATCGACGTGCCCGGCTTGGTCTTCACGAACTCGAGGGAGGGGCGGATCGTGTGGGCGGTGGTGTGCATGGCGCCGGACACCATGGCGTCGACGAGACCTTCGTGCACCATCATCGTGCCGAAGTAGCTGACGTCGGTCATGATGTCGTGGGCGAGTTTGAGTGTGATGCCCTTGTGGCCGCGCAGCTCGAAGTACCGCTGCGCGAACCGGTCGAGCAGTTCGCTGTCGAGCGGGTCGATCACGGGCACGTCGTCGAGGGTGAGCCCCAGTTCGGTCGCCCGCTCGCGGACGGCCTCGACGTTGCCGAGCAGCGTGAGGTCGCACACCTGACGCCGCCGGATCCGGGCGGCGGCGCGCAGGATGCGATCGTCGGCGCCTTCCGGCAGCACGATGTGGGCACGGGCAGCCCGGGCACGTTCGATCAGCTCGTACTGGAACATGACCGGCGTCATCACGTCGGAGCGCCCGATCTCGATGCGGTGTTCGAGGGCCTGGAGGTCGACGTGGGCCTCGATGTGGCCGAGGGCGATGTCGATCTTGCGTTGGTCGCCGGCGGTGATCGCTCCCTCGACGGCGTGAGCGGCGATCGCGGTGTCGTAGGTGTCGGCGTCGACGGCCAGCAGCGGGATCGTCGAGCCGCCGGACATCCCGTCGATCAACGCGACGATCCTCGGGTCGGGTCGCAGCCCACCAGTGACGAGCACGCCGGTGACACCGGGGACCGCGGACGACGACCGCGTCATCGCGGCGGTGACGATCACGTCGGCACGGTCACCCGGGGTGATCAGGACGGTGTCGTCGAGCACGTGGTCGAGCAGGTTCTGTACCGACATGGCGGCGACCTTGATGGCGCCCACCGGCCGGGTGAGGTCGTCGGGGGCACCGGCGACGAGCTCGGCGCCGAGCGCCCGGCGGAGTTGGTCGAGCGACGGCTGGCGGAGCCTCGGTTCCTCGGCGATCGCCCAGACCGGGTCGTCGAGATCGATGCGGGCCAGTTCGCCGTCGAGCAGTTCGAGCGCCGTTGGTTCGACCCGGTTGACGATGATCGCCGCGATCGCATCCTCGCCGAACGAGTCGCGCCCGATCACGATCCGCTCGACGATCTCGGCGGCGCTGCAGCGATGCCCGTCGACGACGGCCACGATCGGCAGGCCGAGGTGTTCGGCGATGCGGGCGTTGACCTCCAACTCGATCGGCGAGGACGCCCCGGTGAAGTCCGTCCCCTCGACCACGACGAAGTCGCTGACCGCTTCGATCTGCTTGAACCGCTCGACGATCCGCTCCATGCCGGCACGGTTCGCCGGGCCGACGTCGGTGCGCTGCGCTGCCGTGAAGGCGTAGCCGATGCGCTCGTCGGGCACCTGATAGCGCGAGCGGATCAGCTCGAGGTCGTTGTCGGGGAGCGCCTGGACGATCGGACGGTAGAAGCCCACACGAGACACCCGCCGCGACAGCAGCTCGACCAGCCCGAGCGCCACGATCGACTTGCCACTCGCCGGCCCCATCGCCGTGAGATAGACCGCGCCTGCCACGGGTTCGAGCGTAGCGGTGCGGTGTCCAGCCGGGTCCGGACCGGTCGCTCAGCCCGGCTCGACGAATCGTCGGACCAGATCGGCGACCGCGCTGCGCTCGCGTCGGGGGTCGGCACTGCCCCCGCACAGCCGGCGTGCGGCCCGTGCCGGGCGGTCGTCGAGCAGGTCGCCGTGGCCCATCGAGTCGATCACGATGTGCGTCGAACCGGGGGGCGCCGCTGCCGCGAAGTGCTGGTGGTTCACCGCGGCAGGAGCGCAGCGACCTCCGAGGCCGGCGCCGACGACGAGGGTCGTGGCGGTGAACGTTGCCGGATCGGCCGCCGCGGCCAGCGTGGTCGGGTGTCGTCCCCCACCGTCGACGGGGTCGATGACGACGACGCCGGCGGGATCGACGTGCTCCGCGACCCGCCACGCGATCTGGCCACCACGGGAGTGACCGGCGAGCCACACCTCTGCTGCCCCACGGGTGGCGGCGACGTGTTCGACGAGCCGGATTCCGTGTTCGGCCTCCTCGCTCGGCGACGGGTGGCCGATCAGCGGACCGGGACCCCGGCGGTACATCTGGGGCGCGACGATCGAGGTCCGGTCGGAGACGATCGACGCGAACAACGACCGGTAGCTCCACGGCGACAGCATGAAGCCCGAGAAGAAGACGATCACGCGTGCGACGGGTCCGTCCGACTGGCCCGGGTCGACCAGCAGAGCCCGCACCGCGCCGGGAAGCTCGGAAGCGGTTGCGAACACGGGGTCGACGGCGCCCACGCCCTGAACGTAGCCAACTCCCCAGCGATGAGCGAGCGCACCGGATACCGGGCCTTCGCTCATCGCCCCCGCACCAACTCCCCAGCGATGAGCGAGCGCACCGGATACCGGGCCTTCGCTCATCGCCCCCGCACCAACTCCCCAGCGATGAGCGAGCGCACCGGATACCGGGCCTTCGCTCATCGCCCCCGCACCGAGGCCCGAGGGATGTGCGTGGGGGTCAGGCCATTCGGGCGAGGCCGTCGAGGATCAGGTCGAGCACCAGCTCGAAGCTGCTCGCGGTGTCGCCGTCGAGGTGCTGCTGGATGTGGGTGACCGTGTGGGGCAGCTCCTCGGCGGAGAGCCCCTCCATGAACGAGCGGGCGAGCGCATCGGGGTCGCCGCCGGCGGGCACCACGTAGGCCATCGCCTGCTCCTGGAGGGTGTAGCCGATCACGTGGTTGTTGACGGCGTGGAAGGCGAGGTGGGCAACCGATGGCGTCATGTCGGTGGCGGCGAGCGCAGCCAGCAGGTGCTCCATGTGCTGGACGCGGGCCGGGCCGGGGAGTTGGCGCAGCCACAGCGACGCCGCCCACGGGTGCCGCACGAGCGCCGCACGCGTGTCGATGGCGAGCGTGCGCACGGCGACCAGTGGGTCGTCGTCGGGGTCCGGCGCGGGGATCTCGACGGCAACCGCGTCGACCATGAGCGCGAGCACCTCGTCCTTGTTCGCAACGTGGTTGTAGAGCGACATCACCTCGTAGCCGAGCTCGGCTGCGAGCTTGCGCATCGAGAGGGCATCGGTGCCGAGCTCGTCGGCGAAGGCGATCGCCTGGGCAACGATCGCCTCGCGATCGAGGGGTTCACGTCGGGGCGAGGCCGCACTCACTCTTGACAACGTACACTGTACGCACTACAACGTACAGTGTACGTCCACAACGAATCGGAGATCCCATGTCTTCCCCCGCCACCGCCCGCGAGTCCGCCGCCGCCGGCTCACTCCCCACCACGATGACCGTCGCCACCGCACGCTCCTACGGTGGGCCCGAGGTGCTCGCGACCGAGGACCTCCCGGTGCCGACGCCGGCCGCCGACGAGCTGCTGGTCGAGGTGCGAGCGACGTCGCTCAACGCGCTCGACTGGCACTTCCTGACCGGCACGCCGTACCTGATGCGGTTGATGTCCGGCCTGCGCCGCCCGAAGCGGTTCGTGCGTGGCGCCGACGTCGCCGGTGTCGTCGTCGCCATCGGCGATCGCGTCACCCGGTTCCGGGTCGGCGATTCGGTGTTCGGTGAAGCGCCGGGCGGGGGCTGCGGCGAGTACCTCACCGTGAAGGAGGGCAACGTGGTGTCGATCCCCGAGGGGGTGTCGTTCGAGGCCGCCGCGGCCACCCCGGTCGCCGGGCTGACCGCCCTGCAGGGCCTGCGCACCCACGGCGCGGTCCAGGCGGGCGACCGCGTACTGATCAACGGCGCGGCCGGCGGGGTGGGCACGATGGCGGTGCAGATCGCCAAGGCGCTCGGCGCGCACGTGACGGCCGTGTGCAGCACCCGCAACGTCGACATGGTCCGATCGCTCGGCGCCGACGAGGTGCTCGACTACACCCGCGACGACTTCGTCGACGGCGGCGCCCGCTTCGACGTGATGCTCGACAACGTGGGCAACCGGCAACCCAAGGAGGTCCGCAGCGTGATGCTCGCAGGCGGACGCTACGTGGCGGTCAGCGGGCCGAAGGCGAACCGCTGGGTCGATCCGCTGCCCTACCTCGTGCGGGCGCGCCTCGCGTTCGTCAGCACGGAGGCGTCGTTCCACCAGTTCACCGCCGCCGCCAACGTCGACGACCTCACGTTCCTCGGCAAGCTCCTGACGTCGGGCCGGCTCGTCCCGGAGATCGAACGGGTGGTGGGCCTCGACGGGGTCGCCGACGGCCTCGCCGAGATCGGCTCCGGCCACGCCCGCGCCAAGATCGTCGTCGTGCCCTGAACGCCGGCTGGACCGCGCCCTTCCCGATGACGCCGTTCCCCAGCGCCTGACGCCGTTCCCGGTCTGCGTCAGCGACAACGCACGAATCGCGCGTCGGTGCTGGCGCCGGTCAGCATCGACGCTCGATCAGCGCGGTGACGCCTGGCCAGGACAGCAGGCACCGGTTCGGCGAACGCCGGGATGTCGAGTGTCTCCCGGATCAGGTGACCGACTGGTCGCCCTCGGTGGCCGCAGCGACCGCAGCGAGTGTGTCGTCGAGCTCGCGGAGGTCGTCGAGTTCTTCTTCGTCGATTCCGTCGTCGGCGCCCGGGGCCACGTATCCGGCGGCGAACGCGATCGTCGTCGGAATGATCAGCAACGGCCACCACACCACCGGCGGGAGCGGGAAGATCCGCAGCACCGAGAACGCAACGGTGAGCAGCATGCCGACGCCGAGACCCGAGACCGCGAATCGCAGCGCTCGCCGAAAGCGGTTGGCCGGCAACGTGCGTCGGGCGAGGCCGATCAGATTGAGATAGATCGACGCAGCAGTCGCGGCGAAGAGGAGGACAGCGAACAGCGCCATCGTCGACGTGACGCTTCCTCGAACGTCAACGGCGAAGTCGTCGGTCGCCAGCAGCTGACGGTCGGTGCCGGGGGCGTACAGCGCCAGCCTCGCTCGCAGGTAGCCGTGGGCCTGGCTGTCGATGTCGAAGAAGTCGAGCGGGACGGTCACCTCGCGGCTCTCGCCAGGTTCGAGGTCGACCGCGATGCGTGTCGGTGTAGGTCAGGAACGTCAGCCCGAGCATCTCGCCTTCGAGGCGGAGGTAGCGAACCGCCTGCGGCTCGTTGCTCGTGTTCACCATCGCCAGGTTGAGTTCGGACTCGACGATCGACAGGGGGACGGGATCGGCCGCCGTGGCGTCATCGAGATCGATGCCATCGATCGTGGCATCGATCTCGATCGTCGAATCGCTGCTCTGACCGCACGCCGAGAACAAGATCATCGCAAGCAGTCCGAGGCTGACGGCGCGCACCGGTCTGCGCCGCGCTGACGCGGGTGACGGTCGATCGATCAGGGGCTGGGGTGCAGAGTTGCATGAGTGCTCGTGATTGGTCGTCGGCTGGGCTGCGAGACGAACAGCATGGCGCATTCTCGGCAGCGACGCGCCATCTGGGCGCGCTGGCCGCTGCATCGGGCGGCCGAGATGCTGACCACCACCTGCGCCATCGACGCCCAGCGCGTCTGCGTTCTACGCTGCAACTCGTGCACCCCGTGGTCGAGATCCGTCAGCCGAACCAACCACCGATCTTCGTGTCGGTTCGGGGACCGCTGGAGGTCGGCCGCGAGTGCCGAGGCATCCTGCTCGCGGATCCGCAAGCGTCGCGTCGCCACCTGCTGATCGACGTCAGCGGTGGCAGCGTGACGGTCAACGACCTGGGGAGCACGAACGGTTCCACGATCGACGGTGTACCGATCACCGCACCGACGGTGCTCGCCGCCGGGCGCACGGTCCGTTGCGGCGAGACGACGATCCGCTTGGACCCTCCGCCAGCCGTCTCACCGACACCCGGCGGACTCGGCAAGGACACGATCGCGGCCGATGCCGCGACATCACCGTCGCGCACCGTGATCGCCACGCCCATCCCCCAGCCCGGGGGCGACGGCACCCTCGGCGCCGGTCGACTCGGCAACGGTGCCGCAGCGTCCGGCGAGGATCGACGACGAGATGCGTCGAACCTCGATCGACCTGGTGGCGGCGAGCGCGCAGAGCGACGGCGTCGACGTGTCGGCGCTCCCGGCTGATCAGGGAACGCTCACGATCGTGTTCAGCGACATCGAGTCGTCGACCGAACGAAACGTCGCACTGGGAGATCAGGCGTGGTTCGAGGTCCTCGCGACCCACAACCGAATCGTGGCGAAGCAGGTCGACGAGTACGGCGGCACGATCATCAAGAATCAGGGTGACGGCTTCATGCTGTCGTTCCCGGGTGCCCGCCGTGCGCTCGATTGCATGATGGCGGTGCAGCGGGATCTGACCGAGCAGTCGAGTAGCCACCCCGAGCGCGCCGTTCGGATACGCGTCGGCATGCACACCGGCGAGGTGCTTGCCGACGCTGATGGCGACCTCTTCGGCCAGCATGTGGTCGTCGCCGCTCGGGTGGCCAACCTGGCGACGGGGGGCGAGATCCTCGTGTCGTCGTTGACCAAGGAGATCATCGCCTCCCGCGGCGACATCGCGTTCGAGCCGGGGCGCGAGGTCCACCTCAAGGGCATCGGCGACGCCGTCGTCTACCCGATGGACTGGGCCCGCCACGGCTGAGCGCTCGTCCGGCCGGACGGGAACCGGTGTCGTCAGCGCGAGGCGAGGGCCTTGATGCCGGTGTGCCGGAGCGCCTGTTTCGCAGCTCGCCGGCGCCGACGGTTGGCGCGCGTGGCCAGACCGAGCGCGATCGCCCCGACGGCACACAGCGCGGCGGGGCCGGCGACTGCGATCGGTCCACGAGCGATGCCGGCGATGACGGTGAGCCCCACGGACACGGCGGCGCCGAGCAGCCCTCCGGAGACCGCCAGCCCGACGAACGACATCACGCCGCTGCGACCCCGACGGATCGTCCGCAGGTTCGACTCGATCGCAGCGAGCGAGAAGAGCACGACGAGGACGGAGATCACCCCGGCGGCGCTCAGGAACCAAGGATTGGTCGCGATCATGTCGAACTCCGACGAACCGAGCAACGCACCGGTTGCGATGTCGGTCGACTCGACTGACCCGATCATCGCACCGGACGAGATGGTGGCGGCGAAGCCCGGGTCGAGTTCGACCGCTTCGCCGGCGAGCACGTCGACGCTGTCGGTCGTGCCGATCGGTACACCGAGCTGCGTGAACGACATCGACACGCTCGAGCCGGGCAGCACCCGTTCGACCGTGATCGGGTCGGACAGGTCGAGTTCGATCGGCCCGTCGGCGCCGTCGATGCTGACGCCCTGCACGATCACGGCGTCGAGCGCGTTCGAACCGGTCGTTTCCGGCTCGGGGGCCCCTCCGCCAGCGAGCGCCCAGACGAGACCCGCGATGAACAGGGCCGCTGCGATCGCGTACTGGGCGACCGGCCGCGACGGCGGCGCCAGGACGTCGGAGATGTCGATGAGTTGATCGATGTCGGCCGCCTTCGCCCGGCCGACATCGCGGTCGGAGGGTTGCGGCTTGATCGGTGCCTCATCGGGAACCGTCGAGCCCGACGGTGGCGGAGTCGGCGCAGTTGGCGGCGGGGTCGCAGGGTCGGTTGGCTGCGTCGAAGGGTCGGCCGTGTTCGGCGACCCGATCACCGTCGAGGAGGCACCCGACGTCGATTGGTCGCCCTCCGACGGCGAGCCGGCGATCACCGTGCTGCGAGCGCCGCCCGGTGCGGACGAATCGGGTCGCCGGACCTCGCCGGGGCGGAGAGTCCGTGCCGCCCGATCGATGCGATCCGAACCGCGAACGACGAAACCGGACGCGTCGAGCCACTCCGGACCCCACGCGTCGACCGCCGCCTCGGCAAGTCGGGTGCCGAACTCTTCGGCCTCCGCGAACCGGTCGGTCGTCGAGCGGGCGAGCCCGCCCATCGTGACGAATGCGATCGGTTCGGGGACCCGCGGTGCGACGTCACCCAGCGGGAGTGGGTCGGACGTGATCCGCTGCGTCAGCATGCCGACGAGCGATTCGGCTCGATCGAACGGCAGCCGACCGGACAGCATCTCGTAGTACATCGTGGCGGTGGCGTACACGTCGGCGGCCGGGCCGACGTCTCGGCCTTCGGCCTGCTCGGGCGCCATGTAGGCCGGCGTGCCCAACACCGAGCCGGCGACGGTGGCCTTGGTGCTGGCGCCGTTGACCATGCGGGCGATCCCGAAGTCGGTCACCTTGAGGACTCCCTCGGCGTCGAACAAGAGGTTCTCGGGCTTGATGTCGCGGTGCAGGATCCCCTGGTCGTGTGCGTGCTGCATGGCCGAGCAGGTCGCCAACGTGATCGCGGTCGCCTGCGGCATGGTCAGGCCGGTCGCGACGAACTGGTCCCACACGGTGCCGCCCGGCAGTTGTTCCATGATCAGCACGCAGTGGTCGCCGCGTTCGATGAAGTCGTACACCGGCACGACGTGCGGATGATTCAGCGTGGCGAGCACACGGGCTTCGGTCGAGAAGCGCTCGCGGGTTGCCGGGTCCGCAGCGAGGGCGCCCTGGAGCTCCTTCACGGCGACCAGGCGATCGAGCCGCTGATGCCGTGCCAGGTAGACGACACCCATCGCGCCGCGGCCGAGCTCGCGCTCGATCGCGTACTCCGGCAACAGCGTCCGCAGCGATGCTGCATCCCCGGGTCGGTCGCCGTTCGGATCACCCGGAGGTTGCTGACTCGTCACGACATCAAGGTGTCGAAGCAAGCTCGACCAGGCCGCGGCGGTGGTCGTGACCGTCGATGGCGATCGATGGCCGTGACGATCTGGCTCACGTCTCGCTCACGCCGTGCCTCTACGTTGGGCTGGTGCGGAGAGTTCGGCTGGTGCGGAGGAGAGAGCACATGTGCCGGCTCGTGCTGCAGCCGATCGACGCGGGCATCGCGTCTGCTCGCTGCGGTATTCGGCGCGACGCTGTTCGCTCTCGGCCCCGTTGCGCACCGTGCTGGCCGACGACGCAGGCGCAACCACCGCTGCCCTTGCCCCGACATCGACCACCGGGTCTCCTCCTGCGCCGGCGACATCCGACGTCGACCGCCACGGCACCACCGACGAGCGACCGACGCCACCACGGCCCCACCACCACGGCCCCCACGACGACCGTTCCGACGACCACGGTACCGACGACAGGCACCAGCCACCGGGACATCTCCCGCCCCCACGGTCGCTCCGACGATCAGCGTTCCGACGACCACGGTTGCGACGGTCGGCGATGCGACGACCACGGGCTCCGACCACCGTCGCACCAGCCACCGGGACGGTTCCGACCCCCAGGTCGCTCCGATGAGCGATGCGGCGCCTCCGACGACGGACCCGGCGCAGACGACGACGGCGACGACCACAACGACGACGCACCGACGACCACCACCCGCCACGACGCCACCGACGACAGACGGTGAGCCCGCTGGTCGCAGCGAGCTTGCAGGTCGCCAACCTGGTCGGCGAGGAGACGTTCTGGACGGTCGGCCTGGTGGTGCCCGAGTTCTACGGGTACGACAGGACCTGGCGGCTGGTGATCGCCGAGTCGCTTCAACCAAGACGCCTTCGATCTCCGCAGCGGCAGCGGTCCGATCCAGTGGCCCGGGCCGATGACGGCGACTACCTCGTCGCAGATCGTCGGAGCGGCGGACTCGACCAGTCGTGGTCGTGCGTCGGCGACGACTCGACCGTACTCCAGACGTCGTCGGCGGATTTCTTCACGGTGTCGACCACTCCGAATCGCACGACGATGGATTGCACCCTCACGTTGGCAACCCGACGCCGTCGACCTGGTGATCGAGCACGTGTACCCGGACGAGCCGTCGGTGACTGCGACCTACGACGTGGCTACGGGACGAGGGACAACCCGACGACGCAGGCCCAGGTGCCGGAGCGCTGGCCGACGGACAGTCGACGACGCTGACCACGTGGGACGGACAGCCGCTCTTCATCACCGGAGCATCGGTCCCGGGCGGCTGGCTGACGGACGTGGTGTGCAGCAACGGCATCGCCACCGACTTCTTCGTCG
>CAVORH010000015.1:0-33818 GCA_963698565.1 Ilumatobacteraceae bacterium
GTGTCTGGCCCACCGCCCTGATGGTCGACCGGACGGCCAGCTCATCGACGTGCCAGCCCACGCTCGACGCCAACCCGGGCAGTTCGCTGGACGTCTCAGGGTGCAGTCGTCAACCCGACACGTCCGGAGGGTGGATGTGCGTGGGGTCCCGAGTTGACGGACCCGGGCGAGTACGCGGTGGTGCAGCGCGCGAAGGAGCACTTCGGTCTGCGAGTACCGATCGGCCATTGATCGCCGATGCACGCCGTACCGTCAACGGCGTACCGCACTTCTACCGGATGATCGGGCACGGGGAGCCGTTCGTGGTCCTCCATGGCGGCCCGGGGATGTGGCACGACGAACTGTTTCCGTTCTTCGGCGACTTGGCGACTGATCACCAGGTGGTCTTCTACGACCAGCGTGGGAACGGGAAGTCCCTCATGGGCGAGATCACAGCCGAGAACTTCACCGTGGACTGGCTGGTGTCGGACCTCGACGAGCTACGTACCGCATGGGGATTCGATCGGATCAGCATCATCGGGCATTCGTGGGGCGGCCTGCTGGCGATGTACTACGCCGCCAAGCACCCCAGCAGAGTTCGGCGCCTGGTACTCATCGACGCTGCTCCGGTCAACACCGAGCTGCTCGCACGGTCGTACGACGTGCTGATCGAACGGTTCACGGAGCGCGATCGCAACCGTCTCGAAGAGATCTACTCGAGCACGAGTTGGGGACCATCGGCTGCCCGACCCTCGTCATGCACGGCGACCACGACTTCATCGTGCGCGACGCACCGAACTTGGCCTGCGATCTCATCGGCGACGCACGGCTCGTCGTCATCCCCGACAGCGGTCACTACCCGTTCATCGAACAGCCCGGCACCTTCACAACAGCACTCAGAGCATTCATCACCGAAACGAGGCCGAGCGGTTGACGCGCGGTTCTGACGGACGGCGTGCGGTTGGCGACGAGATAGACCTCGGTCGGCAGTACTCTCGGGCATCGAGCTGTGGCGAGGGGTCCTTTCTCGCCGACGGCTCCGCAGTATCCGCCACGGAGAGTGGTGAAGCACTGGAGCGGTTTCATGTACCAGCATCACGGTAGACAGTGGTGAACAACGGGGACTCACGGTCAATGAGAAATCAGCTGTGAGCAGGGGTAGGGCCCATCTAGCAGGGCCGTCGCAAGGTACTGGACGAGGGCTCATCACCCGAAGGTCGCAGGTCGCGAAGCTCTCGGCGTCGTGGCACGATCGGTGTGCGGTCGCGAACGCGCGAAGCCAGGTGGCTGTTGTGGTGGAGCGCTCAGGGCTGTCGTGGGCATCGACGTGTCGGTACGCCGTCAGGCCCGCTGGCAACTTCTGCGAGGCGCTGCGCAAGGTCATCGCCCCGCCGCGCGACCCGACGGGACGCCTCGGTGTACGCATCTCATCCGAGTTGGGATGGGTGACAGCCCGCCCGACCTGATCCTGTTCGGTCAGTCATCTGGGAGGAGGAAGCGCGACCAGGTGTCGACCAGCCAGTGCTCATAGCGGTGTGGCGTCCAGCCCCGTTCGACGGTGAGCAACACGTAGACCTCGGCGCTGTTGGTGACCCAGATGGTGTCTGCGGCCTCGGCGATGGACAGCCCGACGCGGATCCCGCCCACCGAGTTCAAATCCTTGGCCAGGTCGCGCATGTTCGTTGCGCGTCGCTCGCTGATCTCGTCCCAGACCGCCCTCGCCTCGGGCTCGGTCGTCGAGGCATCGCGCAGTGCCAGCAACAGCGGTGCGAGGCGGGCATGGATCTCACGCGTGGCGCGGGCGTAGATCGCGAGTTTTCGTCGCGGGTCGGGCTCGGCGCGGATCGCTGCGACGTAGTCACGTCGCTCGGCGGGAATCTCTTCGTTCGTCCCGGAGATGGCGTGTTCGATGAGCTCGCGCAGCAGCACCGGCTTGCGTCCCACGAGTGCGTACACCGTGTCGACATGCACCCCTGCCCGTCGTGCGATGTCGGCAATCGTGGTTGCCCGGTAGCCCCGTTCCAGCATCTGGAACCTGGCGGCGTCGAGGATTGCCTGCCTCGTCTCGTTCGACTGCTCGAGGCGGGCGCTGTTGTCGTACGACCGCTTCTTCTTGACTTGTCGGGCCATCGCGCCCATAGTTCCATCCGAAGCCTATTCGGATCAAGTACGGAGTTCTCATGATGTTCGCGTTCACTCAAGATGTCCCGATCGATGCCACGGCCTATGGCCGTATCGCCGACGACCTCGGCGACACGCCTCCGGAAGGATTGGTCGTGCATCTCGCCATCGAGCGCCCCGAAGGCGGGATCCGCTACATCGACGTGTGGCAGTCCCAGGAGCACTGGGATCGATTCGTCGAAGAACGGCTGCACCCCGTCGTGCACGGTCTCCTCAGCGAAGTGTTCGGAGACGACCTGCCGCCCGAGCCCGAGCAGACACCCCTCCCGGTGATCCACGCCTGGACGCAGTGACGGTGAGGTCGACGCCCACGGTCGACGCCCAGGCGTAGTGTTCGGCACCCCACGACAGATCGGAGGGCGCGATGCCCTCAGGCTTCCAACTCGCTCAGCATCAAGCGACCGCCTACGAGACCTTCACGCATGTGTTCATGGAGGGATCGGCTCGTCTCCTCGCTGAAGGTGCGCTGATCGGCGCCGGTGACGCCGTGCTGGATCTGGCGTGTGGCACTGGCCTCGTCGCCCGCTACGCCGCAGCGCTCGTCTCACCAGGCGGTCGCATGGTCGGCGCCGACATCAACCCGGCAATGCTCGAGATCGCCCGCACCAGCATCGAAGCTCGAGTCGAGTGGGTCGAAGCACCCTGCGATGCCCTCCCCTTCGACGACGACACGTTCACCCACGTGATCTGCCAGCAGGGATTCCAGTTCTTCCCGGACCCTGTCGCAGCCATGGGCGAGGCGCGACGCGTGCTCAGGCCTTCGGGGGTGTTGATCGCAACGGTGTGGGCGACACCCGGCCAGAACCCCTACATCGAGAACCAACTCGATCTGCTCACCGAACTCGAACCATCGCTCGCCACATCGGTACAACGAGCCACACCGTCAGACGCCGACGACTTCTTGCGTTCCACCGCCCAGACGGCCGGCTTCCACGACATCGAGATCACCATGCTCGAACACGACGTCGACATCGCCGACTTCGAACCCTGGTTCCTCGCCCAGACCGGAGGCACCCCGTGGGGCCCGACCCTCGCCGCGCTGACCGACGCCGGACGACAGGAACTGGCCGCGGCGATGGCGGACAGGCTCCAGCCGTACACGACGCCCGAAGGCGGTCACCGTCTCCCGTTCCGGTCGCACCGCCTTCGAGCCACTCCGACGAGTGCACGCAGCGATCGGGATGCGAAGGAAGCAGCGCACCCAACCCGCATTCTCCGGACCTGATCCGCCATGCAGGATCGCAGGCGTCCGACGCCTGGAACCGGAATCGAACGCGACCGAGAACTGCCGATCCGGCGGCGGAGCTGTTCGGACTCTGCCCAACGCCACCTTGGCTACACTCGCAGCCGACGTGGCTGGAACGATGAACGAACTGGTCACGGCATTCCTCTCTTGACCGTGCAACAGGACTCTCCCACTTCAATCATTCACCGCATCGAGGAGACCATCAGATGACATCGACCTGGCTACGCCGCTCCGCGCTGCTCGTCGCCGCTGCCGCAACCCTCGCAACAGCCTGCGGCGGGAGCGACAGCGACACTGGATCCGCCGCGACCGCCGCGACCGCCTCTGATCCGAGTCTCGACGCCACAACTGCGGAACCGACCGGGGGTCAGTTCGGCACCGCCAGCTTCGAGATCGACGGCACCACGTATGAGTGGGACGTGGTCTCGTGCAGTGGCGTCAGAACGCTCGACGGCGTCGCCCAGCCCGGCGTGATCCTCTCGAGCAGCGCGTTCGAGGTCACCACTGGCGAGTTGATGGGCTTCACCATGGAGCAGGCTGACGGCGAGTGGTCGTTCGACATCAGCAATGGCGACACGGGCGAGTCCTGGACGCTCAGCGACGCGACGGTGAGCGAGAGTGGCAGCACCTACGACGTGAGCGGTGAGGCGTCCTCGACGTCGGACTCGACGCCACGTCCGTTCCAATTGAGCGTGTCGTGTCCCTGAGCGGCCACCGGACCACCCGAGTGGGCTGAGGGCCGAGCGTCAGCGGCATTGATGCCGGCTGGGTCGCCCCCGACAGCGCGGGGAGCATCAGTACGCTCGGGGAGCGTCTCATGAGCGATCGAACATCAGACGAGCACATCGTCAGGCTTCTCGTTGAACAGCTGTTCAGTGCGGCTGGCGCCTACGACCTCGACACGTTCGAGTCGCTGATGGCCACCCACGCCAACGTCGCCTGGGCGTCGTTCCGAGATGGAGCGTGGACCACCTCGACCATGACCGCCGAAGACTTCATCGCTGACGCGAGATCAGAGGTCGATCCGATCGTCTACACCGAGCCGGTCGATCACTGGACCGTTCATGTCGACGGCGGGCAACTCGCATTCGTCAGAGCAGACGCCGTGTTGCACATCGATGGTCGACCCGAGCGCCACAACATCGACTACTTCACCCTCATCAAACAAGACGGTGCCTGGAAGTTCCTCACCGTCTCCTATGCAGGAAGACCCGCCCGTCGCGACTGAAGGTCCGATCGGCTCACGCACACTCGACGCGATCTGATCGCGGTCGAACGCTCAGTCGACGAGTGACTCGTAGATCGCCATCGTCCGCCTCGCTGCGACGTCCCAGCCGAAGTCAGCGACCGCCCGTCGACGCCCCGCGACGCCCATCGCCCTTGCCCGGTCGGGGGCGCGGACGATGTCGTTGACTGCATCAGCGAGCCCCGCCTCGAAGGCATCGGGGTCGCTGGCGTCGTAGTGCACGAGGCGGCCGGTGTCCCCGTCGACGACGACGTCGGGAATCCCGCCGACGTCGCTCGCGACGACCGCCGTCTCGCACGCCATCGCCTCGAGGTTCACGATGCCGAGCGGTTCGTAGATCGACGGGCACACGAACACGGTGCCGTGTGTGAGCACCTGGCGCACCTGCTCGCGCGGCAACATCTCCGACACGAGGTGGACGCCGTCGCGTTCGGAGCGCAGGGTGGCGACGAGCTCGTCGGTCTCCGCCGCGAGCTCGGGTGTGTCGGCTGCGCCGGCCAGCAGCACGAGCTGTACCGACTCGTCGAAGCCGAGCGCTGCGCGCAGCAGGTGGGGAACGCCCTTCTGGCGCGTGATGCGGCCGACGAAGACGGCCGACGGCCGCTCGGGGTCGACGCCCAACCGCTCGAGGACGTCCGTCTCGGGATCGGGACGGTAGAAGTCGGTGTCGATCCCGTTGTGGACGACGTGCACCTTGGCCTCGTCGAGTGTCGGATAGGCCGAGAGGACGTCGCGCTTGGAGCCATGGCTCACGGCGATCACCGCGTCGGCGCCCTCGTAGGCGGTGCGCTCCGCCCACGACGACACCCGGTAGCCACCGCCGAGTTGCTCGGCCTTCCACGGCCGGTGAGGCTCGAGCGAGTGCGAGGTCACGACGTGGGGAATGCCGTGGAGCAGCTTCGACCAGTGGCCGCCCATGTTCGCGTACCACGTGTGGGAGTGGACGATGTCGCAGCCCCCTGTCTGATCGGCCATCGCCAGGTCTGCCGCCAGCGTCCGCAGCGTTGCGTTGGCGCCGACGAGCAGCGGGTCGTGTTCGGAGTGGGCGATGGCGCCCGGGCGGGGGTCGCCCATGCAGTGCACCTCGACGTCGGCGAGCTGCACCAGCTCACGGACGAGGAAGTCGACGTGGACGCCGGCGCCTCCGTAGACGTCGGGCGGATACTCGCGGGTCAGGATCCCGATGCGCATCCATCGAGAGTACCGGCCGAGCCCGGACACAGGTTCACCACCGCTGCGTGCCACTCGCCTCACCGGGCTCGACGCCGAGCATCGCCCGCGTCCGAACCTCGACCCGCGGCTCAGGGCACCTGATAGGAGATGACGTTGCCGACTTCGTTGGTGAACGAGCCGCCCTGCCAGGTGAGCGGATACTCGAGCTCGTTGCCGTGGCTGTTGGTGATGTAGATCACGAACGAGTGGGGATCGGTCCGATTCGCACTGTTGGCGTTGAAGACGTCGGCGTTGCACGTGTAGTCCTCGGAGCCGAAGGCACTCAAGCCTTCCTCCGAACTGGTCTCCATTCTCGTCTGGCACACCGCGGTGTCCGGGAAATCCGGATCGACGATGAGGACCTCGTACCATCCGGGTCCGTCCATTTCTGCGCCGTAGTCGAGCCGCACGATCAGGTCATCGGCCATGGGGACGAACGCCGACCCGTCCGGCGACGGAGCCGCATCGGGCTGAGCGGCATCGGGCTGAGCGCCGTCGAGCGCCTGGTTGTCGCGTTGGGTGGCGTCGGTCGTGACGGGGGCCCTCGTGTTCGAGTTGCTCGAGCATCCGATGCCGTTGTCGCAGCCTCCGGCGAACGCGACGAGTACCAACAGGGTCATCGCTCGACGGGGTCTCATGATCACTTCCGTTCCTCGTCGACGCCGCCACGCGACCGTGCGCAGATCCCAGGTCGAGACCGCGGCGTGACGATTCAGTCGTGCGCACCTCCATGATCGGCGAGCTCGAGTGGAACGGGTAGGGGCGAAAGGCCGCCCCTGGAGCGATCGCGTCGGATCGACCAGGCCCGGTCCTAGCCGAGGCGCTGCACCCGTTGCCGGTGGTTCGTCCGGTTGTCGCCGTCGATCCCGGACTTCTTGGTGCCCTTGATCTCGTCGACCTTGGCGTCGTTGCCGGTCACCGATTGCGCCTCGATGCGCGTCTCGCGCTCGAAGGCGTGCGACTGATGAGTGTTGCGGTAGTACCGCCACGAGAAGAAGTAGGTCGCTCCTGCGCCAGCGGGCCCCAGGATGAGCATCCACGTCGGGCCACCGTCGCCGTCGGCGGACGCGAGCACCACAGGCGACACTGCGGACGCCAGCTCGGTCAGCAAGATGGCGATCATCCGGCTGCCACCAGGATCGCGATCACGATGGCCTCGATGACCCCGCCGACGATTGCAGCGGCTGCGAGCAGTCGCGGATGCGACACGGGCACGCTGCCCATGACCTCACCGGTTCGGCCGTTGACGGCGATGTAGTGCACCATGCCCTTGCCGCCGGACTCGTGATAGTGGGAATACAGCCAGACCGGGAGATACATCGCCACCCAGCGCGTGCCGTGGATGTCGATCTTCTCGCGCTCCCAGCGCACGCCGCGGTCGTAGCGATCGACGCTCGACTGCACCTGCGACCTGGCGATCGAGAGCAACTGGTTCTCGACCATGGGTACGAGATGGTCGACGTCCTGGTCGCGCTTCTCCGAGGTGAACCCCGTGAGGTAGCTGGCATTCCACTTCACGGCGTTCTCGGTGTCGAAAGGCAGGATCGTGTTGATGATGTTGTTGGTGTTGACCGAGGAGTTCATGTTCGCTCGCTCGGCCGACGACTCGATCGTCAGATCGTCGACGGTGAAGTCGACGTGGCGCTGCACCTCGTACACGTCGGCGTCGTAGAAGGTCTCCTTGTCGTCGCCCGATCCTCGCGTGTACTTCCGCGTCTGGATCTCGCCGCGGCCCGCGACATCGGCACTCGCATTGCTGTCGACCACCATGTAGGGCATGTAGACGCCGACGATGTTGTCGGGTTTGAACTCACGCAGGAACCCACGGTCGGCGAACAGGCGGCGCTTGCCGGCGAACGCATCGATCCGTGCGACCGCATCGTCGTGGGTGATCTTGAAGGGCAACACCGCGTCGGGCACCGCCCCATTGGGCACCTGTTCGTTGATCGTGAGCACGTGTCGACACCAGTGGCAGCGAGAGCCCATCTGCTCCTCGGTGTTGACGACCACTTCGGCGCCGCACCCGGCGCACTTCATGGTGACCAGCGTGTCGACACCGGTGTCGATGTCGGTGGCCCCCGAACCGATCGTTCTGCCGCGCAACTCGGTGAGGTCGCCGTTCGCGATCGTCTCGTCGAGGCGGGCCTCCGACCATTCGTGTCGGCAGAACAGGCAGATGAGCATGCCGGCGGACGGGCGGAGCTGGATCTCGGTCGAGCCGCACTTCGGGCAACGGTTGACGCCGTCGTCCAACCGCTCGTTGTGGGTGTCGATGATCGGATCGGCCGGGGGATCGGTCTGGGTGCCGATGATCGGATCGGCTGGTGGTTCGGTCGGGGTGTTGGTGGCCGGTGGTTGGTCGCCAGCACCCGGTGGGGGCAGGCTCGTCATGTCGCGTTCCGTCCGCTCAGCGTTCGTCGGCTCCGCCTCAGAGTCCGAGCACCTTGTTCTTGGCGGCGTCGTAGTCCTGTTGCGTGATCAGGCCGGCGTCGAGCATCTCCTTGAACTTCGCCAGCTGCGCCATTGGATCCTCCGCTGCGGGTGCAGCCGGTGCCGCCGGAGCGGGTGCGGGCGGAGGGGCGGCTGCTGCGGGCGGCGGTGGCGGCGTGCTCTGACCCCCGATCCCCGGCACCGGCTGCTGCAGCCCGCCGAGCCCCGTTGCACCCGACGCAATGCCGAGGCCCACCAGGCCGGCCGCGCCGGTGTTCTCGCCTGCAGCTTCGAAACCCGATGCGACCGATGCCTGCAGGTTCGAGTTGCCCCGTGCGCCCGAGAGGGCGTCGGCGCGCTGCACGTTGCGGAGCAGTTCGCGGGTCATCTCGTCGTACTCGATCGAGATGATCGCCGTGGCGATGATCTCCAGGCCACGCCCACTGGACCACTGGTAGTTCTGTTCGACAGCGGCCGACAGGCTCTGGGCGAAGCCGACCGAATCCTGCTGGATCTTGGTGATGCGGTTGCCCTTCGACGGATCGTTCGTGTACATCGAGAACGCCGGGCGCGAGCGAGCCCACGACCTCGTTGAACAGCTGCGACGCCGCGTCGTTGTCGATGTCGGTGAAGTCGAACACCTTGCCCGGCTCGAGATACGTCGCCGGCACCCATGCCTTGACGAACAGGATCGGGTCGATGATCTTGAGCGTGTAGGTGCCGCGGGTGACCGCGCCGACCTGGGCGTTCATGTAGGCGTCGTCCCAGTAGATCTCCGACTGGGTACCGAAGCGGTTGTTCGGCAATTCCTTGAGTGTGACGAAGTAGGCGCGCTGCTGCGTTCCGGGCTGGCCACCGAACTTGAAGCGCTCCCACGACTGCTTGATCAGCGGGCTGACGATGCCGTCGCCGGCGAAGATCGACTGCGAGTTGATGTCGTCGCTGCGCCACTCGTATGCGCCCGCCTCGGCGACGAACCCGGTGATCGCTCCCTGTTCGAGCAACACGAGTCCGTAGCCCTCGGGTACGACGATGCGGCTGCCGTTGGTGATGATGTTGTCGGAGCCCTTGGTGTTCGAACCGCGGCCTGCGTTCTGCTCCTGCTTCACCGCTGCGAACAGTGCTGCCGTCGGTGCCAGGCCGTCCGGCACCGTGAAGAAGTCCTTCCACTGGTCGGCCAACGTGCCGCCGATTGCGCCTACTGCCGCCTGAATGAGCCCCATAGGTCCACTTCCCCTTTTCTTCGCCCTCAGATGAGATCGCCAGTGTAGTGAGGCGTGACTGCCCCCTCGCGACGTGAGGTCCGGGCGTCGTCGGTCACCACGTCGCGCGCGTGGTGTCGATCAGGTTGGCAACCGGCAGGTGGCGAGGAAGAGCGGATAGGCCACACCGCCACGGCGGATCTCGTAGCAGTCGTGGAACTGCACGTCGGTGAAGCCGGCGATGGTGAGATCGGAGGCCAGGGCCGAGCGTTCGAACCCGTGGTGACCCTCGAAGTCCTCGCCGTGGAACGAGCCGTCCTCCGCGTCGAGATCGACGACGCACAGCGCCCCGCCCGGGTCGAGCAGCTCGGCGAAGCCCGACAGGACTGCACCGGTGTGCTCGATGTGGTGCAAGGCCAGCACGGTCACGATGAGGTCGAAGCGCTCGTCGGGAACCGGCTGTGTGGCGAGGTCCAGGTCCCAGACCCGAGCGTCGGCGATGGCGCCGGCATCGATCTTGGCGCGCATGACGTCGCGCATTCCCTCCGACGCATCGGCCAGTGTGACCGGACCGACGGAGTCCCGCAGCGCCTGGGTGGCGAGCCCCGTGCCTGCGCCGTACTCCAGCATCCTCCATGACGGGTCGAGCGGGATGTTCGCCCGGATGCTTCGGGCGATGGCGTCTGCCCGTTCCACCTTGGTGGGGTCGTCGTCCCACGTGGCGGCCCTCGCGTCGAAACTGTTCGTGCTCACCGCACGATTCAAGCAGTCTGCGTGCATCCGCCGTTGATCGTCAGCGGTGTCGGTTCCGTTCCAGCCGTCGAGAAGCGGCCCGCGAGTCGTGGAGTCCTTGGGGAGCTCGTCCCACAGGCCGGGCGCAGCCGGCGGACGGCGTCGAGTGACATCTTCTCGGTGGTCTCGATGATCAGCAGTGTTCCGCCCGGCGTGACCGCAGACCAGAGCGTCTGGATCCCGAGAGCCTGGGAGTTGGTGTCGATCGTGTCGACGGCGCGAACGTACGCGGCCGCCATCGGACGAGGCAGATCACGAAGAGCACCGGGACGAATGCGGCCGTGGTGACCTGACTCAGCGTCACGTCGCCCTCGGCGAGGTAGACCATGGTGGCCAGCCAGTCGATGGCCTGGACGCCGATCATGAGGTCGATCCACAGGCGATTGCGGTACGGGTCTCGTGCTGCGGCGACCATCCCGATGCCGAATCCGAGGAACCGCGCGCCCATCATGGCGAACATCCAGTTCGCCCACCCCGGAGCAGTCGCCAGACCCAACGCTGATGCGGTCGCCGAGGGAGCGAACAAGAACGCGGCGCCCACGAGGAACTGGAAGACCGCGATGACCCACAGCGTGATGCTCAGTGGCCGATGGGACGTGGTGGGCGGTTGGTTCGAGTCCATGCCCGAACGGTACGAACTCCGACGGGTCGGTTGTCAACAAGTGAATCAGTTTCATATTCTGAAGTAATGGGAACGATTGCAAGACGCCCCACGCAGGTGACGTGCGAGGACGGGTCCTGCCCCGTCGCTCGGGCGGTGGCGGTCCTCGACGGCAAGTGGACCATGCTCGTCATCCGAGACCTGCTCGGCGGGCCGAGACGTTTCGGAGAGCTCAAGAAGTCGCTGGCAGGCGTGAGTCCGAAGACGCTCACCGACCGCTTGCGCGACCTCGAATCGGCCGGCCTGGTCACCCGGACGATGTACCCCGAGATCCCCCCGCGAGTCGAGTACGAACTGACTCGTCAGGGGCAGGCACTTCAACCGGTCATCGACGCACTCGGCTCGTTCGGTCTCCTGCTCGACGCCGCTTCGATGGACTGAGCCAGCGAATGGCATCTGGGCGACCGTCCGCCGCCTGCTTCCTCAAGCGGTGGCTGCGGCCGCGTCGGGATGGTGGCGCGCCACGAGGTCCGGGTAGCTGCGGGTGAAGTAGTTCCACAGCTGTTCGCCGTAGGTGGCAGCCCCGGCGGAACGGATCCCACCCTCGCCGGCGATCAGCTCGTCACGTTTGGCCATGAAGCCTGCTTCGCGATGACGGGGGCTCGCACCGACGGCGTCCGCGAACCGATGGTCGAGCGGCAGCGGGTCGAGCACGGTCCGCAGGTCCGGGCCGTGGAAGTACCCCGACGAGTAGCGCTCCTGGTTTGCGATCACCCGGTGGGTCGTGGCCACGAAGTAGTTGCCGGTCATCGCCTGCAGGATCTCGCCGAGGTTGACCACGATCGCGTCGGGTGACGGCGGCACGTCGATCCATTCGCCGTCGGGGTTGAGCGCCTGCAGGCCGCCCACGCCGTGTTGCCAGAGCAGGGTGAGGAACCCGGCGTCGTTGTGGGCGTTGACGCCGGCCTCACCGGCCGGCGTGGCGGGATAGTGGATGAGCTTGACGAGTGACATCCGACGCTCACCGAAGACGCGGTCGAGGTGGTCGGGATCGAGACCGAGCCCCACGCACATCGCCGACATCAGCTGATCGGCGATCGCACCCATTTCACGCTGGAAGCGTTCGACCAGGGAGCGGAATTCGGGGAGCGTCCCCTCGTCGAGCCACTGGTTCGGGCCCTCGAGCCGAAGGAACTCCGGCTGGATGTCGCCGGATCTCGGTGGGTGCTCGGTCCAGACGTCGATCTGCTCGCGGTGGTCGACCCGGTTGTCGGTGAGTTCCGCCCCGACGCGCTCCCAGCCGCGGAACCACGGCGAATTCGTCTTGTCGATCTGCGCCTTCGTCTCGTCGCTGAGCTCGAAGAACCGCTGGAGCCCGTCGAAGTACCGGTCGACGAACTCCGGGTCGACACCGTGGCCGGTCAGCTGGAAGAAGCCGACCTCGTGGCAGATTGCCCGCAACTGATCGGCGAACGCCCGCCGGTCTGCGCCGGGCGATGTCCACTCGGTCAGGGAAATCGTCGGGATCTCCTGGAACGCCACGGACCGAGATGGTAGCCGACAAGGTGTTGCGCAACGCCTGGCGAGCAACGGCATCCACGTACGTCCGGTAGGCCCCGCCGCTCCACCGCTACGCTCGCCGTCGGTGTCTGACCCCGGTGTCCAACGCTTCCGGCACCATCCCGTTCTGGGGACGGTCGTCGAGGTGAGCGTCGACGCCCCGGTGGACCATGCCCGGCGCATCGATGAGCTCGTGATCGCGGAGATGCTCCGGTTGGAGCGGATCGTCAGCATCTTCGACACGGAGAGCGAACTCGAACGCTGGAAGCGCGACGAGGTCGCCGAACCGTCGCACGACCTGTGCGAGCTGATGGCGCTCGGGCTGGCCTGGCAGATCGATTCGGCTGGCGCCTTCAACACCGCGGCCGGCGTGGTCTCGGGCGCGTGGAGCGCGGCTGCAGCAGCAGGGAGCGAACCGTCGGACGCCGACCTCGCAACGCTGGCCGCCTCGATCGCCGCACCGCGCTATCGGATCGAGGAGGACGGCAGGCCCACGCGGACCGGTGACTGCTCGCCGCTCGACTTCAACGCGATCGCCAAGGGATGGATCGTCGATCGGGCCGTCGAGCGAGCGATGGTGGGCGATCCAGAGATGGGGCTCGTGGTCAACGCCGGCGGTGATCTGCTCCATCGTGGCGAGCAACCCGTCAGGGTCGGCATCGAGAACCCTCTTCGCCCGTTCGACAACGAGCCTCCGATCGCAACGATCGAGTTGGCGAACGCCGGCCTCGCGACGAGTGGACGAGCTCGCCGTGGCGTCCGCATCGGTGGTCGTTGGCACAGCCACGTCGTCGATCCGCAATCGGGACGTGCCGTGGACCACCTTGCGTCGGTCAGCGTGGTTGCCGCCGATGCGGCGACGGCCGATGTCGTCGCCACGATCGTCGGCGTGCTCGAACCGGCCGACGCGCTGACGTCGGCGACCGGTCTCGATGTCGCCTGCTTGGTCGTCGACGCGGGGGGAGCGCATCACGCCAACGAACGCTGGCGGTCGCTCACCGTCGGGCCAACGCATGGTGCGACCGGTGCTCGCCCATGAGTGCAACGTGAGGCGTGACCGACCGCGCTGACCCGTTCGGCGATGAGCGAGTCCCCCGTATGTGGTGGCTTCACTCATCGGTGTGCCGGGATCAGCGGAGTGTGACGTACACCAGGGCGATGATCACTGCACATCCGGCCGCGGCGCTGATGAGCGCAGAACGGCGTCGCTTGCGGAGGAAGAACTGCATCGTGAGACCGGTCAGGGAGATCACGACCAGGAACCCGGCCGCGATGTCGATGACCCACTTCCATGCGGTGCCGGCGTCGCGGCCCTTGTGGAGATCGTTGGCAACAGCCACCCACCCTTGCTGCGCGACGGTGAGCGTGAACTCGCCGGTGTCGACATCGAAGAACACGTCGGCGGCGTAGCCCGGGTTCTTGTACGCGATCGAGCCTTCGCCGTTGGTCACGTCGAAGGAGTCGACGTGACCGGTCACGCCGTAGGACTCCCGCACGTACTCGGAGATCGCCAGATAGTTGACCGACCCGTCGGCCAGGGTCGTGGCGACCGGGAGGTCGCCGGTGGTCGTGGTGGTCTCGACATCGTCGCCGAACGTCCACTCGGGATGGTTGAGGGTGATGCCGGTGATGCCGAAGAACAGCACGATGACGAACGCGACCATGCTGGCGTAGACGTGGACCCAGCGCGCCCAACGGTTGGTGGCCCGCTTCGCACGGTCGGTCGAACCGCGTGCTCTACCGGTGGGTGCCGGATCGGGGGGCAGAGCATCGAGGTCGAGATCCTGAGAGGTCGTCACCGTCGGTCTCAGATGGTGAGGGTGGCGGACAGGTCGGTCAGCTCGCCGTTGTCGGCGAGCGCGACGGTGAACCCGGCATCGGTGATCGCGATCGGTGAGCTGGTGATCTCGTACGGACCGTCCTCGCGCGCAGCTTCGACGAACAGCACGTAGTCACCCTGGGCGACCGGCTGGCCGTTCATGTCGGTGCCGTCCCATGCGACGCTGTAGCTGCCGGCGGTTCGGGTGGCGCCGGACGTGGTGCTGTCGATCGTCCCGCCGCTTGCCGACAGCCAACCCCGAAGATCGTTGAGGTATTTCGGTCCCTTGCTCGACTGCTCGTACCAGAGGCTGATCGTCTGCACGAGATTGCCGTCGGCATCTTCCACCCACACGGCGATGTAGGGGTTGTGCACCCGGCCACCGGACGAGGCGCTGAACGTGAAGTCGACGACCATCTCGCCACCGGTGGGGAACGTCGAGTCGGACGAGGCTGTTGTCGTGTCGGACGGCACCCCGGGGTCGGCGCTGCGGTCGACGATGTCGCATCGCCGGTCGCTGCGGTGGGGGCCGTCGCAGTGTCGATGGCGACCGTGTCGTTCGACGCACCGAACGTGGCGGCGTCGTCGTTGCCGCATGCGACGGGAATCACCGTCAGTGCACCGGCGGCGAGGACCCGCGCGGCATACGACCGGCGCGCGGTCCGAAGAAAGCGCGACTGGGATGTCTTCGACGGAAACATGGACCGGAATGTATGAACCCAACCTGAGAATTGGGTGTGAGAACGCTCGCCGGAGCGAACGTCGGGGCCGACCCCGGTTCGTTGCATCCGGGGTTAGGGTCGTTGGCATGGATGAGATACGCGTAGATGCAGACATCGATGTGATCTCAGTCGCAGAGGTCATGTCGCTCGGCAAGGCCCAGGCTCCGTGTGTGTCGGTGTTCATGCCGACACATCGTTCCGGCCAGCAGACGTTGCAGGGTCCGGTCCGATTGCGGAACCTCGTCGACACGGCCCGTGCCGCGCTGTCCGGTGCCGAGGTTGCCGAGTCGGTCATCGACGAGCTCACGGCACCACTGGAGTCGCTCGCCGACGATGACGAGTTCTGGCAACGTACGGCAGAGGGTCTGGCGCTGTTCAGCGCGCCGGGTCGATTCGAGCGATATCGGGTCTCGCTGCCGTTGATCGAGGAGGTCGTCGTCGCCGCCTCGTTCCGTGTTCGACCGCTGTTGCCGCTGATGTCTCGCGACGAGCCGTTCTTCGTCCTGTCGCTGAGCCAGAACGCGGTGCAGTTGTTCGAAGCCACGCATGGTGCCATCACGATGTTGGACCTCGGGTCGACGGCGACGTCGATGGACGAGGCGCTGGAACTCGAGGACCCCGAACGTCAACTCCAGTCCCACTCGACCGGCCGAGGGGGCCAGGCGTTCCACGGCCATGGCGCCGGTGACGAGCTGGACAAGTCCGCGATCGAACGTTTCCTGCGAGTGGTCGATCGTGGTGTCTGCGAACGCCTGGGTGACGCGCGCCAGCCGCTCGTGTTGGCATGCGTCGACTACTACTTGCCGTTGTACCAGTCGATCACTCGTTACCCGAACGTGTTCGACACGGCCGTGGCGGGCAACCCCGAGCATCGTTCCCCGGCCGAACTCCATGCCGACGCCGTGCGGCTGATCGAGAGTGTCGAGGGCCATCCCGGCATCGATCGCTACCGAGCTGGAGTCGACGCCGGCACGACCGTCTCTGCGGTCGCCGACGTGGTGACCCGAGCCCGTGAGGGGCGCGTCGACACGTTGCTGGTCACCGCCGTGCCGCCGGTGTGGGGCCACGTGGGGGCAGACGCAGGGGCGGTGTCCACCTCACGACATGCCTCGATCGACGACGAGGATCTGATCGACCGCGCGGTGTTCGACACGCTTGCGAACGGCGGCGACGTCTTCGTGACCGACGAGGTGACACTCGGAACGGACACCGGCGTGGCTGCGACCCTGCGCTACTGAACACCGGAATTCAACCAGGAGGACGAGATGAGCGACGAAGGCACAGCCACGGTGGAAGAGAGTCTGCGACTCGGAAACGGGTTCAGCGAGGATGAACGCGGTCCGATCGTCGAAGGATGGACGAGTCTGGATTCGCGGCTCCGTTCGTTCGGCGCTGGAACCGTCGAGATGGAGCTCTCGGTCAAGGAGCGCGGTGAGCCGAGCCAGCGCACTGTGCTCGAGGCCTGGATCTCGGGGCAGACTCGAGTCGTCGCCACGTCGAGCGAGCCGGATCTCGATCGGGCGCTGCACGAGGTGCGCGACGACCTCATCCGCCAGCTGACGGATGCAAAGGATCGGACCGAACCGCGCAACAACCCGTCGCTTCGCGTGACTGAAGCGCCCGAGCGTTGAACGACGAGAACGACCGGCGAGTCGGATTCTTCCGCGGGCTGTGGGCAGTCGGCCGCGGCATCGTACGCGGCATCGCCAAGTTGCTCAGCGGGGTGCGCTGGTTGTTCTCGTTCGTCGCCCGCCGCTTCGGAAAACCAGCCGAGCATGTTCGGTGATGCCGCGCCCCTGTCGGACGACCGGTTCTAGCGATGAGCGACTTCCCCGTCTGCGGTGGATTCGCTCATCGGCCTGCCGGAATCTGGCGGCGGGCGTCGAACTGATGAGCCAAACAACCGCATGTGGTGGGTTCGCTCATCGGTGTCAGCGGCTCAGCTCCAGACCTGGACCGGCGCGATGCGTCTGTTCAGCGAACGATCACCGTCGGGCAGCTGCTGTGGGTGGCGGCAGCGCTGGCGGTCGAGCCGAAGAGCATCCGGTGAAAGCCGCCGCTGCCCTTGGCGCCCAGCACGAGGAGGTCGGAGGTCTCCGACATCCCCAACAGGGTCTCGGTGGCGCGGCCCTCGATCAGTTCGCCCCGGACGTTGCCCGAGCCGATCGACCGGGCTGCCTCCACCGCCTCGTCCAGAATCAGCGCTGCATCGACCGGTGTGAAGTCGTCGGCTCGGTCGACGCCCTCGATCGTGAGGTGGGGCCGGTACGTCCACGTGTGGACGATCACCAGTTCGACGTGGCGCCGGTCGGCCTCGTCGATGGCCCATCCGACTGCGTGCCCTGCATGTTCGGAACCGTCGGTCCCGACGACGATGCGTGAGGTCGGCGGCCTCGTGGTCGCCGGCACGATGACGACGGGGCAGGGGCTCTTCGCGAGGAGCGAACCCGTGACGGAGCCGAGCAGGAATCGCATGATCGCTCCGGCCCCTGAACTCCCGACGACGACGAGGTCGGCTTGCTGGGCCTCGCCGAGGAGCGTGAGTGCCGGGCTCGCGCCGACGGCCTCGACGTCGTACGTGACACCGGGATGCTCCTCGAACACCTTGGTCGTGGCGACCCGGAGCTGGTCGAGGCAGCCGGCGGCGATCTCGGTGAGATCGATTCCCGCCACACTCGCGCCGGCGGCGAGGTCGAGGCCCTGCGTCAAGGCGTAGGACGAGACGACCCGAACCGAGGCCGCCCGCGACTCGGCCTCCGCTGCCGCCCACTCCAGCGCGCTCAGTGACGAGTCGGAGCCGTCGAAGCCGATCACCAAGCGGTGATGGGCCGGTGAGTCGTATCGGCCGATGGAGGTCATGGTCCGATCGTCGCGCCGTCGATGTCGGAGGCCCAGGGGCCAACGACTCGCATCCCCGAGCTCGTTGCATGACCCAGGAGGGACGTAGGCCTCTCACCTCGACGGTCGCGATCGGTCAAGGTGGAATCGTGGCCGAGACATCGCAGACAACACGCAGGGTGGTCGTCGGAGTGGACGGATCCGCTGGTTCCGCGGTCGCACTCCAGTGGGCGCTCGATCACGCCGACCATCTCGGCGCCATCGAGCCCGTGATGACCTTCGTGAGCGGTCTCTACGGGCACGGATTCGGCCCGATCGAGGATGTCGACGATCGCGGAGGGCACTATCGCCACGAGGCGATCGAGCGGCTCCGGATGTTCCTCGAGGTGCACGCTCCGTCGCTCGTCGACGCGGGCTCGGTGATCGAGGACCGTGCAGGTGCAGGTCTCGTCGAAGCGGCCAAGGGAGCCGAACTACTCGTGGTCGGGACGCGAGGTTGGGGCTCACGGGTCGACCTGTCGCTCGGGTCGGTCGGCGCCTACTGCGCGCAGCACTCGGTCGTGCCCGTTGCGTTGATTCCGCCGGTGAGCCCGCCGGTCGACGACCACCTCGAGGTCGTCGTCGGCTTCGACGGATCGCAGCACGCACGAACTGCGCTGGCCTGGGCGCTCACGCATCTGCGTCTGTCAGCACAGGTCACTGCGGTTCGCGCGTTCACGAGCGCATCGGTGGCCGGTGATCCGCTGTCGCCGCCGCCGGAGACCTCGGAGGTGAGCGCGATGCGGGAGCTCGAACACGGGGTGGCCGCAGTGCTCGCTCATCTTCCTGCCTACCCATCAGTGGAGTTGAGCGTCATCCCCGGAGATGCCCGCGAAGCGCTTCGCACCGCAGCAGCCGATGCCGACGTGCTCGTCGTCGGCTCCCGTGGACACGGCGTCCTGGATCACCTGCTGCTCGGATCGGTGGCCGCTGCGCTCGTTCATCACCCCACGATCCCCACCATTGTCGTCCCCCACCATGGGCGACGAGAGGGAGTCGCTGCGTCGTCGGAATAAATCCGACTAAAGAGTGTTAAACGGAGGGTCACCAACTGAAAGGACCCCCGTGAAACGCCTCCCCATCCCCCTCCGCCTGAAGTTGCCGTTCCTCGTCGCCGGCTTCTTCTCGTTCCTCTTCTCGGTCTGGCTGTACTTCGTCCAGGGCGAGACCACCGCCGGCATCTTCGTCGGACTCTGGGTCCCCTCGATCCACTCGCTGGGCACGCTGATGCTCGCCCCGGTGGACGTGCCGGCGACCGCGACCGACGACCGTCGTGAGCGGGTGATGTCATGAGTCTCGCCATCTTCGCCATCGGCGTCCTGGTGTTCCTGGTCACGGTGTACGGCACCGTCGTCGCCGGCGGCTTGCTCCTCACCAGCCGGCAACTCGAGGTGCAGCCCGAACTGATCCCCGACGACGAACCCGTCGTTGCGGACGAGAGCACCACCGACCGGGCTCGCCACCTGATCACCACGACGACCTACTGACCGCCATGTCGACCCGCTCGGAATTGCGGTGACGATGACGGACTCCCGGTACGACGCCGACCTCGTGATCGCGGGGGCCGGCTGCTCGGGCCTCAGTGCGCTCTGGCATGCGCTGCACAGCGCCGGTCGTGATCGCCGCATCGTGGTGATCGACCGTGACTTCCAGCCGGTCGACGACCGCACCTGGTCGTTCTGGGGGACGCGGTCGAGCCCCTTTGCCGAACTCGCCGACCAGACGTGGGACCGGATGCAGATCCGCTTTCCGGGTTGGGAGTCGACGCAACGGATCGGTGGTCCGGGACGGTCGCCACGCCGCGCGTACATGCGGGTTCGGCGACGGGACTACGACCGCACGATCCTCGACGAAGCCAGGAGCCGACCCAACGTGCGGTTCGTCGCCCAGGACATCGTCGGCATCGACGACGACGGGACCGCCGGCGTGGTCCGGCTCCCCGAGGGCGAACTCCGTGCCCCCGTCGTGCTGCAGAGTGCCCGACTCTCGCCCGCCGGCGGTGATGCGTCGGTGCGGCATCCGCTCCGTCAGCACTTCGGAGGCTGGGAGGTGCGCACCGAACGGCCGGTGTTCGACCCGTCGGTCGTCACACTGATGGACTTCGACACCCGCCAACATGGA
This sequence comes from Ilumatobacteraceae bacterium, assembly GCA_963698565.1. GTDB lineage: Bacteria > Actinomycetota > Acidimicrobiia > Acidimicrobiales > Ilumatobacteraceae > Sva-07. Next base: position 19,989 of record CAVORH010000015.1, read on the forward strand.
GCGACCTCGTTCTTCTACGTCCTGCCCGAGCGACGCGACCGAGCGCTCGTCGAGCACACGATGTTCTCGGTCGAACCGCGCAGCACCGGCTTCCACGACGACCAGGTTCGGGCGCGTCTCGACGAGCTGGGCGCCGGCGAGGTCGTCGTCGAGCGACGTGAGTACGGAGCCATCCCGATGGAGGATCGTGCGCTCACCCAACGGTGGGGCGACCACGTCTGGAACATCGGCACCGTCGGTGGCATGACCAAGCCGAGCACCGGCTACACGTTCCAGCGGATCCACGCCCAGACCCGCCATCTCGTCGACGCGTGGGCGAGCGACCGCCCGCTCACGCCGCTTGCGGCCGCGCCGACCAGGTTCGCTCTCGCCGACCGCGTGCTGCTCAACATCCTCCATCACCACCCGGATCAGGGACGTCGCGTGTTCGAGCGCCTGTTCCGCACCACGGCGATCGACGACGTGCTCACGTTCCTCGACGAGGACTCGACGTTGGCCGCCGACGCCCGCCTGATGAGCCGCCTCCCGTGGCCGCCGTTCGTACGTGCAGCCGCGGCCGAACTCGCGGCCGGCACGACCGACGTGTTGCGTCGTCGTCTCGCACGATGACCTCCACCCTGCTCGCACCGTCGCCGAGCGTCGTCTTCCGTCGGTCCGGTGCCTTCTGGCCCGTCGTCGCGCTCACCGTCGTCGTCGCCGCGGTCGCATCGGTGTACCCGGCTCCCGACTGGGTCGCGGTCGTCGTGGTCGTCGCCGTGATCGGCGCGCTCGGCATCCCGCACGGATCCGTCGACCACCTCGTGGCCGAGGCGATCGCCAGTCCACCGCGGCCGTCGTCGCGTTGGCGATTCATGCGGGACTACGTCCTGGCGATGCTCGCCGTCGGGTTGGTCTGGCTCGTGGCACCCGCATTCGCACTCGTCGGCTTCCTGGCGCTGTCGGTCCACCACTTCGGTCAGTCGGACCTCGCCGACCTCGGTCTCCCGAGGGCCCGCGCCACCGCCGTGCAGTGGTCTCGTGGTCTGCTGCTGGTCGGACTCCCGCTCGTCGCCCATCTCACGGTGGTCTCACCGGTGATCGAGCGCCTGGGTGGAGGCGACCCGTCGAGTTGGACCTGGCTGGCCGACCGTTCGATGATCGTGGCGACGATGCTCGTTGCGCAGCACGTTGCGGTGGGTTGGCTGGTCACACGAGGACTCGTCAGCCGGTCGACGCTGGGCCGCGAGGCGGTCGCCGTTGCAGCGCTGACCGCGTTGTTCCTGATGGCCGACCCGCTCATCGGGTTCGCGGTGTACTTCGGGCTGTGGCACTCGCTGACCCATCTGTTCGTTCTCGCCGACGTGCTCGGGACCGGCCCTGCTCCGTTGCGATCGGTCCTGCGCCTCGCGGCTCCACTCACCGCCACGTCGGTGCTCGTCCTGGTCCTGGTCGTCCTGGGCGCGGTCGTCACCGACCGCGTCGACCTGGTCGTGCCCTCGGTGTTCGTGTTCGTCAGCATGTTGACGCTGCCGCACATGGTGGTCGTCGAGCGACTCTGGCGCCGGAGACCCGTACCGTGAGTGTCGTCCCGTCCGCCGGGACGCAGAATTCGGCAGCGCTGCTGCCGGGAAAGGAAACACCATGACCGACACCAGTCGCCCAACCATCGACATCGGCATCCCCGAGGAGACCCGAGTGGAGATCGCCACCGAACTCGGCCGGCTCCTCGCCGACACCTACACGCTCTACCTCAAGACGCACAACTACCACTGGAACGTCACCGGGCCGATGTTCAACACGCTGCACCTCATGTTCGAGGTGCAGTACAACGAGCTCTGGCTGGCCATCGACTTGATCGCCGAGCGGATCCGCTCGCTCGGTGAGTTCGCCCCCGGCAGCTACGCCCAGTTCGCTGCATTGTCGTCGATCGCCGAAGCCGACGGCATCCCGACCGCCAACGAAATGCTCGCCGACCTCGTCGCCGGACACGAGGCGGTTGCGCGCACCGCCCGGGCCGCCTTCGCCGTCGCCGACGCCGCGAGCGATCAGCCCACGGCCGACCTGATCACGCAGCGCCTCCAGGTCCACGAGAAGACTGCCTGGATGCTCCGCTCGATGCTGGCCTGACGGGCGTCGGGATGAACCCCGAGGTCGATGCCTACGTCGCCCGGTCAGAGCAGTGGCCGGACGAGATCTCCTCGCTCCGCCCGATCCTGTTGGGTGCCGGGCTCGACGAGGAGATCAAGTGGGCGAAGCCCTGCTACTCCCACGACGGCAAGAACATCGCCATCGTCCAGGAGATGAAGAGCTTCCTCGCCCTGATGTTCTTCAAGGGCGCCCTGATGGACGACCCGGACGGTGTGCTCGTGGCGCAGGGCCCGAACTCGCGCTCGGCGCTTCGCATCGAGTTCACCTCGGTCGACGACATCACCCGTCGAGCCGGCACGATCGCCGCGTACATCGAGAACGCGATCGCCGTCGAGGAGGCCGGCCTCGAAGTCGGTCCGGCGCCCGAGGTCGTGTTCGTCGAGGAACTCCGCCAGCGCCTCGATCGGGATCCGGCCTTCGCGTCGGCGTTCGAGTCGCTGACACCCGGGCGCCAGCGCGAGTACAACCTCTACTTCTCCGGTGCGAAGCAGGCGGCGACTCGGGCCTCCCGCGTGGAGAAGTACACGCAGAAGATCCTCGACGGCAAGGGGTTCCGCGACCGGTGACCGGTCGGTCTGCGACGGCCGTCAGGAGGCGGCGGCGACGAGCCAGGCGGTCACCACGACGACGAACGCGAGCAGGATCGCCTCGGCGGTCACCGTCGAGCGGACCGATCGGTGCAACACCTCGTCGTCGGGGTCGCGTTCGAGCGCCGGCATCAGCCGGAAGTGGTTGTAGGCGCCGGCGAGCATCGCCAGCCCCGCCGTGGCCGACTTCAGCAGGAAGGTCTGGCCCCATTGGGTCGAGGTGAGTTCGCCGAACGAGTCGAGGATCGCAACGGCCATCACGAGGCCGGCGGCGACGACGGCGCCGAGCGCCACGCTCGCCACCGCCGAGAACCTCACGACCAAACCGAGCGAATCGGTCGGCAGGGATCGGCGGTGCCGTGTCCACATCACGACCGCCATCGTGACGACACCGCCCACCCAGACCGAACCGGCGACGACGTGGACGCTGTTGGCGAGAGCGTGGAGCACTCGGAATCCCTTGGTGACGGTGTGGCCGTCGAACCAGAACGAGATGATCGCCAGGCCGATGCCGACGAACGCGAGCCGCGACGATCGGTCGGGCACCCATCGGCGCACGACCGGTCGATCGGTGACGCTCGCCGCCGAGCGACGATTCCGGGTCTCGACATCGAGTTCCGCAGTGGACGACGTCGCGGCTGCCGACAGCGAGCGGGCGCGCCGGCGGATCGGGACCGTCGTGGCGACGAGCCCGACGGCGATCGCGACGCCGGCGACGACTCGCAATGCGGTGGCGACTCCAGCCGACGAGGTCCATGCTGCGCCCAGCGATTCGTTGCCGATGCGTGCGACGCCGACGTACTCGACGAGCGCGCCGACGACGAGGACGCCGCCGAGGATCCGAACGGCGGCGATCAGCGAACCGATCTCCTCGAGTGACCCGCGCAGGGTGGTGGCCGCGAACGCGAGCGCACCGATGCCGAGCACGATCGCTGCGATGCTGACCAGCCGGCCGAGCCGGGCCAGTGACTCGCCCGGGGTCGACCGGTCGACCGCCAGGAACTCGTCCATGCTCGCCATCTCGGCGGCTGACATCGACGACATGTCGTCGGGGCCGCTGCACCTCCCGCCTCCGCGGTCGACTGCATCTCATCGCTGACGCTGTCGTCGATGCCCGGCCGTGGGCGCCGTCGGCGACCGTGAACGCGAAACTGCCCTCGATCGGATGGGCATCGCCGGCGCGCACGCTCCAGCGCACGCCGACCTCGCCGCCCGCGAGGGCGGGTTCGAAACCGAGCCGGAACACCCGTCCGTCGTCGGTCGTGACCGTCGACGGTTCGCGGATCTGGCCGGTCGGGTCGAGAACGACGAACCCGTCACCGGCCTCGGTGGAGGGGTTGGTGAACTCGATCAGGATCTCACTGACCGGCTCCGTCACCGTCGATCCGTTGGCCGGCGTCGACCCCGCGAAGCTGGTGTGCGCGCTGGCCGTCGACGCGCTCGCGGCGATGCCGAGCGCAGACAGCACGACGGCAAGGAGCGTCCCAATGAGGATCCACCGGGACGCGGGCGTACCAGCGACGGCGTTGAGACGCTCGGACATGGCTCGCCACCCTACGGTCGAGAACGAGTGCGGTCTCGTCGGGACTCGATCGCAAGGCCCGATCGTGGACGACCGCCCGGTCAGCGGCCAGTTCTCGAAGCGAACTCGCGGCTGGCGCCGGTGAGGACGCGGCGCAGCGTCGACTCGATGAACGCGAACTCCTCCTCGCCGGCGATCAGCGGCGGCGAGAGCGTGATCACCGGTTCGCCGCGATCGTCGGCGCGGCAGATCAATCCGGCTTCGAACAGCCGGGGCGACAGGTAGCCGCGCAACAGCCAGTCGGCGGTCTCGTCATCGAACGTGCCGCGGGTCGCCTGGTCGGTCACGAGTTCGATCGCGAGGAAGTAGCCGTCCCCGCGCACGTCGCCGACCAGCGGGATGTCGCGCAGACCGTCGATCAGCGACTTGAACCCGCCTTCGTTCGCCAGCACGTGTCCGCACAGGTCCTCGCGTTCGAACACGTCGAGGTTGGCGTTGGCGACCGCACACGACACGGGGTGGGCGCCGAACGTCTGACCCTGGAGAAAGGCACCCGGAGCGCCGAGGAACGGCTCCGCGATCCGATCGCTGATCATCACCCCGCCGAGCGGCGAGTAGCCACTGGTGACGCCCTTCGCGAACGTGATCATGTCGGGCTGGTAGCCGTAGCGCAGACTGCCGAACATGTGCCCGAAGCGGCCGAACGCGCTGATCACCTCGTCGCTGACGAGCAGTACCCCGTAGTGGTCGCAGATCTCGCGCACGCGAGCCCAGTAACCCTCGGGAGGCACGAAGGCGCCGCCGGTGTTCTGGACCGGCTCCATGAACACCGCCGCCACGGTGTCGGGGCCCTCCATCTCGATGCGCAACGCAAGATCGTCGGCGCAGCGCAGCGTGCAGGCGTCGAGATGCATGCAGTCGCCGCAGCGGTACCGGTACGGCGTCTGCACCTTGACCGCGCCCGGCACGAGCGGTTCGAAGACCGACTTGATCGACGGCACACCGGTGAGGCTGAGCGCTCCGAGCGAGGTCCCGTGATAGGAGAGGTAGCGCGAGATGAGCTTCGTGCGCATCGGCTCGCCGCGGAGTTTCCAGTACTGACGTGACAGCTTGATCGCGGTTTCGACGGCATCGCCGCCCGACGGCGTGAAGAAGACCCGTTGGAGGTCGCCGGGCGCCATCGCCGCCAGTCGCTCGGCCAAGCGGGCCGCGGGCTCGTGGGCGAACCCCCAGACCGGGAAGTACGCGAGGGTGGATGCCTGCTCGCGGGCCGCGTCGGCGAGTTCGGCTCTCCCGTGCCCCACCTGCACCGTGAAGAGCCCCGACAGCCCGTCGAGGTACCGGTTGCCGTCCTCGTCCCAGACGTAGCAGCCGTCGCCCCGCACGATCACCGGGGTCCCGCCCACCTGCGGGCGAAGCGGCGTGAAGTGCATCCAGAGGTGCCGTTGAGCGGCCTGCGAGATCGACGTCGGGACGGGTTCGCGGGCGGTCATCGAACCGAACCCCTTTCCTCGTGCGATTGGGTGCCGCCGGCCGGGTCGAACTGGCTCGGGTCGATGGCGATGAACGTCGCCGTCGACCGGGTCAACACCTGGCCGGTGGCCTCGATGGTCAGCTCGCCGGTCATGTACAGCTTGCGGCCCTCACGCCGGTCGAGCCGGGTGCGGCACTGCAGCGGTTCGCCGATCGGAACGCCGGCCTCGTAGCGCATCCAGAGCTCGCCGGTGAACGCCGACTGGGCGTGGAGCTGCAGCACGAACCCGAAGACGTCGTCGAACAGCGCGGCGACGATGCCGCCGTGGCTGCGTCCGGGCGCTCCCTCGTGGGCGGCGCGCAGCGTGAGGGACGCGACCGCCTCGTCGCCCTCGCGGCGGACCTCGATGTCCAGGCCCCAGGGGCTCGCCCTGCCGGAGACGGGACGTTCGTCGTACGACGTCATCACCGATCCGTCGGGCTCCGGCCCGTCGAACTGACCGTCGCGTCGAACCTCGCTGCGCGAGCGGGGCGCGCCGTCGTCGAGCCGCTCGGTCAGGCCGTCGAGCGAGCGGGTGACGTCCTCGAGGAGGTCGATCGTGGCGTGATGGCCCACGAGCGCATGACCGATGTCTCGGATCGCTCGTCCGGCTTCGGCGCGCGCCTCGCCCACCTGATCCGGATGGTCGTCCTGGGCGACGTGAACCAGCGGGTCGAAGTGAGCCTCGGACACGTTGCCGACCCTACGTCCGTGACGGTGCATCGGCGAAGCGCGGGAACCGCGGCGATTCCGGTGCTTCATGGGAACTTCATGGTGATCGCGATGGGCGCTTCACGGGGTGAGGGTTGTCTGGATGGTGCAAAGACGACAGATCCGACGGAGAAGCCGGACGGATCGAGACACTCGGAAAGGAGTGGTCATGAAGAAGATGTTGATCACACTCACCACGGTCGGAGTGCTCGCTGTTCCAGCGGGCATGGCGTTGGCCCAATCCGACACCCCCGAACCGGCAGGGCCGGTTCCCACCTGCGTCGATCAGTCACGAGATCGGGACCGTGACCGCAGCGACGCCCAGCAGTCGCCGGGAGCGCAGGAACAGGTGCGCACACAGGAGCGGACGCAACTCCGTCTCGAGGACGGAACCTGCGACAACGACTGCACCGGCGATCAGGTCCGCTTGCACGAGCAGACCCAGCTGCAGACCCAGCTGCAGGACCAGACCCAGCTGCAGGACCAGACCCAGCAGGACCAGACCCAGCTGCAGGACCAGACCCAGCTGCAGACCCAGACCCGGCTCGCCGACGGCACGGGTGACCGTGTCATGCAACGCACGGGCGAGATGGGCCGCAATCCGAACGGCTGACCCCGAACGGCAGACCCCTCACGAACTGCCGGGACAACGTGTCCCGGCAGTTCGTCGACTGTGAACACCCGATGCCGTGAACACCCGATGCCGTGAACACCCGATGAAGGAGCACCGATGAATCGCATTGCAACCAACCGTCGCTCGGCGTACCGCACACTCGGCCTCGTCGCCACCGCCCTGCTGGTCGTCGGCGCGACCTCCTGTGCCGACGACACGACCTCTGAGCTGTCGACCGCCGGGTCGACGACGCCCACCTCGACGCCCACCTCGACGGCGATCACGACGCCCACCACGGTGGCCACGATGGACGGGACCGTGGAGGGCACCGAGGTCGACGTCGTCGACGAGTCCGTGCTCACGGCCGACGAGGTCGCCGGCCTGCTGTGGATGCGCGAGGAGGAACAGCTCGCTCACGACGTGTACGTCGCCCTCGGTGACCTGTGGGGCCTCCGCATCTTCGAGAACATCTCCTCGAGTGAGAGTTCCCACATCGAGGCGGTGGCCACCTTGCTCGATCGTTACGGCATCGACGACCCGGCGAAGGGCAACGACCCCGGCACGTTCACCGATCCGGCGATCCAGGCGCTCTACGACCAGTTGGTGAGCGACGGGAGCGTGTCGCTCGATGCGGCGCTGGCAGTCGGCGCGCTGATCGAGGAACTCGACATCAGCGACCTGCAGGCACGCGCCGCCGCGACCGAGAACACCGAGATCACCACGGTGTATGCCGGTCTCGAACGGGGCTCGCGCAACCATCTCCGGGCGTTCACCTCTCAGCTCGATGCTCGCGGTGTCACGTACGAACCCACGCAGCTCGACCCGGCCGTCTTCGATGCGATCGTGTCCGGCGAGATGGAACGCGGACGGGACGGCTGAGGCCGTCGACTGCGACAGCGGTTCAGGTACCGGCGAACACAGGCCTCCTACGATGAACCTCGTGCCCCGTGAACGAATCCTGGTGGTGGACGACGAAGCGGGCATCCGTGATCTCGTCGGCTCGTACCTGCGCGACGAGGGGTTCGAGGTCGACGAGGCCGCCGACGGCGAAGCGGCCCTCGCCCGTTTCGGCGAGCGTGCCCACGATCTCGTCATCCTCGACCTTCGCCTGCCGGGCATCGGTGGCCTCGACGTGCTGCGCGAGATCCGACGAACGTCGGCGGTGTACGTGATCGTGCTGACCGCCCGTGCCGACGAGGCCGACAAGTTGGTGGGGTTGGAGCTCGGCGCCGACGACTACGTCACCAAACCGTTCAGTCCGCGTGAACTCGTGGCGAGGGTGCGCGCCGTGCTCCGCCGCCGACGAGACGACGAGACCGACGGCGACGACGTGACCCGGTTCGACGGCCTCGTCATCGACGTCGGTCGCCACGAAGTGCTCGTCGACGACGATCCGGTCGAGTTGACCAGTCTGGAGTTCCAGCTCCTCGCCACCCTCGCCGAGGCGCCGGGTCGGGTGTTCACTCGCCGCCAGCTCATCGAGCGCGTGTGGGGGTGGGACTTCTACGGCGACGAACGTCTCGTCGACGTGCACATCGGCAACCTCCGCAGGGCGATCGGCGACGCCGCCGACGAGCCACGATTCGTCGGGACCGTGCGTGGTGCCGGCTACAAGTGCGTGGCTCGCCCGTCGTGAGCATCACCCTGCTCCCTCGCCGGCTCCGGACGCGGCTGTTCCTGTCGTACGTCGTGGTGGTCGCAGCCGGGGCGCTCGCGATGCTCGTCGTCGGCACGGTGGTGACACGGACGGTGTACGAGCGCAACATCGGCGGATTCGGGCTCGGCCGCGGCCAGGGCCGCGCCAACCAGGTGAGCGAGACCCAGCTCCGAACAGCCCTCGACGAATCGCTCCTGCCTGCTCTGCTGATCGGTGTCGGAGCGGCGCTGGTCACCGCAGTGGTCGTGGCGATGTTCGTGGGCCGTCGGTTGCTGCGGCCGATCGACGAACTGCGCGCGGCCACCCGGCAGATGGCGGCCGGTGACTATGCGGTCAAGGTGCCCGTGCCGACCGAGACCGAACTCGCTTCACTCGCCAACGACGTCAACGAACTCGGCGAACACCTCGCGACCACCGAGCAGCGTCGAACGCAGCTGCTCGGCGAGGTGACACACGAGCTGCGCACCCCGATCACCGTGATCCGCGGGCAGACCGAGGGGCTGATCGACGGCGTCGTGCCACCCTCGCCCGAGGTCTTCGCGGCGATCGCCGACGAGGCGTCGCGCCTGCAGCGGATGGTCGACGACCTCACGCTGCTGTCGCGGGCCGACGAGGGGACGCTGGAGATCGAACTCGCCGACCTCGACCTGTCCGCCGTCGCGGTCGCGGCAGCCGAGCGTCTGCGGCCACAGTTCGACTACGCCGACGTCGCCCTCGTGATCGAGGCCGACACCGTGCGGGGGCCACTGTCGATCCGCGGGGATCGTGATCGGTTGACGCAGGTGCTGTCCAACCTGTTGGGCAATGCCCTCGGCCACACCCCGTCCGCCGGCGTCGTGACCCTTCGGACCGGGCGGGACCACTCGGTCGCGTTCGTCGACGTGGTCGACACCGGCCCCGGCATCCCGAGCGACGAACTCGAACGGATCTTCGAGCGCTTCTACCGGCGGCCCGACGACGGAGAAGCGGCGCAGCGACCGATCCGGGCCGGACGCGGCATCGGGCTGACGATCGCGCGCAGCCTCGCCCGCGCCCAGGGCGGTGACGTCGTCGCGTCGTCGCCCGGTCCCGGCCGGGGGGCGACGTTCCGTTTGACGATCCCGCTGACCGTCAGCTGATCTGCAGCCGGCCGTCAGCCGAGCGCCTGGCTGAGGTCGGCCCACAGGTCGTCGACGTGCTCGCAGCCCACGCTCATCCGGATCAGCGACGGCGGAATGCGTTCCTGGCCGGGGATGACCGCCCGGCGTTCCATCGTGGACTCGACACCGCCGAGGCTGGTGGCGTGGTTGATCAGCTCGACGCGGGCACACACGTCGCTGGCTCGCTCGCCGGGACCGGTCGGTTCGAACGACAGCATCCCGCCGAAGCCGGTCATGAACGACGCCGCCACCGCATGGGTGCCATGGCTCGGCAGGCCGGGGTAGAGCACCCGCGAGATCTGATCGTGGGCGTCGAGTCGTGCGGCGAGTTCCATCGCGTTGGCCTGCGCCCGCTCCAGCCGCAGTGCCAGCGTCCGAGCGCCGCGGATCGTGAGGAAGGCCTCCATCGCCCCGATCGTTGCGCCGTGCAGGAGACGACGTCGATGGAACTCGTCGTACAGGTCGTCGCTGGCGGTCACGAGCACGCCGGCGAGCAGGTCGGAGTGACCGCCGATGAACTTGGTGGCCGAGTGCATCACCACGTCGGCGCCGTAGTCGAGCGGCCGCTGGGTGAGTGGCGTCGCGAACGTGCTGTCGACCGCGACGAGCGTGGTCGCGGGTCGTGGCGCTCCGCAGATCGCCGGGAGGTCGGCGACGGTCATCAACGGGTTCTCCGGCGACTCGAGCCAGACGAGATCGCAGTGTTGGAGCGCGTCGATCCATGCCGGGGTGTCGGCCTGGTCGAGGCGCCGCACCGTCCATCGGCCCTGTGCCTCGCCCTCGTCGATGATCCCGGCGACGCCGTGATACGGATCGGACGGTACGGCGATGTGCGACCCGACCGGGAGACGGTTGAACACGACGGCGGCGGCTGCCATCCCCGACGCAAAGGCGAGGGCCCGGCCACCGTCGAGCCCGCCGAGCAGCGATTCGAGTGCGTCCGTCGTCGGAGTACCGTCGGTGCGGCTGTAGAGCCGGTCGTCGGGGAGGTAGAAGTTCGAGGCGAACACCGGCGCCACGTTCAGCGGCTCGCCGGGCGTCCGGTTGCGACCGGACGCGATCAGCCAGGTGTCGGGATGCCAGTCGATCATCCGCGCACGCTACCGGTGGCGTGGCCGCACGGACTCGGGGAGCGTGTCGACGTCTCCTCGATGCTCTCCACGCCGCTGAACCGAGCTGCCGTCCCTGTCCTGACGTCACCGCGGGCCACCGCGATGGAGGCAAGATGGACTCGATGCCCCCACCGGACGGACCACCACCAACCGTCGGCGCCACACCCGATCGGCCGCTCGCCGGTTTTCGACACCCAGCCGTTCCCGATGCGGAGCCGACCGCAGAGCTCGTCGACCGGCGGGAAGCAGTGGCGCAGCTGGGCGAGGCGCTGCGCGAGCTCTCCTCCCTGGCGATCGGCAGCGAGGTCCCCGTCGACGTGCTCCGCTCCGTCGCGGAGGATGCACGCGGGCTGGCCGCACTGCTCGCCGGTCGACAACGTGATCTCGACGAGCCGTCGTCGGTCGACGACCTGCACCGGGGCCAGCGATGGTTCAATCCGGTCGTGGGGCCGGGCAACCCCGTTGCGCCGCCGATGCGCGTGGAGATCGTCGACGGCGCTGCGATCGGCTCGTGCACCCTCGACCGGCGCTACGAGGGACCGCCCACCTACGCCCACGGCGGAATCAGCGCAATGCTCCTGGATCAGATCATGGGATATGCGGCAGCAGCCGCCGGCCACCCTGGTGTCACCGCCCGGTTGGAGGTGCGGTATCGCTCGACGGTCCCTCTCGGCCAACCGCTGACGCTGCAGGCTCGACTGATCGACGTGCTCGGCGTGCGGGCAGCGCTCCAGGGCTCGATCAGCCTGGCGTCGGCACCGGATGCACCGCTCGTGACGGCCGAGGGTCGGTTCCTGACGTTGCGACAGGAGCAGGCCACCCGACTGTTCGGCGCTCGCTCGGCGGGCCGCACCGACCGGGTGACCTAAGCCTGTTCAGGCGCTCGCCGATTTCTCGTACTGTGGATCGAAGTACGAAGAACGAAGGAGGACCCGATGACCGATTCGCTCACGGTGACCGACGGACACGTCGCACCAGCCGGGCTCGACTCCGACACGCTCGTGATGATGCTCGATGCGCTCGGGGAGTTCGTCGGACACGCGCTCCCCGCCAAGCTGCAGCTCGAGCTCGACCACGAAGATGTCTGCCCCGAGGACATCGTGCGCGCCATGAGCGATCCGAACCAGCTCGGTGTGCAGCTGGTGTTCGTCCCGGAGGCGTACGGCGGCATGGACGGCGGGGCGTTCGACTCCTACCGCGTCTGCGAGGTGATGGCGCGCCACGACATCGGACTCGCCACGGCCGTGTTCGCCACGTTCCTCGGGAGCGATCCGATCCTCTTCGGCGGCACGGTGGAGCAGAAGCAGCGCTGGCTCGGAGCGATCGCCGAGCAGGGCCTGGTGTTCGCCTACGGGGCCACCGAGCCCGACGCGGGCAGCGACCTCGGCGCGATGAAGACCACCGCCGTGCGGATCGAGGACGACGGTGTCCTCACCGGCTACCGCATCACCGGCCGCAAGCAGTGGATCTCCAACGGATCGATCGCCGACGTCACCACGATCCTCGCCCGCACACCGGATGGACCCTCGTGGTTCGTGGTGCCGAAGGAGACGCCGGGCCTGACCGCCGCACATCCGGAGGACAAGCACGGCCTGCGCCTGTCGAACACGGCTGCGCTGTTCCTCGACGACGTCGAGGTGCCCGCTGACCACCTGATCGGCGAGGTCGAGGGCAAGGGGCTGATCCAGGCCCAGCAGGTGTTCGGGTACACCCGCGTGATGGTCGCCGCGTTCGGTCTCGGCGGCGGCTGGGAGGCCCTCGACCGAGCGATCGAGTACTCGCTCGAGCGCCAGCAGGGTGGGGCGCCGCTCGCCGAGAAACAGGGGTTCACCCACAAGCTGATCGTGCCCCACGCCGTGCGACTCGAGGCCGCCCGCAGCTACATCGAGGACACCGCCGACAAGATCGATCGCGGCCTCGGCGAGAACGGGGCGATGAACACCGAGGGAGCGATCGCCAAGCTGATGGCCACCGAGGCCGGCAATGCCGCCGCCGACGCCGCCATCCAGGCGCACGGTGGCTACGGCTACACCCGTGAGTACGTCGTCGAGAAGATCAAGCGCGACGTCAGGATCACCACGATCTACGAGGGCACCTCGGAGATCATGGAGATGACGATCGCCCGCGATCGCTGGCAACAGCACCTCAAGACGAGCGGCGCCTACTACCGCGACCGGGCGGCGGAGCTGACCCGGTTGGAGGTCACGCATCCGACGGTCGGTGCCGGTCACGCCGCGCTCGCCCTGCAGGCGCTGGCGGCGGTGCTGGAGGCGTGTCGTGTCGCCCGTCTGACGCGCAACCAGCACGTCCTGTTCCGGCTCGGGGAGTTGATCACCCATGCCGAGTGCGCCGAGGCGTTCGCGCAGCGAGCCGCGGCGGCACTCGACGGCAACCGCCACGAGAAGAGCCCGGACCGTTTCGACGGAGCCGCCCTGGCCGCCATGAGCCGCGTGTTCGCTCGCGAAGCCGCCCAGAAGGTGGGCCAGGAGGGCGTCCGCTGGGTGGCCGGGTCGATCAACGCCGGCAGCGCTGACGTCGCTCCGCTGCTGGCGACGATTCCCCACGACGCGATCCGAGCGTCGCAGTCCGGCCTGCTCGCCGACATGGACCTCGTCGCCGACGTGCTGTACGGCCGCACCGCGTGATGCCGAGATTCAACCGCGTCCGTCCCCTTGTCCGCCCGTCGACGCAGCGCGGCCTGCGCTGCCCAGGAGCACTTCACGATGTCTGACACCGCCACCCGGCCCACCTCGCCGATCGCCGTGGTCGGCCTCGGCGCGATCATGCCCGACGCGCCCGATGCCGATGCCTTCTGGGCCAACATCACCGGCGGCCGCTACTCGATCAGC
>CAVORH010000016.1:0-117857 GCA_963698565.1 Ilumatobacteraceae bacterium
GTCACCATCGAAGCCCGATCAGCAGTGATTATGCGCTCCGATACCGAGCGGTCGATCGGCCGAGGTCGACGCTTGCGCCAGCCGCACACACCGGGCAGTATGCGCTACCTGATGGACCGACGCGAACTGAGCGAGGTACTCGGCCGCGAGGGCATCAACCCCAACGCTTACTCCCTCAATGGCGGGCACCCGAGTGAGCAGTACGTCATCGACATTCGCGGCGGCGGTTGGGTCGTGTACTACTCCGAACGCGGTCTTGAATCTGGCCACCGCGAGTTCGGCACCGAGGACGAAGCCTGCCGCCACCTCTTGGAGCAGCTACGACGCGACCCGACGACTCACTTCCACCTTGTCGTCGGTCCGCTCGCACCTGACCAAGCCGATGACGCTTTCACTGCGTGGCTGGAAGCGGCGGGCCTGACCGACATCGATGCGGACGATGTGAAACTGGACAACCCGATAGCGATCTCGCATTGCGTCCGTGGCATCGAAGCGACGCGCCAACTGTCGTCGAGGCTTTCGCTTCACCAGACATTCAGCGGTATCACTTCCGGCGATTCGATACGGAATCAGATGCGGAGCAATGGATCGAGGACTGCGCCGAAGGTTGGCGCTTGGAACGGTCGGGGACGTGGGCGATCGTCGAGCGCGAGGAGAATCGGGTGGTCGGTCGGGTCACCATCTTCACCGTGCTGGAGGACGGCTATGGCGAGGTCTCGTATTGGGTGCTTCCGGGCGCCCGTGGGCGCGGCGTGGCGACCCGAGCCTGCGTGGCGGCGACCCGATGGGCGCACGATCTCGGCCTCCACCGCATTCAGCCGCAGCATTCAACCCACAACGAACCCTCGCGACGAGTCGCGCTGAAAGCCGGGTTTGTTGAAGAGGGAATCAGGCGCGGCGCCAATCTCCACGACGATGGATGGCACGACATGGTGCTCTACTCCCACCTGGCGACCGACCACACCTGACCCGCAAGCCGGGCGGGCACGGTCACGAAGCGACCACACGTGACGCAACCACCCGCCGTCACCGCCGAGCCATCACCATCGCGGATTTCGGGTGCGCTGCTTGGGCCGCAGTCGGTCGCGAGCTGCGGACGATGGCCAGTTCTTTCGTGCGGCCGTTATCGAGTGCGGTCGCCGGATCTCCTCCGACTCGATGTGTCTCCGCTTGGTGCTCTTGTACCGACCTTGGGCTCTGACGTTGGAGGCGGTGAGAGCCGTACGTTGAACGTAGGGATGACAGCATCCCGCAAGGAGGTGATGGGTCATGGTGACCGAACCTTTGACTGTCTCCGAGCACAGCTCTGCGGAGACCCCCATGAAGGGGACGCACCGTCAGCGGCGCTGGGCATGGTTGGTGGGCTTGTCGGCAGTCGCGTTGCTTGTCGTTGGTGGTCTCGTTGCCGTGATGACCGCCGACGATGATGACGCCGTGTCCTCCGACGATGTTGCTGCCGCGATTGCCGTCGTGACCGCACACAACGAAGCCCAGAATGCAGGGGATGGCGAGATGATGCGAGCGACGCTCACTGACGACGCCGCGTTCGTGATTGATGAAGGACTCCCGATGACGATGGACGAGTACATCGGGGTTGTCGAGGGCTACGGCCCAGTGGAACAGACGTTCACGGGCGAACCAACTGTTGTGCGTGACCCGACTGGCATCGGGGATCTGCAGGTGAGCGTGCCGATGAACTTCGTCGGCGGTTACACCTGGGACGGGTCGTCGATCTACACGTTGCGCAAGGTGGACGGTGAATGGAAGATCGCACAGATCGACCGGCAATCCGCCGAATAGTTGCGTCGATCAGCGCGCCGATATCCGTAGGGGATGTCAGGTCGTTCTTGACACAGTGGAATTGCGGCGCCTCTCGCAGTTGATGGGAGTGCTACCGGCCTGAGCGATGGGACTACCACCGAGTGCCAGCGTTTCGCCGAAGGTGACTTGTGCGCCATCAAGCCCGTGGGACACCGACTACCACCTCCGGGAGTTTCGCAGACGTGAGCGCAGTCGGCTCGTCGACGGAACCGCAACGCGCAACCTCGTCTCGGACTGTCGACTGCGACAGGCAGTCGGACTCCATCGACGTCATGTCGCTCCCGATCGGTCCGACCGCGGCGCCCAGAGAGTTGGCGGACGTTGGACTCTTCACCATCGACGTTCGCCGGCGCACACTGGAAGTGGATACAGACACGTTCCGAGCGGGCCATGCCCAGTGACGAACATCGAGTCAAGAAACCGGCAACAACTCGAGAATCCGCAACAACATGGCCGCTCCGGACTTGAGAACGGAGGACGTCATGAAGTACATCAGAGGTCTTGCGGTGTTGTTGCTCGCCGGCTCGGTGACCATCTTCGCCGGATGTGGTGACAGCAACAGTGATTCTGTGGGAGACGATGGTCGAGTGCCCGTGGTCGGCACGAGCACGTTCGTCCGCGAGGATGCCGATTCCACACAGACCCAAGCCGGCGACGTCTTGGAGGCACGCGATTTGGTGTGGATCTACGAGAGTGTGATGTCGGACGAACGGGTGAGCGGCACTTCGACCGTCACGATCAACTACGACATGTATCCGACCGGAATCGCAGACATGTGGGGGACGACGGTAATCGCCAACGACGGCGGTACCTGGGAGGGTGAGTGGGTCGGATCGATCCACAGCGACGGCACCCACACCACATACGAGACGCTCACCGGCACTGGCGACTATGAGGGCCTCCGCTACAGCTACTTCACGGTGTTTGCGGAGCCGGGTGGGGAGTTCGCAGGGAAGGACGCAGGAATGGTGGGCTGGATTGAACCGACAGACCAAACCTGAGTCTCACTACTCCAACGTCGAGGGGCCAACGGGCAGCCGACTGCTCATGTCATCACCGACGACATCCCGCGCGGCTCGAGCGATCGCCCGTCAGCCTGAGCGATAGTCGCGTGCGAGAACGCTCCGATCCGTGCATGAGTTCCGGCGAAGTGCGCCCACGATCCACCCGATATTGGCCGGGAGGCGCATGCGAGACTCTGAGGTTCCATTCACCACGAGATTGTGACTACAATAATGGTCATGTCCGAGACACTGCCGTTGGCGAACGTGAAGTCGAAATTCTCTGAAATGGTCGACCGAGTCGAGCACACCCACGATCGGATCATCGTCACCCGCAACGGCCGCCCCGCTGCCGTGCTCATCAGCCCCGAGGAACTCGAATCACTCGAAGACACCCTCGAGCTGCTCTCCGACCCGGACGCCATGCGCCAACTCGACGAGTCACGACAGGCATACGCAGCAGGAGACTTCGTGACCGGCGACGAACTCCGCAGCCGCTACCTGACCAAGTGAGCGCTGAGGAACCCGCCTACACGCTGCGCGTCACCGGTCCAGCCGAACGGCAGCTCAACCGGCTCCCCGAAGGCACCGCAGCCGCCATCGTCGAATTCATGCTCGGCGCACTCCTCGACAACCCCCATCGACTCGGTGGAGTGCTTCAACGCGAGCTGGCCGGCATGCGCTCGGCTCGACGAGGCGTGTACCGCATCATCTACGAGATCGATGACACCGACCGACTGGTGATCGTCTACCGCATCGAGCACCGCGCGACGGCCTACCGGCCCCGCTGATCGAGACCCGCTCGGTAATCGCGCGGCTCAACGGGCATCTCGGCGAGCGGTAACCGGCGAAGTCGGTCGCCTCTTGGCTCGACTGCCCCACCGCATAATCACATCATTCGACTGGCGCCCCTGGCAGGGATCGAACCTGCGACACACGGTTTAGGAAACCGATGCTCTATCCACTGAGCTACAGAGGCGGGACATCCGCGTGAAGCTCCGCGTGAGGCTCCGCGTGAAAGACCGTCCCGAGATCCTACGGCCCAGCACTCGCTTCCGAAGTGGGCGGCCACGATGGTCCCCTCGATGAGGCCAAAGGAAATCCAAGCAGCCCTCGAAGAGGCCGGTTGCCCGGCTTCAATGCGCGCGGGCACCGCGACCCTTCGCCGAGTACCGGGTGCTGAGCATCACCTGTGGTCGGGTGTCAACGTCGTCAGGAGCGCTGGTCGATTGGCAGTGGTGCGCAGTACTCGTACGTGCTCCCGTCGAGCGTGGCCCCGACGCATCCTTCCGTCGGTGGCCCGAACTCCTCGAAGGCATCCTGCATCGCTGTCGGATCATCGTCGCATCCCTCGGTGGTCTGGAAGATGTCACCCACACCGAGATGTCCTTCCTCCACCTCATTCCGGAACCCGATTCCGCAGAGTTCGACTTCGTCTTGTTCCCATACGAGCCGTCCGGACGCTTCCAGCTCGCCTTCGTCGCTGTTCTCCGGCGCGGGACCGAAGTCGACGATCATGTGCACGGTGTGAATGCCCGGGCCCCCATCGTCAGGCATGATCTGCCAATCCACGGGCGAACCACCCGAGGGGGCGTCGTCACCGCACCCGACGAACAACAGCGGCACAGCCAAGCACAGCAGACCGAGTCGTCGCATCATCGCGATCACCTCCATTGCTCATTGACGCCCAGCAACCATCCGCCGACAAGGGACGCAAGTCCCATCCCGTTGCCTGGCGGCCAACAGCGAAGCAGCGCCGTTTGAACCTCATGACTGCACGGCTTCGGCGCAAGTTGCGCGCCTCATGATCCCCTCAGCCAGCCGAAGCGTTGAGCCGCCGACAGCGACTGGGATCCAGGTGAGCGCTTCGACAGCCTCGACGCTGATCTCGGGTGGGCGAGACGGAACCGTGGCGACAGCGACTTCCTCGGCGTCGCTCGGGTAGCGCGCTCGGACTTGCGACCCGACCAGTTCGAGCGCGTTCGGGACCTTCCACGTGAGCTTGTTGATGAGTGCGTCGTCGAGCGCCCTACCACCGACGCTGGGGCGATCCGGGCGGGGGCGTATCGTGGCCGCCATGGCAACTCGCATCGTCGCTGACGTCCTGATTCCCGGTCGCGGTGAGCCGATCGAGCACGGCACGGTGGTCATGGATTCCGGGTCGATCGACTACGCCGGCCCGACCGCCGGAGCGCCCGCGGCGGCACTCGACGACATCACCGTGGAGGCACCGGTCGTGATGCCGGGCCTGTGGGACTGCCACACGCACTTCATCGGCATGGCGACGTCGAATCTCGAGGCGTTCGCGACGGTCGACCTCGTCGGGTCGGCGGCGCGGGCGGTCGAAGATGCGGGCAAGGTGCTCGACGGCGGCATCACCAGCGTGCGCGACGTCGGTGGGATCGGCCTGCGCCTGGCCCCGGTCGTCGCCGAAGGGCGGATGCGCGGCCCCCACATCTACGGCGCCGGGCGTATCCTGTCGACCACGGGCGGGCACGGCGACATTCACTCGCTGCCGCTCGACTTCGCCCACGAGCTCACCTGCAACACCGGGTTCAGCATTCTGTGCGACGGCGTGCCCGAGGTGCTGAAGGCGGTGCGCACCAACCTGCGCGCCAACGCCAAGCTCATCAAGGTCTGCGCATCGGGCGGCGTCATGTCGGAGATCGACCACCCGATGCACCAGCAATTCTCCGACGAGGAACTGTCGGCGATCGTCGCCGAAGCCGCGCGCGCCGAGCGCATCGTCGCCGCTCACTGCCACGGCAAGGCTGGAATCATGGCGGCGCTGCGTGCCGGTGTGCACTCGGTCGAGCACGGCAGCTTCCTCGACGAGGAGGCGGCCGACCTGATGGTCGAACAGGGCACCTGGCTGGTTCCGACGCGCTACGTGAACGAGGCGATGCTCCAGCAGTCGGAGAATCTGCCCCGATACGTCTATGAGAAGGGCCAGATGGTCAGCGGCGTGCACGAACAGGCGATGAAGATCGCCATCGCGAAGGGCGTCAAGATCGCGACCGGCTGCGACATCTTCGTGTCGGGTCAGATGTACGGCACCGGCACGCTCGAGGTGATGCACCTCATCAACGCTGGCATGACCGATCTCGAGGCGATCGAGGCAGCAACGGCGAACGGCCCCGAGACGCTCGGCCCACAGGCGCCGCGCTCGGGTCAGCTCCAGCCAGGTTTCGACGCCGACGTCATCACGATGGACGCCAGCCCCCTCGACGACCGCAGCGTCTGGGGCGACCCCGACCGTGTCACCGGCGTCTGGCAGCTCGGTACCCGCCGCAAGTGACTCGGCGGTGGCGCGCCGGGATCGGCCGCCGGACATTGCGGTCGGTCACCATCGACGGGCAGTCGGTGCCCACACCGGCCGGTGCTGCGATCAACGAGATCGAAGGGCGCGTAGTCACTGGCGCACTGTTGCAGCGAGGTCGGGCCGACAAGTAGCTCATAGCGCGATCGCAGAGCGTGTCCGAGTCGTCGAGGACGAAGCCTCGATCTGTCTCGTTGACCCAGACTTCGAAGTCGGCGTCACCGTGCGCACCGACCTCGCCGCGCTCTACCGCACCTCTCTCGCTTGCGTCTCCCTCGCCGACGCCCGACGTCGCGGCGACATCAAGATGACCGGTTCCCGCAAGGCGGTACGAGCGTGCTTCAACGCATTCCGGCAGTCACCCGTCGGAGAGATCGTCGCAAGCGAAACGCACTGAGTGTGCGCCCGTCGAAGCAATGCTTGCCGTGGCCGCACGCGAGGTCGACGAAGCGTGGCTCGCAAGCTGGCCACGCGAACGGGTCAGCTTCCGGAACTGAGCCCGGAATCCCGCTCGGTAATCACGGACCGTAACTGCAGGCGACAAGCGCACTTCCGGCAGAGAGTATGTAGGTGTGGGATCTCGTTGCCCAATCAACCCACTGCACAACGTCTTCCGACACACGAAGACGCCGATGCCGTCAGCCGGTGCGAAACGAAGAAAGCCAAAGCGGCTTCGGCAAGTGGATCAGTCCTCAGATCCCTTCGTCTCTTGGCGACAGAGGCGTTCTCAGCCAGATGGCTCGATCGCGAGCTGTCCAGCTCAGAACGGGCCAGAAATCATGTACGTGCGCCCGAGCGTCGAGCCACCGGCACCACCGAACAGTTCATCGATGGTCTTGGGCGTCGGCGCACGCTGCGAGTTGACGATGAAGCGCGTGCCGGTCGGGTCGAAGGCAGCGCCGGTCACCTCTGAACCGTCCTGGCCGACGAATCGCAGGAACGGGTCGGCGTGGCCGTCGGGCGTGACCAAGACGACCTCCATGTCGTCCCCGTCCTCGCAGACGAACAGGTTGCCGGTCGCCAGCTGGACGGCGAGGTTGTCCGGCCCCCAGAGGGGTGGGCCCTCCCAGTAGAGCGTCAGGCGGGACTGCGCCAGGTCCAAGCGGGAGATGCGGTTGTCGCCCTTGGTGGCGAGGTAGAGGTAGTCGCCGTCGATCGCCAGGCCCTCACCACCCGGAAACGGCGTGGCGCCGGGGGCGTCGTAGCGCGTCGGCGTCCGGCCTGGCTCCCCGAGCCCCGCGACGGGAACCCAGCTCGTCGATCCATCCTCCGGCGAGACGGCGAGCGCCTCCAGCTCACCCTCGGACAGGTCACCCCAGACCCGAGGCCGGAAGCGGTACAGCAGGCCGTCGGGTTCGTCCTCGCTCAGATACAGCACCTGACGCACAGGATCGGCGGCGACCGCCTCGTGACGGAACAAGCCCATCGCGGGTCGCGGCTCGGCTGGTTCCCGTCCGAGCGGGTCGCACTCCCAGACCTGACCGGCCGCGATCTCCTCGCACGACAACCACGTGCCCCAGGGTGTCGCACCGCCGGCGCAGTTCCACGTCGTTCCCTCCAACACGCGGTAGGCGTCCACGACGCGACCCTCAGCGTCGAAGCGCAGCGCGCCGGCACCACCGGCACCGTCGACCGGGACCTCACTGTTGTTCGCGTAGACCCAGCCGCCCCCGTCGAGGGCGAAGCACGCCCCACCGTCCGGGAAGGGGTGCCATCGGTACGAGGTGCCCGGCACCGTTTCACCGCCGACCGCCAGCAGGACCGATGTGAACCCTGCCGGCAAGAGGAGGCCGTTGTCGTCGGGGGTGTCGGCCAGCGGGCCGTAGCGCGTCTCCTCCGGTGTCACCTCGGTGGTGGCCGTGGCGTCGGTGGCGTCAGTGGCGGTCGTGGTGGTGGTGGCGGTCGTGGTGGTGGTGGCCGTCGACGTGGTCACCTCGGTGGATCCGTCGGGCGGGGTGCCGGCGTCGGTGGTGGCCGTCGGGCCGTCGTTGCCGCACGCGACCGCGAGGGGGTCGAGTGCGGCGACCATCGCGGCCGACGCGGTGACACGTAGGAAGCGTCGACGGTCCACGGGTCAGCTCCCCTCTCCCTGCCCGTCACCGGACAGCCAGGTCGCGAGCTCGGCTCGCACCGCCTCCGGTCGACGGGTCACGAAATCCTTGCGGTCGGCCAACGCCGACTCGAACTGGGCGATCGTGACGGCCTCGCGCTCACCGGTCAACCCGTCGGCACGTACCAGGTCGGCGAGGAGGTCGGCCCGCTCGGTGAGCGCCTGCACGTCCCAGACCTCGTCGAGCACCCACCGGATGCGCTCCACCAACTCGGCCTGGAACGCCGGGTCGTCCCACAGTCTCGCGGCCACGGTGGCGCCCGGCTTCGGCGGGAAGAGCACCGGCGTCGACGGAACAACGTCGTAGGTGGTCCACGCTCCGAGTCCGAGGGCGAGGTCAGCTCCGTGCGGGATCAGCACGAACTTGCCGGTTTCGGGATCGTGGTAGGCGTAGAAGTTGTTCGGCCACGGATTCGCGAGCGGCTGGGTGGCCGTCGGGACCCGCCCGGGGACGCTGAGGTCGTACACGTATCCGTCCCAGTGGGCCGTCAGCGCCTCGATGGCCCAGTACGTCAGCAGTTGGTCGACGTCGACGAGTTGTTCGATCTCCGCCCGGTAGTTCTCGTCGGACGCTGTCGCGACCACGGCGGCGACGGCGGCGAGGTCGCTGGTGTCACCTTCGCTCTTGTTGGTGCGAAGCTCGAGCGACGTGTCCGGCCCACCGCCAGGGGACTCGTAGAGGTTGCCGTCGGGGTCGACGAAGTACTGCTCGAGCCACCGCTTGTCGTAGGTCTCACGCATCACGTAGAGCCCGAACGTCTCCCCGTTGACGGAGACTCGGGCCAGCGCGGTGCGAGCAGCAGGAATACCCGCTGCTCGATACACCTCGTACACCAGTTGCTCGGACAGGAAGCTGCGGTCCCAGGCAGCGTTTCCGAGCGTGAACCGATCGACGTCGAACAGATCCAGTCCATCGACGAACTCGTCGATTTCGATGCTGAAGCCCGGCTTCTCGTCGAGGCCCTGGAACTGAGCGAACCCCTGCTTGAGCCGCACGCCGGCGCCGACCGCCGTCTCACCATCGACGGTGAGGATCACCGGCACCCGATCATCCGAGGGCGGATCGAGCAGACCGAGATCTGCGTCGCTGATCTCCATGGCGACCTCGTGCACGACCGTCGGGTCGAACAACATCTCCGACAGTTCCGATGGCGCCGGGGCTGGCGCCGGCGCCGTCGTCGAGGGGCTCGGTGGCTCGTCCGGCACCGCTGACGTCGACGGCTGCGACGTCGACGAGGAGGTGTCCACCGGCGCGTCGGACGTCTCGGCGCCCAGCGGCTCCGACGCTCCAGGGCTGGTGTCACCACCGCCGCAGGAGACGGCCATGAGAGCGACGCCCAGCCCCAGGGCCAGTTGGCGGAAGGTGAGCGTCATGGACCGACCTCCTCCGGCGGCCGATCCACCCGAGGAGGAGGCACCTCCAGCACCGGGGTGGGGGATGCTTCCTCGGTCGGGGATGTTTGCACCTCGACGGGCGACGCCTCCGGTTGCCGCACGGCCTTGCCCGGGTGATGGGGCGCCACCGGGCGATCGGTGCGGAAGCGCACGTCGACCTGCGTGCGACGGCGCGCGTAGTCGATGTCCAGGACGTGCATCCTCGTCACCTCGTAGCCGAGCCGGTCCTCGATCTTGGCCCTCAGCGAGTCCGGCGGCCGCGGGACTCCCTTGACCAGGACCAGGCACCGCTCGGCGTGCGGCAGCATTCGCGGGTGGTCGGCGACGAACATCACCGCCAACAACACGATGTTCAACGTGATCACGACGTGCCATCCATCACCGACCGACAACCCGTTGACGAGGCCGATGACGAGTGCGACGAAGTAGTAGCCGATCTCCTCCTGGGTGGCGACCGTCGATCGCAGTCGGATCACCGACAGCAGAGCGAAGAGTCCGATGCCGAATCCGATACCGATCGAGGTCGTGGCAGCGAACGACGAGACGGCGAACAGGCCGACGTTGATCCCGACGAGGCCGAGGGTCAGGTCACGTCGCTGGTGACGCCGGAAGTACAGCGCATATGTCAGCAGCGAGATTGCGACGAGGTCGATCGCCAGGTTGATCAGGAACTCGTCGTAGTCCAACATCACCGGCAACTCCCCTCATCGGGTCGGCTGCACCTTCTACTGTCACCGTACGGGCCCTCGGTCGAACCCATCAGGGCCGATCGTCCTGTCAGCGCATCCGATCAGCTGTCGACGCCGGCGCGTCGACCGAACTTGGCTGCGGTGAAGCCGAATGCACGGATGTCGTCGGGCCACCGCGCAGGGTCGAGGCCAGCCTTGTGGAACAGATGCGCGAGGAACGTCTCCGGGGATGGCAGCTGCTCCCACACCGACGGGAGGAACACCGCCCGCCGCGAGCCAGCGGCGATCAACAAGCCGTCCACGCCGGGCTGCAGCAGGTCGAGCAGAGCATCACGCGACGGCGCGTCGATCGGTGTGAGCGGTGACAGGAGGGAGATCTCGATGTCGAGGTGCTGGTAGTCGATCCAGCGCAACTGCGGCAGCCGGGGATCGGCGAACGCGGCCGACCACGCATGCCGGGCGACGGAGAGACCGACGGCTTCGTCGGTCTCGATGGATCCGATGCAACCGTTGAGCTGTCCATGGACGTTGAGGGTGACGAATGCTCCGACGGGCCGCCGCAGGTCGTCGGGCAGATGGTCGAGGATCGGCAGGGTCGGGTGACGATGGTCGAGGCCGTCGACGATCGACCGCTCGGCGATGTCGAGCAACAGGTCGGTGACGGCCGCTGCTGGGCGCTCCCCCGCCGACTCAGCAAACGGCGAATGCGCCATACCCCACCACCCGTTGGTGATCGCCGGCGGTGTCGCCGGAGTTGCGGAGGTCGAGTTGCTCGACCGCGAGCGCACGGCCGGAGACGACCTTCAGCAGGCCGCGCAGCGGGTACGCACCACACGCATCGTGATCGTCGACCGCGTCGGGCCGGCAGGCGACGATGGCCGCTGCAGTGCGCGCATCGAGCCGGGTCGCGTCGTCGTGGCGGTGATAGTGCGACAGGTCGGTGCTGATCACCACCAGCGTCTCGGGTCCACCCCAGCACGACGTCGAGGACAGCGGCGACCTCGTCGACCGTGGCATCACCGACGGAGAACGGCAGGAGCTCGAAGTCGTCGAGCACGCTCTGGAGAAATGGCAGCTGCACCTCGAGGCTGTGTTCGTCGGCGTGGGCTCGGTCGTCGATGCGCACACCCGGCAGGTCGAGGGCAATGCTGCGCCCGGCGGCGTCGATCGGCACCGAGCCCAGCGGTGTGGCGAACGCGTCGACGCTCGGCACGGCGAGACCGCGGACGTACACGCGGTGGCTCGGCCCGAGGAGGACGACCCGCCGGATCGTCGATCGAGCCGGGATGATCCGGGCGTACGCGCTCGCGGCGATCGCTCCCGAGTACACGTACCCGGCGTGCGGGACGACGAGCGCCTTGGGGACCGCCGCATCGGCAGCCGGGATCACGGCACCGGCGAAGGCCTCGCGCACCGCCGAGACCAGCGCGTCGGCCGACCCTGGATAGAACGACCCCGCCACCGCTGGCGGACGCACGCTGACCGGCGCGCCACCTCGGCCCGGACCCGTGGCGGCGGTCATGTCGATGCTCCCGTCGGTCCACTCCGGCGCAGCGTGACCGGTTGGCGACGTTGCCCCCAGTGCTCGGCGGGACCGTCGAACACACCGGCGATGGCGGTGCCACAGCTCGTGCAGTGCCCGCTGTCGTCCAACCGGTACTCGCCCAGCACGTAGCCGTCGCGCGGGATCACGTACTCGCCACAACCGGGGCAGCGGGTGCTGCCGCCCTCGAGGTCGCGAACGTTGCCGGTGTAGGCGTAGCGCACGCCGTTGTCCATGGCGATCCGACGCGCCCTCGTGAGGGTTGCGGCCGGCGTGGGTCCACGGTCGAGCATCCGGTAGTCGGGATGGAACGCAGTGAAGTGCATCGGCACATCGGGGCCGAGGTGCTCGACCACCCACTTGGTCATCGCATCGAGTTCGTGGTCGCTGTCGTTCATCCCCGGGATGAGCAGCGTGGTCAGTTCCACCCAGACGTCGGTGTCGGCCAGGTACTCGAGCGTGTCGAGGACGGCGCCGAGTTCCGCACCGCAGGTGTGCTTGTAGAAGTCCTCGGTGAAGCCCTTCAGGTCGACGTTGGCGGCGTCGAGGTGGCGGTAGAACTCGGCGCGGGGTTCGGGCGAGATGTACCCGGCCGTGACGGCGACGGTCCTGATGCCGAGATCGTGGCAGGCGTCGGCGACGTCGATCGCGTACTCCATGAAGATCGTCGGGTCGTTGTAGGTGAACGCCACGCTGCGACAGCCGAGGTCGGCTGCCGCCCGGGCGATCGTCTCCGGCGACGCCTCGTCGGCGAGCGTGTCGATCTCCTTCGACTTCGAGATGTCCCAGTTCTGGCAGAAACGGCAGGCCAAGTTGCATCCGGCGGTGCCGAAGGAGAAGACCGAGGAACCGGGCAGGAAGTGGTTGAGGGGCTTCTTCTCGATGGGATCGACACAGAATCCGCTCGAGCGGCCGTAGGTGGTGAGCACGACCTCGTCGCCCTCGCGGGCCCGCACGAAGCAGACGCCACGCTGGCCCTCACGCAGCTTGCACTCGCGTGGGCAGAGATCGCACTGGAGTCGACCATCGTCGAGCTGGTGCCAGTACTTGGTGGGAACGGTGAAACGGTCCACGACCGATCACGCTCCCTGATCGACGTCGGGGTCGGGCGGCTCGTCGACGATCTCGGCGTCGATGATGTCATCGTCGGTGCCGATGTCGTCGGTGCCGTCCGAGTCGGCAGTGCCGAGGAGGAAGTCCTCCGGCGCGAGTCGATCGAGGAAGTCACGGAACTGGTCGACCTCCGCATCGATCTGGGCGTCGTCGAGTGGCGGGTCACCCTCTGGCTCCGGGTAGGCACCGGCCTCATCCAGCACGTGCTCGCTCACGAACAGCGGGGCGTGCAGCCGGACGGCGAGTGCGATCGCATCGGATGGACGCGTGTCGAGTCGGAGGTCGCCGGTCGGCCCGCTGACGGCGAGGTTGGCGATGAACGCACCCTCCTGGAAGTCCACGACCTCGACGGCGTCGAGATGGCCGTCGAAGCGTTCGACGAGCGTCGCCATCAGGTCGTGCGTCATCGGTCGAGGAGGGACCTGACCCTGGGCGGCGAGCGCGATCGACGCTGCCTCCGCGCCCCCGACGACAATGGGAAGCAGCCGGTTGGGAGCGTCGTGCTCGCGGAGCACGAGCACGGCCGCGCCCGTCTGAGGGTCCACTTGGATTCCGACGAGATCGACCAGCAACATGCGATCATGATACGGGCCATATCAGCATTTCTGGTTTATCCACAGCATCTTTCTGCCGGGCGGCTGAGCGCGGCCGCGCGCTCCGACTGACCCGAGGAGGGCCCCGGCTCGGACGGATCACCAGCGAATCTGTCCGTCCACGAAACGCCGGGGCCGGCTCCGAAACGGGTACGAGCCGGTCACGAAACACGCTCGACGTGCAGCGTGTCAGCGCAACCGGCCTGCCTACGGTGCGCCATCTCCCGACCCGGGAGCCACTCACACACGGAGGAATCGCCATGCGCACACGTACCCCAGCCGCACTCGCCATCGTCGGAGCACTCGCCCTCGCGGCGTGCGGGAGCGACGACAACTCGTCGGACGACGCGGCATCGAGCCCGGCCACCACCGAGGCGGTGGCCGAGGAGGAGATGACGGAAACGACCGATGCCATGTCCGACGACGAGATGGCCGACGACGAGATGGCCGACGACGAGATGTCCGACGACGAGATGAGCGACGACATGAGCGACGACATGAGCGACGAGGAGATGGCAGCGGCCGAGGGCGACGTGGTCGTCGTCGCATCGAGCCGGGACGACCTCACGATCCTGGTCGCCGCCATCGAGGCCGCCGGACTTGCCGGCACGTTGGCCGAAGGCGGCCCGTTCACGATCTTCGCGCCGAACGACGCCGCGTTCGAGGACTACCTCGGTGAGATGGGCATGACCGCCGAGGACGCACTCGCCGACACGACCTTCCTCTCCACCCTGCTGCAGGGCCACGTGGTCGAGGCGGCCGACGACTCGAGCATGGTCGCCGGCATGGTCGACGTACCGTTCGTCAGCCTGGCGGGAACCGAGCTGCCGGTCACCGTCGACGGCGACACGATCACGATCGGCGGCGCCGAGATCGTCGACGCCGACGTGTTCGCCACCAACGGCGTGATCCACGTGATCGACACCGTCCTCGCCCCCGCCTGACCCGACTCGCCTGCACAGTCTCAGCGGATCTGATTGCGACCGTCGCGACCAGATCCGCTGAGAGTCGCTCGAAACCCGAAAGGCCTACCGTCCCACCATGTCGATCGACACCACCGACGCCCCCGCCGAAGACATCCCGGCACCCGGCAAGACCCCTCCCGGCGAGCCCGTTGCACGGCTGGTGCACCCGAGGGCGATCCGCTGGTTGCACTGGATCAACTTCCCGCTGCTGTTCGTCATGATCTGGAGCGGGCTGCGCATCTACTGGGCCGAGGACGTCTACGCCCTCGGTATCGGCAGCTGGCAGTGGTTCGCCTTCTTCCCCGACTCGATCTACGAGACGTTCGGCCTCGAACGACGTCTCGCCCGCGGCATGGCGTTCCACTTCGCATTCGGCTGGCTGTTCGTCATCAACGGAGCGATCTACGTGATCTACCTGCTGGCGACCAGGGAATGGCGACACATCCTCCCCGACCGCCACGCCGCCAGGGAGGCCACGAGCGTCGTCCTGCACGACCTGCATCTCAGGAAGCAGGCGCCTCCGCAGGGCAAGTACAACGCCGCCCAGCGCATCTCCTACACGGCGGTGCTGGTGATGGCGTTGATCATCGTCGTCAGCGGATTCGCCATCTACAAACCCACCCAGCTGTACCCATTGCCGCTGCTCTTCGGCGGGTACCAAGGTGCCCGCCTCGTTCACTTCTGGATGACGATCGGGCTGCTGCTGTTCTTCCTCGTCCACGTGCTGCAGGTGATCCGGTCCGGGTGGGGCAACTTCCGTTCGATGGTCACCGGCTACGTGATCGAGCGGCGCTCCACCTCAGCGGACGATGACGCGACGATCGGCTCGGGATCCGCGCCCGAAGGCGAAACGCACGCCGCAGAGATCGGGGGCTCGGCATGAACGACCAGGAGCCGACACGCGACGAACAACTCCGCTCCCAGCTCGAGGACGCGCCAACCATTCCGATGTCAGAGTTCAAGCAGCGGTCGCGACGTTCGTTCCTGATGGGCGCCGTCGGCATCGGCGCCGCGTACGCAGGGTGGCGGTGGCTGCAGGACCAGCCCGACGTCGGCGGCATTCCCAAGCCGCTGCGCGACCAGCTCGAACGCAACGAGACCCTCTGGAGCAACCTGTCCGAAGGACGATCCGCTCCCGAGTTCTCCGTGTCGAAGGCGACACCGATCCAGGTCAACGGACGCATCGGCATCCGCAACGAGATCGACCTCGCCGAGTGGACCGTCCGCGTCGAGGGCCCCGACGGCGAACTGCTCGACGAGCTCGACATCTCCACCTTCGAAGCACTCCCCCAGCGCGACATGATCATCGAACACAAGTGCATCGAGGGCTGGTCGAACATCACCCACTGGGGCGGCGCCACCTTCGCCGACTTCCACGCCCGCTACGCCGACCAGGTCGGTGACGTCCCCTACGTGGGATTCGAGACCCCCGACGGCCTCTACTACGTCGGCTGGGACATGCCGTCGGCGCTGCACCCGCAGACGATGCTCGCCCTCCGACAGGGCACCGAGCCGCTCGACTTGGAGCACGGTGCCCCGCTCCGTCTTGCCACGCCCAACAAGTACGGCATCAAGTGCCTCAAGCGCATCGGCGTGATCCGCTACGCCCGCGAGCGTCCGGCCGATTACTGGGCCGAGCGGAGCTACGACTGGTACGCAGGGCTGTGAGCCCGCGACTGCTTGCCCGATTCGAATGCGGGCCACATCCAGCAATCCGGAATGACGGGACACGGCAGGGGGTTGGGTGAACCATGGCAACACTTCCCCCCGAGTACGCGGATCTCCTCGACAAGAAGACCTTCTGGCACATCGCCACGCTCGGCCCCGACGACAACCTCCAGTCGAGCCCCGTCTGGGGCGGCTGGCGCGACGGGCACTTCGTGTTCTCGCTCACCAAGGGACGACAGAAGTACGACAACCTCGTCCGCAATCCGACGATCGCCATCTCCGGCATCGATCCCGACAACCCGTACCGGTATCTCGAGATGCGCGGCGCCGTCGTCAGCATCGACGACGATTCGTCGAACCAGTTCATCGACTCGATGGCGAAGAAGTACATGGGCGTCGACAGCTACCCGTACCACCAGCCGGGCGACGAACGCGTCGTGATGGTCGTCGACGTCACCAAGACGACGCAGATGGGCTCATGATCGGCCATCGCGACATCGCCCGACGCGGCTTCGCCACCCTCAACTCGGTCGTCCGGCCGGCCGTGCGGGCCGGGGTCGCCAATCCGCTGCCGATCGGCGCCGGCGCGGTCGTGCTCGAGACCACCGGGCGGTCCTCCGGGCTGCGACGGCCGGTACCGGTGCTCGCCACCCGCGTCGGCGACACGCTCGCCGTGAGCACCGTTCGCTCCGATTCCCAGTGGCTGCGCAACATCGAAGCCGATCCCGACGTCGCGGTCTGGCTCGGCGGTCAGCGTCGAACCGCCACCGCGTCGGTCTCCCGCGGCACCCTGAACCGGGTGCGCGTCGAGCTCACGCCGGCGAGCTGAGATCCGAACCGGTCGGCCCCTCACCCCCCGACGGGCCGACCGGTTCGCACTCGTTCCCACATCCGGTCGATGAACCGCTGCGGCCGGTCGGCGCCGGGCGGTGCAGTACCGCTCCCGACGGGTCGAACACGATGCGGCCCTCGGTGTCGACTTCAGCGGTCCCGTCGACGATCAGGCTGTACCCGTCCGGCTCGACGGGCGGGTAGCACAGCGTCACCGCCGGTCGCTCACTCGCATTGTGCGACGTTCCCCTGCCGACATCCATCGCCAAGCGCGAGGCCTCCCAGACCGGTGTCACCGCCACGACGTGCGGGCGGAGGTCGTCGCGCACGGTGAGCAGGTATGCCCACTCTCGCTCGGCGGTCGCTGCTTCCAGGTCGGGGATCGCCACCGGGATGCTCATGTGCGGAGCGTAGGCGCCCGGACTCCGCCGGAGCCGAGTGCGGCCACATAGTGTCACGGCGGGGAGAGAGGGGAACGCCGATGACGACCGTCGAGGACGAGCCGACCGAATCGTTGACCGAATTCAGGGCCCGGGTGCGGGCTTTCTTCGCGATGCTGCCGGAACGGCTGGCGGATGTCGACGGCACCGTGGCGCGAGGCAAGGCCTACCGGCGAGCACTGTGCGACGCCGGCCTCGCGGGAATCTCCTACCCGACCCACCTCGGAGGTGCCGGGCTCCCATCGGAGTACGAGACGGCGTTCCGTGACGAGAGCCTCGAGCTGCTCCCGGGCGAGGATGCCCTGTTCGGTCTCGGCCTCGGCATGGTGGTGCCGACGTTGCGCGACCACGCCTCGGAGGAACTCCAGCAGCGATTCATCCCGCCGGCGTTGCGCGGCGACGAGATCTGGTGCCAGCTCTACTCCGAGCCGGGCGCCGGCTCGGACCTCGCGGGGCTGACCACCCGGGCCGTCCGCGACGGTGACGAGTGGGTGATCACGGGTCAGAA
Organism: Ilumatobacteraceae bacterium; assembly: GCA_963698565.1. GTDB lineage: Bacteria > Actinomycetota > Acidimicrobiia > Acidimicrobiales > Ilumatobacteraceae > Sva-07. The sequence goes on from CAVORH010000016.1 coordinate 17,997, forward strand.
GGTCTGGACGTCACAGGCGCACATCGCCGACCTCGGCATCCTGCTCGCACGAACCGACTTCGATGTCCCCAAGCACAGCGGCATCACGATGTTCGCCCTCCCGATGCACCAGCCGGGCGTCACGGTCCGACCACTCGTGCAGATGACCGGTGCCGCCGAGTTCAACGAGGTGTTCCTCGACGAAGCCCGCGTGCCGGCCGAGTGGGTGGTCGGTGACGTCAACGGCGGCTGGGGGCTCGCGGTCGCACTCCTCGGCCACGAACGCACGTCGCTCGGCCGCGGCAACGTCACCGACGACGAGAACAAGTCGAAGGCCGGACGTTCGCCGCTGCCCGTCAGCGGGCTGATCGGCCGGGCGACCGAACGGGGCCGGCTCGACGACGCCGTCACACGCGACGGCCTCGCCACCGCCTACATCGGTGAGCACCTGGTTCCGTGGGGAACCAGCCGCGGCCTCCACCCGTCGATCGGCAAACTGTGGCGAACGATCCAGGGTCGGCACTGCGCCCAACTCGCCCACGAGATCGGTGGTGCGACCGCCACGGCATGGGAAGCCGACGACACCGACGCCGATTACTGGGCGTACCACGTCCTCAACTGCCGGGGGATGTCGCTCGGCGGCGGGACCGACGAGATCCAGAAGAACACGCTCGGCGAGCGGGTGCTCGGACTGCCACGCGAACCGGGGCCCGACCGCACGACACCCTTCTCCGAGCTCCCGAGGAACTGATGACCGAGCCCGCCCGCGAACCGCTCGTCAACCGCATCGACCGCGACGGTGTCGCAGTGATCGAGCTGAATCGTCCCGCCCGCAAGAACGCGATCATCCCCCCGATGCTCGACGAACTCGCGGCCGTCGTGACCGCCGTCAACGCCGACCCCGACGTGCATGCGGTGCTCCTGTGCGGGGCACGCGGAGCGTTCTGTTCGGGGCTCGATCTCACCGAGTACAGCGCCGACCCGCCACCCGCCTGGCTCGCAACTTCGGGCGCGTCGGTGCAGGCCGCACACGCGGCGCTCGGCGCGTGCCCACACCCGATCGTCGTCGCGCTGGAGCGTTACGCGATCAACGGCGGCGCAGCGTTTGCGCTCGCCGGCGACCTGATCGTGTCCGGTCGTGACGCCTGGCTCCAGGTCGGCGAAGCGCGTCTCGGGATGCAGGCGCCGATGAACCTCGCCTGGCTCGTGGCCCGGTACCCGATGGCGACCGTCATGCAGGTCGTGCTGGCGGGCGAGCGGCTTCCCGGGCCGGAACTGCACCGCCTCGGGATCGCGTACGAGGTGGTCGACGACGAGGTCGTGCGAGCGCGGGCCGCCGAACTCGCGGCGACGATCGCGGCGTTCCCGCCGGGCGCGGCGCGGCAACTGAAGACCGCTGCGCTGCGCCTCGCCGAGTCGGGCCCGGTCGGCGACGGCTGGTTCGCACGCGCGGCGGCTCTGGCTCCGGCGGCGGCTCCTCCGCCGGCCCGTTGAGGTCAATTCCCGATAATCCCGACAGGATTCGTCGGGTATTGCGATAGCTTGCCCACGCGGCGCCGACCGGCGTCGCATCGGTTCAACTCGAGGAGATCCACCATGGCCGTCCGTCTCGGCGACATCGCACCCGACTTCACCGCCCCGACCACGCAGGGCGAGATCAGCTTCCACGACTGGCTCGGCGACTCGTGGGGCGTCCTGTTCAGCCACCCGAAGGACTTCACGCCCGTCTGCACCACCGAGCTCGGCTACGTCGCCAAGCTCAAGCCCGAATTCGACAAGCGCAACGTCAAGGTGATCGGCCTGTCGGTCGACCCGGTCGACAGCCACGTCGAGTGGGAGGGCGACATCGAGGAGACCCAGGGCACGGCGGTCAACTTCCCGATGATCGGCGATCCCGATCGCGCGGTCGCGGACCTCTACGACATGATCCACGAGAACGCGAGCGACACCCTGACCGTTCGTTCGGTGTTCGTGATCGGCCCCGACAAGAAGGTCAAGCTCACCCTCACCTACCCCGCCTCGACGGGCCGCAACTTCGACGAGATCCTCCGCGTGATCGACAGCCTGCAGCTGACCGCCGACTACAAGGTCGCAACACCCGCCAACTGGAAGGACGGCGAGGACGTGATCATCGTGCCGGCACTCTCCGACGACGATGCGAGGGAGCTGTTCCCCGCCGGCTGGAACCCCGTGAAGCCCTACCTCCGCATCACCAAACAGCCCAACCGCTGACTCACGACCTCCCCTCAGCCAGCCCCCACCCATCCGAAAAATGCCGGAATCGGGACGCTCAGCGACCCGATTCCGGCATTTTTCGGGGTTTTCGGAGCCAGTTGGCTTCGACCCAGGCGCGAACCGGCGGTGCGAGGCGATCGAGGTGGTCGGCGGGACGCTCGCGGATCTGCGTGGCAGAGATCGGCACCGTCGTCCGGTCGGCATCGACCACCACATGGTCGGCGTCGAAGCGCGAGGCCAACTCGACCACATAGGCATCCGAGGAGAACACCGCGTGCGGACCCTCGTCGTGCGGCCAGTGATCGGTGAACAGCTCGATCCAGCGGAGCCAGAGGTCCTCGTCGTCGAAGTCGGTGTGCAGGGCGTGGCGCACCTCGATCACGGTGACGTCGGGGTGCAGCTCGCCGAGCCACTGTGCACGCAACCGACCCGGCGCCGTGTCGCGCTCGTCGGAGCTGTTGACGAACACGACCAACCGGTCACACCGACGGGCCGCCCAGTCGATCATGTAGGAGTGACCGAGATGCGGAGGGTCGAACCGCCCGACGATCAGCCCCGTCGGATGCCGGTCGTCGGCCACGGTCACGCCGGCTCGACGATCACGTCGGTCGGTGGTGGCACCGACACCGCACCCAGCGCCTCGACCACCCTGACCCAGCCGGACCCGAGATGGTCGGCCGCACCGACGGGCTCGTGTTCGACGATGGCCCGACTCGCGCTCGCCACGAGCGCCCGCGCCACGACGTCGCCGGCCTCCCGAGCGACGACCGCCGCGTCGACGAGACGCTCGCGGGCACGGTCGTGCTCGCCGACCATCGTGTCGGCGGCACTGGCCCCGACCGCCCCGATCACCCGGTCGAGGTACGTCGTCGCCGGCCGCTCGATCACCTCCGACCACATGTCGATCGCACGGGACGCATCGCCGATCATCGCGGACGCGAGCACCTCCACCGAGGCCGCGTAGGGCGATTCGCGCACCTCACCGTCGAGAATGGCGAGCGCCTCCTCGGGACGACCCACCTGACACAGCGCGAGCGCAAGCGTGATCAACGACTCGGAGCCATCGGCCCCCATCATGTTGGAGCGTTCGACCGCCAGCTCCGCGATCGCCACCGATCGGTCCCCGAGGCCCTGATGGACGGCGGCCCCTGCCGCGACCATCGCCGGGAACGCCAGGTCGCCGAATGCATCGCTCATCGCCAGCACCTCCTCGATGCCGCGCTCCGCCTCCTGAGCCCGCCCGAGCGCCACCAACGCGCGGACCCGCGGGCCCATCGCCTGCACGGTGCCGAAGCGGTCGCCGAGCTGCCGGAAGGCCTGCAGCGCCTTGCGCGACAGTTCCTCGGCCTCGACGAACCGGGTGCTCCACAATCGGATCGCCGCCACCAACGAGTCCATCATCGCCGGGGCCCAGGGGTCGCCGAGCGCCGCGGACTCGGTTCGCACCTTCGCCGCCAGCGCCTCGGCCTCCTCGAACCTCCCCTGGTAGAAGCGCACGTAGGCGAGCAACCCCGAGGCCCAACCCTGCCCCGCGCCGTCGCCCAGCAGGTCGAACTCCTGCGCGGCGGTGAGCAGGCGCCGCTCGGCGAGTTCGGTGTCGCCCGACAGGAACGCCACCCATGCCTGGTGCTGGCGCACCCACGCCTGGCCCCGTCGATCGTCGAGGCGTCGCGACAAGCCCTCCGCTTCACCGAGCAGCCACTCCGCGTCCTTCAGCGACCCGCCGAACACCTCGGCGAGACCACGCTCGCGCAACGATGCCGACAGCTCGATGTCGTCGCCGAGCTCACGGAAGATGTCGACGCTCGCGCCGAGCTCACGGCGAGCGGCCGGCAGGTCCCCGTCGCGCTGGTGCAGGATGCCGAGCAAGCGGCGCGCCGTGGCCTCGTGACGACGGTCGCCCGCCGCGATCGACGCCTCCAGCGCATCGAGGGCATCCGCCCTCGCCTTGTCGACAGCCCGCCGCTCCACGAGCGCCTGTGCCCGCAGGAGGAGGAGGTCGCGCGCGAGTTCGTCGTCGTCGACGCCGAGGTCGAGCGCCCTGGTGGCGTGACGACTGGCCTGATTGAACGCTCCGACATCGATCGAACGCCGGGCCGCATCGCGCAGCAACACGACCGCCTGCTCGGTGATGTTCCGCATCACGCCCGGCACCGGCCCGATCTCGGCGACGAGCTCCGCCGCTGACGCCGCGTGATGGGCGATCTGATCGAGCGGGATCATCGGCGATTGCGACATCACCGACGCCGTGCCCGCATGACGCTGAGCTCGGACGAGTTTGGTCAGCGTCTGATACGCCACCTCGCGCACCACGTCGCTGCGGAAGCGCCAGTTCTGCCCCTCCAGCTCGATGAGACCGTCGTCGGCCAACGCCTCCACGTCACCAGGGTCGAACCCCTGCTGCATCTCGACCGCGAACTTCTCCAGCGCATCGGCCGGACCCGCCGTGCCGAGCACCGCGGCATTGTCGATGATCGCCCGCTGTGTGGCGGGCAACCGATCGAGGCGAGCGGCGATCAACGCCCGCAGCGACCCCGGCAATGCCGTACTCGTCGGGCTTCCCTTGGCGAGCTCGGCCAGCTCGGTGAGGAACAAGGGATTCCCCCCGCTGCGCTCGTACAGCTGGTCGATGAGCTCCGCGCTCGCGGTGTCGCCCAGCACCGAGGTGACGAGACGGGCGGCCTCGTCGCGCGCGAGAGGGTCGAGCGGCAGGCGCACGGTGATCGGGTGATCGACCGCAGGCGGCCAGTCGAGGTCGGCGTCCTCGCGTTGTGCCGTGATGACGAGCACCGGCCGGTCAGCGAGCGACCGTGCAATCCGGTGGAGCAATTCGATGATGAGCACGTCCGCCCACTGGAGGTCGTCGATCCACAGCACCACGGGACCCGACACCGTCCGCCGGCGGATCCCGGCGACGATGTACGAGAACAGCATCTCGCGCGACTGGGCCGGAGCGACACGGTCGAGCCCCGAGGGATACCCCATCAGGTGGAGGGTCGCGTCGACGAAACGGTCGAGCTGACCGTCGTCGGCGTCGAAGCCGTACAGCTCGACCCCCTTGTCCCGCACCAGTTCGCGGAGCCGGTCGATCGGCATCGTCCGTGCGAAATCGAGCCGCTGGAACAAGGCCGTGGCGATCGGCGACCAGACGTTGTTCTCGCCGTACGGGGCACACACGCCGGCGTAGACCGTGACGTTGCGGCTCGGGAAGTCCTCCAAGGCCTCGGCGACGAGGCGGGTCTTGCCCGATCCCGCTTCGCCGCTCACCGCCACCACGGCGCTGCGCCCCGAGGCAACCATCGCCATCAACGACGAGAGCAGTTCTCGCTGGCTCGCCCGCCCGACGAAGGGATGGTCATGGCGGGTTCCGACCGACGGCGAGCGACGCTGACGACCGACGACGCTCCACACCCGCTCGGTCTGAGATCGACCGCGCACCTCGACGTCATCGACCAGTTCGCGAACGATCTCGTCCGAAGCGAGCACCGAGGTCGAGTCGCCGATGAACACGCCGCCCGGTGGGGCCAGGTTCTGCAGCCGCGCCGCGACATTGACGACATCACCCATCGCCGTGTAGTCGGCGGTGCCCGACACCGACCCGACGACCACCTCCCCGGTGTTGATCCCGATGCGCAACTGCAGCGGCTCGTCGAGGTCGTCCTGGTCGTGTACGAACCGGCCGAGGGTCTCGTGCATCTGCAGAGCCGCCCGAATCGCCCGATCGGCGTCGTCCTCGTGGGCCACCGGAGCGCCGAAGAGCGCCACGATGCCGTCGCCGAGCACCTTGTCGACGCGGCCGCCGAAGGAAGTGATGTCGGCGATCAAGCGCTCGAACGCCGCGTCGATCAACCGCTTGACCCGCTCGGGATCGAGATGCTCGGACAGCGTGCTGTACCCCACCAGGTCGGCGAACACCACCGTGACCACCCGGCGCTCCTCCACCGCGAACGCCATCACCTCCTGACCGCACGACGGGCAGAATCGTGCGCGATCGGGAAGTGGGAGCAGGCACGAGGCGCAAGTGGCCATCAGCCGCAGATCGTACGGCAGATCAGCCGGTGGACGGATCACCGGGGCTCGGCGACTCGCTAGCGTCGCGAGGGCATGTACCACCCGCATCCGATCCAGTGGCTGCGCACCCACCCGCGCGGCGCCGACGGGCTGCTCACGGTCCTGGTGGTGATCGGGGCGCTCGCCGCCCACCTCTGGGGCGACTCGACCGTCAACGACCCCAACGAGGTCGACCCGTCGTGGTGGACCCTCCTCGTCGTGCTTCTCGGCACCGTGCCGATCTACTGGCGGCGAACCCACACCCTCGTCGTCGGCCTGATCGTCGTGAGCGCCGACGTGTTCGGGTTGTTCGCCGGGATCAGCGGCGCTGCGTTCATCGGATCGGTGATCGCCGTGTACTCGATCGGCGCCCACACCATCGGGGTCCAACGGACGCGAACCATGACCGCGATCGCGGCGCTCGTCGTCGGTCTGTTCATCGCCGGGTGGATCGACGGGCTGTCGCTGCTCGACGAGTTCATCTCCACCGGCGTGCTGTTGATCACGGCATTCGTGTTGGGCGACAACCTTCGGCGGCGACGCCAACACGTCGCCGACCTCGCCGAGCGCGCCGAGCGCGCCGAGCGCGAACAGGGGCTGCTCGCCGAGCAACGCGTTGCTGCCGAACGCACCCGCATCGCCCGCGACCTCCACGATGTCGTCGCCCACTCCGTCAGCGTCATGGTGATCCAGGCGGGAGCAGCGCGGCGCAACCTGGCGTCCGATCCCGCGGCCGCTGCAGCAACGCTCGAAGCGATCGAGTCGACGGGTCGGCAGACGATGACCGAACTCCGTGCGATCCTCGGTGTCCTCCGAACCGATCGGGCCGGAGGTTCGCTGGAGCTCGATCCCCAGCCGTCACTGGCCCGCCTCGACACGCTGACTGCGGCCGGAGACCTCGACGTGGCGGTGTCCGTCGACGGCGAGATCGACCGGCTCCCCGACAGCATCTCGATCACCGGCTACCGCCTCGTCCAGGAGGCGTTGACGAACGTGCGACGCCATGCGGGCGATCCCGAGCACGTGGACGTGCACCTGCGCATCGACGACGGACAACTGACGATCGAGGTCTGCGACGACGGGCGCGGCGCGGCGGCGCTGCCGTCCGAGGACGGCTTCGGCATCATCGGCATGCGCGAACGCGTGGCTGCGGTGGGCGGTACGGTCGATGCCGGGCCCCGACCGGGCGGTGGATGGCGCGTCCGGGCGGTCCTGCCGGTGGGCCGCTCCCCGATCGAGGCCATGCCGCGACCGGATGTCGAGGCAGCGTCCGCGCCGTGATCAGGCTCATGCTGGTCGACGACCAGGAGATGGTTCGCGTCGGCTTCCGGATGATCCTGCAGGCCGAAGCGGATCTGACGATCGTGGGCGAGGCCGCTGACGGCACTGCAGCGGTCGAACTCGCCGTCGCGACGCGACCCGACGTGGTTCTGATGGACGTGCGCATGCCGAAGATGGACGGCATCGAAGCCTGCCGACTGATCCGCGACCGCCACCACGACACCCGAGTGATGATGCTCACGACGTTCGATCTCCACGACTACGTGCATGCCGCTCTCCGTGCCGGTGCGAGCGGTTTCATGCTGAAGGACGCACCGGCCGAGCAACTGGTCGACGCGATCCGCATCGTGGCGAACGGAGACGCCCTACTGGCACCTTCGGTCACCCAGGCGCTGATCGACGAGATCGCCGCCCTGCCGATCAGCGACCCGGCCTCGTATCCGGGCATCGACTCGCTCACCGAGCGCGAGCTCGATGTCATCCGGCTGATGGCGAAGGGCCGGTCGAACGCCGAGATCGCGACCGAGCTGTACCTCGGCGAGGCGACGATCAAGACGCACATCGGGCGCATCCTGGCCAAGCTCGCCGCCCGTGACCGGGTTCAGGCGGTCGTGATCGCCTACGAGTCCGGCTTGGTCACGCCCGGCGACCGTTGACCACTGTGCACGATCATCCGAACGGGTGACGCACGTTCCTCCCGGCGGTGGATGCGGGCGGCGGGTCCCTTCGGTAGACCTGAAGCCATGTCGACCCCCGTTCCACCTGCACCACCTTCGCCTCCCTCCACCGAGTCCACCATCGCTCCCGGCGGGACCGCGGCGGCCGGGGCGATCGACGCCCGCAAGACCTACGGGGTCGGCGATGCCCAGGTCCATGCGCTCGACGGCGTCAGTGTGTCGTTCGAGACGGGCAAGTTCACCGCGATCATGGGTCCGTCGGGTTCCGGGAAGTCCACCCTGCTGCACTGCCTCGCCGGCCTCGACACCCTCACCTCGGGAGCCACGTTCATCGGCGACACGTATCTCGCAGCGCTCGACGACAAGGCCCTGACCGAGCTGCGGCGAACCAAGGTCGGGTTCATCTTCCAGGCGTTCAACCTCATCCCGACGCTGACCGCCGAGGAGAACATCCGGCTCCCGATGATGCTGGGCGGCGAGAAGGGTGACCCGCAGTGGATCGACCACGTCGTGTCCACCGTCGGGCTCGGCGACCGCTTGAAGCACCGTCCGAGCGAGCTGTCCGGCGGCCAGCAGCAACGTGTCGCTGTCGCCCGCGCGCTCGCGTCGCGGCCTCAGATCATCTTCGCCGACGAACCGACCGGCAACCTCGACTCGGTCACCGGAGCGGAGATCCTCTCCTTCATGCGCAACGCCGTCAAGGAGTTCGGCCAGACGATCGTGATGGTCACCCACGATCCGGTCGCCGCGTCGTACGCGGATCGTGTGGTGTACGTGGGCGACGGGCACATCACCGGCGAGATGACCGACCCCACGACCGACCAGGTGATCGACCACCTGAAGCACTGGGACTGACCATGAGCGCCGGCACCCTCCTCGCTCGCAAGAGCCTCCGCGCCCGATGGGGTCGCACCCTCGCGATCGCCTTCGCGATCACCGCCAGCGTGTCGTTCGTCGTCGGATCGTTCGTTCTCGCCGACAGCCTCCGGGCCACGTTCGACAATCTGTTCACCGAGCTCAACGAGAACGTCGACCTGGAGATCCGCTCGGCGCAGGAGTTCGACACCGACAACGCTCGTGAGCCGATCGACGTCGCGATCGCCGACGACATCCGCAGCATCGACGGCGTCGAGATCGCCGAGCCGATCGTCCAGCGGTTCGCTCAGCTCATCGACGCCAACGGCAACGTGATCACCCCGGCGGGAGGGCCGACGCTCGGCGTGTCCTGGCAGGGCGACGACGGCATCCAGGGCGTCACCATCAAGGAGGGCAGGCCACCGTCGGGGCCCGACGAACTCGCGATCGACAAGGCGACCGCCGATGCCCAGAACTTCGAGGTCGGCGACACGGTGTCGTACCTCACCGACATCGGCACCTTCAGCGGGACGATCACCGCAACCGTCGGCCTCGGCAGCGGTGACAGCTTCGGGGGCGCGCAACTCACCGCCGTCGACCTCGACACCGCGCTCGCGAACTTCACCACCGACGGCAAGGTCGACGCGATCGACATCCAGCTCGCCGACGGCGCCGACGTTCCCACGGTGCAGCGCGCAATCGAAGAGATCCTCCCGCCGCAGATCGAAGTCGTCACGGGCGAGCAGGTCGCCCAGGAGACCGCCGACCAGATCAACCAGTTCGTCGACGTCTTCGGCACCGGGCTGCTCATCTTCGCCTTCATCACCGCGTTCGTGAGCGCGTTCATCATCAACAACGTGTTCCAGATCACGATCGGCCAGCGTCTGCGCGAGCTCGCGCTGCTGCGCGCCGTCGGCGCCTCCGGGCGGCAGGTGCGCCGCATGATCACCCTGGAGGCCCTCGGCCTCGGCATCGTGTCGACGATCCTCGGGGTGTTCGGCGGCTTGCTCGTCGCCCGCGGTCTGATCGCCGCCTTCGACGCCGCCGGCGCCGGCTTCCCCGACACCCAGACCGTGCTCCAGGGTCGCACCGTGCTGATCGCGGCGATCGTCGGCGTCGGCATCACGATGGCATCGGTCATCGTCCCGTCGAGGAAGGCCTCGCGCATTCCGCCGGTCGCGGCGATGCGTCCCGAGCTCGGATTCGTCGCCATGCGCAGCCGTCGCCTCGTCGCCGGCGTGGTGACCACCCTCGTCGGCCTCGCGCTGTTCATGATCGGGCTCTTCATCCGGCCCGGCGGCACCGCCACGCTGGTGGTGCTCGCCGGCGGCGGCGCCCTGCTCCTCTTCCTCGGTGTTGCCAGCCTGTCGTCGACGGTCGCCACACCGGTCACGAAGGTGCTCGGATGGCCGATCGAGAAACTCTTCAAGGTGCCCGGGGCATTGGCTCGCCAGAACGTCGCCCGGGCGCCGCGTCGAACGTCGTCCAGCGCCTCGGCGCTGATGATCGGTGTCGCGCTGGTCAGCAGCACCGCCGTGTTCGCCTCCTCGTTGCGTGCGACCCTGGTCGACACCCTCGAGAGCGCGATCACCGCCGACTACATCATCACCGACGACGGTTTCCAGGGGCTGTCGCCGGCGGTCAGTGAGACCCTCGCCCAGGTCCCCGAACTCGACGCCGTCACCCCCGTCCGCCAGATCAGCGGACAGGTCGACGGTGACACCAAGAACTTCGGTGCAGTCGATCCCGTGGCGTTCGACGTCCTCGTCGATCCCGATCTGCAGGACGGAACGATCTCGGGAGTCGGCCTCGACGACCTGCTCCTGCACAAGGATCCGGCCGCGGACCTCGGTGTCGGGGTGGGCGACACCGTCGACGTCACCTTCCAGAACGGTGTGCAGCGCACGTTGACCGTCGCCGGAATCTACGGCGACGCCACCTTCGGCAACTGGCTGATCAGCCTCGACACACTGGCCTCGGTCAGCGACGCGCCGGCTCGCGACTTCTTCGTGATCGCGAAACTCGCCGACGGGGTCGATCCCGCGGTGGGCGACGCTGCGGTCCAAGCCGCGATGGAGCCGTTCCCACAGGTCAACGTGCAGACCAACGCCGAGTTCCTCGATGCCCAGGAGGCCCAGATCAACCAGTTGTTGATCATCATCACGATGCTGCTGGCCTTCGCCATCCTCATCGCGATCCTGGGCATCTCGATCACGCTCGCACTCGGTGTCTTCGAGCGCACCCGCGAGATCGGCCTGCTGCGGGCAGTCGGCATGAACAAGCGGCAGACCCGGCGCTCGGTGCGCTGGGAGGCCGTGATCGTGTCGATCTTCGGCGCGATCGTCGGCATCGTCGTGGGCACCTTCCTCGGTGTGGTGCTGTCGCTGGCGGTCCCCGACGACGTGATCAGCAAGCTGTCGTTCAACCCGACGATCATCGTGATGATCCTCGTCGGCGCCGTGATCGCCGGCCTGTTCGCCGCCCTCTACCCCTCGTACAAGGCGTCGAACATGAACGTCCTCGACGCCATCGCCACCGAGTGACCGTTACGCCAGGGGTCAGACCCCCGGCGTAACACCTCGGTAGCGTGGTGCGATGGCGCTCGACCCGGCTGCACTGCCCGACGAGGTGCTCACGTTCCTGCGTGAATACCACCTGGCGACACTCACGACGTTGCGAGCAGATCTCTCCCCGCACGTCGTGGCGGTCGGGTTCAGCTACGACGCCGACGATCGCGTGGCTCGCGTGATCACGTGGGCCGGTTCGCAGAAGGCGATCAATGCCGGGCGCATGGAGGCCGCTGGACAACGGGCGGCGGTCGGCCAGGTCGACGGCGGTCGCTGGCTCAGCCTCGAAGGACCGGTCCGGCTCGTCACCGACCCCGACGGAGTGCGCGCCGGCGTCGAGGGCTACGCCGCCCGGTACCGCGAGCCGAAGGAACGCGACGATCGGGTCGTCATCGAGATCGCCGTCGAACGAATCCTCGGCCGCGGCTGACGATCGCCGCAGGACGTTGCATCTGTGGTCTGACCCCAGATGCAGCGGTCAGCTGGCGTCGCGGTTCCAGGGAAGGTCGGCGAGCCAGCGCTGGGCGGCAGGATGGGGATCCATCGGAGTGTCGTCGGACGAGCGCTCGAGCTTGGGGTCGAGGTGCGTCTGACAACCCGGACACCAGTAGAGGATCCGGTTGTGTTCGCCCATGCGCCGGCACTCGATCGTGCCCCCGCAGCGGTGACAGCGCTGGACGTTGCGGCCGTACACGGCGAGCCCGCCCTTCGCACCGGGCAGGGTGACCCGCTTGGCGTGATGGAGGTTGGCACGCAGCATCGACGCAGCGGTGTTGACCACGCGGATCGCATCGTGCTCGCTGATCGTGCCGACCCGGGCGAACGGGCTCAACTCGGTGGCCCAGAGCACCTCGCAGCGGTACACGTTGCCGACGCCGCACATCACCCGCTGGTCGAGCAGCACCTCGCCGAGGCGGGCGTCGGGATCGGGATACGTGAGCAGCAGGTTGACGACGACCCCGAGGTCGGTGTCGCCCTTGCACAGGTCGGGCCCCAGCCGCCCCATGCCGGGATGGCGGCGCTTGTCGGCACGCCGGTAGGTCTCGACGTTCGGGGCGTTGAAGCACACGGCGACCCAGTCGGCAACCTCGATCGCGGCGCGCATCTGCGTGTACGGGCGTCGCCAGTTGTCGCCGGCGCGGTAGAGGTGCCATGCCCCGCTCATGCGCATGTGCGTGTCGAGCACCAGCCCGTCGTCCCACTCGACCTGGAGGTGCTTGCCGCGACTCTCGACGGTCTCGACGATGCGACCCGCCTGCGGCGACGGCCCGACGAGCCGAGGGGCATCGAAACGCAACATCGGCTTGCCGGCGAGCGCGGTTCTCATCGCGCTTGCCGACCGATGGATCGTGTCGCCTTCTGGCATCAGGACTGCATGGTATGCGCTGCACCAGGGTCAGAGGCGGGATGCCGGTGCCGCGACTTAGCCTGGGCCGTCCATGACCAACCGGCCGGTGATCGAGCGGGGCGAGAGCTCCACACGTGATGCGCTCCGGGCCGCCATCCCACTGTTCATCCCGGCGATTCCGTTCGCGCTCGTCCTCGGCGTGGCGATCACCGAGTCGGCGATGCCGACCGCCGTCGCCTGGTCGACGAACCTCTTCGTGTTCGCCGGAGCCGCCCAGCTCGCAACGGTCAGCCTGGCCGCCACGGCGACGTGGCTCACCCTCGTTGCGACTGCTGCGGTCATCAACCTGCGGCACGTGATGTACAGCGCCGCACTCGCACCCCGATTCGGCGATCAGCCACGTTGGTTCCGCTGGATCGGACCGTTCTTCCTGATCGATCAGCTGTTCGCGCTGACGAGCGTGCGGGTCCATCTGTCGAGTGACCACTGGCGCCGCTTCTACCTCACCGCCGGGCTCTTCTACTTCGTGGCGTGGACGCTCACGGTCAGCCTCGGTCTCGTCGTCGGATCGTCGATCCCGACCGAATGGCGCCTCGACGTGGCGCCGGCGATCATGTTCGCCGGGCTCGTCGTCCTCGGGCTCACGAACCGGCCGGGTGTCGTCGCCGCCGTGACCGGGGCAGCCGTGTGCCTGCTCGCCCTCGAGGTCCCGAACAACGGCGGCATCCTCGTCGGGGCGATCAGCGGCGTCGTCGCGGGGTACGTCGCGGACGTCGCACAGGCCCGCCGAGCCGACCGGCGGACGCCGGTGACGCCGTGAGTGCCTTCGCCGCGATCTCGGCGGTGCTGTCCGTCGGCATGATCACCTACATGTCACGGGCGGGCCTCATCGTGTTCCTCGCCGACCGTCCGCTGCCGGCCAACATCACTCGGGCACTTCGCTACGTCGGTCCGGCGGTCCTGTCGGCATTGGCCGTCAACCTGGTCGCCGGTGGCCAGGGGATCGACGGGGTGGAGGTCGAAGAGGTCGCCGCGATCGGCGCGAGCATCGTCGTCGCGGCGATCACCCGCAATCTGATCGCCGCGCTCGCAGCCGGTATGGTCACGCTCTGGGTCCTGCTCGCGATCCTCTGATCGCAGCCGGCACTACGGCAGTTTGCCGACGTGGGCGAGCGCCAGGCGGATCAGCCGGTCGTGACCGCTGGTCATCTGTGCGATGACCTCGGAGCTGACCGCCTCCTCCGGCGTGAACCACGACAGGTCGAGCGCCTCCTGCGTGGGCTCGCACTCGCCCTCGACCGGCACGACATAGGCAAGGCTCACTGCGTGATGGCGAGGGTCGTAGAACCCGGACCGATCCGGGTTCGGGAAGTACTCGACCACCGTGAACGGCGTCGGGTTGGCCGGCACGCGCGGCAGCGCGAGCGGCCCGAGGTCCTTCTCGCAGTGACGCATCAGCGCCTCACGGACCCGCTCGCCGAAGAGCACCCGGCCGGTGACCACCATCCGACTGATCGTGCCGTCCGACGCCACCCGCAGGAGCATCCCGACCTCGGTGACGTTGCCGAGCGAGTCGACGCGCACCGGGACGGCATCGACGTAGACGATCGGAACGTGCGCCCGCACGAGTTCGAGGTCCTCGGGCGACAACCAACCGGTCGAAGTCTGGGTCGAGGATCCTTCGTCGATGTCAGTCACGACGAAGATGTTCCCACGCGGGCCCCACCCGGCACCACATCGCCCCGGTGCGGAGTGCCGTCTGGGAGCATGACCGGATGCAGGACGACGCCATTCGCTGGGACGACCGGTACCGGTCCGCGCCGCCGGCCGAGCCACGACCGCCTGGGGTGTTCGACGATCACGCCGAACTCCTCGCCCTCCTCCCCAGCACCGGGATCGCCGTCGACATCGCCTGCGGCCTCGGGCACCAGGCCTTGTGGCTCGCCGATCGCGGTCTGCGCGTCGTGGCCCTCGACGTGTCGCCCCTCGCGATCGAACGGCTGCACCTCGCCGCGACCGCACTGGGCCTCGATCGGATGATCGACGCACGGGTCACCGACCTCGACGCCGGGCTCCCGGAGGATCCGGCTCGAGCCGACGTCATCGTCTGCCAACGGTTCCGTCAGCCGGCGCTGTATCCACAGATCGTCGAACGCCTCGCTGTCGGCGGGCTCGCGATCGTCACGGTCCTGTCGGCCGTCGGGGCGGAGTCGCCGGGGCCGTTCCACGCTCCAGCGGGAGAGCTGACCACAGCATTCGCCGATGCCGAGATCGACCTGTTGCACACCGAGGAGGGCGACGGGGCGGCGACGGTCGTGTTCCGACGACGGTGAGCCAGGGCGTCAGGCGCCCTCGAGCAACACGTCGCGCAGGGCTTCATGGCGCGTCGAGGCGGGCCGGGTGGTCGCCATGAAGTCGAGCAGCACGTCACAGAAGATCTCCGATGCCTCCACGTGGGGGAAGTGCCCGACGCCCTCGAGGATCTCCAGTCGACTCGACGGGATCAGCTCGTGAGCGTGATGTGCGTGGGCGACCGGGATGATGCCGTCGTGGTCGCCCCACACGATCAGGGTCGGGATGTGCGCTGCGAGGTAGAGGCGGTCGCTGGCGTCGACCATCTGGCCGGTCGGCTCGATCACGCCGCGCATCGTGCGCACGAACGCCGACCGGTTCTGGGCTCCGGCGAGCGACGAGTACGCCCGCCACATCTCGGCGAGCTTCGGCGAGCGGATGTTGCGACGCCCGAGTTGCCGGCCGACGTCGGTCGCGCGATCGACGATCGGCTTCGGGAACCCGATCGGCATCAGGTACTCGGCGCCGGGCAACGTGAGAAGCCGCAGCAACCATGACACTTCCCGCCCGAGGCCACCGCTGCCCACCAACACCAGCCGGTCGACCAGGTGGGGGTGCTGGTACGCCAACTGCATGGCAACGCCGCCCCCGAAGGAATGCCCCACGATCGTGACGCTCGGGATGCCGAGCACCGACAGGAAGTCGCGGAGCCCGCTGGCAAAGGCCCCCAGGGAGTAGTCACCCACCGGCTTGGCCGACTCGCCGTGCCCGAGCAGATCGGGGGCGATGACGTCGTGACGCTCCGTCAGGGTGGGGATGACGTCGTCCCAGGTCCGCGAACTCCCCGCGAGACCGTGGATCAGCAGGATCGGCTCACCCGATCCACCGCGCCGGAACCCCACCTCGTGACCGTGGATCGTGACGTGCTGCAGGGGAAGACGTTTGCTCACGGGTCCAGTATCCACCTGCGTCGAACTCAGCGCACGGGCCGAACGACTCCGGTCGTGCGAACGAAGCTGGGACGGGTCTCAGTCGGCGAGCGAGTCGAACTCACTCGGGTCGCTGGGGGCCGCATCGACCCACCGGGTGAAGTCGAGCGGATCGACCACGCGGCTCGGGTGGCTGGTCGTGGCCAGCCACGACATGAAGTGCTTCGGCGCGAGCGGGCGGGAGATGCAGAATCCCTGCGCCACGTCGCAGCCGAGTTGATGCAACCGCTCCAGGACCTCGTTGTTCTCCACGCCCTCGGCAACGACGACCAGCCCGAGGTTGTGTCCGAGCTCGATCGTCGAACGCACGATCACCTCGTCCTGCTCGTCGAGCAGAAGGTTCACCACGAAGCTCTGATCGATCTTGAGTTCGGTGACCGGGAGGCGGCGCAGGTAGCTGAGCGACGAGTATCCGGTGCCGAAGTCGTCGATCGAGAGGTGAACACCGACCTCGTGCAGTTGGTTGATCGTCGCTCGGGCACGCGGTGCGTCGATGAGCAGCGACGACTCGGTGATCTCGAGGGTGAGCATCTCGGGATGGACGTCGTTGGCGACGAGATACCCGTCCACCCGTTCGGCCAGGCGCGAGTCGAGCAGATCGTGGGTCGACAGGTTGACGGACAAACCGAGGTGGTAGCCGCTCTGGTGGATGCGCTTCAGCGCGCTGACACCACGATCCAACATGAGGTCGGTGAGCTGCTTGATGAGGCCGGTGTCCTCGGCGACTCGGACGAACTGCATCGGTGGCACGATGCCGCGAACCGCATGGGTCCACCGCACGAGCGCTTCCGCCCCGACCACCGTGCCGGAGGTGAGGTCGAGTTTCGGCTGCAGATTGAGGTGGAGATCGCCTTGGTCGATGGCGCTGCGCAGATCACCGAGCATCGACAGACGCGCCGGGGTCCGCCGATCGATCTCGTGGCGGTACACCTCCACGCCGAGGCGCTGGGACTTCGCGTTGAACATCGCGATGTCGGCGTATCGGAGCGGGGCGCCCTCGTCGACGTCGTCATCGATGATCGCCAGACCGGCACTCGCCGTGACGACGATCTCCAGTCCGTCGAGCGTCACGGGACGGCCGATCTCACGCACGCATGTCCAGGCGAGCTCCAACATCTGGTCACGGTCGTCTCGTGTACCGACGATCGCGAACTCGTCACCGGCGAGTCGAGCAAGGATGTCGCCTGGGTCGAGCACGGCTGCGAGCCGCTCGCCGACAGCGATCAGCAGGTCGTCGCCGGCGTGGTGGCCCAACGTGTCGTTCACTTCCTTGAAACGGTCGAGATCGAGCATGATGACGAAGGGCTCACTGCTCCCCCGCCGCCGCGCCACCTCCACGATCGATCGTTCGAACGAGGTGCGGTTGGGGAGACCCGTGAGCCCGTCGAGTCGGGCTTCGCGCTCGATGCGCTGGTGGAGCATGCCCTTGCGCAGGCTCACCGCCAGTTGCTCGGTCAGGTTCTGGAGTCGCACGAGGTCGTCGGCAGGAATCGCCGACTCGCTCCGTACGTCCGGCGACCATCAGCAGGCCGATCACGCCGGATTCGTCCCGGATCGGAGCGACCATCATCTCGGTGATCGTCGACCCGGACGACTTGATCGGCCCGAGCTCCGACCTCGGCACGAGCACTGCCCGTTCCGACGCGATCAGCGTCCGCCAGTTCGGGTCCCAGACGTCGGTGGGCAAGTGGAGACCAACGGCGCCGTGCACCCGCAGCGTCGCTCCGTTGGCGTCATCGAAGATGATCGCGGCCGTGCCGTCGGTGCGCAACACCTCGGCCGTCTGGACGACCGCAGCGCGGAGGATCTCGTCGGGGTCGAGCGACTGACCGACGTGACCCGTGAAGCCGTGCACCGCATCGAGATCACGGAGCCGCTGGTCGAGCGCCCCGTACGCCTTGATGATGTACCAGAGCACACCCGACCGGTACCAGGGCGACGAGCACCAGGTACGGCGAGATCAGCGCCAACGCCAGCACCATGCCCGCGAGGGTCGAGTTGACCAGGAAGAGCCACCAGGCGACGCGTCAGTTCGCTGCCGATACGACTCCACAACCTGCCCTCGAACTGTGAGATCGCCAGCGAGACGATGATCGACGAGACGATGCCGCACACGATCAGGGCGACGATCGCTGCGACCACGTAGTGGCTCGGCCCCGGCCCCCACAGATCGACGACACCGCGGAAGACCAGCACCGCAACGGCGACCTCGAAGATCGAACATGCCCGCGTTCAGCGCCACCTTGTACAAGGGAGGCCGACGGATCATCAGAATCACAGCCATCGCGCCCACGACGCGAACTGCAACCGCCGGGCCTGGCGCGAGGTACACGAAACAGAGCGCGAGCGGGATCTCCGAGAGCGAGAACGCCAACGACTCGCGCCGGAAGATGAACCGGAAGACGCTGAACTCGGCTACTGCGAAACCGGCAGCGAGAACGGGGATGAGCCACGCCGGCGACAGGCAGCACCGCTTCGCCCGAGTCGGGCATCCTGACCACCAGGCCCACGCCGACGATCGCAAGCAGCACGGCGAGCACGGTGACACGGCGCTCGGGATGCGCCGACGACGCAGACGCGGAAATGGACGCCCCAGGGGCGCCCATTTCACTGGTCTGTTTGTCGGTGTTGGTCGTCACAGTTCGCTCCCGAAGTGGGAGCGTGCTCTGGACGGTCCCGAACGTCTATCGTCCGCCGACGCCCGGATCTTGAGAAGTCAGTACGGCTGCGAACGAGCCGTGACCTGCATTGGGATCAGAACCAGGAGACGCCGAACCAGGAGACGCCGAACCACGAGACACCGTGGGCGCTGGTCTGAGTGGATGTCGTGGTCATGTTCTTCTCTCCGTTTCGAAAGCTCGCGTGGAGCGTGGGATATGTGGAAGCGAAAACGCCGCCCGACGGTTGAGCGCTCCTTGACAAGTGCCAGAATATACCTTGACAGTGACAGGAATTCAACACGGAGCGAGCACCACGACCACGGTGGTGACATCAGGGCTTCCCGACCGGCACCAGGGGGCGGCGCAGACGGCATCCAGAATCTGTCCACACTCCACGATCACTCCCACGCCCACGGCGCGCCGACAATCACGCGGTGCGAGTTCGTTGGCCACGACGTGGCCGGACGATCGCGGCGTGCGACGGTCGGTGGGGCGAGATGCACTATCTGGACGCTCGACCGCTGTCCAGGGTCACCGCCCCCGCAGCGCCGTACCGGCCGCCGTTCCCGATGCTCCGGATCGCCAAGTCAGGTCCGTCCGACCGTGTCACGAACGGGGCGAGCTGACCGTCGAAACCGGCCGGGCAAGCCAGCCACGACGAGCAAGGCGTACGCTCGCGGCACGGTGCGAGCGGCTCACGAGCGCTCTGCTTCACCCACTCGTCGAGCACGTCGGCAACCAGACGGCCGGCGGCCTTGGCGTCGCCGGCATTCGCCTCGAGCTTCTGGGCGTCGCGCTTGCCACCGCAAGCCGTGCGCGACACCTGGGTCGGTCATCCGCGGTCGGACGCGCCCGTGCACGCCCGCATCTCACACACGCCCGGACGCTTCCCGCGGATCGTCGCCATGAGGGCGACGATCCCAGTGCTCACTCCACCAGGGGTGTGACGACCTGTCTGCGTCGGGTCCCTTATGACTGGAACTCGGGATGAGGACGCCGGGCTATGAGGCAGCGATGGATCCAACTCGGCCGTTCGGCATGCGCCGCGAAGGTGGCCCCGGTTGCCACCGCAAGGGAAGGACGAAGGAAGTCGAATCACTCGATCCGCAGGCCGGAGATGGCCCGGCTGATGACGAGCTGCTGGATCTCGCTCGTGCCTTCGAAGATCGTGTGGATCTTCGCATCGCGGTGCCAGCGCTCGACCGGGTATTCGCGGGTGTAGCCGTAGCCGCCGAGGATCTGGATGGCCTCCTCGGTGACGCGAACGGCGGTCTCCGACGCCTTCCACTTCGACATCGAGCCTTCGCCGTTCTTGAACTGACCGTTCTTGGCCAGCCAGGCGGCGCGCCAGATCAGCAGACGGCTGGCATCGATCTCCGTGGCCATGTTGGCGAGCTTGAACGCGATCGCCTGGTTCATGATGATCGGTCGGCCGAACGCGACGCGCTCCTTGGCGTACTCGAGCGAGTACTCGTAGGCGGCACGGGCCACGCCGAGCGCCTGGGCGCCGACGGCCGGGCGGGTGGCCTCGAACGTCGCCATGGCGGGCTGCTTGCCCGACGACACGTTCTCACGTGCTCGGGCAAGCTTGGCGTCGAGCTTCTCCTTGCCACCGAGCAGGCACGATCCGGGCACCTTGACGTCGTCGAGGACGACCTCGGCGGTGTGGCTCGCACGGATGCCGTGCTTCTTGTACTTCTGGCCCTGCGACAGACCGGGCGTGTTGGGCGGGACGATGAAGCTCGCCTGCCCCTTCGACTTCAGTTCCGGGTCGACGCTGGCCACCACCACGTGCACGTCGGCGATACCGCCGTTGGTGATCCATGCCTTGGTGCCGTTGAGCGTCCACTCGTCCTTGGCCTCGTCGTAGACCGCACGGGTGCGGAGGCTGGAGACATCGGAGCCGGCGTCGGGCTCGCTCACACAGAAGGCTCCGAGCATCACGTTGTCGGCGGTGCCATAGCACTGGGGCGCCCACTCCATGACCTGTTCGGGCGTTCCGTTCCCGGCGATGCCAGCGGCAGCGAGGGCCGAGCCCATGATCGCCATGCCGATGCCGGCGTCACCCCAGAAGAGTTCCTCGATGGCAACCGGCAGGGTCAAGCCGGTGGGGTCACCCATGGCATTGAGGAGGAAGTCGACGCCATAGAGGCCGATCTGGGCGGCTTCCTCGACGACGGGCCACGGGAACTCCTCGCGTTCGTCCCATTCCTCGGCGACGGGGCGGATGACGCCCTCGGCGAAGTCGTGGACCCACTTCTGGATCTGGAGCTGGTCTTCGTTGAGGTTCAGCGAGAAGTCGGTCATGACCACAAGTTACCCATCGGTAATCGGGATGTCTACCCGTCGGTAACATCGCGTCGAAGCGGCATCGGCCTCCCGATCTGCAGTCCGCGCGGCAGTACTCTCGCGGGCGGTGGCGCTCTCCGACCCGACCCCGACCAACGAGTTCGACGCAGAGTTCGAGGTCTTCTTCCTCGAGCACCACGACGACACGCTGCGCTCGCTCGATGCGATCCTCAACGATCACGAGGCAGCCGTCGATGCGACGCAGGACGCGTTCATCAAGGCCCATGCCCGCTGGTCGGTGATCCGCACGTACGACGCCCCGCAGGCCTGGGTGCGCCGAATCGCGATCAACGCGAGCCGCGATCGGCTGAGATCCGAACGTCGACGGCGCGACCGGGAGACACGTGTCGACCCGGTCGACGAGCCGCCGGCCTCGGACTCGATCGTCGCAGATGCGGGGATACAGGCACTGCTCGACGACCTGCCGGCGCGTCAGCGCGAGATCGCCGCACTCTTCTATGTCCACGACTGCAGCGTGGACGAGATCGCCCGACGCCTCACGCTCAGCGTGGGCACGGTCAAGTCGCAGCTGTCGGAGGCCCGAGCCCGCCTGCGTCGCTCCCAGCGGAGCTGACCCCCGCCATCGCTCTCGTGGTCTGGCGGTCCGGGAGCACCGGCGTCCGCATGGGGGGCGGTGTTGGTGGCGGTGGAGGTGGTGGTGGCGGTGGTGGTGGCGGTGGTGGCGGCGCTGCGAGCGGCTCGACCAGAGCGGAGGGCGCGACCGGCGCTGCGGCGGGCACCGCCAGTTCGACGACCGAGCCGGGCAGCGGCGGAATCGGGGCACCGAATGGCGCGCGAGATGGCGCTTCCGAGACCACGGGTGGCGGGCCCGGCGGTGCTGCCGGCACCACGGGCTCGGCACCGAACGCGGTGGCCGCCACCGCTCGACGACGGGACGCGACCAGGAGACGGGTCGTCAGGATCGCAACCGCCGCCACCGACATCCAGGCCGCAGCCCGGAACCAGGTGTGCCCGGCATCGGTACCCGCAGCGATGCCGTGATACGTCGCGGTCGCGAACAACACGAAGCTGGACCGGTGCACCCATCGCCAGAGACTGCGTGGGAGCCGGCGTATCGCGAGCGACGTGGCTTCGATGGCCACCAGGAGATACATCGACACCACACCGAATGCCACAGCACCGGGCTTCCACCCCGACGCCATCGGCAACAGGATCTCGGCCCAAC
This sequence comes from Ilumatobacteraceae bacterium, assembly GCA_963698565.1. GTDB lineage: Bacteria > Actinomycetota > Acidimicrobiia > Acidimicrobiales > Ilumatobacteraceae > Sva-07. The sequence goes on from CAVORH010000016.1 coordinate 40,465, forward strand.
CGAAGGTCACGTAGGAGTCGGCGACCAAACCGATCAGGTGGACCGCGGTGAAGATCACGGCGAGCCCGGCGAGGTGCCGGTGCAGGTCGAGCAGCCATGCCGGGCGCAGCCGACGCGCTGCGACCCGCGTCGCGGACACCGGCGTCGACAGCAGCAACCCCCAGATCACCGCCGCCGTCAACAACGCCCACGCGACGATGCCGGACGACCGCGCCACGAACCACCACACCTGAGGGTTCACGCCCCGATCACCCGCCGGGGACGACGACCGTCGCGAGCGAGCGTGCTCACCGCAGCACGCATCACACTCGAACGCTCCGCCGCGATCATCCGGGCAGCTTAGTTCACTCTAGGCGGTTAATCGACCACATGTGGTGATACTGTTCCGATGATGGGCCACCAACGCATGGTCGTCCGGGTCGGCGCACCTCCCATGCCGAACATTCACCCCAACCAGGAACGGTCGCCGCAACGTGTTCACGACGTGGTGGATGCCGTATTCATGGCGCGACAACCGGTTCTGGCGCGCCACCCCTTCGGTGAGGTCGCCTCGATGACCAGCGACGAGGAGTTCGAGCACTTCTTCCTGGCTCAGTACGACGTGGTGCTCAAGTTGCTCGTGTTGACCACCGGCGATCGCGAGCGAGCGATCGACGCAACGCAGGAGGCCTTCATCAAGGCCTACACGAAGTGGTCGAAGATCCGACGCTACGACTCGCCCGCAGCGTGGGTCCGCAGAGTGGCGATCAACCTCAGCCGCGACAGCTTCCGGTCCGACCTCCGACGCAGGCGTCGCGAGGAGTCGGTGCACGCCGACGCACCCACCACCGACACCGACCTCCACTCGGCCGATGCAATGGCCGTCGACCTGCTCCAGCGGCTCCCTCGACGGCAGCGCGAGATCGCGACGTTGTTCTACGTCGACGATCGCAGCGTCACCGAGATCGCCACGATCCTGCGCCTGCGGGAAGGCACCGTGAAGTACCACCTCGCACAGGCTCGAGACGGACTCCGCAAACTCATCGACGCCGCGGGAATGCTGCCGTGAGCTTCGACGACGACCAGATCCGACGGGCGCTGTCGACGAGTACCCGTACGCCCGGTGCCCACCGCACGCTCGACCAGTTGCGACCGGCGATGCAACGCGCTCGCCGGAGGCGCACGCTCGCGGCGAGCGCAACCGCAGTCACGCTGCTCGTCGGGGGCGGCATCAGTGTTGCCGCGCTGTCGGCGGCACCGAATCGGACGTCGACGACGAGCAGCGTCACCAGTGAAGCCACTCCCCCGGTCGCCACACTTCCGCCGGTTCCGTCGAGCACGATCGTGACCGCCACCCCCGAGGCGGAAGCTCCACTCGTCCCGTCACCGCCCGAGACAAACGCGTCGACGACCGAGGCGCCGACGTTGGTCGATGACGGTGTCGAGGCACGAGCCGAGGAGCCCCCGGCCCCGCCGCCCGCATCCCCTTCGCCGGCCATCGCCGCGACACCGACGAAGCCGCCTCCGCCGGCCGCTGCCGAGCCGCCAGAAGTCGTGGAGCCGCCAGAAGTCGTCGAGCCACCGGAAGTCGCAGAGCCACCGGAAGTCGCAGAGCCGTCACCGCCACCTGCGCCCGCAACCCTGCAGACCATCTCGAGCCGGTGCGGAGCCGTGGTCGTCTCCATCGACTCCGGGAAGTTGCGCATCGTCTCGATCAGCCCCCAGCCCGGTTACACCGAGCGGGTCTCCGCCGACGGTCCGACTTCGGTCGAGATCACGTTCCGTGGGAGCGACGAATCCAGCTGCGAGGTCCACGCCGAACTCGAGCACGGTGAACTCGACGTCGAGGTGCAGAACTCCGGCGGATGAGCCCGCCGACCACCGGTCGAGGAATCGGCTTCAGCTCTTGGTGCTGCCCGCGCTGGCGAGCACTCGCCGAGATGCAGCGGGCGCGATCTTGGCCTTGCGGACGGCGAGGATCAACACGATGGTGAGGAACATCACGATGTTGATCGACGCCAGCGCTGCGACCCGGAACCACTGATTCTCGTTGTCGGTTCCTGCAGCGATCGCGTGATACGTCGCCACGAAGTAGAGCACGAGGCTGCTGTGGTGTACCCAGCGCCACAGCTTGCGGGGCAGCTTCTTCATCGCCAACGACGTGAGCTCGATCGCGAGCAGGAGATAGAAGCCGACGATGCCGAAGGCCACCGGTCCCGGTTTCCACGACGACGCCATCGGGATGAAGATCTCGGCCCACCCGAAGGTGACGTAGTTGTCCGCCACCAGGCCGATGAGGTGAACCGCCGTGAAGATCAGCGCCGTGCCGCCCAAGTAGCGGTGCAGGTCGAGCAGCCAGGCAGGGCTCGACGCCTTGGCGACGGCCTTCGTGGAGATGAACAGTCCCCAGCAGACCGACAGCGTGAGCAGGGCCCAGGCCACCATCCCCGACGACCGCGACACGAACCACCAGACCTGAGGATTCATGCGTCGACCGTATTCGGCGAGATCAACTCGTAGCGGTGATCGGGATCCCGGCCCACCAACACCGCGGTCATGTTGGACGCTTCGAACAGGGAACGGGCGTGGCGACGTCCGCCGATCAGCGCGACCTTCGCCATCACCTCGGCCCACCACAGCGTCGGAGCGGCCACCGTGACCGAGTCGAGGTCGGTCGACGCCGGCAGTCCCGTCTGCGGGTCGATCAGGTGGTGCACGTCGACACCCCCACGTCGCCACCGGCGACGAACGACGCTGCTCGTGGCAACACCACCCTCCGGCAGGGTGATCGCGGCAGCGCTGGCCACCGCGTGGTCGGAGTCGTCGACGACCACCCGCCACGACCCGCCGGCCCATTCCGGACCGGCGACGCGCACGTCGCCACCCAACTCGATCTGGACGGATTCGGCACCCGCCTCCAGCAGGGCCGCGGCCACCATGTCGCCGGCGAGACCCTTGCCGATGCCACCCGGATCGAAGCGGGTGCCCGTCGGCAGGCACACGGCAGAGATCTCCGGGAAGAGCTCGATGCGAGCTCTCGGCGACGGCGACGGATCCGGATGGGGACCGGCATCGTCGACCACGGCATCCCACGTGCGGTCGTAGCCGAGGGCGACGAGTTGGTCGAGCATCAACGGATCGAATGCACCGTTCGTCGCGACACTCGCCTGGTGGGCGAGCGAGAGGAGTTCGTAGGTGACGTCGGAAACGATCGCCAGCGACCCGGCGGTGTGGTTGAGCCGACTGATTTCACTCGTCGGATCGAAGCGACTCCACGCCTGCTCGAGTTGCTGCACGAGCTCACGTCCGTACTCGGCGAGCTCGCGCGTGGGCGCGACGATGCGACACGGGCTGGCCATCGCCCGGAACGCGACCATCGACCACGGAGCCATGGCCATCATCAGCCCGACGCCGAGGTGACGGGGGGCGGCGGGGCCGGAGCCGGCGCAGGCGCCGGGGCAGGCGCCGGAGCCGGAGCGGGAGCCGGGGCCGGGGCCGGAGCGGGAGCCGGGGCCGGAGCGGGGCCGGAGCGGGAGCCGGGGCCGGGGCCGGAGCGGGAGCCGGAGCCGGGGCAGGGGCGGAGCGGAGCCGGAGCAGGCGCAGGGGTAGGAGCCGGAGCGGGTGCAGGGGTAGGAGCCGGAGCCGGAGCGGGTGCAGGCGCCGCAGGAGCGGGCGCAGGCGCCGGAGCGGGCGCGGCGGGCGCAGGCGCCGCAGGAGCGGGTGCAGGTGCGGGCGCAGGCGCCGCAGGAGCGGGAGATGGCGAGCCGGCGGTCGGCGCTGGAGCTGCGGGAAGCGCCGCATCCGGAGCAGCCGGAGCCATCGTCGGGTCGACGGGAACCGCAGCGGGGTCGACCACCTCGGTCGAGTCGACCGGCACCTCCGTGGTGGCCGGGTCGACGATGTCGGTCGACGGCGGAGTCAATTCGACCGTCGCATCCACGACGCTCGAAGGAACCGAGTCCGGGGAGGTCGGGTCGGGAGCGTTCTCCGGCTCGTTGCCCTCCGCGGCCACGCCCAACGGGCCCATCGCCGGCACCATCGCTGCGAACCCGGCGGTCGCTGCGATCCCGACGGCCCACCGGGCCTTACGGGCCGGGTGGGGCTTGCGCCGGGGAACGACACGACGGACCAGACCCGCAGACGCAGTCGGCGTATCCGACGCCATCTCGGTCGGGGACGCTGCGCCGACGGAAGTCGCGGCGACCGCGGAACCCGCTCCGACCGCGTCCGACACGGATCCTCGGGAGACCTGCCTTGTCGGAGCGGGTGGAGGCGGCGGTGGCGGAGCTCCCGGCGTCGGTGCCGCCGAAGCTTGCGGCGCCGCCAGCGGTGCAGGTGCCGATGGGGTGGCCGCCGCCATCGTGGAGACCGGTGGAGCAAATGCCGCCGGCGCCGACGTAGGCGGAGCCGTCGGCGTCGGCGGCGTCTGCGAAACGGCAGGCGCAGGCGCCTGACCGCGACTTGCCCGGAGACGGGCGATCCGTTCTTCTGGGGACAACTCGCTCATGACGACAACCTCATGTCTCGACCTTGATCCGGCCACCCTCGACGGTCGCGTGGAACTCGCGGTCACGTCCGGTGTCGACGTTGAAGAACTTGATTTCGACGGTCCGTGGACCGTTCTTCGCGATCTCGTACACCCACTTCGACTGCGGTGTCACCGAGGCCACGGAGATCGACGACCCGTCGAACTGCAACGACACGCCCGCAGCTCCGGACACCGTGTAGCTCGGATAGGTGAGGCTCGAGACCGTCGCCGGGGCCTGCGTCGTCGGTGGAAGCGTCGGCTGCGTCGTCGGCGCGGCGGTGGTCGGTGCCGCCGTCGGGGTCGGCGCGGGGGCCGGGGCGGCGGTGGCGGTCGGTGCGGGGGCCGGGGCCGCGGTGGGGGTCGGCGCAACCTTCTGCGCCGGGACGGCCGCGGGAGTCGGCGCCACTGCCGGCGGAGTCGCTGCCGGGCGGAGTCGCGGTGGGCGGAGCCGGATCGGGGCGGCGAGCGGGAGCGGGGGCAGGAGCAACGGCGGAAGCGGGAGCGGCAGCGGAAGCGGGAGCGAGAGCTGGAGCGGGGGCCACTGCGGCCGCCTGCGACGGTGTCGGACTCGCCGAGAGCGACGACCGCAGCGTCGACGGGCGGCTCGGTCGATTCGGGCACCACTTCGGTCGTCGCGGCCACTGGATCCGTGGTCGGCTGGTCTGCCACGACCACCTCGGCGGGCAACGCCTGCGGGGCGGCGCTGACCGGACCGGAGATCGTCGGCACCGAACCGATCACCATCATCGACAGGGTCACTCCACCCGCGACGCAGGCGCCGATGAGGCCGACCGATCGCCAGTGCACCACACGTTCAGCCAGGGTCCGCTCTCCCTCTTGGCTCCGTTCCATGGTGGCTACACGACGCTGCGTGACGTCGAGGTTGGGGCCCTCACCAAATCTTGACAATTCGGTGACGGATTGCGTTCGTCCAGTCCGGATCGAGCGCTGCGCGTGGTATGCGCAGATCCCTCCGCGTCCCGATCTGGTCTCAGACGGCGGCGAGGCGGAGCAGATCAGGAGCGACCGTCGTGTAGATCAGGTTCGCGCCCGGCTTGTAGACGTGGACCCCGTCCCAGCGATAGCCGAGGTCGGTCGCGATCGCCTCGTCGCCGCACCACTCGTCGGGTCCCTCCACGAACTGAACACGCATGTTCCCGGCCGCCTGATACCCGGCGGCGGTGTCGCGGAGAAGATCGTTGACGTGCGCGACACGGGCATCGTCGCCGCGCTCGGGCAGCGCGCGAACCCCGGCACCATCGACGTCCTGCGGTCGCATGCACGCCACTTCGAGCAGGCCGACGTTGGTCCCTTCGGCGAGCATCGCATCGATCCCGGACTCGAGGTTCGTGGTGAACAGGTCGTCGCCCGCGGGCGTGGCGAACCCGTACGTCGCGTCACCGTCGACGACGTCGAACACGTCCCACGCACCGACCACCACGAGTGCGACGTCGGTCCCCGACGCCGCATCCGCCCACTCGTCCTGCCAGCCGTCGCAGATCGCAAACGAGTTGCTGAACCGCACGGAACTCCTGACCGATCCGGAGTCGTACACGCTGCACCCGTCGACGCTTCCGTTCACGACCCTCGGAAACGCGGCGTCGATGCCGTCGGGCAGGTTGATCGCCAGCGCGTTGGCCTGCGAGTCGCCCACGATGGCGAGCCGCGCCGACGTCGCCGCTGCGACCGGAACGGTCGTCGACGGTGATGTCGTGACCGCGACGGCCGAGCCGTCGACCGGGATCGGGTCCGCCACGGCCTCCGCCGCGACGGGGTCGGCCCCGGTGGCGAGTTCGAACACGGCATCGTCGCCACCCTCGAAGCGATTGAACTGGTCGACGTTGACGTAGAAGAGCGCCACCGCACCGACGAGCACCGCACCGCCCGCGAGCGGCCAGTAGGTGATCGTGGCCCGATCGTTCCACCACCGCCCGATCGCGCCGGTGCGCACCGGGCCCTCGAGGAAGCGGTACGACGCTTCGGAGACGACGATCGTCAGGACCATCGCCCACAGGAACGCTGCGACCGAGCCGGTGGTCGCGCCGACGACCACGAAGATCGGCCAACTCCAGAGGTAGAGGCCGTAGCTGCGCTTGCCGACCTGCACGAGCGGTTCCCAACTCATGATCCGGCGGAAACCGACGGCGGCCGGATGCACGGCAACGAGTACGGCCACCAGCGACAACACCGACACCAGCGCCATCAGCCACTGATAGACGTAGCCCGCCGTGATCGACGCCGCCGCGGCTGCGCAGCCCAGCGCCGCGACCGCACCGGCACCGAGCGGATCGAGCAACCGACCAGCGGGAGCATCGGCGGCATGCGCCCATCGCCAGGGGCGCCAGACGAACGCCGCGCTCGCACCGAGGAGCAGGCCGCCCGAGCGGGTGATCGTCGACAGGTACATGTAGTTGGTGCGATCGATGCCGTCGAAGATCGCCGGCGGTCCGCCCAGCGGGGACGGCGAGCGCGACTGCAGCCACGCCATGTAGACGAACGCCACCGCGGATGCGCCGAGCACGAAGCTGCCCACGACGTGTCGTGGGAGTCGGATGCGCATCAGCGCCACGAACAACAGCGGCCAGATCAGGTACCACTGCTCCTCCACGGCGAGGCTCCACAGGTGCCGCAGCAGCGGTGGGTCGCCGGCGAAGTACGGGATGTCGCCGAGGATCTGACCCCAGTTGTTGACGTAGAAGATCGACCAGACGATGTCGCGCCGCAACTGCGACTGCTGCTCCGCGGTGCCGGCGAGCGCTGCCCAGACCGCCACGGCGAGGAGCACGGCGTAGAGCGCCGGGAAGAGCCGTCGAGCACGGCGTTTCCAGAACTGACCGAATGCGATGCGGTCGTTGCGGTCGTGTTCGTCGAGCAGGAGCGAGGTGATCAGGAAGCCCGACACGACGAAGAACACCTCGACGCCGAAGAAGCCGCCGTGCATCCACGAGAACCCGCCGTGATAGAGGAGCACGACGGCGACCGAGAGCGCTCGGAGCCCGTCGAGCGACGGCTGGTAGCCCATCGTGGGCATCGGGCCGACGCGCGGCGCCGGCCGCGCCGAACCTCCCGAACCGGTGGCCGAACGGTCGGCCGGACCGTCGGTCGGTTCGGCATCGGGAGTCGCGCCGCCCAGGGAGACGCCATCGAGCGATGCCGGGGCGTCGACCGTCGTGGTCACCGTCGAAGTGATGTGCCGTCGCGGGTGGTCTCGACCGTCCACCCGGCGGCCTGCAGCTCGGCCCGGAGCGCATCGGCGGTGGCGAAGTCCTTCGCAGCACGCGCCGCGTCGAGTGCAGCCGCCCGTTCGAGCGCGTCCTGGTCGACCTCCGCTGCCGTGGCGAGGTCGAGCCCGAACGTGGCTGCGATCACGTGCGCGGCGGCTGCCAGCGCTGCGGCGTCGGCTGCTCCTGCATCGAGCGCTGCATTCGCCCGGCGAACCGTGTCGAACAGCAGCGCGGTCGCCCTCGGCGTGTCGAGGTCGTCATCCATCGCGAGCCGGAACTCCGCGAGCACCGCATCGTCGGGGTCGGCGGCAGCGAGGTCGGCCGTGCGGGCCGCGAACGAGTCGAGCCCGGCGAGCGCCTTGACCGCTCCGTCGATGTTGTCCTGCGTGATCTTCACCGGGCTGCGGTAGTGCGACTGCAGCAGGACCATCCGATAGGCGCGCGGGTCGTAGAGGTCGATGAGGTCGAGCAGGTTGGAGACGTTGCCGAGGCTCTTCGACATCTTCTCGCCTTCGGCGTCGACGACGAATCCGTTGTGCATCCAGTGGTTGGCGAAGGTCTTGCCGAGCGCCACCGCCTGGGCGCGTTCGTTCTCGTGGTGCGGGAAGCGCAGGTCCTGACCACCGCAGTGGAGATCGAAGCCCTCGCCGAGGAGGTCGAGACTCATCACGACGCACTCGGAGTGCCAGCCGGGGCGTCCGTCACCCCACGGCGACGGCCACGACGGTTCACCCGGCTTCGAGAACTTCCAGAGCACGAAGTCGGCCGGATGACGTTTGCCCTCGGCGCCGAACACCTCGCGTTCGCCGCCGCCGGAGCGCATGTCGTCGAGCGACTGGTGCGCGAGCAGCCCGTAGTCGTCGACGGATTCGACCGCCATGTAGACGCCGTCGTCGGTGAGGTACGCATGGTCGCCGGCGATCAGCTCACCGATCATCGCCACCATCTCCTCGACGTAGTCGGTGGCGTGGGGAACGTCGGTCGGTCGCTCGACGTTGATGCCGGACATCGCCTCGAACCAGATCGTCTCGCACTTCGTGGTGATGTCCTGCCAGGGCCGGTCCTCACGCTGGGCGCGCTCGATGATCTTGTCCTCGATGTCGGTGATGTTCGACACGAGACGCACTTCGAGGCCGGTCCACTCGAGGTAGCGCCGCAGGATGTCGTAGACGAGCGTGGCGCGCCCGTGGCCGAGGTGCGGCGGGCCGTAGACGGTGGGGCCGCACAGGTAGATGCCGACCTTGCCCGGCTCGCGAAGAGCCAGCTCGCGCACCGATCGCGTGGCGGTGTCGTAGAGGTGCAGCACGGTCGTGGAGTCTACGAGTGCGATCCCAGCCCACCCCGGCACCGTTTCCACCCGCCCCCACCATCCCCACCAACCCCCGTTTGGGTTGCATTCCCGGTGGACCGGGCCACCCAAATCCGCACACAAACGTTCTGGGCCCAGCCAACCCCCGTTTGCGTTGCATTCCCGGTGGACCGGGTCACCCGAACCTGCACGCAAACACTCTGGGGAGGGGCAGGGGGCGAGTCGGTAGCCTCGGCGATCTATGGCGAACATCCCCGACAAGCCGACGCTCGACGGCATCGAGGCCCGCTGGATCACCCAGTGGGACTCCGATGGCACGTACCGCTTCGACGCATCGGTACCCCGGGATGGCGTCTTCTCCATCGACACGCCCCCGCCCACCGTCAGCGGATCGCTGCACATGGGTCACGTGTTCAGCTACACCCACACCGACACGATCGCCCGGTACCAGCGCATGCGCGGCAAGGCCGTCTTCTACCCGATGGGCTGGGACGACAACGGCCTGCCCACCGAACGGCGCGTGCAGAACTACTACGGCGTGCGCTGCGACCCGAGCCAGCACTACGTCGAGGGGTTCGAACCGCCGTTCCGTGGCGACCCACCGAAGAACCACCACGCGATCCCGATCTCGCGCCCCAACTTCCTCGAACTCTGCGACGAACTGGTCGAACTCGACGAGCAGGTCTTCGAAGACCTGTTCAAGCGCCTCGGCCTGTCGGTCGACTGGAACTACCACTACGCCACGATCGACGAACGGTCACGCCGGGCCAGCCAACGTGCGTTCCTGCGCAACGTCGCCCGCGGTGAGGCGTACAGCCAGGAGGCACCGACGCTGTGGGACATCGACTTCCGCACCGCGGTGGCCCAGGCCGAGATGGAGGACCGGGAACGTCCCGGCGCCTACCACAAGATCCCGTTCGCCCGAACGAGCGGCGACGGCGCGATCGAGATCGACACCACGCGGCCCGAGCTCCTCGCTGCGTGTGTCGCCCTGGTGGCGCACCCCGACGACGAGCGCTATCAGCCCCACTTCGGCACCACGGTGCGCACTCCGCTCTACGGCGTCGAGGTCCCGATCGTCGCTCATGAACTGGCGCAGCCCGACAAGGGCACCGGCATCGCGATGATCTGCACGTTCGGCGACACCACCGACGTCACGTGGTGGCGCGAGTTGAACCTGCCGATGCGGGCGATCATCGGTCGCGACGGCCGCCTCCACACCGACGCCCCCGACGGCGTCGACCCGGAGGCGTACGCGACGATCGCCGGGCTCACGGTCAAGCAGGCGCAGAAGGCCGTCGTCGAGCAACTGATCGAGCAGGGCCTCCTCATCGGTGAACCGCGACCGATCCAGCACCCGGTGAAGTTCTACGAACGAGGCGAGCGCCCGCTCGAGATCGTCACCTCGCGGCAGTGGTACATCCGCAACGGCGGCCGCGACCCCGAACTCCGCGCGGCGCTGGTCGCCCGCGGCGCCGAGGTCACCTGGCACCCCGCCCACATGCAGCACCGGTACGACAACTGGGTCGAGGGACTCAACGGCGACTGGCTGGTCAGCCGGCAACGCTTCTTCGGTGTGCCGATCCCGATCTGGTACGCCCTCGACGAGCACGGCGAGCCGCGCTACGACACCCCGTTGCTGCCCGACGAGTCGCAGCTCCCGATCGACCCCTCCACCGACGTCCCGGTCGGCTACACCGAGGAGCAACGGGACCAACCCGGCGGTTTCGCGGGCGATCCCGACATCCTCGACACCTGGGCGACGTCGTCGCTCACCCCCGAGATCGCCGGCGGATGGGAAGAGGACGGCGACCTGTTCGAGCACGTGTTCCCGATGGACATGCGGCCCCAGGGACACGACATCATCCGGACCTGGCTGTTCTCCACGATCACCCGCAGCCACCACGAGTTCGGCTGTGCGCCATGGACGAACGCCGCGCTGTCGGGCTGGATCCTCGACCCCGACCGCAAGAAGATGTCGAAGTCGAAGGGCAACGTCGTCACCCCGATGGACCTGTTCGAGACCTACGGCACCGATGCCGTCAGGTACTGGGCCGGCTCGGCGCGGCCCGGCGTCGACACCGCGTTCAGCGAAGACCAGATGAAGGTCGGTCGCAAGCTCGCCAACAAGCTGCTCAACGTCACCAAGTTCGTGCTGCAGTTCGGCGCTCCCTCCTCGCCCGGTGGGCCGGATCGCTCGCTCGACGACGGCGTCACCGAGGCGATCGACCGGTCGATGCTGGCGAAACTCGATGCGGTCGTGATCGAAGCGACCGAGGCGTTCGAGGCGTTCGACTACGCGCGTGCGCTCGAGCGGACCGAGGCCTTCTTCTGGTGGTTCTGCGACAACTACGTCGAGCTCGTGAAGGGCCGCACGTACGACGAGTCTCGTCCCGACGCCGCCGACTCGGCCAAGCGCGCGCTGCGCACGGCACTGAGCACGGTCCAGCGCCTCTTCGCGCCGATCCTGCCCTTCACGAGCGAGGAGGCGTGGAGCTGGTGGAACGACGGCAGCGTCCACGTGGCCGCCTGGCCGACGCCGATCGGTTCCGGCTCGCAGCCGTTCGGCGACCCGACGCTCGCCGACGTCACGATCGAGGTGCTCACCCAGGTCCGCCGCGCCAAGACCGAGGCGAAGCGCAGCCAGCGCGCTCCGGTGGAGTCGCTGGTGGTGACGGCACCGACGTCGCTCCATCCGGCGCTCGAGAGCGGCCGCGCCGACCTCGTCGACGCGGGATCGATCCGGAACCTCACCATCGTCGACGGTGACGCGATCACCACGACGGTCGTGCTCGCCGACGACGACTGACCCTGCGGACTGCAGAACGCTCCGGTTGACCCGCGCTGCGAACTCCGGAACGGGCCGACGCCCCGCCCCCACCGACCGCTCGGTGGCCGATAACGTCTCGCCGACATGTCGGAGGAGATCCCATCCACCCCCGCGTCTGCGGTGAAGGTCAGGCGAACCTGGCCCCAGCGGCTCACGATCGCGGCGGTGTTCCTGTTGGCGATCGGATCGTTCGGCGCGGCAGGCGCGCTGTACGCCGGCCAGCGCGTCATCGAGGACCGCAACCTGGCACCGGCGATCATCGATCCGTCGCAGGCCACCACCACCGACCGCCGTGCCGGCCGCACCGGTCACCGACGCCGACGGGTCCACCGTGACGGCCGCTCCCGAGACCGCCCCTCCAGCGACGTTCCCTCCGGCGGAACCCGACGCCAAGAACTTCCTGATCACCGGTGCCGACAACAACGCCTGCGTCGACCCCGACTCCCCCTACGCGCCGGCCTTCGGCGATCGCAGCAGCTTCGGCGAGCGCAGCGACACGATCATGATGTGGCGCGTCAACCCGTCGACCTCCCAGGTCGCCGTGCTCTCGTTCCCCCGCGATCTGTTCGTCGACATCGCCGGCTCGTCGCGCACCGGACGCATCAACGAGGCCTACGAGCGCGACAACCCCCAGAAGCTGATCGACACGATCTACCAGAACTTCGGGATCCTCACCGACCATTTCGTCCAGGTCGACTTCTGCGCGTTCCAGGAACTCGTCAAGGCGGTCGACGGTGTCGCCGTCCCGCTTCCCTACCCCGTGCGTGACCCCAACACGGGGCTGAACGTGCCGGAAGCCGGCTGTTACACGTTCACCGGCGACCATGCACTGGCATACGTGCGGTCACGCAAGCTCGAGTACCTGACCGAGACCGGCGAGTGGAAGCGCGACGGCACGTCCGACCTCGGGCGCATCTCGCGTCAGCAGGACTTCCTGAAGCGCACGGTGTCGCGCCTGTTGGACAAGGGGGCGTACAACCCGGATGTGGCCGGCGGGCTCATCCAGACCCTGTCGGAGTACATCGTCACCGACCCCGACCTCACCCCCGCCAGGATGCTGGAGTTCGCCGGCGTGCTCAGCGGTGTCGACCCCACGGCGATCACCACCTACCAGATCGAGGCGGCACCGAAGACGATCCAGGGCAACGCCGTGCTCGTGCCGAACATCGGTGGCAACAACATGCAGGCGATCCTGTCGGTGTTCCGGGGCGAGGCGACGCTCGGCGACATTCCCGAGCAGGTCTTCGACACCACCGCTCCGGCGAGCACCGACGCGGCAGCGCCAACCGACACCGCTCCGGCACCGTCGGGCACCGATGTCGCTCCGCCGACAGCAACCACGCTGCCCCAGGTGCTCGCCGACGAGAACTCCTTCGGCATCGTCCCCGACAAGAACATCTCCTGCTGAGTGTGACGCCAGGGGTCAGACCCCCGGCGTCACACTCACGTGTCGAGGACCCGAGCGAGCGCCGCGGCGGCGTCGGACGGCCCGGACACCGTGGTGAATCGGGCGCCGGCCCGGCGTGCCAACTCCTTGGCTTCCTCGGCGTCGCTCTCGGGCGCGACGATCACCAGCTCGCCGAGACGCCGAGCGGCACCGACCACGTCACCGGGCGCCGTGGCCCGGCAGTCCGACAGCAGCACGGTGATCTTGCGGCCGGCCCACGATCGCGAGAGTTGGTCGGCAGCGGCCACCAGCGCACCCGCCACATCGGTGGTGCCGAACCCGCGCAGCGCGAGCACCGAGTCGATGACGCGTTCGTTCGACTTCGCTGCGTCCTGCGACTTCGCGGCGACGACGTCCTTGCCGAACGACAGCACCGAGTAGTCGTCCGGACTCCGCCACGCGACCGCGGCGGCGGTCACCGCGGCCGTCGCCAGCGGACGTCCCGTCATCGAACCGCTGCGGTCGACGAGCAGGCAGATCGCCGTGCCGGGCGTCGACCAGGCGCGAACTCGGAGGTCGTCGGGATCGACGGCCGATCCCTCCGCGCGAGCGGTCATGAGCGCGTCGAGGCTGGCGTCGACGTCGAGGTCGCCACCGTCGGGCCGGTACCGCTGCGTGCGGAGTTGCCCCACGCCCCGGGGGCTCGCCGGGCCCCGGCGCGACAGGTCGAGGAACAACCGACCCGCCAGGCGCCGGGCGAGCTCTCGCAGCTTCGGATCGGTCGCCCCGGTGAGATCGGCCAGCAGGGCCAACGTTGCGTCGGGGTCGTCCTCCAGCGCCGCTTCGACCGCGTCCTCGTCGAGTTCGCCGACCTCGGGTGAGATCTCGTCGAAGTTCGGTTGCTGCTCGAGCGCGCGCCTCGACGTGGTCTTGCGGCGCGCCTTGGCGACCTCCTCGTCGGCCTCGTCGCCCTCCTTCGCCGGGGGCGGGGTGTTCAGTCGGCCGTCGTCGCCCCGTTCGGGGCGCCCGCTTTTCCCTCGCGCTGCCCGTCGTCGTCCTTTCGACCGAACACGGCCAACCAGAGCTCGCGCACGATGTCCTCGGTCGATCGGGTCGTGCCCTCCCGGAGCCGGATGCGCCCGGACAGCGCAACGAGCGCTGCGTCGAGCGACACGTCGCCGTTGGTCACCGACGAACCCCGCACCGTCGCCAGCGACGACGCAACCGCACACATGTCGATCGCGCCGCGCACCGACGACCCGACACGCAGGTCGCCGTGGGTGCGCGTGAGGCGCACCAGCTCGACCACCTTCGCCACCCACTCCTGATCGAGGTCGGCGGCGCCTGCCGTTCGCTCGGTGATCAGCCGTTCGTCGGTGGCCGTCTGGTAGTCCACAGCCAGACGGCAGACGCGGTCGTAGACCGCCCCGGAGATTCGAGCGGTGCCGATCGCATCGAACGGGTTCATCGCGGCCACGAGCCGGAAGCCGGGCGCAGCTGCGAGCCGGCCGAGGCGCGGCACGTGCAGCTCGCCCTCGCTCATCACGGTGATCAGCACGTTGAGTGTCTCCTCGGGGACCCGGTTGATCTCCTCGACGTACAGCAGCGAACCGTCGCGGAGCGCCGCCGCGAGCGGCCCGTCGACGAACACGTCGGGGTCGTAGCCCTCGGCCAGCACACGCGCCGGGTCGAAGTGGCCGACGAGGCGGGCCGGCGTGAGCTCGGCGTTGCCTTCGACGAACTCGAAACCGACACCGAGTTCGTGCGCCACGGTGCGCAGGAGTGTCGATTTGCCGGTGCCCGGTGGCCCTTCGATGACGATGTGGCGGTCGGCGATCAGCGCGGCGACGACGAGTTCGATCTCGCGTCGGCGTCCGACGACGGTGGAGGCGATCGACGCGACCAGCGCGCCGGCGTCGAGCGCACCGCGCTCGGGGGAGGTGTCGGTCATGGCAGTCACGTCCTGTCGAACCTAGCGTCGGAGCACCGTCGGACTCCTGCCGCAGTGATCAGGCGTGGACGACGACCCCGCGGATGTTGGTGCCGTCACGCATCGCCTGGTAGCCGTCGTTGATCTCGTCGAGCGAGTAGCGGTTGGTGATCAACTCGTCGAGCTTGAGCTGACCGTCGCGGTACAGGTTCAGCAGCTTGGGGATGTCGGCCCGGGGGTTGAGCGAGCCGAAGATCGTGCCCTTGATCTCCTTGTTCCACATCGCCAGCTCGAACAGGTTGACCGACGACTCGGTCTGGGTGATCGGTGCGATGCCGGTGACGACGATCGTGCCGCCCTTGCCGGCGAGCTGCGTGCCGAGCGCCATCAGATCGCCGTAGAGGACACCGGGCGTCATGATCACCTTGTCGGCCATCATCCCCTCGGTCATCTCCATCACCTGCGGGAGCGCCTCCTCCATCGACGAGAACGTGTGGCTGGCACCGAACTCCATCGCCTTCTCGCGCTTGAACTCGATCGGGTCGACGGCGATGACATGGCGTGCTCCGGCCATCGCCGCTCCCTGCACGGCGTTGATCCCGATGCCGCCGATGCCGACGACGACCACGGTGTCGCCGGGTGCGACCGCGGCCCGATTGGTGGCCGAGCCCCAGCCGGTGGCAACGCCGCACGACACGAGTGCGACCGCTTCGAGTGGGAGGTCGGTGTCGACCTTGATCACCTGCGATTCGGCGACGCACGAGTACTGCGAGAACGTGCCGAGCTTCGCGAACAGGGTCACTTCGGGGCCGCCGTCGGCGATGCGATGACGGCTGGTGCCGTCGGTGACCATCCCCTTGAGGAAGGCGCCCGCACCCTGGTCGCACAGGTTCTGGCGGCCGGTGGAGCAGTACCGGCAGCGCCCGCACGACGGGATGAACGACGCCGACACGTGGTCGCCGACGGCGACGCTGCCGACACCCGGGCCGACCTCGACGACGACGCCGGCACCCTCGTGCCCGCCGACGACGGGCCACAGGTCGTCGATCCCCATCAACGGCCACGCCTCCTGCGGCGGAACCATGTCGCCGGTGACCATGTGCTCGTCGGAGTGGCACAGGCCGGCGGCCTGCCACTCCACGAGCACTTCCCCTGCTTTCGGCGAGTCGACCTCGAGGTCCTCGATCCGCCACTCCTGGTCGGTGCCGTGGAGTACTGCTGCTCTGCTCTTCATGTCGACCCCCCAGTCGAATGAGCAGTCACGTCTGGGGTCAGACCCCAGACGTGACCGGTTGGTGTTCAGTCGTAGATGAGGACGCCGCGGATGTTCTTGCCGTTGCGCATGTCCTCGAAACCCTGGTTGATCTCGTCGAGCGAGTAGGTGTTCGTGACCAGTGTGTCGAGGTCGAGCTGGCCCTGCGTGTAGAGCTCGAGCAGCTGCGGGATGTCCTTGCGGATGTTGGCCGAACCGAAGAGCGACCCGATGATCTGCTTCTCGAACAGCGTGAGGAACGCACCGGGCACCGCCATCGACGGCTCGACGGTCGGGTGGATGTTGGTGACGACGATCTTCGAGCGCTTGCCGCCGAGGTGGAACGCCTCGCCGAGCGCATCGCCGTTGCCGACGCCCATGGTCATCAGCACCTTGTCGAAGCCACGGCCCCAGGTGGAGTCGCCGAGACCCTCCATCGCCTCGGCGATCGAGGCGTAGGTGTGGGTGGCGCCCAGCTCCATCGCGGTCTCGCGCTTGAACTCGACCGGGTCGATCGCAGCGATCACGCGAGCACCGGCGAGCTTGGCGCCCTGGATGGCGTTGGCGCCGATGCCACCGGCGCCGACGACGGCGACGAAGTCACCGGGGCCGACCTCGGCGGCGTACACCGCGGAGCCCCATCCCGTGACGACGCCGCAACCGAGCAGGCACGCACGATCGAGCGGGAGATCCTTGTCGATCTTGACGCAGCTCGACTCGTGGACGACGGTGTGCTGGGCGAACGTGCCGAGCAGACACATCAACCCGAGATCCTCGCCGTCGGCGGTGTGGTGGCGGGCGGTGCCGTCGGAGATCTGGCGGCCGGTCGGGAAGGCCTCACCGCCGACGTCGCAGAGATTCGAGTGACCCGACGCACAGCTCGGGCAACGGCCGCAGGCGGGGATGAAGCCGAAGACGACGTGGTCGCCCGGCTCGAGGCCGGTGACGTTCGGACCGACCTCCATCACGATGCCGGCGCCCTCGTGGCCACCGATCAGCGGCATCGGCGAGGTGGCGCCGGCGAGGTCACCCGTGACGAGGTGTTCGTCGGAGTGACACATGCCCGATGCCTTCATCTGGACGAGCACTTCGCCTGCCTTGGGCGGGTCGAGTTCGATGGTCTCGACGCTCCATTCCTGGCCGATGTCCCTGAGTACTGCTGCCTTGGTCTGCATGAGCCGAACAGTACGTCAGGTGTCGATGCGCGATGGCATCGGACACACTGGCGCGATGACCGCCGCCGGCACCGATCCCGAATCCGTGGTGGAGTACGTCCGAACCCTCGCCGACGACGACCTGCACCACCTCGCCGAGGTGGTCCGCCAGGTGCAGATCGAGCGGGCGATCGGCGACGGCGATCACGACGCGATCATCGCCGCCGGGTTCGAATCGGGCTTCGGTCGTGACGGCCTCGGCGTGCTGCCCTGGGTGGAGGGCAACGTCATCGTCTGCCCCGGCGGGTTGGTGTCGAAGTCGAAGACCAGCCATCGCTGCCGGTTCGTCAGCGTCGACGACGTGTGGGTGTGGGACTCGGGCCTCCTGCTGCGAGAGGACAAGCGATCGTCGCCCGGCACCGACGACGGCTTCCGGGCGATCGCACTCGTCCCGCTCGTCGACGGCACGGAACTCGACGTGGTCACCGGCAAGGCCCGCAGCGGCCAGCACTCGGTCGATCACGTCGTGAGCTACGAGGTCCGCGGCGGCGACCTCGTGGAGGTCAGCCAGCGCACCGTCACCCCCGCCAACATGCGCTGAAACCGCCGAAAAATGCCTGGTTCATCGCGCTCAGCGCGCAGTTCGGGGCGTTTTTCGGGGGTTCGCAGCGGGGTCAGCGCGGGAGGACGACGACTTCGATGTACTGGTCGGCGGGGAGCCAGGCGCGCAGGTACTCGCGGATCAGATCGGCATCGATCGCAGCGATCTCCCGCGGCTGACCGAGGAAGTCGTCGAACGACGCGGTGCCGCCCGGATCGGTCAGCAGGCCGAGCACCTCGTCGTTGATCTGCTCGTTGCTGAACAGGTCGAGCTGCTGACGGACCGTCTCGACCGCGGCAGCGAACTCGGTGTCGGTCGGACCGTTGTCGGTGAGGTCACCCAGTTGCGCGAGCACCGCCTGCTCCACCTCGTCGACGAGCTCGACGCCGGTCGTGTTCGAGATGTAGGTCTCGGCATTCGGGCTCGCACCGTCGCCGACACCGACCACCGCGAACGGTGAGTACGAGTCGCCGAGTTCTTCGCGGATCGTGTCGGTGAGCCGGTTGGTGATGATCTCCTGCATCACGAGCGCCGCGACGTCGTCGACGCGCTCACCGCTCGCCGGGGCGGTGAACAGCAACGACACGCTGGCCTGCTCGCCCTGGCCGGCGTTGACCTGCTCCTCGACGATGCCGGCCGGCGGCGCCGGCTCGACGTAGTCGACCGTCTCGACCCGGCCGGACGCTGGCAGCGTGCCGAGATAGCGGCGGGCGAGATCGGTCGCCTCGTCGACGTCGAAGTCGCCGCTGAACGCGAACGAGAAGTCCGAAGCGTCACCGAAGCGGTCGCGGAACACGCGGTCGATGTCGTCGGCGGTCACCGAGTTCAACGACTCGACGGTCGGCAGCAGGTAGGCCGGATCGTCGTAGCGAGCGTCGAGCAACGCATCGAACTCGGCGTAGCCGGGCTCGATCGACGGATCGGCCGCATAGGGCAGCTGGTCGTCGAGGTACTGGTCGAGCGCGACGGCGTCGACGCGCGGTTGGGTCATGTAGAGGTGGATCAGCTGGAACAGCACCTCGAGATCGGACGTCGCGGCCGAACCGAACATCCCCTCGGTGAACGTGTCGATGCCGAGCTGGACCCCGACGTCCTTGTCGGCGAGGAAGGCGTCGAGGGCAACCGGGTCGTACGTGGCCACCCCGCTGCTGCCGACGACGCTGCCGGCCGCATCGGCAGCCGGGATGTCGGCGTCGTCGAGCACGTCGAGTCCACCGGGGCTGCGTGCCTCGAAGGCGACCTGACCGTCGACGATGTTGGTGGTGTTCAGCGACACCCGCACACCGTTGTCGAACTCGAGGAGCGTCGGAGCGACGAACGACACCGAGCCGCCGTCGGAGAGCTCCTCGCTCGACCGTTCCTCCACCGGGTCCGGAGCCGTCATCAGATCACCGTCGACGCCGGTGTCGTCGGGCCGCGGCTCGAGCGAGCGGTCACGCATGCCGGTGGCCTGCGCGAGCCAGACATCCTGGTCCGGGAGTTGATCGGCTTCGTTCTCGGGGACGACCACCATCATGTGGGCGCCGGTGGTAGCGAGCCGATCGACGAAGCCGTACGCGACCGTCTCCGGGGTGGCGCGGTCGAGGATGGCGTTGAGCAGCCCGTAGTCGGCATCGGCGGTGGGGATCGGTTCGTCGGTGAGGACGTGACGGACGTACTCCTCGGCGAAGTCGGCATCCTGGCGCGAGTCGCGGCCGTCGTAGAACGTGTCAGCGGACGCACGTATCGACGAGACCGCCCGATCGACCTCGGCCTCACTGAAGCCGAACCGACGCACGCGTTCGTACTCGTCGAGCACGGCCTGGGTCGACGCCTCGAGCGCGTCACCGTCGGCCGTCACGACGATCTCGGGCGCGTCGAGGCCGCGAACGAACCCGCTCGAATCGACGCGGGCATCGTCGAATGGTGCCTCGCCGCGCAGGGCGTCATTGCCGAGGCGCGTGGCGATGATGTCGAAGGCGAGTGCATCGAGAATCGCCACCTGGAGTGCGGCCTCCGGTGACAGGTCGTCGACCGGCGTCGCCGGCAACGTGACCTGCGCGAAGCCCTCGGCGACGTCGGGGTCGGACACGATCACGACCTGCGGTTCGGTGGACGGTTCGACGAGCAGCTCGGGTCGTTCGGGCGACGAGCCACGCGGCTCCAGCGGCGCGAAACGCTCGATCAGCCCTTGCTCGATCTCACCGGGATCGATGTCGCCGACCACGATCACCGCAGCGTTGTCCGGTCGATACCAGTCGTCGTAGAACGCCCGAAGTGGTTCGGCATCCATCGCCACGATCGCATCGTCGTTGCCGATCGGATCTCGACCTTCGTAGGGCGAGCCGGTGAGGAACAGTTCCTCGAGCCCGTCGAAGATGCGGCCGTCGGAACTCGCCTCGGACCCGCGCCACTCGTCGAGCACGACCCCGCGCTCGGCCTCCACCTGGGCCTGGTCGATCGTGGCTGCCGACAGCCACTGCTCCAGCACGTCGAGTCCGGTCTCGACCACGGCATCGTCCGCGGTCGGCATCGTCAGCTGGTAGACGGTTTCGTCGTAGCTGGTGTAGGCGTTGATGTCGGCGCCGAACGCTGCACCGAAGCTGCGCAGCACGGCGATCAGTTCGTTCTCGGGGAACTGCTCGGTGCCGTTGAAGAGCATGTGTTCGAGGAAGTGGGCACCGCCGGTCTGCGAGTCGTCCTCGAGCGCCGACCCGGCGTCGACGACGAGGCGCATCTCGACCCGACCGCCCGGATTGTCGTTGTCGCGGATCAGATACCGCAGACCGTTGTCGAGTTCGCCGATCACGATCGCCGGGTCAGGGTCGGACACCGACGGCAGGCCGCTGGGGTCGGGTGCGGTGACCGGTGTCGAGCCGTCGATCGGTGTCGGCGCGAGCGTGCTCGCAGGTGCGGTCGTGGCCTCCGGCGCCGCGTTCGACTCGACTTCGGCGACGTCGGAGTCGGTGGTGCACGAGGCAACGACCAGTCCGGCGAGGAGCACGGCCGCCCCCCAACGCTGGAGTTGCCACGTCCGCCCGTGTCTGGTCACGTCGTGAGACTACGGCCCGCCACGGCGGTGGTGAGGCCAGCACACACCGATCCGCAGCGAGAAGACTCGGGGCGCGCCGAGACCGATCGTTGGAGGTGAGGGCAGACTGGGTGTCGTGCAGCTTCCTCCGCCGGTTCCGTCGCCACTGCGGATCCACGGGCTCACCAAACGCTTCGGGGCGACCACCGCGATCGACGGGTTGACCCTCGAGGTCCCGCAGGGAGCGTGCTACGGCCTCGTCGGGCCGAACGGCAGCGGCAAGTCGACGACGATGCGCGCCGTCGTCGGCCTGGTGCGCCCGGACGCCGGCATGATCGAGGTCTGCGGGGTGCGGGTCGACGAGGACGTGATGGCCACTCGACAGGCGATGGGCGTGATGCTCGATCCCCTGCAGCTGTTCGACCGGCTCACGGCCTGGGAGTTCGTCGAGACGATCGGCGAACTGCGCAATCTCGACGTCGACGTCGCCCGGGCGCGAGCAACCGAGCTGTTCGGCGTCCTCGACCTGCTCGACGACGCCGGCCGCCCGATCTCGGGGTACAGCCACGGCATGCGCAAGAAGACCGCCCTCGCCGCCGCACTGCTCGCGCGCCCGCGCGTCGTGATGCTCGACGAGCCGTTCGAGGGCGTCGACCCGGTGTCGACCAGGGCGATGCGCCGAATGCTCGACCGGTTCCGCGCCGGTGGCGGCACCGTCGTGCTGTCGACGCACGTGATGGACATCGTCGAGCGGGTCTGCGACCACGTCGGGGTGATCCACCGCGGCCGCCTGGTCGCCTCGGGACCGATCGACCGCCTCCGCGACGGTCGCCGCCTGGAGGATGCGTTCATCGACGTCGTCGGCGCCCCCGATGTCGACGACAACGCGCTCGGATGGTTGAGCTGACCCGATGACCGACACCGCGCTGATCGCGTTGTTCGCCCGACTGCGTTGGAAGATGCTGCGCGGCTCGTTGACGTCCGCGGGCGCTCAGAAATGGGCGGTGGTCGTCGGGCTGATCGCGGCCGCACTCCTCGGGACGATCAGCGGCGCAGCCATGCTCGTCGCCGGGCGGACGAGCGACGACCTCGACACGCTGTTCGTCACCGTCACGACGACGGCCGTGCTCGTCGTCGTGATGATCGGCGTGATCGCCGGTGTGACGCAGCCGGTTGATCCTCGCGTGCTCGCCACCGAGCCGATGACTCGGCGCCAGCTCGGCATCGGACTGCTCGCTGCGTCGGCCGCTGGCCCTCCCGGGCTGTCGGCGCTGCTGTTCGGCGTCGGGCTGTTCGGTGGCGCGATCGGCGGCCTCGGCTCGATCGTGCCCGCTGCGCTCGCCACGACGGCCGTGCTCGCCACGCTGCTGCTCGTGTCGCGCACCACGATCAACGTGCTCGGCCTCGTGTCGAACCGTTATCCCCGGGCCGGCCAGCTCGTGGTCGGGTTGTCCAGCCTTGCCTTCTACGCCGCGTTCCAGGTCGTGCCACGTGCGGTGGCCGACCTGGACGACGCCGGCCGGGACCGTCTCGCGGGCGGGCTGGCCTGGACGCCGATGGGACAGCTCGGCCGGGCCCTCGCCGAGGTTCGCGACGACCCATTGGTCGCGCTCGGCCACACGGCGCTCGGGGCGGTCTGGCTCGTCCCGCTGCTCTGGCTCTTCACCTGGAGCACCCATCGCCTGCTCGTGTCGGTGAAGGGTGGCGCCGGGGCGACGCGAGCTGCTGGCCGGCACCGTCGCCACGGCATCCAGGCGCTCGCCCGGCGGATGTGCGGCGCCGGCGCGGTCGGTGCCGTCGCCTGGCGCGGCGTGCTGACCCGCTTCCGCACGCCGCGCACCGCGTTGGAGACCTTCACCGGTGCCGGCGTCGGCCTGGCGATCGTGCTCGTCCCGGTGCTCACCGGCCGCGAAGCGGGTGCCGGTGCCGTGCTCGTCGGTGGGGCGGTGCAGTTGGCCGTGCTGTTCATCGCCGGCAACAGCTTCGGCTCCGACGGCCCGGCGATGGCGGGCGAGCTGCTCACCGGGGTCGACCCGGCCGTCCTGGTGCGGGGCAAGGCCCGCTCGGTCGTGGTGTCGGCATCGCCGCTCGCCCTCGTCGGGCCGCTGATCGCCGCCGGTGTCACCGGCGAGTGGAACTACCTGCCCGCTGGCTTCGCGGTCGGGATCGGGGGACTGTTCGCAGGTGCCGGCGCCGCGATGCTCCAGTCGTCGATCGTGCCGATCGCGATCCCCGAGAGCGACAACCCGCTCGCCGGCGGCGACTCGGGCAAGGGAGTCTTCGCAGCGATGATGCTTGCTGCCGTGCTGTTCGCGCTCGCCGTGCTGACCCTGCCGATCGCGCTCGCCCTGCTGTGGGCGATCAACAGCGAGTCGCTCGTGCTCGTGACGCTGTTCGCGCTCGCCACGCTCGGCGCCGGGCTGCTCGTGCAGTGGGGCGGCAACACCCTCGCCGCGGGACGGTGGCGCGATCGCGGCCCCGAGCTGTACGCCGCGATCGTCCCCGCCCGCTGAGCGTCAGGCCCGGGCGAACGTGTCGACCATCAGGTGGACGTCGTCGGCGAGGGGGTACAGGATCGGGCAGGTGCACCCGGAGGCGACGTACTCGTCGACCTTCGCCCGGACCTCGTCGGGGGTGCCCGATGCGGTGATCATCTGGACGATCTCGTCCGGAACGAGCCTGCTCGCCGCAACGACCTCGTCGTGGGTCGCCGGCCAGGTGAGCACCTTGCCGATCTCGTCGAGGAGCTCCTGGGGGACACCGGACGCCTTCATGATGTGGGGCTGCTGGCCGAGGTACTGCGTGACCAGTAGACGGGCCCCGTCGAGCGCGGCCTGGCGGTCGTCGTCGACCGAGCAGACGATCAGCTGCGGCCGATCGATGTCGTCGACGGTGCGGCCCGCCTTCGCCGCGCCGCGAGCGAGCGCCTCGAGCGCGCCGACGTTGTAGCTCGGCGACACGAGGTAGTTGAGCACTGCGCCGTCGGCGATCTCGCCGGTCAGCTCCATCATCTGCATGCCGGTGGCGCCGATGTAGATCGGGACGTCCTTCGGTCGGCGCTCCTGGTGCACGTAGTCGAGCTCCACGCCGTCGAGGTGGACGTGGTAGCCGTCCATCGTGACGGTCTCGTTGTTCAGCAGACCGCGCACGGCCTCGACGACCTCGCGCATCACCTTGAGCGGCCGGCTGCGGTCGATCCCGACCTTCGCAGCGAGCGGATCCCACCAGGCGCCGAGGCCGCAGATCATGCGGCCGGGAGCGAGGTCGTCGAGCGTCGAGAACGTCGACGCGAGCCGGGCCGGGTTGCGCGTCCAGCAGTCGATCACACCCGACCCGATCTTGATCCGGTCGGTCGTCGCCCCGAACGCCGCCATCGGCACCACCGCGTCGCGCACGAGCCGGCTGTCGGCCTGCCAGACGGCATCGAACCCCTTGGCCTCGGCGTAGCGCACGAGCTCGATGCCCTCGCGGATGTCGTGGGCGTCCTGCAGGTACAGCGCAACCGGGTAGCTCATCGCCGAAGCTTCCCACGACCGTCACCCCGCCCGCCAACGATGCAACATCTGGTGTCCGACACCACACGTCTCGGTCCGCCGTCGGAGGGCGATCCGGGCAGCATCTCGGTAGCGTCGTTCGGCGAGGTCCCCCACCATGTTTCTCGCGTTCAAGGAGATGGCTCGCGCCAAGGTGCGCTTTGCGCTGCTGATTGCCGCGATCGCACTCCTGGTGTTCCTGATCCTGTTCCAGCAGTCGCTGCAGAACGGGTTGATCACCGGCTTCATCGGAGCGATCCGTGAGCAGAACGCCCCGGTGCTCGTGTACAGCGTCGACGGCCAGCGAGTGGTGCAGGGCAGCGTGATCACTCCCGAGATGGAGGCCCAGGTCCGTGCGGCTCCCGGCACCGGCGAGGCGGGTCCGATCGGGCAGGGCACCTTCACGGGCCTGCCGAGCGGCAACGCCGACGGCGAGACGTTCGACACGACGATCATCGGCTACGAACTCGGCCCCGACGGCAACGGCATCGGTGCGCCGACCACGGTGGTCGACGGGCGCCTGCCGACCGCCGACGACGAAGCGGTGGTCAGCGACGCCGACGTGCAGCTCGGCTACGGCATCGACGACACGGTCACGCTGTTGCCCGGCGGCAAGGAGATCACCATCGTCGGGGTCGCCGAGAACGCCCAGCTCAACGTGTCGCCGACCCTCTTCGTGTCGTACGCCACCTACCTCGACGCGGTCAAGAGCGTCAACCCCGACGCCGGCACTCCGTTGCCGAACGTGCTCGGTGTGATCCCCGCCGATGGCTACACACCCGACGAGACCGTCGCGTCGATCAACGAGCAGTCGCTCGAACTCGACGCGCTGACCAAGGACGACGCCGCCGCCGAGACCCCCGGGGTGGCGCAGGTGCAGCAGTCGTTCAACATCATCTTCCTGCTCTACGGGCTCGTCGTGCCCTGCGTGACCGGGCTGTTCTTCCTGATCGTGACGTTCCAGAAGGCGAACTCGCTCACGCTCCTCCGCGCGATCGGAGCGCCCGCAGGACGACTGGTGTCGTCGCTGTTGATCCAGGTGGTCGTGATCATCGGCCTCGGGCTGCTGATCGGCACGCTGCTCTACTACCCCGTGTCGCAACAGGCACTCGGCGGCATCGCGCTGCAGTTCGAGACCACTGCGGTCGTCTTCTGGTCGGTGCTGCTGCTCACGCTCGGTGTGCTGAGCTCGCTGGTCGCCGCCCGCCGGGTGCTGCGGATCGACCCGATCGAGGCCACCACCGGACAGGGGGTGGGGTCGTGAAGCTCGCCCTGAAGGAACTCCGACGACGCCCCGGACGCTTTGCCACCGCCACGGTGATCCTGACGCTGATCGCGATCCTCCTGATGTTCCTCGGCGGGCTGCTCGACGGCCTGATCGCCTCCTCGACCGGCGCGATCCGGGCGCAGAACGCGGACGCGATCGTCTACTCCGACACGGCACAGGCGTCGTTCGTGCGCAGCCGGATCGACCCCGAGCTGCGGGCACAGGTCGAAGCGGTCGACGGCGTCACCGAGGTGGGCGGCATCGGCAACGTGCAGCTCGGTGCCCGCGTGCCCGGCAACGGCCCGCGCGATCTCGCGAGCGTTGCGCTGTTCGGCTACGAGCTCGCACCGGACGGCGTCCCCGACGCACCTGCGTACGGCCAGGCGTGGGCCGACGAGAGCATCAAGGCCGACGGCGTCGAGGAGGGCATGGTCATCGAGGTCGGCCCGGCGCGCACACCGATCGAGATCGTGGGCTTCGTGAAGGACACGAACTTCAACGGCCAGTCGAGCCTCTGGGCGTCGCCCGACACGTGGCGCGACACGCTGAGCGCCAACCGTCCGGACGCGCAGCTCGGGCCCGACGTGTTCCAGGCGCTGATCGTGCGCGGCGATGGCGACGGCCTTCCCGACGCGATCGACGCGGCGACCGATGGTGCCACCGATTCCTACACGGTCAGCGGTGCGGTCGACGCGATTCCGGGCGTCACCGAGCAGCAGGGGACGTTCAACCAGATCATCGGCGTCACCGTGGCGATCGCACTCGTCGTGATCGGCCTGTTCTTCGCCCTGCTCACGGTCGAGCGCACGAGCCTCTACGGCGTCCTGAAGGCGCTCGGTGCCAGGTCGTCGACGATCTTCGCCGGCCTGGTCGCGCAGGCCGTGGTCGTCACCACGATCGCCGCCGCGATCGCCGGGGCACTCGTCGTGCTCCTCGACGTGCTGCTCCCGCCCGGATCGCTCCCCCTGCTCGTCACCCCGGCGCGCATCCTGCTCAGCTTCGGGCTCCTGCTCGTCGCCGCCGTCCTCGGCTGTTCGTTCTCCCTGCGCCGCGTGTTGCGCATCGACCCCGCCTCAGCGATCGGAACCACCTCATGAACACCGAACCATCCAACTCGCCGGCCAACCCGTCCGCCGGCACGTCCACCGTCACCACGGCGCTGCGGATGTCCGACGTCCGCAAGGTGTACAAGATGGGTGACGGCTCCGAGGTCGTCGCGCTCGACCACGCCACCCTCACGCTCGGCAGCGACGAGGTCGTGGCGCTCGTCGGGCCGTCGGGGTCCGGCAAGACCACACTGTGCTCGATCGCCGGCGGGATCCTGTCGGCCACCGAGGGACGCATCGTGGTCGGCGACGAGGACATCTCGGGACACACCGCCAAGGAACTCACGAAGTTCCGCCAGGACAAGGTGGGGTTCGTGTTCCAGTCGGTCAACCTGGTGCCGTTCCTCAACGCCCGCGAGAACCTGCTGGTGGTCGACGAACTCGGCAAGCGCACGGGCGCACCGGCGAAGGCTCGCGCCGATCAGCTGCTCGAGGAACTCGGACTGGCCGACCGGGCGAAGAACCTGCCGTCGCAGCTCTCGGGCGGCCAGCGTCAGCGCGTGGCGATCGGCCGGGCCCTGATGAACGATCCGACGCTCGTGCTGTTCGACGAACCGACCTCGGCGCTCGACACCAAGCTCGGCGAGCAGGTGATGGAGCTGATCCGCAACGAGATGAAGTCGCGCGGGACCGCGGCGATCGTGGTGACCCACGACGAGCGGATCACCCACTACTGCGACCGCAGCGTCCACATCATCGACGGCCGTCTCGAGGCGTGAACTCCGGGTGTGAGTGTCACACCCGTCAGGCATGCTCTCGGGCATGACTTCCGCGATCCAGGCGAGAGCCCTCCGGCGAACGTTCGGCGACTTCGAAGCGGTCGCCGGCATCGACCTCGACGTCGCCGACGGTGAGATCTACGGCTTCCTCGG
Source organism: Ilumatobacteraceae bacterium (assembly GCA_963698565.1). Classification (GTDB taxonomy): domain Bacteria; phylum Actinomycetota; class Acidimicrobiia; order Acidimicrobiales; family Ilumatobacteraceae; genus Sva-07. Next base: position 68,447 of record CAVORH010000016.1, read on the forward strand.
ACCCAACGGTGCGGGCAAGTCGACCACGGTCAAGATGTTGTGCACGCTGCTCGGCATCACGTCCGGCACCGCCACGGTGGCCGGCTTCGACGTCGGTTCCCAGCCCGACGACATCCGCTTGCGGATCGGGGTGGCGCTCCAGGACTCCTCGATCGACGGCAAGCAGACCGGACGCGAGATGCTGCACCTCCAGGGCCGGCTCTACGGGCTGACCAAGCACGACATCGCTCGGCGGATGGACGACGTGATCGGCCTGGTCGACATCGGCGATGCGATCGACAACCGGGTCGAGTCGTACTCCGGCGGCATGAAGCGACGCCTCGACCTGGCGATGGCACTGATCCACCGCCCACAGGTGCTGTTCCTCGACGAGCCGACCACCGGCCTCGATCCGGTCAGCCGGTCGTCGGTGTGGGCCGAGGTCCGCCGCCTGAATCGGGAGTACGGCATGACGATCTTCCTCACCACGCAGTACCTGGAGGAGGCCGACGAGCTCGCCGATCGCGTGGGGATCATCGCCAACGGGCTGATCCAGGCCGAGGGAGAGCCGGCGGCCCTCAAGCGCAAGATCGGCACCGACGTGATCCAGGCGGAAGTCGACGGCGACGCCGAAGCGGCCGCCGAGGCGGTGCGCGCCGTCGAGGGCATCGACGAGGTCCAGATCCACGACAACGAGCTGGCGGTGGCGACCGCAGACGGCGCGGCGCTGATCGCACAGGTGGCCGTGGCACTCAACGGCAGTGGGGTTCCGGTGCGGTCGCTCACGCTGCGGACACCGACGCTCGACGACGTGTACCTGCAGGTCACCGGCACGCACTTCGCCACCAGCGACGAACCCACCGACACGGCACGGGAGGCCGCATCATGAGCACATCCACCGACGAGCTCCCGTCGGCGTCCACCTACACGCCACTGGCGCGGCACTCGTCCGCGTTGCACGACTTCGTGACCGTGGCCGGACGCGCGATCCGCGGTGTCTTCCGTGAGCCCGAGTTCTTCATCCCGGCGCTGATCGTGCCGGTGTTCTTCTACGTGGTGAACGTGGGCGCACTGCAGGACTTCGCACAGGCGAGCGGCACCGTCGAGGACTTCAAGGCCTTCCAGCTCCCCGTGGCGATCATCTTCGCAGTGACCGGTGTGTCTCGAGCCGGCGCGCTGGTCACCGACATCCAGAGCGGGTACTTCGACCGGCTCCTGCTCACCCCGATTCGCCGCCCGATGCTGTTGCTCGGGCTGATGGCCGCCGATGTCGTGTCGATCATCCTGCTGACGATTCCCGTGCTGCTGCTCGGCCTCGCGTTCGGCGTCACCTTCGTGACCGGGTTCGTCGGCATGCTCGTGTTCATCGCCTACGGCGCCCTCTGGGGGCTGGCGTTCGCCGGCTTCCCGTACGCGATCGCACTGAAGACCGGCAACCCGGCCGCGGTGAACTCGAGCTTCATCCTGTTCTTCCCGTTCGCGTTCCTCACCACGTCGTTCCTGCCCGAGGAGGCGCTGACGGGATGGCTCCAGACGATCGCCAAGTACAACCCGGTGACCTACGTGCTCGAGGGCCTGCGCAGCCTGATCACGGTGGGTTGGGAGTGGGATTCGCTCGCGGCGGGCGCAGCGGCGTCGCTCGCCCTGATGGTGCTGAGCTTCGGCCTGGCCTCGCTCGCCATGAAGGGACGGGTGTCCCGCGACTGATCAAAGTTGAGTTGGGGGTTGTCAAGTGTCCTGATGTGGACTAGCTTCACAGGTGCAGTACAACGTCACTCACCTTCGACCAGGAGGCACACCATGCTCTTGCAGAACTCTCCCTTCCGTGAACTCGATCAGCTGTTCAACCAGCGCACCCCCACCCGGTCGGCCTGGGTCACCGGTCGCCCGATGCCGATGGACGCCTACCGTCGTGGCGACAACGTCTGGGTGCATCTCGACCTGCCCGGCGTCGCCGCCGATTCGATCGACATCTCCGTCGAGCGCAACGTGCTGACCGTGTCGGCCGAGCGCAACTACCAGAGCCAGGAAGGCGACCGCGTCTACTTCGACGAGCGCCACGAAGGCACCTTCCGCCGCCAGGTCAGCCTGGGTGAAGGGCTCGACGCCGATGGCATCGAAGCCGACTACACCGACGGCGTGTTGACCCTGCGGATTCCCGTCGCCCCCCAGGCGCAGCCCCGCAAGATCACCGTCGGCACCGGCCAGCTCGCCGTCGACGCCACCGCCAGCGACGCCAGCTGACCCCACCCTCCACACCCCTTCCAACCCCCCGTTTGCGGCGAGGTTTCGGTGGCCCGCCCCACCGAAACCGCGTCGCAAACGCATTTTTCGGGCCAGGTTATGTACGGGACCTCTTGATCATTCGGGAATACTCGGATAATGTGAGCTCGTGGCTCCGGACTACGACCTCGAAGCGAGCATCCAGGCCGAGACGCCGGGACAGCTGAAGGCGATCTTCCACCCGCTGCGCAGCCAGATCCTCGACCTGGTTCTGGAGCGAGCGGCCACCGTCACCGAGCTGGCGACCGCACTCGGCCGACCGAAGTCGTCGGTTGCCTACCACGTCGACGTCCTCGTCGACGCCGGGATGCTCCGGGTGGTTCGCACCCGCCAGGTCCGTGCGATCGAGGAACGGTTCTACGGGCGCACCGGGCGCACGATCGTCGTCGGCGACGCCCCGCTGCCCGCAGGAACCAGCCCACAGAACTTCCTCGCGCAGGCGCAGGCCGAAGCGGTCGTCACCGAGGCCGGCCACATGCTGGCGACGCTACGACACGCCCGCATCCCCGAGGAGCGAGCCGACGAGTTCTTCGAACGGGTCGCCGAACTCGCCCAGGAGTTCTCGAAGCTCCCCCGCTCCGGCGACACCGTGTTCGGCTTCATCGGTGCCGTGTACGCCACCGACCTCCCCAGCCTGCCGGAGCCGTCATGACCGAGACATCGCCATCGACGGCCACCTCGACCCGAGGCGACCTCGACCCGAATCGGCTCGGCGGCAACTACTTCAAGCTGTTCTCGGCGAGCACGATCTCCAACCTCGGTGACGGCATCGGCGTCATCGCCTACCCGTGGCTCGCGTCGGCGATCACCCGCAATCCCTTGCTGATCGCCGTCGTCGCGGTCGCCCAACGGCTGCCCTGGCTGCTGTTCTCGCTCCCGGCCGGCGTGATCACCGACCGCCACGACCGGCGGATCCTGATGGTGTGGGCCAACGCCGCCCGCGCGGCACTCACGTTCTTCGTCGCGTTCGTGGTGCTCGCCCGCCAGGACGCCCTCCCACTGCCCGACTCGGTCGCCGATGCCACGACGGTGATCACCACCGACACCTCGCTGTACCTGCTCGTGCTGCTCGCGACGATGCTGCTCGGCGTCGGCGAGGTGCTCTACGACAACTCGGCGCAGACCTTCATGCCCTCGATCGTGCACCCCGACAACCTCGAGAAGGCCAATGGTCGACTGTGGAGCATCGAGCAGGTCGCCAACACCTTCGCCGGCCCACCGTTGGCCGCACTGTTGATCGCGATCTCGTTCTCGCTGCCGTTCTTCGTCGACGCCGCCACGTTCGTGGTGTCGGCGATCCTGATCGCCTGGATCAGACGACCGGGTGCGACGAGCGAGCAGATCGCCGCACGTCGCGCGGAGCGTCGCCCGTGGAAGGCCGAGTTGGCGGAAGGATTCCGGTGGCTGTGGGGCCACGATCTGCTGCGCTCGCTCGCGATCGTGCTCGGATTGCTGAACATGTTGGGCATGCTCTCGACGGCCACGTTCGTGCTCTACGGCCAGGAGGTGCTCGGCACCACCCCCACCGAGTTCGCCATCCTCGGCACCGCGGGCGCCGTCGGAGGAATCGTCGGCGGCTGGACCGCGTCGAGCATCGCGAAGCGCATCGGGGCGGGGCCGTCTCTGGCGGCGACGCTGCTGGGAGGTGGCACGATCACGATCCTGATCGGGTTGATGAGCTGGTGGCCGGCGGTGTGGCTCCTGCTCGGCATCTACATGTTCACCGCAGTGCTGTGGAACGTGATCACGGTCAGCTTCCGCCAGACCGTGATCCCCGACCAACTCCTCGGCCGGGTCAACAGCGTCTACCGCTTCTTCGGTTGGGGCATGATGCCGATCGGAGCCGCGCTCGGCGGCCTCGTGGTCGTCGTCAGCGACCAGTTCTGGTCTCGCGAGGTCGCCCAACGCATGCCGTGGTTCGTCGCCGGCGTCCTGACGATCGCGCTGTTCGCCTACGCCGGTCCCCGCCTCACCACCGCCAAGTTCGCGGCCGCTCGCGCCGCCGCACTGGCCGAGCCGTCCGAAACGCAGTGACCGGCCCGGTCCGGCCGAACGGGAACACCCTCCACCGCCGCATGGTTGCACCTCCCATGCAGATCTCCGAGGCACTCGACTTCGCGCGCGACAAGCGCAACGGCATCCTGATCTCGTTGAAGTCCAACGGGCGTCCGCAGTCGTCGAACATCGCCTACGCCGTCGGCAATGACGGCCTGATCCGCGTCTCGGTCACCGATGGCCGTGCGAAGACCGCCAACCTGCGCCGCGATCCACGCGCCTCGCTCCACGTCAACCGCGACGACTTCTGGGCCTACGTCGTGATCGAGGCCGACGTGACGATGACACCGGTCGCGCAGTCACCGCACGACGCAACCGTCGATGCGCTGGTCGAGTACTACCGCACCGTGGTCGGCGAGCACGACGACTGGGACGAGTACCGCCGGGCGATGGTGGAGGACGGCCGACTCCTCCTCGAGCTGCACCCGACCCACGCCTACGGCATGCTCAACCGCTGAATGAGACGTGGGGTCTGACCCCTCGTCTCATTCAGGCGTTCTTGGGGAGCTCGGAGAACGGGACGACCTTGTCCTGGTTCGGCTCCTTGGGGAGACCGAGCACGCGCTCGCCGATGATGTTCTTCTGCACCTGATCGGTGCCGCCGTAGATCGGCGGCGCCTGGGCGAACAGCGCCATCTCGGTGACGAAGCCCAGGAACGGATTGCCCGTGGCCGTCGTCGAGCGCCTTGCGGTGCTCCGAGTCGTAGGCGTGCAGCATGCCCTGGGCGCCGACGATGCGCAGGCCGAGGTCGCGCTGCAGACGCACCATGTCGCTCATCGACAGCTTCGCGATGTTGCCCATGCCGGCGATCTCCTCGCCCTTGGCCCTCGCCGCCTTGACGCGCAGGTTGTTGATCCGGCCGAGCTGGCTCATCGTGTACAGCCGCACGAGGTCCTGACGGATCGTCGGGTCGTTCGCCACGCCGGCGCCCTGGGCGAGGCTGATCATCATCTTGGAGGTGTCGCGGAACGCCGCTCCACCACCGGCAGCAGACGGCTTCTTCGGATCGCGTACGTAGTCGCCGGCGCGGGTGCCGAGCTGGCCCCCGACCGTGCCGGGAATCGCCGCGCTCGCCGAGCTGCTTCCACCGCCGGATCCGAGCCCCGCGCGTTCGTGGGCGAGCGTGGTGTTCGCGACCGCCCAGCCGTTGTTGAGTCCACCGATCACGGCGTCGGCCGGCACGCGGGCGTCGGACATGAACACCTCGTTGAAGAGGGCCCGACCGGTCAGCTCGCGCAGCGGGCGGACGTCGACGCCGTCCTGGTGCATGTCGATCGCGAAGTACGTGATTCCCTGGTGCTTGGGGACGTCGGAGTTGGTGCGAGCGATCAGCATGCCCATGTCGGCGTAGTGGCCACCCGAGGTCCACACCTTCTGGCCGTTGACGATGTACTCCTCACCGTCGAGCATCGCCTTGGCCTGCAACCCGGCGAGGTCGGAACCGGCGCCGGGCTCACTGAAGAGCTGACACCAGGCCTGCTGGCCGGTGACGATGGGACGCACGTACTTCTCGACCTGTTCGGGTGTGCCGTGGGTGGCGATCGTCGGGGCAGCGAGCAACAGCCCGAGCCCACCCGGGGCCCCGAGGGCGCCGAACTCGGCGATCGTGTTGGAGACGAGCACGGCGTCGCCGCGCGACAGCCCGCGCCCGTAGGCGTTCTCGGGGAGCGTCGGAGCCGACCAGCCGGCGAGGCCCAGGCGGTCCCACCACTCGGCCACCGTGAGGTCGGGATCCCAGTTCTCCTCCAGCCAGGCGCGCACTTCGTCGACGACGTCGTTGCTGGTCGAGGCAGGCCGTTCGGTTGTGTCCGTCATCCGAACAGCATCGCCGATCGACACCCGATGACCCATCATCGAGAGTTGCCGACCAGTGGTGGTTGCGCCCGGCCTCGACTATCGATACAGTAACGATAGGTCGTTATTGAAACGTAACGATGCTGGTGCCTCATCCGAGACACTTCCCCACCTGGCGACAAGGAGTCCCCACACACGATGAACGACGAGTTCACCACCATCACCATTCACACCGACAGCACGACACCGGCCGACACGGGTCGGGGTCGACGACGCGGACGCCGACACGGAGGCGACATGCACGACCACTCACATCCCCACTTCGCCGAGCACGAGCGCGGTGGACGTCACCGGGCCCGCCGGGGCGCCGTCCCGCTCGCGATCTTCACGTTGCTCGACGAGCGACCGATGCACGGCTACGAGATCATCACCGAGCTCGAGACGCGCAGCGACGGTCGTTGGCGGCCGAGCCCGGGATCGATCTATCCGACGCTCGATCGCCTGGAGGACCGCGGCGTGCTCACCTCGGCCGAGGTCGACGGCAAGCGCCAGTTCTCCCTCACCGACCGCGGTCGCCAGCAACTCGCCGAGATCCGCGAGGCACAGGGCGACGACGCCGACCTTCCGTGGAACCAGTCCGGCACCGGCGGACGTGGCGAACTGCGCCGTCTGATGTCGGAGCTCGGTGGCCAGGTACGCCAGGTGGCCCGCTTCGGCTCCGCCGACCAGCGCACCGCAGCAACCGCCGTGCTCGAGGACACCAAGCGCAAGCTCTACGAGATCCTCGCCCGCCCCGACACCACCACCGACTGACCCCGACCCCCACCACAGTCGTTTGCGCGCAGATTCGGGTGACCCGTCCCACCGAAATCCGCACGCAAACGACTCCGGGGGCGCGGCGGGCGTTCGCGGCTCAGGGCTGGGCGCGGCGCATCGGGAGGGTCGTGCGCCACTCGCCGTCGACGGCGTGGAGCGCCCCGGCGACCGCCGGCGCGGTCGGCACCAGGCCGATCTCGCCGACACCCTTGATGCCGAACGGCGATCGCGGCTGGGGCACCTCGACGAGCTGCACCTCGATCTCGGGCACGTCCTTGGCGCGCAGGATCCCGAGCGATCGCAGCGTCATGTTGGTCGGGAAGCCGGTCTCGGGGTCGGTCGGGAACTCCTCGGTGAGCGCGTAGCCGAGGCCCATGTGCACGCTGCCCTCCACCTGGCCCTCGACCAGCGTCGGGTTGACCGCCCGGCCGACGTCGTGGACGGCGACGACCTTCTCGATGTCGCCGGTCTCGGGGTCGGCGATCACCAGCTGGGCGGCGAAGCTGAACACCGAGTGGATCGTCGGGTTCTTCACCGACGGGTCCCCGAGCTTCTGGGTCCAGTCGACGACGTACTCCCCCTCGTAGTCGACATCGACTTCGCAGCCACCGGCCAGCGCGGCCGCGGCAGCGTCGCTCACCGACCCGGCCGCCATCAGGGTGCCCCGTGACCCCGTGGTCTGGCCGAAACCGAGCTCGCGCGTCGTCTCGACGATCACGTCGATCCGATTCGGATCGACGCCCAACTCCTGCGCCGCGACCTGCAGCGCAACGGTGTGGACACCCTGGCCCATCTCGGTCCAGCCGTGCCGCACCTCGATGCGTCCCGGCGCGTCACCCTCCGGGGGCAGGAACCGGATCACGGCCTTCGACACCTCACGGAAGCCGTTGCCGAGCCCCGAGTTCTTCAACCCCAGCCCGAGGCCGACCGCCTTGCCCGCCGCGATCGCTGCGTCGTACGACTCCTTGATCTGGTCGAGGCACGCCTCGGCGCCGCCGGCGCCGTCGTCCATGATCTGGCCGGGCCCCCACTCCTCCCCCGGCTTGATCACGTTGCGTTTGCGGATCTCCCAGCCGGAGATGCCGACCTGTTCGGCGAGCCGGTCGAGCACACCCTCCATCGCGAACTGCGCCTGGTTGGCGCCGAACCCACGAAACGCACCACAGACGAGGTTGTTCGTCCGCACGGCGATCGTCTCGATGTCGATCGACGGCCACCGGTACGGCCCGCACGCATGACCGGCGGCCCGCTCGAGCACCTTCATCCCGACGCTCGCGTACGCACCGGAGTCACCGAGACCACGAACCTTCAGTGCGGTCACGTTGCCCTCGGCGTCGCAGCCCGCCCAGTACTCCAGCTCGATCGGATGCCGCTTGGCGTGCATCCGGAAGCTCTCCTCACGCGACAAGGTGCACTTGACCGGACGTCCGAGCTTCCAGGCGGCGAGCGCGGCGTGCGCCTGATTGCTCATGTCCTCCTTGCCGCCGAAGGCGCCACCGTTGGACACCAGCTCGACGGTGACCCGCGACGGATCGACGTCGAGCACGGCGGCGATGTCGTTGCGGTCGTCCCACACGCCCTGCCCGCCGGAATACACGTGCAACGTGCGGTTGCCGCCGTCGCCGCTGGGCACGGCCAGGGTCGACTCGGGTTCGAGGAACGCATGCTCGACGCGTTGCGTCTGGAACGTCTCGTGGACGGTGAATGCGCTCGCGGCGAACGCCTCGTCGAAGTCGACCCCGCGCGTGTAGGCGCTCGTCGACAGCACGTTGGTATCGGTGCCCCACACCGACAGCGGCGCGTTGTCGGACAGGGCGGCGCGGGCATCGGTGTTCGGCGTATGGACCGTGTAGGTCACCTCGACGAGCTGCGCAGCAGCACGAGCATGGTCGCGCGTGTCGGCGACCACCACGGCGAGCACGTCGCCCGCGTACGAGGTGCGACCCCCGACGGGGATCATCACGGGCCAGTCCTTGTGGATGATGCCGACGCGCAACTCACCGGGCAGGTCATCCGCAGTGAACACCGCCTCGACACCGGGCGCCGCCAACGCGGCGGACGCATCGATCGACACGATGTCGGCGCGGGCGTGGTCGGTCAGGTGGAGCGCGGCGTGGAGCATGCCGGGAACGCGGATGTCGTCGACGTAGCCACGGTCGCCGAGCGTGAGCGACGCAGCTTCGTACTTCGCTCCCCCGCCTCCGACCGTGTCGGACAGTGCCGGCGTGCACACGGTGCCCTGCGCGACGGCCTCGATCGCGTCGAGCACCTTGACGTACCCGGTGCATCGACAGAGGTGCGCGCCGAGGTGCGGGGCCATCTTGTCCCGGGTGAGGTCGGCGCCCTTCTTGTCGATCTGCGCCTTGGCCCGCATCACGATGCCCGGGATGCAGAATCCGCACTGCAATCCACCGCAGGCGGCGAAGGCGTCGGCGAACGCCTGACGCTCCGCGTCGTCGACGCCTTCGAGCGTGACGACCGACGAGCCCTCGACCTTGTCCATGTCGCACTGGCAGGCGACGATCGCCTTGCCGTCGACGAACACGGTGCAGCAGCCGCACTGACCCGACGGCGAGCATCCGTCCTTCGGGTGAGGTGATGTCGAGTTCCTCGCGCAGTGCAGCGAGCAGATGCGGGTGCGAGCGTCGAACGGTGACGGGCGTTCCGTTGACCACGAACGACACGCGAGCGTCGTCGTCGAGAGCTGCGGGCGCGTCAGCGAGTTCGGTCACGTTTACAGTTTGTCAAAGCATCGGCCCGGACGAAAGGCGACGTCCGTGAACGGGCTGTTACGCCGGGGGTCTGACCCCTGGCGTAACGCTAGGGGCAGGCGGGGCAGCGGACCGACAGCGCGAAGTGGCCGAGGGAGAGCCGCAGGTGGTACTCGTTGTCGAGGCGCGCAGCCAGGCCGTCGAGTTCCTCGGCAGGGAGATCGATCACGGCGCCGCACCCCTCGCACACCGCGGCGATCGTGCGAGCGCCGGCCCAGCGGTAGGAGGCGGGGCCGTGGCCGAGGTGGACGTGTTCGATCACGCCGACCTCCTCGAAGTGCGAGAGCGACCGGTACACCGTCGCGAGGTCGATGTCGTCGTGTCGTTCCGCCAGCTCCTCCGCTGTGATCCGCCCGCCCAGGTCGTACAGATCCTCGAGCAGCACCCGACGCGCCCGGGTCAGGCGGCCACCGCCCTCGCGGACGCGGCCCAGTGCTTCCTCGAATGCGACGGTCACGGCGTCAGCGTAGGTCGAACCTGATCGACCTGACCGGCCTCAAGACAGGTCGTAGGTGGCCCAGCGGTTGCCGATCTGCACGAGGACACGTGCACCGTTGGTCACCGCGACGATCGGCCCGTCGAAGCTGTTGCTGTCGTCGACGTCGTCGACGAGGAACCGTTCCCCGTCGACCGACGCCAGCAACCACAGGTCCGGCGTGTACTCGGCCCCCTCGAAGCGGCCGTACAACTCCTCCTGCGCAGCGTTCAGCGCGTCGGCGGGGATCAGCACGATCACCTCGCCGGTCTCCGGGTCGGTGACGGTCACACCGTCGATGCCGAACTCGAAACTCGACGGATCCTCTGCTCCGAACCGGCCGAGGTTCTCCGTCACGATCACCTCGCCGGTCACTGCATCGCTCAGCTCGAAGATGCCGGACGGCTGGCGGATCGTCAAGCGATACCCGTCGACCTCGACGATCAACGGTTCCATGGGTACCGACTGCACAGCGGCATCGATCACGATCGCCGAGCCGGACGACGCGGGGCCGCTGAAGCCACCGCTCCCGGCGGCGGGCAGCCCCGGCACCTCGAGGAGTTCAGCGGCGTCGCCGGTGGCGTCGAGCCGGTAGAGGTCGAGGGTGCCTTCGGCGCCGGTCGCCAGCACGATGACGCCGCCGTCGAACGCGAATGCTCCACTCGCGTACGCGTCGGGGTCGGGCAGTGGGCGATCCGTCCAGACCCGTCCGTCCGGCGAGAAACCGATTCCGTCGCCCCACTGCACGAACCCAGCGGAGGTCGCGAGCAGCTGACCGACACGGGGGGAGGTCTCCGACGGTGCCGCCTGGCCGTCCCAGGCCGACGCCCACACCGTCGAGGTGTAACCACCCTCGTCGAGGTAGGCGACGACCTCCGGGCCGACACCGAGTTCTTCCCAGGTGTAGCGGGTGGTCGTCACCGTGCCGCCCGTGTCGATCTGCACGTCGATGCCGGTGTCGTCGAAGCTCGAGCCGTACCCGCCGTCGAACGAGAGATCCGGGCCGGCGAGCCCCGCCTCGCTCAACAACGTGATCGGGTCGGGGTTGACCGATTCGAACACGGTGAGCGCCCACCCGTGCTCGTTGACAACGAGCCCTTGCGCGTTGACGATCCGGCTGATGCCGACGGGGAGTTCGATGGCCGGCCCGGGCACCGTCACCTCCTGCGTCGTCCAGTTCGAGAGGTCGGTGGTGCTCGCCACGGTGAAGCTGCCCGACTCGTTCGTGAACCCATCGGCGCTGCGCGGCTGGAAGGCGACGACGAGACGATCGTCGACCGTGGCGACGTTGGTCAGGTAGCCGGCGTCTGCCGGAAGCGTCAGGTCGATCGGTTCCCATTCGATGCCGTCGGTGGTGAACCGGGCCTCCACGGTCGGCGGGTCGGTGACCGGGACGCCGTAGATCGCCTCCGATGCCTCCGGGTTGTTGCTCAGGACGTCGGTCACCTCGTCGAGCAGCCCGGCCTCCGACAACATCTGCGTGGCCTCCGTGATCGTCGGTGGCAGTTCGCCGCCGAAGAGGTCGATCACCTCCTGCGGGAAGAGGGCGATCACCTCCTCCGGCAACTCCGCCGGCAACGGCTGAGGCTGGAACACCGTCGAGGCGGCGAGGAACCCGTCGCGCCACGGCACGACCCATTCGGCGTATTCCGGTGACCCGCCGTCGCCAGCGACCGTGCCTGGCACCGCCGACCGATCGAGCACGGTCACCTGCGCACCGGTGACCTCGGTCAGCCGGGGTTTCGGCGGCGGGGGTTTCGGCGGCCGTGGCATCGGGTTCGGTCGTCGCCGGGGTGGGCTCGACGGTGTCGGGCACCGTGACCTCTGCGGTTGCGATCGTGTCCGGCTCGTCGGATCCGTTGAGGACCACGACGGTGCCCGCGATCAGCAACGCGGCCGCCCCGATCGCGATCCCCGCCCAGATCCGGGTTCGCGACCGCGGTTCCTCGACTTCGATCGGCAGATCGGGCTCGGAGATCGGCGTGGACTCCACCCCTCGATCGTCACACAGATCGACAGCGAAGTGAAGCGATTTCGTCCGCCGATCCCGCGCTCCGCAGGTCAGCGATGCAGTTCCGCGATCGCCCCGTACAGCTCCGGGCGGCGGTACTTCTCGAAGTCGAACAACGTGCCCGTGTACTGCGCGCACCAGTCGAGGTCGCACTCGGCGACGATCAGCTCGTCGCCGTTGGTGGCCGCCCTGGCGAGCAGCTCACCGGACGGGGCGAAGATCGACGACTCCGCGAGCGAGTCGACCCCCTCCTCCACGCCGCCCTTCGCGACGCCGACGACGAACGTGCCGTTCTGGTACGCGCCCGACGACATCACGAGCTGGTTGTGGAACCCCTGCAGCGGGTCCTGGCTCGGATCGGGGGCGTAGTGCAACGGCGTGTTGTAGCCGCACAGGATCAACTCGACGCCCTGGAGTCCCATCAACCGGTAGCTCTCGGGCCAGCGCCGGTCGTTGCAGATCATCATCCCGACGCGCCCGCCGAACGCGTCCCACACCCCGAATCCGTCGGGCGACGGCTCGAAGTAGTAGCGCTCGGCGTGCTGGAACGGACGATCGGGCTCGTTGCCCGCATGCCCGGGGATGTGGACCTTCTTGAACGTGCCGACGATCGTGCCGTCGCGCTCCACCAGCGTCTGGACGTTCCACCGGTGCTGCGTGCCGTCCGGCGCGTCCTCGAGCAGTGCGTAGCCGAGGCAGAAACCGATCTCGAGCTGCTTCGCCTCGTCGAACAGCGGCTGCGTCGCCTCGTTCGGCATCGACCGTTCGTAGAAGTGATCGGTGGTCGAGATGTCGTCGACGAACCAACGCGGGAAGAACGTGGTGAGCGCGAGCTCGGGGAACACGACGAGGTCAGCCCCCTGGCTGGCCGCCTCCTGCAGGAGCACGATCATCCGCTCGACAACCGACGCCCGGTCGTCGGCGAGCTGAACCGGGCCCAGCTGGGCGCCGGCGACGGTGACGATACGAGTCATGACGGCATTCTGGCAGCGACCTGGACGAGCCGGTGACCGTGTCGATCGATCAGCCAGGCGAGGCCGGGACGAGGGGCGATGATCGTCCGGCGCGGCAGCGTCGCGCCGAGCAGCTCGCCGTCGACCTCGCCCGTCGAGGTGAGGATCAACCCGCATCGACTCCGCGCCACGTCGCGCAACCAGTGGCCGTATGCGACGCGCACCGCTTCGAGCCTCGCCGCCGCGGCGAGGGTGACACCGGGCCGACGGCCAGCTGCGATCGCCGCCAGCTCACCGGTGGGATCGTCGACGCGGTCGGCATCGTCGACCACGACCAGGACCGGGGCATCATCGACACCACCCGCGGTCACACCCGACAGCGCGTCGACGATGGCGACGGCGCGGTCGACAACGACGACGGCGCCATCGGGGTGCGCGTCCTGCCACGAGGCGGCGACCTGACGCAGCGCCGTCGACGCGCCGGTGCGGGCGGCGCCGGCGATCAGCACGTGGTCACCCGTCGGGATCTCCAGGACGGCGGGATCGAGCCCGAGCGCGTCGAGTCCGACGACGATCGAGGTCGCACCGGGAACCGGCGACGCCGGGCCGAGCTCGGTCGGGTCGACCACGTCGGGCAGCGTGGCGATCGGATCGGGTCCACCCCCTCGTGACCCCGCCGCCTCGTGATGCCGAAGCTCGCACAGGACGTCGGGGTCGAACACGACCTGCGCCGCCAGTTGGGCGTCGACCAGAACGAGGCGCCCGGGCACGGCAGGAGCGGGTTCGACGCGTACTCCGACCGCTCGTGCAGTCGAAGGATCGTCGAGGTGGAACACCCAGCGCTCGCCGGCGACAGCCGCCACCGTGCCGGCCGACGCGCCATCGGTGGTCGCGCACACGACGATCCCCACCACCGGCCCCTCCCGGAGCACACGGTCGAGGCGAGCCGCCGAGTCGGCGCGCTCGATCGCCGCCAACGCCGCGCGCACGGCGGCCAGCGCGTCGACGACCAGCACGATCCCGGGCGCCCGGCGACCGGTGAGCGCCCGCTGATCGATCTCGTCCGCCAGGCGTCGCAGGAGACGATCGGTCCGCTCCACCTCGGTGACGCGCACGACGCCACCGCAGTGATCGAGCTCCGCGAACGCGTCGAGCGCAGCATCGCCCGCTCCGTCGAGCACGTACACGTGCCGGTCACCAGGTGGCGTCGACCTGACGAGCGAGGCCACCGCGGCGATCGCCGCGGACGTCGTGCCGGAGCCGAGCGACCCGACGAGCACCAGGTGGTTCGTGGCGTCCCAGCGCAGGGGCCGGCGCGTCTGGGCGGCCGGATCGTCGATCGAGCCGATCGCCGTCCGGTCGCAGAGATCGGCGCGGTGCAGCACCCGCGGCAGGGGATCGAGCCAGGGCCGGTGCGGTGCCAGCGTCCCCGCCCGGAGCGCGGCGTCACCGACCGCCTCGACGAGCATCGACAGCTCCGACGGTCGGGGCGCTCGCGCGTCGTCGCCGGACCCGACGTCGTCGAGCCAGTCGATCGTGAGACGCCGCGGCCCGAGCCGGGCCGGCCCGGAGCACGAGGCGGTCTGGAACACCACCAGTTCGTCGGGCCCGAGGCGCAGCGCCGCCCGACCGGGAATGCCGCGCGGGAAGCTCGCCGGCAGCGCGTCGCCGACGACATCGACCGCATCGGCGCGATCGTGGAGCCGCAGCGCCACGCGGAGGCTGGTGTTCGCGCGGATCTCGTCGGTGACCACCCCTGCGGGGCGTTGGGTGGCGAGCAGGAGGTGGATGCCGAGGCTGCGGCCGCGCTGTGCGATCCCGACGAGCGCCGTGAGGAAGTCGGGCAGCTCCTTCGCCAACGCCGCGAACTCGTCGACGACCACCACCAGTCGGGGCAGTGGTTCTCGTGCGTCCGCACATCGGTATCCGGTGAGGTCACCGACCCCGGCGGCACGCAACAACCGCTCCCGACGGCGGATCTCCGCGTCGAGGCTCACGAGCGCTCGTTCGGCCAACCCGTCGTCGAGATCGGTGACCACGCCGACGACGTGGGGAAGCTGCACGCACGTGTCGAACGTCGAACCGCCCTTGAAGTCGACCAGGACGAACGACAGGTGGTCGGGGCCGATGCGGGTGGCGAGCGACACCACGAGCGTCCGCAGCAGCTCGCTCTTGCCGGCGCCCGTGGTGCCCGCCAGGAGGCCGTGCGGGCCGTCGCGTACGAGATCGAGCTCGACGACGCCATCGGCCGATCGGCCGATCGGCGCCACCAGCGCCGGATCGGTTCCAGCGGTGGCCCAGCAGCCGGCGATCGTCGCCGAGTCGAGCGGCCCGGTCAGTTGACCGAGCGTGAGGTCGAGGGGGCAACCGGCCGTCTCGAGATCGGGGGCCTCCGGGTCGATCAGCGGTGCGAGTCGACGAGCGGCGGCAAGCGCGGTGGCGCGGCTGATCCCGGTGAGGTGCAGTGCTGACTCGCCGAGGTGTTCGTGGTGTCTCCACTCGGCGCGTCCGCACGATCCGAGTTCGAGCACTCGGCCGCAGATCGCCGGCACGGTCGAGTCGCGTGGCGTCACCACGATGCAGGCGGCGGCGGTCGTGTCCAGGAAGCGCCGCAGCGGGCCGGTGCGGACAGCGAGGGCTGCCGGCACATCGGTGATCAGCACGGTCGGCCGGGTGGCGGCATCGGCGAGGTCACCGAGCAACGGGGCGTCGGGTGCCACGACGGTCGCCGATCGGCCAGTCGCCGAGTGTGGCAGCCAGGTGGTCCACTCCCACTCCCGTCGACGGTCGCTGACGACGACGAGTTGCCAGTCGGCGGGTCCGTACGTCGCCGCGAGCTGGACGACGATCGCACGAGCCGATGCGGTGGCGACGTCGAGATCGCCGCGGAGTGCAACGATCGTGGACGGCGTGAGCGCGAACGGGATCGCCACGTCGTCGAGGCGTTCACTCTCGTCGACCGCCACGAGCAGGTCGGCGTCGAGGGTACGGCGGTCGTCGTCCGACAGTGGGACCGACCGATGCCACGATCCACGACCGATCGACACCCGCAGAGGATCCTCGGGCGACACCCGCCGCTCCCACGTCCGAGCCTCGTCGGCGGCAACGACCTCGAGCGCTTCCACCACGCCGCGGTGCTCGGTGCGGTGCTGCTCGTCGTTGGCGGCGTGAACGGTGCCGAGCTGCTCGACGAATCGAGCGGTCTGCTCGCACCGGACCCGCACCGCCCGTCTCCGACGACGGCGAGCCGCACCCGCCCCGACCGCCCAGGTCGCGAACGTGGCGACGGCGCCGACGGCAGCGAAGAGCGCGAACATCGGTTGGCCGAGCACCGCAGCGAGCAGACCGGCACCGACGGCAGCGACGCCCGCTCCGACGAGTCCGACGAGCGGTGGCGCCCGGTGCTCGACGAGCGGGTCCGGCACGTCGAGGTCGGGCACGCTCACCGTGGTCGCGGCGATCGGTCCGCGTCGGACGATCCGTCGCCACGGGTCGCGATCCGCAGCGACGACGCTCCCGCCGATCCCCCGACCGGCGACGTTCGCCCAGCCTGGTCAGCCTGGTCGCCGACGGCACGGACGTCGATCCGGCTGGCTCCGATCAGCAGCGAGTCGCCTGGCACCACCCGCTGCGTGCGATCGCACGGCTGGCCACCGATGCGCACGGGCACGCGTCCGGTGAGCTGGATGAACACCATCGAACCGATGTCGTCGACGTCGAGAACCCCATGGTGCAGTTCGACCGAGTCGTCGTCGAGGCGGATGTCGGCCGACGCCGCTCGGCCGACCGCATGTCGCCCGGGCGGCAGCGGCCGCCACACCGTGCAGCTCGGCCCGGCCACCACGGCCAGTTCCACGACCGCCGTGGCGCCCGCCGATCTCGTCCTTCCAACGGTCCTCGAACAGGTCCTCGCACCGTTCACGGTGGCGGCCTGCTCAGGGGCCGGATCGGTCGCGATGGCCGAGCCGACGCGGAGGGCGCTGTCGGCGAGCCGACACGAGCCCGCCTCGACGGCGCCGTCGATGCGCATCGCACCGGGGATCGCGCCCAGTGCCCGTGCGAGATCGGCGATCGTGTCGGTCGGGCCGCCCGGCCGGAGACGCGCTCGCCGGCCGTCGATGGTGACGTCGCACACGGCGATCGGCTCGGTGGATGCGGTCGAAATCGTGCTCACACACGGCAGTGGGCGCCTGGTCGTCTTCGAGGGAAGCGTGGCAGGGGTCGAGTCGAAAATGTGCCGTGACCTGGTGCTGTGAGACGTGCGAGCCACGCGATCGACGACCTCACCGGGGCCGGACCCGGCAGACGATCCGGTGCGGTGAGACCGTCGGAGAGGGCAGATCGTCATCGTCGGCGCCATGACCACGTGCACACCACCATCTCGATCGCCGTCCACCATGCGCTTCTCCCACCGGCTCGATGCCGAGTGGCGCCGTCTGCGAACGGCACGCCGCTCGCTCGACCAGGCGCGCTCGTGGGGCACGGACCTCCCGGGCCACCCCCTCTCGACGATCGTCGCGTCGTCCACCGATCTCGACGACATCGTGAGCGCCACGCAACGCGGCGCGACGCCTGCTGGAGTGGGCGACGTGATCCTGCTCCGACTCGTCGACCTGGCGCGATCCGACGAGCTGGCCGGCCGGATCGTGATCCAGCGATTGCTGCCGGGGCTGATCAGCCGGTCGCTGCGGTACCGGGGCTTCCACGACTCGATCGATCCGGTCGAGTTGGTGGTGCCGGCAGCCTGGCTCGCCATCCACTCCTACGACACCGACCGTCGTCGGTGCCACGTTGCAGCCTCACTGCTCTCCGACGCGGTGTTCCAGGCCTTCCGTCGACCGATCCGGCGGCGGTCGACATCCGAGATCGCACAGCCCGATCGGGTCTTCGTCGCGTTGGCGAGCGAGGACGGACCGACGAGCGCCTTCGAGGAACTCGCCGCTGTGGTTCGTGACGCCCGCTGCGCCGGGTTGCCGCCGCACGACATCGAGTTGCTGCGCCACCTCGCTCGCTCGGACTCGCCCAGCACGGTCGCCCGCGAACGCAACGTGACCCCGAGGACGGTCCGCAACCACCGCGACCGTGCCGTCGCCCGCATCCGCGCCGCCGGCCTCGTTGCCGCCTGACGAGCACATCGGGCGATCACCTCGCGGGTCTGACCCCTGAGGTGATCGTCAGGGGTGTTGGGTGAAGTTGGGGTGGCGCTTCTCGAGGAAGGCGGCGAAGCCCTCCTGGGCGTCGGGGATCATCGCCGCGTTGGCCATCGCATCGATCGCCACCTCGTAGGCGTCGGGCTGATCGAGGCCGACCTGGGCGTAGAAGGAGCGCTTGCCCAGCGACTTCGACAGGGCACTGCCACGGGTGGCGCGTCCGATCAGGTCGGCCACCGCCGTGTCGAGTTGATCGTCGGGGACCACTCGGTTGACCAGGCCCCAGTCAGCGGCCGTCGCCGCGTCGATCGGGTCACCGGTGAGCGCCATCTCGAGCGCCCGCTTGCGTCCGATGTTGCGAGCGACCGCCACGAGCGGCGTGTGACAGAACAGCCCACCCTTGCCGCCGGGGATCGCGAACGCCGCCGACTCCGCGGCGATCGCCAGGTCGCACGTCGCCACCAGCTGGCAGCCCGCCGCCGTGGCCAGCGCGTGCACGCGAGCGATCACCGGCTGGGGGATCCCCTGCACGGAGTCCATCATGTCGGTACACACCTCGAACAGCCGCTGGGCGTCGTCGAGGCTCGCTCCCACCATGTCGCCGAAGTTGTGACCGGCGGAGAACACCGGCCCGTTCGCGGCGAGCACGACGCCGAGGGTGTCGGTGGCACCGACCTCTTGCAGCGTCTCGGTCAGCTCGATCATCACGTCGAGCGCGAGGGCGTTGCGTTTCTCGGGTCGGTTGAGGGTGATCGTCGTGATGTCGCCGTCACGGTCGACCAGCAGATGCTCGTACGTCATGGTCCGAGTCTCGCGCCGGGCGCACCGTATGGTCACCACCATGAAGTTCGGAATCATGTTCGCCAACACCGGCCACGGGTCGTCGCCGGAGGGAGCGACCGCGGTCGCCGAAGCGGCCGAGGCCGGCGGGTTCGAGGCCATCTGGACCGTCGAGCACGTCGTCGTGCCCTCGGGCTACGAGTCGAAGTACCCGTACGACCCGAGCGGCAAGATGGCCGGCGGCGCCGAGGAGTTCGACCTGCCCGATCCGCTGATCTGGTTGACGTGGGTGGCGGCGAAGACCACCCGCATCAAGCTGGCGACCGGGATCCTGATCGTTCCGCAGCGCAACCCGGTGATCACGGCGAAGGAGTTGGCGACGCTCGACCATCTGTCGGGCGGACGGATGGTCCTCGGCGTCGGTGCGGGGTGGCTGGCGGAGGAGTTCGCGGCGCTCAACGCTTCGTTCGACGACCGGGGCAAGCGTCTCGACGAGTACATCGCGGTGATGCGGGCGCTGTGGTCGGGCGGCAAGACCACGTTCGACGGTGACTACTTCGCCTTCGAGAACTGCATCAGCCTGCCGCGCCCGGTGAACGGCACCATCCCGGTGATCGTCGGCGGCCACAGCAAGACGGCGGCCCGTCGTGCGGGTCGCCTCGGCGACGGCTTCTTCCCCGGCAGCGCCTCCACCACCGAGATCGGCGAGCTGATCACCCTGGTGCGCCAGACCGCGGAAGACCACGGCCGCGATCCCGATGCGATCGAGATGATCGCCGGGGCGGGTGCCCCTCCCGGACCGAAGCTCGACGAGCGAATCGAGCAGCTCGCGGCGATCGGCGTGACGCATGCGATCGTGCCGACCTTCCGTCCCGATCAACTCGAGGAGATCGGTCGCTCGCTGAACACGGCCTACGCCACCGCCTGACCACCGATGTCACGCCTGGTGTCCCACACCCGGCCCGGCGTCGGTACGGTGCGGCCATGGCCAGCGACACGTACCCCGCTCAACGAGAACGATCGGCGCTGTGCGACCTGTTCGTCGAGGTCGGCCCGGACGCACCGACGCTCTGCGGCGACTGGACCACCCGCGATCTTGCGGCCCATCTCGTGGTGCGTGAGCGCCGCCCGGACGCCGCGATCGGCATCGTGTTCTCGAAGGCTGCCGGCTACCTCGACAACGTGCAGGCCGGCGTTGCTGAAACCGAGTGGACCGAGCTGATCGAAACGGTCCGCTCGGGGCCGCCCGTGTGGTCGCCGACCCGGATCGGGGCGATCGACAAGGCGGCGAACACGATCGAGTTCTTCGTGCACCACGAGGATGTCCGACGCGCCGGTGACACCTGGGAGCCACGCGACCTCGACGCCGACCTCACCGAGGCCCTGCACGCGATGTTGGCCAAGATGGCCAAGCGCCTCGTCAAGTCGTCGCCGGTCGGCATCACCTTCGAACCCACCGACGGCTCCAGTCCGGTCACGGCCAAGGAGGCCGAGCCGTCGGTGACCGTCCGCGGCGCCGTCGGGGAGCTGGTGCTGTTCGCCTTCGGCCGCCAGGGCCACAGCCGCGTCGAGATCACCGGCGACGACGAATCGATCGCCGCGGTGTCGAGCGCATCGTTCGGGATCTGAGCGCGACCGATGCCTGACCGCGATCTCCAGAAGCGCGTCGTCGCCGTCGTCGGTTCGACCGGCGGCCTCGGCGGAGCGCTCGTCGACGTGCTCGAGCAACACGGCGCGACCGTCGTGCGGGTGGGGCACTCGAAACCTGCCGACATGACGCTCGACCTCCGCGACAGCACCGCTGGTGCAGCACTGGTCGAGCACTGTCGAAGGGTCCACGGCCGTCTCGACGGCGTGATCGTCGCCGCCGGCATCGTCGCCTTCGGCAACCTGGTCGACACCGATGACGTCGTGATGGAGGAGCTGTTCCTGACCAACACGCTCGGCCCGATGTGGCTCGCGAAACGGGTGGCGCCCGCTCTGCAGGAGACCCAGGGATTCTTCGTGAGCATCTCCGGGGTCGTCGCCGAGACCCCGATGCCCGGCATGGCCGCCTACTCGGCGTCGAAGGCCGCCGTCGCCGCTGCGATGGAATCGATCCGGCGAGAGTTCCGCCGCTCGAGGGTGCACGTGATCGATGCCCGCCCACCCCACACCGAGACCGGCCTGGCCACACGGCCACTGGAGGGCACGGCACCGAAGATGCCACTGGGGCTCACCCCCGACGTGGTCGCCGAGCGGATCGTGGTCGCCATCGAACGCAACGACAGCGTCGTCGGCCCGGGCGATTTCAGTTCGTGACGCCCGCGACGTGTGCTGCCGCGAGGTGCGCACGCACATGGCGCGCGAGCACCCGTTCGAGCCCCTCCTCGGTCATGCCGTCGCGGCGAGTCAGGAACTCGAGTGCCTCGAACTGGAACATCACATCGATCGCAGCGACGACCAGGCCGCGCTCCGACTCGTCGATCTGACCGAACTCCGGAGCGAACTGCGCTTCGAGTTGACTGCGCAGGTAGCTCCGGACGTTGTCGAACGCTTCGAGCACGAGCGGTTCGGTGGCGCTGCGCCGCACGACCAGGCGGGTCAGCGGTGCCAGCTCGCGATATGCGCCGAGCCGTGACGAGATGAAGTTGGCGATGCGCTCGTCGAGGGATCCCTCGCCGATCTCCTCGACATCGAAGATCCGCCACACCTCGCCCATCACCCGGCCGATGGCGGACAGCATCAGATCGGTACGGTCGTCGAAGTACCGGTAGACCGATCGGTAGGACACCCCGGCGCGTTCGGCGATCAACTCGATCGGGGGCTCGTCGGCAGTCTCGTTGGTGAGCGAGATCATCGCATCGAGCACTGCATCCTTGTTCCGGTTGCGACGTGCCGTCCGCCCGTCGATCAGCAGATCGGCGGCATCGGACTCGGGCTGGTGTGCGGCGGTCTCCATCATGTCCCCAGGAAAAGTGTACGCAGTTCGTGCCCATCAGCCCGCTGCGGCTTCCGTTCCGGGCGCAGGAGGCGATCAGGCCGAGATGAACTCCTCGAGGTCGACACGAACGTTCTCCGTCTGCTCCTGGCATGGGGCCGACGTCGCCGCGCCGCCTGAGTTCCTGGGGGCACGCGGCCACACCCGTCGTCAGCCGTGCTGCTGGTTCATGCCGCTCGCCGGAGGCGGTTCAGGCGTGCACGGGCGGTTCGTGTCTGTTCGGCGGTTTCGATGGCTTCCCGGGCGTCGGTGGCGGCTGGATCGTCTCGCGTCGTCGGTTTCGTCGGGGAAGGTGGGTGGTCGGGTGCCGACGGGCAGGATGATGGTGCCGTCGGGGCGGATCGTGTAGCTCTGGCCGTGGATGCTGCGGCGTCTGGTGAGCTTCTTGCGGTGTTTCTCGCGGTTGTGGTGGCCGCAGTCGACGCCGGCGTTGATCTGGTCGGTGGTGCCGTGGTCGACCCATTCGGTGACGTGGTCGACCTCGCAGAAGTCCTCCGGCAGGTCGCAGCCGGTGTGGTCGCAGCGTCGAACGAGCAGCTTGGCGGCCTCACGGGCGGCGCCGGTGAAGAGCCGTGCCTTGCGGCCCATGTCGATCACGACGCCCTGTGCGTCGACGACGACGCGGCGGATGTGGCCGGCGAGCGCGGCGCGCAGCACGTCGTGCGGGTGCAGTGGCGTGCCGTTGGCGGTCTCGCAGCGCATGTGGGCGAAGGCGTCGGGGTCGGCGGCGAGGTCGGCGAGGAGATCGCCGGTGGCGTGCGCCGGCAGTCCGGTGAACGGATCGATCGGGTCGCCCGACCAGGTGGTGGTGGGCGCGAGGCCGGCATCGGCGAGCACCATCGCCCAGGTGCGGTGGTCGCACACGAGGTTGACGAACGGGGTGGGTGCACCAGGTGCGCTGGTGTCGGTGTCGAGGTGGGCGTTGGCTCGGCGCAACATGTCGACGAAGGCGTCGTAGCTGCGCTGGCCGTGAGTGCGGGCGAGCGGCTTGCCGGAGGCGTCGTCGCCGTGCTCGGCGCGGCGGGCGGCGGCGTCGGTGCGGAACTCGTGCTCGCAGAACCGGCGGAAGATCGCTTGGAGTTCGTCGTTGACGAGCGGGTCGCCGCCGGTGGCGTCGAGGTGGAGTTCACCGCCGACGGTGGTGACGTGGACGTTGCGCCGGTCGAGCTGTTCGTCGCGGTTGCGGTGGGCGCCGTCGGGGTCGGCGAGCATCTCGAAGCGCCCCAGTGCGATCACGAAGTCGTCGTAGCAGTACCGCTCGGCGAGCTCCAGCAGCATCGGCCGCGAACTCGACGAGGCGGTCACGCACCCGCGGGTTGCGATGCACACGAGCGATCGCCGCTGCTTGCGCCGTGCCGATCCGGCCGCAATGAAGCGCCTCGGCGAGGCCCGGTACGTGGTCGGTGGCCTCCGCGAGGCGGCGTTGAGCAGCGATGTCAGGGTTCGAGGAGTTGCACGTGGCACGCAGGTAGCCCTTCATCGTGCGGTGCCCGTCGGCGAGGAACACCCGGCGTCGTTGCGCCGCCGCGACGGTCACCGCCAGCTCGGCGTCGACCCGTCGGCGCAGGAGTTCGAGGCTGCGGATCCGTTCGTCGAGCTCGTCGTCGGTGGCATCGATCAGCTCGTCGGCGACCTGATCGATCGACCGGTCGACCCGGCCGAAGATCTCGTCGAGGAGCTCGGTGTTCATGCCTCCAACGGTACGTAGGGGGTGTCACAGAGTTGCGCACGCAAGGAAATCCCCGCGCTGGAGGGTCACCGATGCGACGCCATCCCACCGCCGGACACGGAGCCGCTTCGGACACTCCGATGCGACGACAACGACAATCCGGAGACTCAGACACTCCTGCAGTTCGACAACGAACGCTCACGTGCACCCCCAGGGTCACACGCTCCGATTCTTCGGGGTCGGCGTGCTCGCTTGCCGGCCCTACGATGGTCAACCGCAATCCGGCGCGGACGGTTCAACGGGGTCTTCTCCCGCGAATCGCGCCGGTCCCGCCTCTCTAGCTCAATGGTAGAGCAGTGGACTTTTAATCCATTGGTTCAGGGTTCGAGCCCCTGGGGAGGCACCCTCGCAACGTCCGAGCCACCGTGTTCGGCACCATGAACTGCGATTGGGTGTCGCTGCGAACATCGTGCGGCGCGATGTGCGACGCGACCGATCGCCGACCGCCCGAACCGAGGAGGAGACGACATGAAGAAGATCCCGAGCGACGACCGACGAGCCGCCTACCGCTCGAGCAACGTCACCGTCGATCGGGCGGGCCTCGCGGAGTTCGTGGCGGGCCGGCACAAGTGGGTGCTCGCGACCACACGCTCCGACGGACGCCCACAGTTGAGCATGGTCACCGGGGGCATGACCGCCGACGGTCACCTCGCGATCTCCACCTACCCGTCGCGGGTGAAGGCCAAGAACATCCGCCGCAACCCGCTCGTGTCCGTCGCGGTGATGGGCGAGGAGTTCAACGATGCCTGGGTGCAGATCGACGGCTCGGCGCGCGTCCTCGACCTACCCGAGGCGGCCGACGCCTTCGAGGCGTACTACCGCTGCATCTCCGGCGAACACCCCGACTGGGACGAGTACCGCCAGGCGATGGTCGACCAGGGCAAGTGCATGATCCTGATCGAGCCGACCCGCTGGAGCCCCGTGAGCACGGGCGGCTTTCCGCCCGAACTCTTCGACGACTGATTCTCCCGACGCCGGGCGTACGGCCAACGAGTACGTTTGCACCGTGGGGTCAACTGCGAACAGGAGCAGACTGGCGTTCCTGTTCACCGACATCGAGGCGAGCACGCGGCGGTGGGAGCAGTTCCCCGAGACGATGTTCGACGTCCTCGAACGCCATGATGCGTTGCTGCATCGTGTCGTGAGCGACCATTCCGGAACCGCCTTCCATTTCTCGGGCGACGGCATGATCGCGTCGTTCGAGGAGCCGGCCGATGCCCTCGCCGCTGCCGTGAGCGCCCAGCGGGAGATCGGCGACACCGATTGGTCGTCGGTCGACGGGCTCACCGTGAGGATGTGCGTGCACGTCGGCGACGTCGTGCTCCGCGACGGCGAGCCCTTCGGCTGGGCGCTGAACTTCGGCTCACGGCTGAACTCGATCGGTCACGGTGGCCAGATCCTGTTGTCGCCGGCTGCAGCCGAGGCACTGGCGAACGAACTGGGCCAGGAAATGACGACCGAGTCCCTGGGCCGTCACCGTCTCCGCGACATCGTGCAACCCGCCGAGGTCCACCAGGTGGTGGCACCGGGCCTCCCCCGCGAGTTCCCGCCGCTGCGCGGCACCGTCCGGCCGGTCGGCCTGGTCGAACAACCCCACCGGCTGGTCGGCCGCGACGACGACGTGGCCGACGTGGTGAGGCTGCTCGGCGAGCGTCGGCTGGTCACGATCGTTGGGCCGCCCGGGATCGGGGCGAGCCAGGTCGCTGCGGCCGCCGCCAACCGGCTCGCGCCACGACATGCGCACGGGGTGCAGCACACCGACCTGGCCGGGGTGAGCCCCCAACGGATGCTCGATGCCATCGCCACGGCACTCGGCGTGGGTCCACGCCAGGGCGCGTCCGTGGAACGGCGTCTCGTCGAGTGGTTCGCCGAGCACGACATCCTGCTGGTCCTGGAACACGTCGAACATGGCGTCGAGACCATCGCCCGGCTGCTCGGCGCTGTGCCCGAGCAGGCTCCGGCGGTCCGGGTGTTGTGCACGAGCCAACGGCCGCTCGACGTGGAGGGCGAGTACGTCCGGCGACTCGATCCACTGAGCCCCGACGATGCGGTCGAGTTGTTCGTCCAGCGGGCGGCGTCGAGCGGCGGGGCTGCCACCGATTCGCCGACATTGCGGGCGTTGTGCGAACGGCTCGACCGGTTGCCGCTCTCGATCGAGATCGTCGCCGGGAACACGTCCACCTACTCCATCGAGGAGTTGGCCGAGATGCTCGGCCGGCGCGAGCTCCCCGAGCCGTCGAAGGGCGACGTGTCGATGCGATCGGTGACCGATGCCTTCGCCGTGGCGATCGACGGGCTCGATCCGACCCACCGCACGATGTTGGAGGCCGCGACCGTCTTCTCGGGCCCGTTCGACCGAGCAGCGTTCGCCGCGGTGTGCGCGCCCGACAGCACGAGTCGGGACACCAACGCAGCGTTGGACGACCTGATCACACGATCGCTGATCCACGTCGAACGCGGCCGAGGGCCCGACCAGCTGCGACTGCTCCACCACCTCGCCGACGTCGTCCGCGAACGTGCGGACCCGGCACTTCTCGAAGCAGCCAGAGATCGGTTCACCGAAGTGATGGTCGAGCTGGTCGACGAGGCATCGGTCGGGCTCCGGGGCCCCGACGAGCTGCTGTGGGACCGACGGATCAGCCGCAACTTCGGCAACATCCGAACCGCGTTCGGACGCTGCATCGCCGTGGGCGACGCGGCGCGGGCGGTCGCCATCGCTGCGCCGATGTGGGAGTACGGGTTCATGCGCACGAAGGACGAGTGCTTCCGGTGGGCCGAACGAGTGGTCGCGACGTTCACAGGACGCGACCACGAGGCGATCGTCGCCCCTGCGATCGGGGTTGCAGCACTCGGCGCCTGGATACGCGACGACCTCGATGACGCGTACGAATGGTCGAAACGGGCGTTGCGTCTCGAACGCGAGCTCGACCTCGCGTTCGACCTTCCGGCACGGCTCGCCCTGATCAACGCCACGGTGTACTCCGGCGACGGTGCAGCGCCTCCGGAGGTCTTCGCCGAGCAGGCGGAGTACCAGCGCTCGCGACCGGAGTTGTACTTCCACGTCAACGTGGCAACGCAGACGTCGATGATGAGCACGTGGCTCGGCGACCGCGTAGCCGCTGAACGGCGTGCACTGCGTGCGTTGACGCTCGCGCGGCAGTCGCGCAACCCGTCATCGCTGGCGTATGCCCTGTGGGCGCTCGGCTCGGCGATCGAGGAGGAGGATCCCCTACGAGCCGAGTCGCTGCTGGGAACAGCGCTCGAGATCGCCCGCGACGTGCACAACGGTTGGATCACCGCACTCGTCCAGATGTCGCTCGCCTCGTTGCGTCGGCGGGTCAGTTCGCCGATCGACGCCGTTCCGCTGCTGCTCGACCAACTCGACCTCCTGTGGAAAGCCGGGAACCGGTCGCACCTGTGGGCCACCATCCGGCTGTGCTCGCTGGTGGCCGGCGACCTCGGCGACGACGAGCTGGCGTTCGGCCTCGACGCGTCGGTGACAGCGGCGAGCCTGGCCATGCCGGCACTTCCCGCCGACGCGGCTGCGCTGCGGGCACAGGACGAACGCATCCGAGCGCACCATCCCCCCGAGTGGCTCGAGCGGACCAGTGCCATCTCCGCAACATGGGATCTGGACACGATCGTGGCCACCATCCGTTCCGACTTCGATCGCACGCTCACCGACGCCGGCAACTGACGCCGTCACGACGATCGTTCGCGCACGATCCGCGCCAGGTCGAGACGCCGAACCGAACGCGCCGTCGCCAGCTGGGCGAGGCCGGCGACCGCGAGGATCGCGACGGCCGAGAGCACGACCGTGCTCGCCCGGATCTCCATGCCGAAGTCGAACAGGTCGCTGCTGAAGGAGTCCATGAACTGCGCCGACACCCAGTAGCCGATCACCAGCCCGGGCACGATCGACACCACCGTGAGCAACATCGTCTCGCCGGCGAGCAGCCGGGCGACCTGCCCGGAGCTGGTGCCGTTGAGTTCGAGCGCTGCGAGCTCCGGGGCCCGCTCGCCGGCGTTGACCGAGGCGGTGTTGAACAGCAGGGCGAACGCCATCAGCCCGCCGAAGATGAGCATCACCGCGACGAACGCATAGAACAGCGAGAGGAGCCCGCGTGCGGTCTCGTAGAGGCCGCGAGCATCGACGTAGGCGACCACCGACGGCGTCGCACTCAGGGTCTCGCGCATCGCCGCGCGGTCGACGCCGGCGTCGAACGTGACCAGCACCGAGTCGACCGCGTCCGGGCCGACGATCGACTCGACCGTGGGCAGGCTGGCATAGACGAGCGTGCCGAGTGGCTCGTCGACGAATGCCACGACGGGAGCGGTGAAGGTCCCCGCCCCGGGCCCGAGATCGACCTCGACGACATCGCCGGTCGTGATGCCGAGTTCCGATGCCAGCGAGCGACCGGCGACGAGCCCGGACGCGGGGAGACCGGCAGAGCCGAAGCGGTGCATCTCGGTGTCCGGTTGCAGCGCGATCAACTCGGTCGCGTAACTCGCGCCGTCGACGCGGACGGTGGCGGGGAGGTCCAGCGTCGGTTCGACCCGATCCACACCGGGGATCCGCTCGATCTCGGCGACGGACGATGCGGCCGGTTGCGACAACACGAGCTCCGCGTCCTGGAGTTGGATCTGACCGAACTGTCGCTCCAGCAGGATGTCGACGGTGTCGACCATCCCCCACGACGCGAGAACGAGCGTGAGAGCGAGCACGACGCCCAGACCGGTCGTCGCGGCCCGACGCTTGTTCCGTCCGATTCCGCGCAGCGTCATCCGCCATCGGGCGGGCAGCCGGCGCAGCGGGGGAATCAACCGTTCGGCGACACTGCGCCCGCCTCGACCCGTCGGCACCTCTCCGCGCAGTGCGACACCGGGACTCGTCCTCGCCGCAGCGAACGTCGGCGCCGCGGTCGCCAACAGCCCGGTGGCGACGGCGAGCGCGAGCGCGATGACCACCGTCCCCCCGTGGAACCTCGTGACGGTGTCGGGCACCGAGATCGCGTCGGTGTAGACACCGGTGACCAGCCGTCCCAGTGGCACGCCGACGGCGACGCCGACGAGACCGGCCGCGCCGGTGATGGCCGCACCCTCGGCGAGATGGTGGACCACGACGGTCCGCGTACTCAGACCGTTCGCCCGGAGCGTGGCGATCTGCGCCCGCTGCGATCGGATGAGGCGGCCCTGCAGGACGAAGGTCGCCATCGCGGCGGATCCGAGGAAGAGCACCGGGAACAGGAACGACAGCTCGCCGAATCCGGAGACGTCCTCCTGGAGCGCCGCGTTCGAGGCCTGCTCGGCTCGAGGCTCGACGCTCGACGCTCCGAGCTCGTCGGCCGTCGCCGTGAGTCGAGCATCGAGTGCCACCGCGTCGGCCGACGCGCGGTAGCGCACGAGCGCCTGCGTGTCGGGATCGGAGACGACCTCGTCGAACACGGAGCTGGTCGCGAAGACCACGCCGAAGTCGTCCGACGACGTCAGGACGTCCTGGCGGCTCCGTGCCGGCCAGATGTACTCGGCTGACGCAGCCACGCCGACGACGTCGAACGCCGTCCACCGCCCGCCCGCGTACAGCTCCAGCCCGTCTCCCGGCTCGAGCGAGAAGTGATCGGCGAGGTGACGCTCGACCGCGACGCCGGAGGAAGCACCGACCGGCGAGGCCCCCGCGAGCAGATCGAGCCGGTTGATCGTGGGGCGACCGCTGTCGGGGATCTCGATCATCCGACCCAACAGTGTGTGGTCACCTCCGATCCGAATCGGCACGTCGGCGCGACGGCGTACGGCAACGGCGTCGACGCCGGCGAGGGCCTGGGCTCTGTCGACGAAGGCGGTGACATCGCCGCCCGTGACGGTCAGGTCGGCGAACTCGAGCCGCTCGTACGTGCGGGCGTAACTCGACTCCAGGTTCATGAACGCATCGTTCGAGGCCGCGAACAGCGCGACACCGATCGCCACCGTGGCACCGATCGCGAGGTACTGCCAGCGGTGACGACGCAGATCACGGGGGATCGTGCGACGCAGGACACTCACCACGAAACCTCCTCGATGGGCGTGGGAGTGGCCACGCGACGGTCACCTCGCACCTGACCGTCGCCGAGTTCGATGATCCGGTCGGCGATCCGCGCGATCGCCGAGTTGTGTGTCACGAGCACGACCGTGTGACCGTCGTTCGCCGCGCGACGGAGGAGTCCCAGGACCTGCTTGCCACTGTCGAGATCGAGCGAGCCGGTCGGCTCGTCGGTCAAGAGGACCGGCGCCTCCTTGACGAGCGCCCGGGCGACGGCGACCCGCTGTTGTTCACCGCCCGACAATTGGGCGGGAAAGTGGTCCAGACGATCACCGAGGCCGACCCGCTCGAGGGCGACAACGGCTCGCCGATGTGCATCGGGACCGACGAGTTCGGCGATCACCTCGACGTTCTCCGCTGCCGTCAGGGTCGGCACGAGATTGAAGAACTGGAAGACGAACCCCACCTGGTTGCGCCGGTAGTCGGTCAGGTCCGCGCCGTGCCGGTCGGACACGTCGACACCCGACACGGTCACCGTCCCGGACGACGGGGACTCGATCGTTCCGAGGACGTTCAACAACGTCGTCTTGCCGGATCCGCTCGGGCCGAGCAACACGACGAACTCGCCGGGATCGATCCGCATCGACACGTCGCGCAGCGCATGCACTTCGGACGGTCCGCGCCGGTACGTCTTGGACACATGATCGAGCACGACACTGCCCTGGCCCATGGCACCATCGTCGATCCCGGTGCCGGCGCCGGCCAGAGCACTTCGTCGTCAACCGAGCCGCACCACAGCGGGCGACCCAACGGCCGGTGACCGCTCCTCGACACCTAGGCTCGGCCGGAGCGCAGGGAGGCAGACTGGTGACAGCGGGAGCGGACAACGAATTCGAGGACGGATTGCCGGGAGGCGTCACCGGCGGGCTCGTGACGCTCGACGGTGGCGAGTACTACCGGATCGACGGGGTCGAGGAGATGGCACCGTTCCTGATGACGGTGGTGTCCGACGCCGACCTCTGGATGTTCGTGTCGAGCACCGGCGCCTTGACGGCCGGTCGGGTCGACGCCGACCATGCGCTGTTCCCGTACGAGACCGACGATCGGATCCATCGCGCCGCCGGAATCACCGGTCCGATCACGTTGGTCGGCCGCACCGTCGATGGCGCGCGCGAGCTGTGGCAGCCGTTTGCCCGCGTGCCGACCGCCGGATGCCGCCGATCGATCGCCAAGAGCGTGCTCGGCGATCGGCTCGTGTTCGAGGAACGCCACCCCTCGTGGGGCTCGACGTTCCGGGCGACCTGGGCGCCGTCGGACGCCTACGGCTGGGTACGCACGGTCGAGCTGCGGCACGACGACACTCCCGACGGATCAGCGGCAATCGAACCGATCGAGTACGAGGTGCTCGACGGGTTCCTCGACGTGGTGCCCGCCGGCGTCGACGCGTTGACCGAGCAGATCCGGTCGAACCTCGTCAACGCCTACAAACGATCCGAGACCGGGCCATGGGGATCGCTGGCGGTGTACTCGCTCGAATCGCTGATCTCCGATCGGGCCGAGCCCGTCGAGGCGCTGACGGCGACCGTCGTGTGGTCGACCGGTCTCGGCGGGGCCGACCTGCTGCTCGATGCGGACGCGGTCGACGACATGATCGCGGGGCGCCCGGCGGCACCGGCGGGCCTCGTGACGGGCCGACCCGGCGCTCACCTGCTGCGCGGCACCGTGTCGGTGTCGCCGTCGGAGCCCGCGTCGTGGACGATCGTCGCCGACACCGGGCTCGACCATGCGGGCGTGACCGCCGCGGTGGAAGTGGCCCGCTCGAACGATGCACTCGACCGTGTCACCGAGAACGTCGCGCTCGGCTCCGAACGTCTCCGGCAACTGCTGGGTGATGCCGACGCGTTCCAGCACACCGGCGACCGGATCGCCGACGCCCACCACCTGTCGAACGTGCTGTTCAACTGCATGCGCGGTGGCACCTTCCCGTTCGGGACGGCGGTTCCCGTGGACGACTTCGCGGCATTCGTCACCCACCGCAACCGAGACGTGTCGGCACGCCACGACGGCTGGATCCGACGGCTCGGCCCGTCGGTCGACGAACTCACCCTGCGCACAGATGCGCTGGCGACCGGCGACCCCGACCTCATCCGGCTCGTACTCGAGTACCTGCCGCTCACCTTCTCCCGACGCCACGGTGATCCGAGCCGACCGTGGAACCGGTTCTCGATCAACGTGCGCGACGACCACGGCGACCCCGTGCTCGCGTACGAGGGGAACTGGCGCGACATCTTCCAGAACTGGGAGGCCCTCCTCCAGTCGTATCCCTCGTACTTCGTCAACGTCGTGGCGAAGTTCGTCAATGCGACGACGATCGAGGGGTACAACCCGTACCGGATCTCCCGTGACGGCATCGATTGGGAGGTGCCGAACCCCGACGACCCGTGGAGCCACATCGGCTACTGGGGCGACCACCAGATCGTCTACCTGATGCGGCTGCTCGAGATGTGGGACCGCTACGAACCCGGTGCCCGCGGTCGCTGGCTCGAACGCGACGTGTTCGTCCACGCCGACGTTCCGTACCTGCTCGCCGACCACGACTCGATCGTGCGCGACCCCCGCGACACGATCACCTTCGACGTGGGCCACGCGGCCGAGATCGCCGCCCGCGAGGACCGCATCGGTGCCGACGGCCGCCTGCTCGTCGACGGCGACGGCTCCCTCCTCCACGTCGGGCTGCTCGAGAAGCTCCTGGTGCCGGCGCTGGCGAAGCTGACCAACTTCGTGCCCGACGGGGGGATCTGGCTCAACACCCAGCGTCCGGAGTGGAACGACGCGAACAACGCACTGGCCGGGCCCGGACTGTCGATGGTGACGCTCTACCACCTCCGTCGGTACCTGGCGCTGGTCGGATCGATCATCGAGACGAACCCCGGCGAATCGGTCGAACTGACGCACTCGGTCGCCGAGTGGCTCGACGACATCCGACGGATCCTCGGCGCTCGGCCGACGGGCCCGGTCGACGACGTCGAGCGTCGCACGATCGTCGATCTGCTCGGCCGCAGCGGCGAGGCCCATCGCGAACGCGTTCGTTCGGGAACGGGATCCGACAAGGTCGAACTCGCGCTCGCCGTCGTCCGTGACCTGTGCTCGACGTCGCTCGACCACCTCGACGCGTCGATCGCCGCGGGGCGACGTCCCGACGGCCTCTACCACTCGTACAACCGGGTGTCGTTCCCCACCGATGACACCGCGTGCGTCGACCACCTCGGCCCGATGCTCGAAGGTCAGGTCGCCGTGCTGTCGTCCGGCGTGCTCGATGCGGACGAGACGCTCGGGATCGTCGACGCGCTCTTCGCGTCGGGGATGCATCGCGCCGATCTCGACACGTTCCTGCTCTATCCGCCGACCGAGTTGCGCCCCTTCCTCGAACGCAACGTCGTCGCGCCCGAGGCGGCAGACCGCCTCCGCCGGCTCGCCGAGGAGTCGGGCGGCGCCAACGAGCTCGTCACCACCGACGCCGAGGGGCGGTTGCACTTCCGACCGGAGATCGTCAACGCACGGGCACTCGAAGGGGTGCTCGACCGCGCCGGCATCCACGGCGACGCACGAGCCACGTGGATCGAGACCTACGAGGACGTCTTCGACCACCGGTCGTTCACCGGACGCTCGGGCAGCATGTACGGCTACGAGGGGATCGGCTCGGTGTACTGGCACATGGTGGCCAAGCTGCTGCTCGCCGTGCAGGAGGCCTACTGGGTTGCCGTCGACCGGGGCGATGACGAGTCGACGATCGCCCGGATCGCCGCGGCCTATCGGAGGATCCGCGCGGGGCTCGGCTACCGGAAGACACCGGTCGAGTTCGGCGCGATCCCGACCGACTGCTACTCCCACACGCCGGCGCACGCCGGCGCGCAGCAGCCGGGCATGACCGGCCAGGTGAAGGAGGAGGTGCTCGCACGCTTCGGCGAACTGGGCTTCCACGTCGCGGACGGGCACCTCGTGCTGGCCCCGGGGCTGATCGCTCCCGACGAGGTACTGCCGCCCGGTACCGACAGCCGGTCCGACCACGCCGACCTCACGGTCTGTGCCGTCCCGATGCGCATCGAGACCGGGAGCGACGACGCCGTGGTCGTCGAGCGGGCCGACGGCACCCACGAGACGATCGACGGGTTGGAACTCGACGCCGGGCGTTCGCAGGAGGTGTTCGCTCGTACCGGGACGATCACGCGGGTCCGCTGGATCGTCGGCGAGGGCACGATCGCCGCCTGGCAGCGCCGTGCGGCGGCGGAGCGCAGCACTACTGTCGGCTCGTAACCATCGGTGACGTCAGGGGTCTGACCCCGGACGTACTCGCGAGCGAGGAGGCGACAGTGGATTCCAACCCGATCATCGACATGCTCGGGCGCCGGCTCCGACTGGCGGTGATCGGCGGCGGACCGGGGAGCTTCATCGGTGCGATGCACCGCACCGCCGCCCGACTCGACGACCGCTACGAGCTGGTCGCCGGCGTGCTGTCGTCGGATCCCGAGCGATCACGCTCGGCAGCGATCGCGATCGGCATCCCCGCCGACCGCGCGTACGCCGACGCCGACCAGCTGTTCGCAGCGGAATCGGCCCGCCCCGACGGAGCCGACGTCGTGGCGATCATGACGCCGAACGACAGCCACCATGCGTATGCGCTCGCTGCGCTGCACCACGGCTTCGACGTGATCTGTGACAAGCCGGTCACCAACACCCTGCCCGAGGCGCGAGAGGTCGTCGCGG
This sequence comes from Ilumatobacteraceae bacterium, assembly GCA_963698565.1. Lineage (GTDB taxonomy): Bacteria > Actinomycetota > Acidimicrobiia > Acidimicrobiales > Ilumatobacteraceae > Sva-07. The sequence continues at coordinate 103,004 of CAVORH010000016.1, forward strand.
CGGTCGCCGAGACCGGCCTCGTGTACTGCCTCACCCACAACTACACCGGCTACCCGATGGTCCGCCAGGCGCACGCGATGGTCGCCGACGGTCAACTCGGCGAGATCCAGCTGGTGCAGGTCGAGTACGTGCAGGGCGGCAAGGCCGCCGAACGCGACCCCGACCCCGCCGGGCCGCTCCCGTGGCGATACGACCCGGTCCGGGGCGGGCCGTCGCTCGTGCTCGGCGACATCGGCACCCACGCCCACAACCTCGTGCGGTTCGTCACCGGTCGCGAGGTCACCGAAGTGGCGGCCGACGTCGGGCACATCGTCGCCAACCGGCTCGTCGACGACTACGCCGGCGCGATGCTGCGGTTCGACAACGGCGCGCGCGGTTCGTTCTGGGTGACGCAGGCCGCCACCGGGGTCGAGAACTGCCTGCGGCTGCGGGCGTCGGGCACCCGCGGCACCGTCGAGTGGATGCAGGAGGTGCCGACACAGCTGGTGTTCCGGCCCGCCGGAGCACCCGTCGAGCTCCGGACACCCAACGGCCCCGGCACACTGCCGCTGGCGGCGCGGGCGAGCCGCATCGTGAGGGGCCACCCGGAAGGGTTCCACGAGGGGTTCGCCAACGTCTACTCCGACGCCGCGGAAGCGATTGCAGCCCGCCGCTCCGGCCGTGATCCCGATCCGTTGGCGATGCACTTCCCGGATGCGCTCGACGGGCTGATGGGCGTCGCCTTCGTCGATGCGGCCATCCGGTCGAGCAACGACAACGGCGCCTGGACCTCGGTCGAAACCTGAGACGAGCACTGGAGCTGCATAGTCTGCGCTCACATGACGGACGGTGACGAGGCATACGGCGACTTCCCGCTGAAGCGGTTCCTCGGCATGGAGCTCACGGGCGACGAGCCCGGTGTCGGCTTCGCCCACGTCGACATCGGACCGGATCACCTCAACCCGAACGGGGTCGTCCACGGCGCGGTGCTCTTCGCGCTCGTCGACACGGCGATGGGGAAGTCGACGATGAGCGTGGTCGACGAGCCCGGTCGGTACTGCGCCAGCATCGAGGTGTCGCTGCGGTTCATCCGCCCCGCGGTCGCCGGCCGGGTGACCGCCACGGCGACGGTGGTCAAGCGCGGCCGCAACGTCGTCCACCTCGACGCACGGGTCGTCGGCGACGACCAACGCCTCATCGCCACTGCGGCCGGCACGTTCGCGATCCTCGGGGAGCAGCCGTGAGCACCGAGGCCCAGCGGGTGCGGTCACCCGCCGACTTCCTGCGTCTGGCGGTGGCGGCCGTGGTGCTGGTCGTGCTCCTGCTCGTCGAGTGGCTGTTCGGCAACACCCTGGTGGCGTTCGCCTCCGACCTGTTCCGCGGCCTCGACGCGCTCCCGAACTGGCTGCTCACGGCGATCGTCGTCGGCACACGGGTCCTCACGATCGTCGTTCTCGTGGGCGGGCTGGCATGGACCGCGCTCCGACAGCGATGGGCGGCCGGCATCGCCATGGTGCTCGGCGGGGCGATCGCCGCCGCTCTCGTGTCGTTGCTCTCCGGTGTGTTCGACGACGACCGTGGTGACGTCGTCGCCGCTCCCAACAGCGACCTGGGTGCGCTCACCTCGGGATGGTTCCCGACCGCGGTCGGCATCGGGGTGCTGGCGGCGGCTCTGACCGCGGGAGCACCGTGGTTGAGCCGTCGATGGCGGCGGGCGGGCTGGGTTGCCGTGATCGGGCTCGTCGTCACACGGACGGTCACGTCGGAGATGTCGTTCACGTCGCTCCAGGCGATCGTGATCGGCTGGTTCGCCGGTGCGGTCGCCGTGGTCGCCCTCGGCGCTCCACCCCGGCGGGCCGACGCGACATCGATCGCGGTCGGCCTCGCACGGGTCGGGCTCCCGGTGGCGTCGATCAAGCCGGCGAGCGTCGACGCTCGCGGGTCGACGCCGTACTTCGCCACCACCGCCGACGGCGGCCGGCTCTTCGTCAAGGTGCTCGGACGCGACGAGCGCAGCGCCGATCTCATGTTCCGCGTGTACCGGCGCCTGCAGCCGCGCGACCTCGGGGACGAACGCTCCTTCTCGTCGCTGCGACGAGCGATCGAACACGAAGCACTGCTCGCCCTGGCGGCGCGCGACCTCGGGATCCGAACGCCACGTCTGCGCACCGTGACGTCGGCCGAGCCCAACTCGTTCGTGCTCGCCTACGACGCCGTCGACGGGAAGTCGCTCGATCAGCTCGACCCGGAGCAGGTCACCGACGAGGTGCTCGCAGCGATCTGGGCGGCGATCGCCGACCTGCGCCACCACGGCATCGCGCACCGCGACCTCCGCCTCGCCAACGTGTTCCTCGGCGACGACGGCAAGGTGTGGATCATCGACTTCGGCTTCAGCGAGCTGGCGGCCTCCGACCTCCTGCTCGCCAACGACGTCGTCGAACTCGTCTGCTCGTCGAGCGCGTACGTCGGAGCGGAGCGGGCCGTCGCGCCGGCCCTGGCGAGCGTCGACGGCGAGACCCTGGCGCGAGCCGTCGAACGGTTGCAGCCGTGGGCGTTGAGCGGAGCGACGCGAGCCGCCATGAAGGAACGACCCGGTCTGCTCGACGACATCCGCCGGCGGCTCGCGCCGTGAACCTCTGGTGGCTCACCGTCTCGCTGACCGGGTTCGTGATCCTGGCGGCGTCGGCCAACGAGGCGCGACATCCGGCGATCAGCCCCACCGAGGCCCGGGTCTTCCACGCGATCAACGGACTGCCCAACTGGCTGTACTGGCCGCTCTGGCTCCCGATGCAGCTCGGCAACCTGGTGGTCGGCACCCTGGTCGGCCTCGCGGTGGCATGGGCCTACGGCGACTGGTGGGTCGCGGCAGGCGTCGTCGTTGCGACCGTCAGCAAACTCGGCACCGAGAAGCTGGTGCGGCGCGAGATGGCCGACTACCTCGCCATCCGCCAACGCCCGGGCACGAGCCAGGTCGACGCGATCCTGCGCGGTGCCGATGTGCCGAGCACGGGCGCCAGCTTCCCGTCGGGGCATGTGATCCTCGTCGCCGCCATCGCCACCGTCGTGGCACCGGCGATGCCGGTCGGCTGGTGGTGGGTGCCACTACTGCTGACGTTCCTCGTGATGTTCGGGCGGGTCTTCGTCGGCGCGCACAACCCGCTCGATGTCACCGCCGGCCTCGGCACCGGCCTGGTGGTCGGCGGCATCGTCGCCGTCTTCGTTCGCTGAGTCCTCGTCCTCTACGGGCCAGCCGCCACCCGGCGGCATGATGGGCGGGCATGGAACAGTCGCCTCCTGACGGGAATGACCCGAGCGCGTTCCAGCGGGCGAGCACGTGGGGCCACACCCAGGCGGACCGGGCAACAGCCCGATTCGAGGTGCTGCGGGAGCGCGTGGCGATCGTCGACATCGGCGCGCGTGTCTACGAGCGTGACAAGCAGGCCGGCGGCACACTGCTCGGCAGCGCCCTCGCCCTGCGTCTCTTCCTGTTCTTCGTGCCGTTCATCCTGCTGATCGTCGGACTCGCAGGAGTGTTGGGCAAGTCGTCGGACGGTTCGGCCGTGGCCGAGAGCGCAGGACTGGGGGGAACGCTCGCGAACTACGTCGACGATGCGTTCGCCCAGAGCGGCAACACCCCGTGGATCGCGCTCGTGGTCGGCCTCTTCGGCATCGCGACCACGGGCTGGTCGCTGACACGTGCGCTGGTGCTCTCCAGTGCCCTGTCGTGGCGGATGGGGGGCAAGCAACACACGCCGATCCGGGCCATCGGGATCGTCGTGGGGTTGATCGTCAGCGTGGCCTTGGCAGCGTCGATCGTCAACCGGATCAACCAGTCGACCGGTGTCGCCGTCACCTCGATGTCGATGGTCGGCCTGATGGGCGTCTACTCGGTGTTCTGGTTGCTGCTCTTCCAGGCGCTGCCGCGTACGACGACCGATCCTGGCGCCTCGCTCCCCGGCGCGGCGGTGGTCGCACTGGTCCTCGCCGCGCTCCAGGCGATCACGCAGTTCTACCTCCCCTACCAGGTCACCAGCTCGTCGGAGCTGTACGGCCAGCTGGGAGTGCTGATCGCCTTCCTCGGCTGGTTCTTCTTCCTCGGCCGCACGATCGCGTTCGCGTTCGCGCTCAACGCCGTGATCTACGAACAGGTCGGCAGCCTGTCGACGCTGTTCTTCGCCCTCCCGGTGATCCGCCAGCTCCCGCGCAAGGTTCCCGCCGTCGAGCGCTACTTCGCGCTCGATCACGTTGCCGCCGGCGACAACGCTGACGACGCGCCAGACCCGACCGGGCTCCCGCACATCGATCGATCCTGAGCGCCGCCACGGAAGGGCCAGGCCGGGCCGTGCAATGCTGAGGTGATGGCACGATCGATCGACACCGGCACGAATGACCTGCTCGCCCACATCGATGGACACCTCGGCGTGATCACGTTCAACCGACCCGAGCGACGCAACGCGCTGTCCAACCCGATGTACGCCGGGTTCGACCAGGTGCTTCCGATCATGGCCGCCGACCCGGACGTCCGGGTGCTCGTGGTGACCGGCACTGGCGGGGCGTTCTGCGCGGGCGGCGACGTCAAGGGCATGAACGAATCGCACCGCAGCGGGACACCGCGCCCCGGTCGTGGAGACGGCAGAGACGAGCAGGTGGCCAACCTGCAGCGACTCCAACGCCAAGTGTCGTTGGCGCTCCACGAGTTCCCGGCCCCGGTGGTTGCGGTCCTGCCGGGCGCCGCCGCGGGTGCCGGTCTCTCGATCGCACTCGCAGCCGACCTGCGGATCGCTGCCGAACGTGCCGTGCTGGTGACCGCATTCGCGAACGTCGGTGCCTCCGGCGACTTCGGCGGATCATGGTTCCTCACCCAACTCGTCGGCAGCGCCAAGGCGAAAGAGCTCTACTTCACGTCGCCCCGGCTCACCGCTCGCGAGGCGTTGGATCTCGGCATCGTCAACCGAGTGCTCCACGACGAGGGGTTCGACGAGGCCGCGCTCGACTGGTGCCGCACGCTCGCCGAGGGCGCGCCGATCGCGCTGCGGCTCATGAAGCAGAACCTCAACCGAGCGCTCACAGCGGACCTTGCGACCGCGCTCGACGCAGAGGCGCCGAACATGGTCGAGTCGATGTCGACTGCCGACCATCGCGAGGCCGCGGCTGCGTTCGTCGAGAAGCGCCGCCCGGTCTTCGGCGGCAGCTGACGAATCAAGCGTCGGAGCCGAGCTCCGCCGTCGGCTCTCTGGCGGATCGATGCGCGATCGGCGCATAGTTGTCGACGTAGCGCTCGTCACAGAGCCGGGCGATGTCGGCCATGAACAGGTCGGTGACCTCGCGTCGAGCCCGGTTGGTGCTCCTCGTGTAGCCGAGTGCATGCACGTCGATCGGTTCGCCGAGCGTGATCGTGGCCTGCTGGAACGGCCGCACGATCCGGGCGCCGGTGGGCAACACCCGATCGGTGCCGACGATGCCGACCGGCACGATCGGTGCACCGGTGGTCAGTGCAAGGTGCGCCGCGCCGACGTGCCCGCGGTGCAGGAGGCCGTCGCGCGAACGTGTGCCTTCTGGGAACACACCGATCACCTCACCGTGTTCCAGCACCTCGGCGACCTCGTCGAACACGTGCGGCAGATCGCCCGGATTCTCACGGCGCACCGGGATCATCCCCGCACCGCAGAAGAGCCAGTTGGTGATCGGGTTGTCGGTGTACTCGGCCTTGCCGATGAACGCCACGGGACGCGGCAGCGAGAACATCAGCAGGATCGAGTCGAAGAACGACACATGGTTGGCAACCAGGATCACCGGACCATCAGCGGGGAGGTACTCGGTGCCGTCGACGCGCAACCTCACGAGACCGCGTCGCGCCGGAGCGGTCAACACGCGGACGAGTTCGTACGCCGTCCCGTGCGCCCGCCAGTCCCCCTCGGCCCGGGAGGCCCACTGACGGACGGCATCGAACACGTTCCGATCGTCGACCATCCGAGTCGTCTCCACCTACGCCAGACGTGCCTGTCAGCGGCGACGCACGAGGAGTACGAGCGTGGTGCACACGGTGATGATGCCGGCGAGGACCTGACCGCCCTTGAGGAGCCGATTGACGTCGACGGTGGGCTTCCACACAACCGAGCCATCGCTCACCTCGTAGACACCGATCGGGTTCACCTTCAGCCCGAACCCGGTGCCGAAGCCTCCGCCGCCCGCCTCGTTCTCGTCCATTCCCTCGCCTCCACCGCCGCCGGCCCCGCCGGAGACGCGGGCGACCGGGATCACCGTCACGCCGTCGAGTTCGACCGGGTCGCCGTAACACCTCTGCACCGACAGCGAGTCGCGCGTCCCCTTGATCGATTTGAACACGTCGGCCTTTGACATCCTGTCGGGCATCGTCATCTCCTCGTCGTTGCGTCTTCGATCGACCGTACGTGACCCTGCGCGCCACCTCAAGGGCCGATCGTCACCGCCGTCGTTGCGTGATGCGCTCCCGACATAGGGTTGCGCACCATGGGACGTCACTACGCAGACGCCGACCAACTCGAGGGCGTCTACACCACGATGTTCGACGCCGTCGCCGACGACGACTCGATGGATTCGATGGTCGATGCCCAGATGGTGATCAACTTCCGGCTCAACGATCCCGACGCCGACATCTGGGTCGACGGCCGCTCGCGGCCGGTGGTGACCACGTTCGCGCCGATCGATGGTGTCGAGGCGACGCTCACCGCCAAGCTCAGCGCCGACTCGATGCACGAATTGCTCCTCGGCTCCCTCCCGCTCGGCAAGGCGCTGCTGTTCCGCAAGCTGAAGGTGTCCGGCTCGAAGTCGAAGGCGATGGGGCTCGAACCGCTCCTGCACGCCTGCCAGGCCGTGTATCCCGACATCGCCGCCGACGCGCTCGGCTGAATCTCCAACGGACCCACGTCGATCATCCTCCTGTAAGGATGGCCACCATGGGGGAACTCGTGTTGTACCGGGGGGTGATGGTCGACAGCGAGCGGTGGGAGCGCTTCGAGCACCGCCCCGGCGACATCGTGATCTCGACGCCTCCGAAGTCGGGCACGACGTGGACGCAGATGCTGTGCGCCCTGATGATCTTCGACGGCCCGGCGTTTCCGGCGAAGCTCGACGCGATCTCGCCGTGGCTCGACATGCGGATCCGCTCCGAGGACGAGGTCTTCGCCATGTACGACCGCCAGACGCACCGGCGGTTCATCAAGACGCACACCCCGCTGGATGGCCTGCCGCTGCGCGACGACGTGCACTACGTCGTCGTCGGTCGCGACCCTCGCGATGTGATGGTGTCGTGGGAGCACCACATGGCCAACATGGACCTCGGGGTCCTGTTCCAGGACCGTTCCGACGCAATCGGCCTCGACGATCTCGCCGGTTATCAGCCCCCTCCACCACCCGACCCTGACCCGGGCGTGCGATTCCGGGTGTTCGTCGAGGCCGAGTGGTCGCCGGCAGATCTGGTGTCGCTGGCCACCGTGCTCCATCACCTCGACACGGGGTGGGAGCACCGCAACGACGCCAATGTCGGCCTGTTCCACTTCCTCGACTATCGACGCGATCTCGTCGGCGAGATGGTTCGGCTCGCCGAGCTGTGCGCGATCGACATCGATCGTGACCGCCTCGCTGCGCTGGCCCCCGAGGCCGGCATCGATCGGATGCGCGACCGCGCCCACGAGATCGTGCCGGGCCTCGACAAGTCCGAGCACTGGAACGACCCGTCGGGCTTCTTCCGTTCCGGTGGGGCGGGCGAGTGGATCGAACGCACGACGCCGGACGACCGGACGCGCTACGAAGAACGGGTCACCGAACTGGTGCCCGACGACCTCGCCCGGTGGGCGCATGAAGGAGGACACGATGAGCGTGCTCGATGAGCTCGGCTACGTACTCGAGCCGGCCAACGCCGCCCAACGGGTGACGCAACGGATCGCGGCGACCGGTCCCGGCGCATGGGTGTTCCAGCGGACGCTGTATCCGCTCGACAAGGTGCTCTACAAGCGCACCGGCGGACGGCGGACCGTCGCCAGCCTGATGGCCGGCCTGCCCGTGATCATGCTGACGACCACCGGCGCGAAGAGTGGCGAGCCGCGGTCGATGCCGTTGGTGGGCATCCCGATCGACGGTGATCTCGCGATCATCGGGTCGAACTACGGCCAGCAGCGAACGCCCGGCTGGGTCTACAACCTCGGCGCCGATCCTGCCGCCACCGTGTCGTACGGCGACCGGACGGTCGACGTCACCGCGAGGGCGGCGAGCGACACCGAAGCCGACCGTGCCTTCGAAATCGCCGCGACGTTCTACCCCGGCTACGGCAAGTACCGAGCCCGAGCGAGCCACCGCACGATCAGCGTCTTCGTGCTCGAACACCCTCGGTGAGTTCGCGAGGCGAACCGACTTGGTTCGTCAGACGAACTCACTCTATGGTCACACGATGGTCGATCCGGCGAGCGATTCTCCCGCGTGTTCGATCCAGCGCAGCCTCGAGATCCTCGGCGACCGCTGGACGATCCTCATCATGCGCGACGCATTCCGGGGCATCCGTCGATTCGACGATCTGCGTCGCGACCTCGGCATCGCCCGACCGGTGCTCGCCGACCGGTTGAAGCACCTCGTCGATGCGGGCGTGCTCGAGCGGCGCCGCTACTGCGAGCACCCACCGCGCGACGAGTACCGCCTCACCCCGATGGGCGCAGCCTTGTCACCCACCCTCGTTGCGCTCATGCGCTGGGGTGACGAGTGGCTGTCCGACGACGGGCCACCGACGACGCTGATCCATGAGGCGTGCGGCGAACCGCTCGACCAAGCGTTCGTCTGCTGGCACTGCAACGAAACCTTCGGCAGCGGCGCCATCGCCAGCCGCCCCGGCCATCTCACCACCACGACACGAGGAACCGCATGACCACCACCGAGCCCGCACCCGCGGTCACCGATCACCGCCTGTTGCACTCGTCGACCGAGATGCTGATGGCCGAGGCCGCGGCAATCCGCGACCGAACGCACGGCACGCGGGTCACATTCAGTCCGAAGGTGTTCATTCCGCTCACGTTCCTGTGCAACGACACGTGCGGCTATTGCACGTTCGCTCAGCCGCCGGCTCGTGTCGACAAGGCCTACCTCGATCCCGACGACGTGTTGCGCATCGCTCGGCAGGGGGCCCGCAACGGCTGTCACGAGGCGTTGTTCACGCTCGGCGAGCGCCCGGAGGACCGCTACGAGGTCGCCCGCGACTGGCTCCGCGAACGCGGCTACGACTCGACGGTGCACTACGTCGCCGAGATGGCCCAGCTCGTGCTCGCCGAGACCGGCCTGCTCCCCCATGCCAACGCCGGGGCGCTCCACGCTGATGAGTTGGCACAGCTCCGACCCGTCAGCCCCAGCCAGGGGATGATGATCGAGTCGCTGAACCCCGACCTCGACGCCCACCGCAACGCCCCCGACAAGACTCCGGCACGGCGGCTCGAGACACTCGAGGCCGCCGGCGAACTCTCGATCCCGTTCACCACCGGAATCCTCGTCGGCATCGGTGAGAGCCGCAGCGATCAGCTGTCGGCGCTCGAAGCGATCGCCGACAGCCACCGCCGCCACGGCCATGTGCAAGAGGTGATCGTCCAGAACTTCCTGCCCAAGGAGCGCACGGCGATGCGCGGCACCAAGCCGTGCCCGAGCGACGACTACCTGTGGGCGATCGCGGCCGCACGAGTGATCCTGCCGGCCGACATCCATCTGCAGGCGCCACCCAACCTGTCGGACGACTTCGGCGTGCTGCTGGACGCCGGCATCGACGACTGGGGTGGCGTCTCGCCGGTGACCGCCGACCACGTGAACCCCGAGCGCCCGTGGCCGGATCTCGACGTGCTGCGCGACGTGACCGCTGCGCGCGGGTTCACGATCGCACCGCGACTGACGATCTACCCCGAGTTCGCCGCCGACCGCGACCGCTGGCTCGACCCCGCACTGCACTTCCGGGTGATGGATCGCGCCGACGCCGAGTGGCTCGGCCGCGACGACCCCGGCCAGGTGTGGCCGGAGAAGACGACCGCCGCCGACACCGTGGCCGACGGCGCCGAGTTCGTGCTCGTCGGCCACCGCTCGACGGCCTGGTACTCCGGTTCCGACCAGCAGCCGCCGACGCTCGTCCCCGGTGTCGTTGCGCCGATCCGCGGTGCGGTGGCCGAGGTGTTGGCCGGCATCGACGCAGGCGACGAGCCGGGCATCGACGAGATCGTCACCCTGTTCAGCGCCCGCGGCCCCGAGGTGGTCGCCGTCGCAGACGCTGCCGACCGGATGCGCCAGGCCCTCGTCGGCGACACCCTCACGTGGGTTGCGAACCGCAACATCAACTACACGAACGTGTGCACGTTCAAGTGCAAGTTCTGTGGTTTCTCGAAGGGTCCGCTGTCGCTGAACCTGCGCGGCACGCCGTACCTGTTGACGCTCGACGACATCGCCGAGCGCGCCCGCGAGGGATGGGAACTCGGCGCCACCGAGGTCACGCTGCAGGGCGGCATCCACCCAGACTTCGACGGCGACTACTACATCGACGTCACCCGCGCCGTGAAGGACGCCGTGCCCGACATGCACGTCCACGGCTTCACCGCACTCGAGGTCACCGAGGGAGCGAAGCGGCTCGGCGAAGACCTCACCACCTACCTCCAACGGCTCAAGGACGTCGGCCTCGCGTCGCTTCCCGGCACCGCGGCAGAGATCCTCGACGACGAGATCCGTGCGGTGTTGTGCCCGGACAAGATCGACACCGACGAGTGGCTGGACGCGCACCGCGCCGCGCACGCGGTGGGGTTGCACTCGAACGTCACGATCATGTTCGGCGCCGTCGAGCAGCCCGTGCACTGGGCGCGCCACCTCGTGCGCACCCGCGACCTCCAGAAGGAGACCGGCGGGTTCACCGAGTTCGTCGGGCTGCCGTTCGTGCACATGGCGTCGCCGATCTACCTGCAGCGCAAGGCCCGACGTGGACCGACGTTCCGCGAGAACCTGCTGATGCACGCGGTCGCGCGCCTCGCCTACGGCGAGCTGATCCCCAACATCCAGGCGAGCTGGGTGAAGGTCGGCCTCGCCGGTGTGGCTCAGATGATGCGAGCAGGCTGCAACGACCTCGGCGGGACGTTGATCAACGAGAACATCTCGCGTGCGGCCGGGGCGAGCCACGGTCAGGAGATGACCGGCGACCGTTTCGCCGAGTTCGCCGAGTCGATCGGGCGACCCCTCGAACAGCGCACGACGAGCTACGGCCGAGTGGCCGTCTGACGTTCACTCAACGGCGAGAATCGTCACCGTTCCGGCATCACCGTCGACACGCACGCGCATGCCTGCGCTGATACGCGACGTCGCATCGACGGTCCCGACAACCGCCGGGACGCCCATCTCTCGACCCATGATCGCCGCGTGCGAGGCAAAGCTGCCATGGTCGGTGACGATGGCGCCGACCATCGCCAGGAACGCGTTGAACGACTCGCCGGTCGCCGAGGTCACCAGCACGTCACCGTCCACGAGTGTGAGCAGGTCGTCGAAGTTGCGCACGACACACACCGGGCCGTCGTACGTTCCGCCACTGCCGCCGACCCCGACGATCATGTCGGCGTCACCCATCGGCGTCTCGATGTCGCCCAAGACGCCCTCGATGTAGAACCCGAGCGCCGACATCACACGCGCCAACGGCGGCGGGAGCTCATCGACGGGCGGCGGAGGCGGCGGAGGCGGCCCGAGCAGCCCGGGGGCGCCTTCTGCGCTGCGCCGCTTGCGCGTGGCCACTCGCGCCGACAGCTCATCCGCCGTCGGTGTCGAGGCCCCGTCGAGCAGGGCGTCGATCTCGCCCGACGTCAGATCGAGGGTGTCGTACATGAAGTTGATCCGACCCGCCTCGAACAATCGGCGACCGAGTTCGATCAGCGCGAGCCGCAGCAGGCCGACAGCCGCACTGTCGCTGTACAGACCGCGCTCGTCGCGCAGCCGGTAGACGAGGCGCGCCTCCGCGAGCAGGTCGTCGAACACTGCTTGTTCGTCGACAGGGACCGCCGCCCGCAACTCCGCGGCAACCCGGTCGGCCCGCATTCCCGCGGCGTCGCGGTCGTGATCGAGGCCGGCTCGGATCCGGTCGAGAACGACGTCCGGTCGTTCCCCGATCGTCGGATTGGTGAGGTCGAATCCCGCTGCGAGCCGGTATCCAGCCGCCCGCATGTAGTCGTCGATCGCGGGGATCCGGGCGCTGAGTTCGGCCAGACGATCCTCCGGTGATCCTTCGCCGGTGAGCAGAGCCCGGGCCTCTGCATCCGAGGCGAGCACCTCGATGGCGGGCTGGAGTTCGGGAGGCACGATGCCCGACACCGGTGACCAGCCGTCGAATACGGCGAACATGGGCACGGGATCCTTGCCCGTCCAGCGCAGGGCGTGGAGGATGAAGTCGCCGACGGGAAGCATCGCCATCGCGTTGAAGGTGTGGTGCTGCTGCCACATCGCCCCGAGATGCGCGATGCACTCGTGCAGGTGGGTGCGTAGACCCTCGGTGTCGAGCGCGCGAGGTCGACTGCTGCGAGTTGCTGGTGACGGGCGATCGAGGCGGGCTTGCGCTCCTCGTCCCAGCCCCGCAGTGCCTCACGCCAGATGCGCTCGTCGAACGCACGCGCCGCCAGCTCGGTCCGTCGCCCGATCTCCGCACCGAGCTGTTCGGGCGTCTTGGGCCCGTCGGGCCCGGGTGCATCGAACGGGACCGGCTGCATGTACGGGAACCCGTTGACGTACTCCAGCCGCATCGTGTCGAGGAGCACGCCGAACGGCGCCAGCGCGTCGGTGAAGCCTCGCGAGAAGCCGGCCGGGTAGATCTCCTGGAGGAGCGGCGTGACCGCTGCGGGAAGGTGTGCTCGATCCTGTTTCCACGGTCCGGGTCCCGGCGCGGTCCAGTCTTCGATGTCAACGGTGTCGGTCATCGTGCCCCCACTTCACCTGGTGACCCGAGAGAGCCACGGCCGCACGCTACTGCGTGCCGAGGGTGTGCCGATCACGGCGGTGCGGATCAGCCGATCGAGTCGATCACGGCGAGCGTTTCCAGCGCTGCCAGCGCGGCCTGAGCGCCCTTGTTGCCGTCGTCGTCGCCCGACCGAACGAGGGCCTGAGCCTCGTCGTCGACGGTGAGGATGCCGTTGGTGATCACGACGTCGGAGTCGAGCGACAATCGCATCAGGCCGGCCGCACTCGCGTCGGACACCACCTCGAAGTGGTACGTGTCGCCGCGAACCACCGCGCCGAGGGCGACAACGGCATCGAAGCGGCCCGACGCAGCGACGGCCTTGGCCACCTGAGGCACCTCGAGCGCACCGGGCACCCACCAGGTGGCGATGGCGTTGGCGGCGACGCCGTGGGCGGTGAGCGCGGGTCGTGCGCCCAGTTCCAGCTGTTCGACGATGCGGTCGTTGAACCGGCCACACACGAGCGCCACCGAACGACCGGAGCCATCGATGGTGGGGGTGGCCGTGTTCGCCGAGCGCAGGTTGGTGCTCACGACGCCTCCCCCACCACGACGGCGCCGAGGTCGTCGGGCAGCAGGTGCCCCATCCGGTCGCGCTTCGTGCGGAGGTAGTGCGCAGACTCGGGATGGACCGGGAGGTGGAGGCCGACGCGTTCGGTGATCGTGAGGCCGAACCCTTCGAGGCCCCGGTACTTCGCCGGGTTGTTGGTGAGCAGCCGCAGGTTGCGCACGCCGAGGTCGGCGAGGATCTGTGCGCCGATGCCGTACTCGCGGGTGTCGACCGGCAGGCCGAGTTCGAGGTTGGCATCGACGGTGTCGAGCCCGGCGTCTTGGAGTTCGTAGGCGCGGAACTTGTGGCTCAGTCCGATGCCACGACCCTCGTGCCCGCGCAGATACACCACCACCCCGCGCCCCGCCTCGGCGACCAGCCGCATCGACTCGTGGAGCTGCGGCCCGCAGTCGCACTTGACGCTGCCGAACACGTCACCGGTCAGGCATTCGCTGTGCACTCGGACCAGTACCGGTTCGTCGCCCGACACGTCACCGGCGACGAAGGCGAGATGGGTTTCACCGTCGAGGACGCTCTCGTAAGCGTGGCACCGGAACTCGCCCCACTCGGTCGGCAGACGAGCGTCGGCGGTCTGCTCGATCAGCTTCTCGTGGCGGTGCCGGTATCGCACGAGGTCGGCGATCGAGACGAAGACGAGTCCGTGCTCGTCGGCGAACCGGCGCAGGTCTGCGCCGCGGGCCATCTCGCCGCCGTCGAGGACGAGTTCACAGAGCACGCCGGCGGGGCGCGACCGGCGAGCCGGGCGAGGTCGACCGATGCCTCGGTGTGGCCGACTCGCTTCAGCACGCCACCGGGCCGGGCGCGAGCGGGAAGATGTGGCCGGGCCGGTTGAACGAATGCGACCCGACCGACGGGTCGGCGAGGGCCCGGAGGGTGGCGGCTCGATCGGCGGCGGAGATACCGGTCGTGGTGCCCTCGGCGAGGTCGACGGTGACGGTGAACGCCGTGCCGTGCGACTCGGTGTTCTGGTTGGCCAGCACCATCGGGGTGAGGTCGAGGTCGTCGCAGCGTTCACCGGTCAGGCCGACGCAGATCACGCCCGAGGTGTGACGGACGAAGAAGGCGATCGCCTCAGGGGTGGCGGCGTCGGCGGCCATGATCAGGTCGCCTTCGTTCTCGCGGTCCTCGTCGTCGGCGACGACGACGATCTCGCCACGGGAGATCGCAGCGATCGCGTCCTCGATCGGGTCGAAGATGGTGGTGGTCATGTTGGTGCTCCGTTTGCGGGTGGGAGGTACGCCGTGACGAGTCGTTCGACGTACTTGGCCATCACGTCGACCTCGATGTTGACGAGGTCGCCGGCGTGCTTGGCGCCGAGGGTGGTGACGTCG
>CAVORH010000017.1:0-9897 GCA_963698565.1 Ilumatobacteraceae bacterium
CGAGCAGCCGGCCCCCGCGATCACGAGGTCGGCGTCGTACCGGGAGTCTGTCATCGTCACCGCAATTCCGAGCGGGTCGACATGGCGGTCAGTAGGTCGTCGTGGTGATCAGGTGGCGAGCCCGGTCGGTGGTGCTCTCGTCCGCAACGACGGGTTCGTCGTCGGGGATCAGTTCGGGCTGCACCTCGAGTTGCCGGCTGGTGAGGAGCAAGCCGCCGGCGACGACGGTGCCGTACACCGTGACCAGGAACACCAGGACGCCGATGGCGAAGATGGCGAGACTCATGACATCACCCGCTCACGACGGTCGTCGGTCGCGGCCGCCGGCACGTCCACCGGGGCGAGCATCAGCGTGCCCAGCGAGTGGATCGAGGGGACCCAGAGTCCGACGAAGATGCCGGCGGTGGTCTCGCCCTGGACGAAGTACAGCCAGACCGAGAAGAGGAACGAGAAGAAGCCGGCGACGAGGAACGGCAACTTCAGGCGGAGGGGGATGGGGAGGCGTTTCACGGGGGTCCTTTCAGTTGGTGACCCTCCGTTTAACACTCTTTAGTCGGATTTATTCCGACGACGCAGCGACTCCCTCTCGTCGCCCATGGTGGGGGACGACAATGGTGGGGATCGTGGGGTGATGAACGAGCGCAGCGGCCACCGATCCGAGCAGCAGGTGATCCAGGACGCCGTGTCCACGGGAGCCGACGACGAGCACGTCGGCATCGGCTGCTGCGGTGCGAAGCGCTTCGCGGGCATCTCCGGGGATGACGCTCAACTCCACTGATGGGTAGGCAGGAAGATGAGCGAGCACTGCGGCCACCCCGTGTTCGAGCTCCCGCATCGCGCTCACCTCCGAGGTCTCCGGCGGCGGCGACAGCGGATCACCGACCACCGATGCGCTCGTGAACGCGCGAACCGCAGTGACCTGTGCTGACAGACGCAGATGCGTGAGCGCCCAGGCCAGCGCAGTTCGTGCGTGCTGCGATCCGTCGAAGCCGACGACGACCTCGAGGTGGTCGTCGACCGGCGGGCTCACCGGCGGAATCAACGCAACGGGCACGACCGAGTGCTGCGCGCAGTAGGCGCCGACCGACCCGAGCGACAGGTCCACCCGTGAGCCCCAACCTCGCGTCCCGACCACGAGTAGTTCGGCTCCCTTGGCCGCTTCGACGAGACCTGCACCTGCACGGTCCTCGATCACCGAGCCCGCGTCGACGAGCGACGGAGCGTGCACCTCGAGGAACATCCGGAGCCGCTCGATCGCCTCGTGGCGATAGTGCCCTCCGCGATCGTCGACATCCTCGATCGGGCCGAATCCGTGCCCGTAGAGACCGCTCACGAAGGTCATCACGGGCTCGATGGCGCCGAGATGGTCGGCGTGATCGAGCGCCCACTGGAGTGCGACCGCGGAACCAGCGGATCCGTCCACTCCGACGACCACCCTGCGTGTTGTCTGCGATGTCTCGGCCACGATTCCACCTTGACCGATCGCTACCGTCGAGGTGAGAGGCCTACGTCACTCCTGGGTCATGCAACGAGCTGGGGGATGCGAGTCGTTGGCCCCTGGGCCTCCGACATCGACGGCGCGACGATCGGACCATGACCTCCATCGGCCGATACGACTCACCGGCCCATCACCGCTTGGTGATCGGCTTCGACGGCTCCGACTCGTCACTGAGCGCGCTGGAGTGGGCGGCAGCGGAGGCCGAGTCGCGGGCGGCCTCGGTTCGGGTCGTCTCGTCCTACGCCTTGACGCAGGGCCTCGACCTCGCCGCCGGCGCGAGTGTGGCGGGAATCGATCTGACCGAGATCGCCGCCGGCTGCCTCGACCAGCTCCGGGTCGCCACGACCAAGGTGTTCGAGGAGCATCCCGGTGTCACGTACGACGTCGAGGCCGTCGGCGCCAGCCCGGCACTCACGCTCCTCGGCGAGGCCCAGCAAGCCGACCTCGTCGTCGTCGGGAGTTCAGGGGCCGGAGCGATCATGCGATTCCTGCTCGGCTCCGTCACGGGTTCGCTCCTCGCGAAGAGCCCCTGCCCCGTCGTCATCGTGCCGGCGACCACGAGGCCGCCGACCTCACGCATCGTCGTCGGGACCGACGGTTCCGAACATGCAGGGCACGCAGTCGGATGGGCCATCGACGAGGCCGACCGGCGCCACGTCGAACTGGTGATCGTCCACACGTGGACGTACCGGCCCCACCTCACGATCGAGGGCATCGACCGAGCCGACGACTTCACACCGGTCGATGCAGCGCTGATTCTGGACGAGGCGGTGGAGGCAGCCCGGTCGATCGGCTCGGGCAACGTCCGGGGCGAACTGATCGAGGGCCGCGCCACCGAGACCCTGTTGGGGATGTCGGAGACCTCCGACCTCCTCGTGCTGGGCGCCAAGGGCAGCGGCGGCTTTCACCGGATGCTCTTCGGCTCGACCGCCAGCGCTGCCGCCACCCACAGCAGCTGCCCGACGGTGATCGTTCGCTGACCAGACGCATCGCGCCGGTCCAGGTCTGGAGCTGAGCCGCTGACACCGATGAGCGAACCCACCACATGCGGTTGATTGGCTCATCAGTTCGACGCCCGCCGCGAGATTCCGGCAGGCCGGTGAGCGAATCCACTGCAGACGGGGAACTCGCTCATCGCTAGAACCGGTCGTCCGGCAGGGGCGCGGCACCACCGAACATGCTCGGTGAGCGTCCCGACCTTGGCCGTCGGAGGTTCGTTCCCGAGACCTTGCGGGCTTCGGAGAGCCCGATGACCGAGGCGATGGTTCATCTGCCGAGCGACAAATCGGCCAAGGGCGCCGACGACCTGTCGCTCCCCCGAAGCTTCGAACCGATCCTGCGCTTCACCGAGGGTGATCTCTTCCTCCCCGCAGCAGTCGACGACTCTGTGCGATGCTGCGAGGCCGTCGAGACCGGCCATCGGTAGTCTCGACGGCCGTGTCCGGGCAGGAGTTGGTTTACGACGGCATGGCCGAACTCGACGAGATCCAGGTCCCGGTCGTCGCGCGGCCCTGCCCGGCGTGCGGCGCGCCATGCTCGTTCGACCCGGTCGCAGTCGCCCGTAGCGGGATCCCCATCGGCTGGGCGACGTCACCCGAGATCGCACTGCTCCAAGATCACGCGCTCGCATCGCTGCCACTCGCCGTCGGCGACTTCGACGGGAAGCGGACACTCCGGAGCGCGCGCCACCCTCCCTGCAGCCCGTCGGTCGCACCGGTGGACTGCAGTTCCTGCGCCACACGCTGCCTGGCGGTGGTGTCGTTCGGCGAAGTGCAACCCGTGCGCTGGTGGCTCGTCGTCGAGGGGCTGGTGCCCGGGCCACCGAAGTGAACCAGCAGGCCACCCTTCGCGCCGGGCTCATTGCGGTTGCCGCGCTCTCGCTCCCGCTGATCTTCATCGTCTGGCTGCATTGGACGGTGGCGGCTGAGTGGCGCGGGTCGCGTTCGCTCGCCGCCGATGGCGTCAGCGCCGTGGCCGAGGTGGTCGCCACCGATGCCTCCACGGGTCCACGCACCGAGGGTTACCGCGTCACGTATCGCTACCTCGTCGTCGGGCCGAACGGCACATCCACGTCGTTCTCGGGCACGAGGGCGGTCGATCGGGCGACGTACGACTCGCTCGAAGTCGGGGGAACCGTCGAGATCCGGTACGACCCTGCCGACGAAGCCCGGTCGGACATCGCGCGCAACGACCGGTTGGCGACGATGCTCGTCGTTCTGGTCGTCGTCGACATCTCGCTCGTCGGCGCGGGTGTCGTCATCGCGAGGTCGGCCCGCGCTGGGTGACCCCTGGCGTGAGCGCGCCCGGGAGACGGTCGGGAGACGACGAGATGCCCCGGCACTGGCCCGTGCCTGATGCCTGGTCGAACGCGTGACCTTCAGCGCGTAGCGCCCGAATCCGCCATCCTCGATGTGGCGTGGTTTCGCTGTGCCGGCGTCGGGCGCCGCCAGCCTCGTGGTGGGTTGGTTGACCTGCGACGACTTCTCTCCCGTCTTCCTCACCACGTGCCGCGTCGCTCATGCGGTCCTTCGCCCAGACGGCAGGCCGTAGGTCTCCGTCGGGATCCTCTACGCGTTGGCGCGGCGCGATGTCGAAGCTGCAATCGCAATCAACGGACACGCGCCAACTCTCCAGGAGAGGAGCGTTCGGTACGATCTCCGCCCGTGGCATTCCAGCAGATCCCGACGATTTCTCTCACCGAGTGGACATCGCCCGGCGCAGACCGACTGGCGTTCGCCGATCACTTGCGAGCGATCTGCCACGAGGTCGGTTTCTTCCAGCTGACCGGCCACGGTGTCGATCCGGAGTTCGTCGACCGGTACTTCGACGGGCTCCGGCGGTTCTTCGAGCTCAGCGACGAGACGAAGGCGCAGATCGACAAGACGAACTCGCCGTGGTTCCGCGGCTGGGAGCGCGTCGGGGCGGAGCTCACCGACAACCGGGTCGACCACCGCGAGCAGATCGACGTCTGGACCGAGCACCCGCCGAGATCCGGCGACATCCAACCGGAGTACCTTCGGCTCGAGGGCCCGAACCAATGGCTCGACGAGGGCACGCTCCCCGAATTCCGCTCCCTGGTCGAACGCTTCCAGCGGGAGATGGGCGCGATCGCCGACCAGCTGATGTCGGCGATGTGCGTGGGGCTCGGCCTTGCGCCCGACCACCTCGACCGCGTGTTCGGTGAACGTCGGATGTCACTCGTCAAGCTCATCCACTATCCCGCCACGCCGGCCGGCGAGGCCGGTGTCAACGCCCACAACGACGCCGGGTTCCTCACCCTGCTCTGGCAACACGGCGTCGGTGGCCTGCAGGCGCTCAACCCCGACGGCGAGTGGATCGACGTGCCGCCGTCACCCGACGCGATCGTGGTCAACCTCGGCGAGATCCTGCAGGCGATGACCGGCAACTACTTCGTGGCCACGACCCACCGGGTGATCGCGAACCAGGAGCGCTACTCGTCGGGGTACTTCCACGGCCCGGACCTCCGGACCGTGCTCGACCCGCTGCCGCTCGACCATCGGTTTGCGGACGCCGTCGGTGCGAGCCCCCGTCATCGCGAAGCAGGCTTCATGGCCAAACGTGACGAGCTGATCGCCGGCGAGGGTGGGATTCGTTCCGCCGGGGCTGCCACCTACGGCGAACAGCTGTGGAACTACTTCACCCGCAGCTACCCGGACCTCGTGGCGCGCCACCATCCCGACGCGACCGCAGCCACCGCTTGAGGAAGCAGGCGGCGGACGGTCGCCCAGATGCCATTCGCTGGCTCAGTCCGTCGAAGCGGCGTCGAGCAGGAGACCGAACGACCCGAGTGCGTCGATGACCGGTTGAAGTGCCTGCCCCTGACGAGTCAGTTCGTACTCGACTCGCGGCGGGATCTCGGGGTACATCGTCCGGGTGACCAGCCCGGCCGATTCGAGGTCGCGCAAGCGGTCGGTGAGCGTCTTCGGACTCACACCTGCCAGCGACTTCTTGAGCTCTCCGAAACGTCTCGGCCCGCCGAGCAGGTCGCGGATGACGAGCATGGTCCACTTGCCGTCGAGGACCGCCACCGCCCGAGCGACGGGGCAGGACCCGTCCTCGCACGTCACCTGCGTGGGGCGCCTTGCACTCGTTCCCATTACTTCACAATATGAAACTGATTCACTTGTTGACAACCGACCCGTCGGAGTTCGTACCGTTCGGGCATGGACTCGAACCAACCACCCACCACGTCCCATCGGCCACTGAGCATCACGCTGTGGGTCATCGCGGTCTTCCAGTTCCTCGTGGGCGCCGCGTTCTTGTTCGCTCCCTCGGCGACCGCATCAGCGTTGGGTCTCGCGACTGCTCCGGGGTGGGCGAACTGGATGTTCGCCATGATGGGCGCGCGGTTCCTCGGATTCGGTATCGGGATGGTCGCCGCAGCACGAGACCCGTACCGCAATCGCCTGTGGATCGACCTCATGATCGGCGTCCAGGCCATCGACTGGCTGGCCACCATGGTCTACCTCGCCGAGGGCGACGTGACGCTGAGTCAGGTCACCACGGCCGCATTCGTCCCGGTGCTCTTCGTGATCGGCCTCGTCCGATGGCGGCCGCGTACGTTCGCGCCGTCGACGCGATCGGCACCAACTCGATGACTCTCGGGGCCCAGACGCTCCGGTCTGCGGTCAGGCCGGGCGGAGCACTGCTGATCATCGAGACCACCGAGAAGATGCCTCCCGACGCGGTCGGCCGGGCTTCGCCCGGCCTGTGGGACGAGCAGCGAGGACTCCACGACTCGCGTGCCGCTTCTCGACGGTCGGAACGGAACCGACACCGCTGACGATCCACGGCGGATGCACGCAGACTGCTTGAATCGTGCGGTGAGCACGAACAGTTTCGACGCGCAGGGCCGCCACGTGGGACGACGACCCCACCAAGGTGGAACGGGCAGACGCCATCGCCCGAAGCATCCGGGCGAACATCCCGCTCGACCCGTCATGGCGGATGCTGGAGTACGGCGCAGGCACGGGGCTCACCACCCAGGCGCTGCGGGACTCCGTCGGTCCGGTCACACTGGCCGATGCGTCGGAGGGAATGCGCGACGTCATGCGCGCCAAGATCGATGCCGGCGCCATCGCCGACGCTCGGGTCTGGGACCTGGACCTCGCCACACAGCCGGTTCCCGACGAGCGTTTCGACCTCATCGTGACCGTACTGACCTTGCACCACATCGAGCACACCGGTGCAGTCCTGTCGGGCTTCGCCGAGCTGCTCGACCCGGGCGGGGCGCTGTGCGTCGTCGATCTCGACGCAGAGGACGGCTCGTTCCACGGCGAGGACTTCGAGGGTCACCACGGGTTCGAACGCTCGGCCCTGGCCTCCGATCTCACCATCGCCGGCTTCACCGCCGTGCAGTTCCACGACTGCTACGAGATCATCCGAGGTGGCGTGACCTATCCGCTCTTCCTCGCCACCTGCCGGCTCCCGATCTGATCAACGCTGCGCGCGCGACCGTGGCGGCCGACGACGCTCGGATCTCACGTCGCGAGGCGGTTGTCACACCTCACTACACTGACGATCTCATCGCTGGGCGAAGAAAAGGGGAAGTGGACCTATGGGGCTCATTCAGGCGGCAGTAGGCGCAATCGGCGGCACGTTGGCCGACCAGTGGAAGGACTTCTTCACGGTGCCGGACGGCCTGGCACCGACGGCAGCACTGTTCGCCGCGGTGAAGCAGGAGCAGAACGCAGGCCGCGGTTCGAACACCAAGGGATCCGACAACATCATCACCAACGGCAGCCGCATCGTCGTGCCCGAGGGCTACGGACTCGTGTTGCTCGAACAGGGAGCGATCACCGGGTTCGCCGCCGAGGCGGGCGCGTACGAGTGGCGCAGCGACGACATCAACTCGCAGTCGATCTTCGCCGGCGACGGCATCGTCAGCCCGCTGATCAAGCAGTCGTGGGAGCGCTTCAAGTTCGGTGGCCAGCCCGGAACGCAGCAGCGCGCCTACTTCGTCACACTCAAGGAGTTGCCGAACAACCGCTTCGGCACCCAGTCGGAGATCTACTGGGACGACGCCTACATGAACGCCCAGGTCGGCGCGGTCACCCGGGGCACCTACACGCTCAAGATCATCGACCCGATCCTGTTCGTCAAGGCATGGGTGCCGGCGACGTATCTCGAGCCGGGCAAGGTGTTCGACTTCACCGACATCGACAACGACGCCGCGTCGCAGCTGTTCAACGAGGTCGTGGGCTCGCTCGCCCCGGCGTTCTCGATGTACACGAACGATCCGTCGAAGGGCAACCGCATCACCAAGATCCAGCAGGACTCGATCGGGTTCGCCCAGAGCCTGTCGGCGGCGGTCGAGCAGAACTACCAGTGGGCTTCAGGGCGCGGCCTGCAGATCGTGGCCACCGCAATCATCTCGATCGAATACGACGAGACGACGAAGGAACTGCTCCGCAACGTGCAGCGCGCCGACGCACTCTCGGGGGCTCGGGGCAACTCGAACCTGCAGGCATCGGTCGCCTCGGGTTTCGAAGCAGCAGGTCAGAACACCGGCGCCGCCGGACTGGTCGGGCTGGGCATCGCATCGGGAGCCACCGGCTTGGGTGGTCTGCAACAGCCCGTGCCGGGCATCGGCGCCCAGAGCACGCCGCCCCCGCCACCCGCCGCCGCAGCACCGGCGCCCGCTCCGCCTCCTCCTGCAGCACCGGCTGCCCCGGCCGCCGACGACCCGATGGCGCAGCTCGCGAAGTTCAAGGAGATGCTCGACGCCGGCCTGATCACCCAGGACGACTACGACGCCGCCAAGAACAAGGTGCTCGGGCTCTGAGTTCGCGCGGACGGACGCCGCCATGACGAGCCTGCCACCGCCGGGCGAGGCCAACCCTCCACCGGCCACCGACCCACCGATCGATCCCATCCTCGACCAGCTCGCCGACCCGGTTGCCGACCCGATCATCGACACCCGGAACGAGGACCTGGACGACGGCGTCAACCGCTGCCCCAAGTGCGGCTCGACCGAGATCCAGCTGCGCCCGTCCGCCGGCATGCTGATCTGTCTGTTCTGCCGGCACGAGTGGTCGGAGGCCCGTCTCGACGAGACGATCGCCAACGGCGACCTCACCGAGCTGCGCGGCAGGACGATCGGTTCGGGCGCCGCCGACATCGACACCGGCGCCGACACGCTGATCACCATGAAGTGCGCCGGATGCGGCGCCGAGGTCGTCGTCAACACCGAGGAGCAGATGGGCTCTCGCTGCCACTGGTGTCGGCACGTGCTCACGATCAACGAACAGATCCCGAACGGCGCGGTGCCCGACGCGGTGCTGCCGTTCAAGATCACCCACGACGAGGCGGTCGCACGGATCGACGCGTTCGCCGGCAAGCGCCGTCTGTTCGCCGATCGAGGATTCCTGCGTGAGTTCCAGCCCGACAACATCGTCGGCGTCTACATGCCGTACATGGTGGTCGACAGCAACGCCAGCGCCGACGTCGTCGGCCGTGGCGAGATCCAGACGCGGAAGTACACGAAGGGCTCCGGCGACGACAAGGAGACCTTCTACGACGCCGACGTGTACGAGGTGCAGCGCCACGTCGACTTCACCGTCGACGATCTCACGATCGAGTCGTCGGTCGAGCGGTCGAACATGAACTCCTCGGTCAACACCAACAACATCATCAACACGATCCTGCCGTTCGACACCGAGAACGCCGTGAAGTGGAATGCCAGCTACCTGACGGGGTTCACATCGGAGAAACGCGACCAGGACGTCGACCATCTCGTACCGGTGGTCGAGAACCAGTTGCTGTCGATCGCCAGGTCGCAGGTCCAGCCGAGCGTCGGACGCTACGACCGTGGCGTGCGCTGGGAGCGAGAGAAGATCGACATCCACGGCACGCGCTGGGTGTCGATGTACCTACCGGTCTGGCTGTACTCCCACTATCACGAGTCCGGCGGGAGGGGCATGGTGCACTACATCGCCGTCAACGGCCGAACCGGTGAGGTGATGGGCAGCGTGCCGGTGTCGCATCCGCGGCTGCTCGCAGCCGCTGCAGCTGTCGGCGGAGTCATCGAGGCCATCGTGATCGCAATCCTGGTGGCAGCCGGATGATCGCCATCTTCTTGGCCGACCTGGCGTCTGCAGTGTCGCCTGTGGTGCTCGCGTCCGCCAATGGCGATGGTGGCCCGACCTGGATGCTCGTCCTGGGGCCCGCTGGCGCAGGAGCGACCTACTACTTCTCGTGGCGCTACTACCGCAACACGCATCAGTCACACGCCTTCGAGCGGGAGACGCGCATCGAAGCACAGGCGGTCACCGGAAACGACTCCAAGGTCGACGAGATCAAGGGCACCAAGAAGTCCGGGATCGACGGCGACAACCACACGAACCACCGTCAGCGAGTGAAGCGGCTCGACTGAGACG
>CAVORH010000018.1:0-11361 GCA_963698565.1 Ilumatobacteraceae bacterium
GCGAACCGGCGCGCCTCGTCGAGATCGTCGTGCAACGTCACCGGGCCGTCGATCTTTACGGCACGCCCGGCACGACGCCAGCCGGCGCCCAACGCCAGACCGCTGCCGCATCGATCGGCTTCCTCGACGCCCCGACCCTCGGTAGTACGGCCCGGCGCGAGACGGTCGTGGCCGGCGCCCCCGACGTCTGACCGTGGAAGCGGCGCTGCTCAGCCGCTGACGCGGGAGACCATCACCTCGGCGTGGTCCGGCGCACCTCGCGTGAGGACGTGGTGCGCCTGCGTCGAGGTCCACCACAGCTTCCCGTCCACCTCGATCGTCGCCCGGACCGCATAGGTGAAGCGCTCGTCGATGATCGAGGAGTCGTAGGTGAGCTCGACGTCGACCGGCACGTTGCCGGGCTCCTCGATCCGCCGGCTCGCCACCGGCTCGGCGGGCGCATCGGCCCGGGAGACGTCCGCAAGGGTCACGATCAGCGCGGCGTTCGGCGGCATGGCGATCCGCTCGCGGTAGAAGACGGTCACCGTCAGCGTCGCCGGCGCGGCATCGTCAACCATCGCATCATCGTACGGTCGACGCCCGGCCCGCTCGAGGGCGGTGGCCGCCAACAGTCCGTCGATGACCGGGAGCGCGTCGTCGGACCGCCCGGTTGGCGTGGGGCTGGGTCTTGGGTGCCACTCACGTTGTTCCAGCCGACGCAGCGTCAGGACCGGATCGTCGTGGTGCTCCCGAGCAACCGATCGACGAGGGAGTCGATCGAATGGATGACCTCGAGCGGGTCGCTGTCGAGGTCGGGCTCGTCGTCGCCCGTCGCGCGACTTCGGCGGTTCGGATGGAGTCGATGATCATCGCTCGCCACTCGTTCATGATGGGCAAGTGGGTCGCTCCGATGAGTGAGCGGAGCTGATCGGACGTAGCGAGCAGCTCCGCGGCGAGATCATGGCGATCCAGACGGGTTGCGCAGATGCCTGCGAGCAGACCGACGACCGAGATGCCCCAGCCGGAGCGCAGCTCGATGCAGGCTTGCAGCGCGTCTTCGACCTCGCCCAGCTGCGAATCGCCGTCGGTCAGAACGTTGTGCGCTGCCTGTCCTGTGAGGGCCCAGGCGAGGCCCTCCGGGTCGCGGCCGGTCAGCAGGGTGAGCGCCCGGGTGAGCGGTTCGTCCGCCGCATCGAAGCGCTCGTGTCGCAGATGGTCGGCGGCGACGAAGATGTGTGCCCAACCCTCCAGGGCCCGCTCGTCGTAGTGTTGCGCGACGGCGATCGCCTCATGAAGGATCCGAGTGGCGGACTCCGAGTCGTCGGCGAACTCGGCGCAGAGCCCGAGGTGGACGAGCGCATGCGCGAGCTCGTGGCCGATGCCGAATGCTTGGGACAGCTCGACCGCGCGCTCGAACGCCGGCACCGCCGTCTCGTCGTCGCCGGCGAACAGCGCCAACGTGGCGACGGCGTTCGCTGAGCGAGCATCGATGTCGGCCGAGGAGACACCATCGGCGCCTTCGGCGAGCCGGCAGAGCGCGAACCCCTCCTCGAGATGACCCCGGATGTCCCAGTAGCGGAACAGTGCACCGGTGATGCGGCGGGCGGTCGCTGCGTCACCTCGGGCGCACGACGATTCGACGGCGGCCGAGAAGTCGGCATGGTGCCTCGACAGGTCGGACAGTGTGGTCGCCAGCGAACCGCCCCACATCTTCGGCTCGGCGAGTTCGGCCTGCTGTGCGAAGTACTCCGCATGGCGACGAGCGAGACGTTCTACTTCGGACCGGGACTGCATGCTCGCAACGGTGGCGCGTATCGTCTCCGGGACGTGGAAGGTGGACGCCTCGTCGCTCGACCGGGAGATGAGCGATGACCCCACGAGCCGGGCGAAGGTCTGCTCGAACTCGTGGAGCGGCATCTCGTCGCCGCTCACTGCGTGTGCTGCGCCGATGTCGAACGGGCCTCTGAAGACCGCCACGGCCCGCGTGCAGCGTCGTTCGTCCTCGTCGAGCAGTTCGTAGGACCACATGACCACGTCGTCGAGGTTCGTGTAGCGGGGTTCGTCGACGGCGGCCCGCAGTTCGAGGAATCGGTGGTCACGGATGAGCCGTTCGGCCAAGTCGCGGTGGATAGAGATCCGCCCGACCTGCAGCGAGCTCGATCGCGAGCGGGAGGCCGTCGAGCCGTTCGCAGATCGACGTGATCGCAGCCAACGCAGTCGAGTCGAGCGACTGAGCGAAGCCACCGGTGTGCCTGTCGGTGGCCGACGCTCGTTCGACGAAGAGTGCGACCGCGTCGCTGGGATCGGAACGTGGCCGGGATCGGTCGCGGCGCTGGTGCTCAGCCCTCGAAGCGGCCACCTCGCCTCACCGGGGAGGTACGTGACAACGCGCGACGTCACGAGGATGCGAACGAACGGGCACTCGTCGAGGATGGCTGAGCACCAGTCGGCGACCTCCGTGGTGTGGCCCTCGCAGTTGTCGAGCACGATGAGCCAGTTGTCGGTTCCGAGGCGGGCGATCACCCGCTGGCGCAGCGTCGCCGACGAAGACTGACCGACCTGCAGCGACCGGGCGACGTGACCGTCGATGGAGGCGTCGTCGTGTAGGTGCTTGAACTCGACCCACAGCGTCGGCCCCGAGTCGTCCCGCCGGGCGATCTCGGCTGCCAGCCGGCTCTTGCCGACACCCCCGGGACCGTGCAGCGTGACGAGTCGGCTCCGCTGCAGGAGCGCGGGGACCTCGGCGAGCTCGCGGGAGCGGCCGACGAGCCTGTCCCAACAGTGCACCGTCATCGTCTCGGCGCCGAGGATCGTCGTCAACGGGCCGACCGCGCCGTCATCGGTGGGGTCGGCGTCGGCGTCGCCGGTACCGGCTCGAACGAACGCGGTTCGTTCCTCCGCTGTCAGCCCCAGCGCACCTGCCAGTGACGCCGCCATCTGCGGAGAAGGACGTCGCAAACCCTGCTCGAGCTTCTTGATGGTGTGCTCCGAGCAGTTGGCGGTTCGGGCGAGTGCCTGCTGGGTCAGGTCTTCCGACCGGCGCCGGCGGCGAAGCTGCGTGCCGAACTCAACGAACGTCCAACGGGTGGCGTCGTCTGCTGCTCGCATGCCGGTCGCTTCCTGCTCGTGGCTCCTGCCATCTCGGATCGTGCCGGTCGACGTCGTCCCCGTGTCCCCGCTGTGTCCCGCAGGGACACCACCGGCCACCCCCTCGACCTCACACTAGGACACGCTGCACATCGAGTCGACTGCCGTTGGTCGCTGCAGCTCATCAGTACACACGGTGGCGCCGGTCCAGCGGTCGGATGGCCGGCGCCGACCGCACGACTGCACAGAAGGAGCGAGCACCATGAAGTCATCAACGCACATCGACGATCGGGCACCCAGCGGAGAGGCGGTCGCCGGCAGGGCCAATGCCGCCGGACGAACACGCCGCCGACTTCCGTGGCTACTCGCCGCCGGGTTGGCGATCGCCGCACTCGGCGGCTCGACTTCCCCCGCTGAAGCTCGAGGGGGAGGGTGGTCCGACCTGATCGGCGCCTGGCTGTCGAGCGCCAAGTATCACAAGGTCGAACGAGCAGAACAGGCCGGATACCAGCTGGGCTGGAAGAACCCGGACATCCCGATCACGGGCTGCATCGAGCATCCCACCGACGGGGCAATGGGCTACCACTGGTTCGACCATGACGCCATCGAGGACACCGTGCTCGACCCGCTGCGGCCCGAGGGACTCGTCTACGAGCCGCTGCCGAACGGAAAGCTGAGGCTGGTCGCGCTCGAGTGGGTGGTGCCGGCCGATCTGTGGCACGCGGAACATGAGGAGCCGCCCACGGTGCTGGGCCAGGAGATGGGAATCCTCAATCCAGCGCTTGGCTGGTACATCCTCCACGCGTGGGTGTGGAAGTGGAACCCCTCCGGCACCTTCAACAACTGGAACCCGAGGGTCGACTGTCCATGACGAACTGACTCCACTCGGGAGTGTGGGATCGGGCGTCCCGGGCGGCAGCGTCCCGGGGCGCCCGGCATCCAGCTCGATGCTCGGCGCCAGCATGCAGATCGCCCCGGGTGACGTTCACCGGCTCCTCGGCGCTGCGGTCAGGCCCAGCCGAGTTCCTGCATCGCCATGCCGGAGTGCCAGATCTTCGTCATCCGGGCGATCTTGTCGCCGTCGAACTGGAGGGTGTAGGCGTAGTCGCTGGCCGTGCTCTTGCCGGTCGCCGGGAGGGGGCCGCCGTCGCCGCTGTGGGTGCCGCGGAACACGGCGGCG
Source organism: Ilumatobacteraceae bacterium (assembly GCA_963698565.1). Taxonomy (GTDB): domain Bacteria; phylum Actinomycetota; class Acidimicrobiia; order Acidimicrobiales; family Ilumatobacteraceae; genus Sva-07. The sequence goes on from CAVORH010000018.1 coordinate 4,247, forward strand.
ATCACGACGGAGTTGCGCTCGGCGTCGACGCCGAATCCCTCGATGTCGTACGACACGTCGCTCATGAAGGTGTGCAGGCCCTGCATCCAGTTGCTGTAGTCCTCGATCGTGGTCACCTCGGCGAGCGCCTCCGACTGCGCAGCGAACGCAGCATCGGGGGTGCAGTACCGGGCGCACTCGGCCCAGCCCTGGCCCGACTCGCACGCCTCGAAGAAGGCGGCGGCGGTGTCGGCGATGGTCGTGGTGGTGGTGACGGTGTCGGTCATGATCGTGCTCCTTGTCTCGGGGCCGCCCGTGTGCGACCCGCTGCGCCGATCATGAGCCCCACGCTGGCGGGGAACATCTCCCAGGTGGCATATATGCCAGGTGGCAGATGTCCATGATTCGTCCGTCGACGACCATCGGGTCATGGACACAGCGCTCGACCCCGGGTCAGAATCGGTGATGGCCGACATCCTCGACGACACGTTCGACGATCGGCTCGTCGACGATCCCGTCACCGAGCGGACCAACCTGGCGTTGCCGCTGTCGAGCTTCGTCGGGCGGGCGGCCGAGGTCGCAGCGCTCGGGGCGGAACTCCGTTCGCAGCGCCTGCTGACGATCACCGGATCGGGCGGGTGCGGCAAGACCCGGCTCGCCTACGAGGTGGCGTGGGCCGAGCTCGACGGTTGCCCCGACGGCGTGTGGTGTGTCGAGCTGGCGCCCGTCAGCGACACCGAGCGCGTCGCGGCCGAACTGGCCCAGGTGCTCGGCGTCCGCGAGGAGTTCGGACGACCGATCATCGACACGCTCGCCGACCGGCTGCGCCAGTTCGACGGTCTCGTCGTGCTCGACAACTGCGAGCACGTGCTCGGCGGCGTGCGTCCACTGGTCGACCAGCTGCTGCGGCGGTGCCCGACGCTCCACGTCCTCACCACCAGTCGCGAACCGTTGGGCGTCACGGGCGAGACCACCTGGCGCGTGCCGTCGCTCGATCGGGATGCGGGCGTCGAACTGTTCGTGCAACGCGCGCACAGCGCCCGTCCGGACTTCGACCCGAGCGACGACGAACTCGCGGCGATCGCCCGGATCGTCGACCGTCTCGACGGCATCCCGCTGGCCGTCGAACTCGCGGCGGCCCGGGTGAGGATGATGAGCCCGACCGGCATCGAGTCGGCGCTCGAGGACCGCTTCCGCCTGCTGACCGGCGGCAGCCGCACGTCGCTGGCGCGCCAGCAGACGCTCGAAGCCTCGGTCGCCTGGAGCTACGACCTCCTCGACCCCGACGAGCAAGCGGTCGCCCGGCGCCTCGCCGTGATGTCCGACTTCACGCTCGACGCCGCCGAGGCCGTCGCCGCCGACGACCGTGACGACACGGTGCTCGACGTGCTCACCCACCTGGTCGACAAGTCGATGGTGCGCGCCGATCACACCACGGCGGTGACGCGGTACCGATTCCTCGAGTCGATCCGCCAGTACCTCCACGGACGGCTCGTCGAGACCGGCGAGGTCGAGCGGGTGCGCGCTCGTCACCTCGCGTACTTCCTGTCGCTGGTCGAGTCGGTCGAGCCCGAGATCGCGTTCGCCGACAGCGCGCGGCTGTTGGCGATGTTGGAGCTGGAGCACGACAACCTCGAAGCTGCGCTCGACTTCGCCGATGCCACCGGTCGGCGCGAGGACGCGTTGCGGCTTGCCGCATCGATGACGTTGTTCTGGGAGTTGCGCGGGCATCTCGGCCGGGGGAGCCGATGGTTGGCACGGCTGCTCGACGAGACCGACGACGAGCCGAGCGTCTGGCGCGGCCGGGCGTGCTGGGGAGCGGCGCACATCGGCCTGTACGGCGGCGACGTCGAGACGATGAGCGTTCGGGCACCGGAGGCGCTCGAACTTGCGGAGCGCTTCGACGACGACTGGACCCGCGCCCGCGCCCTCAACACGATCGGGTTCGCGACGGCGATCATGGACCCTGCGCAGGCACGTCCTGGCCTCGAACGCAGCGTCGAGCTCGGCCTGCGGATCGGCGACGACTGGGCGGTGCTCAACAGCTCGAAGATGATGACCGCAGCAGGCTGGGCCGCGCAGGACGAGGCGCTCGTGATGGCCGACCTCGAGGTGTTGCGTGATCGTGCCGCCCCGCTCGGCGCGACCTACTTCCTCGCCTGGTACCACGGCCTGCTCGGGTACTTCCTGACTCGGCGCGGTGAGTTGGCGTCGGCTCGCCGCGAACTCGACATCGCGATCGAGATGTGCGACCTGGTCGGTGAGCCGGTCACCGGCAGCATGAGCAAGGCGTGGCGGTGGGCGATCGACGTCATGGAAGGTGACGTCGAACTGGCGGGCCGGGAGAGCGCGGCGTTGTTGGAGCGGGCGTCGGCGTCGGGTGGGGGACTGGCGATCGCAGACCTGCTGGCCAACCTCGGGCGGATCGCGATCGCGCGGGGCGATGCGGCGGCGGCGGTCGAACTCCTGGCGCCGTCGTACGACGAACAGCGCGAGCACGGGATCCCCTTCCTCCTCACCACGATGGGCGTGCCGTTGGCCACCGCGCTTCGTCTCGCCGGTGACCTCGATCGAGCCGGTGCACTGCTCGACGACCTCGCCGGACTGGCTGCCGGGCTCGGCAACGACTGGGTCGGCGCCCTCGTCGACCTCGAACGGTCGTGCGTGGCGCTCGCGCGCGACGACGTCGAGGAGGCCGACGGCCGCGCCCACTCGGCGCTGGCAACGTTCGTCCGGCTCGGCCGCCGCCCCGACATCGTCACTGCGATCGAGCAACTCGGTTGCGTGGCTGCGTCACTCGACAGCGGCGCCGAGGCCCTCCGGTGCTTCGGGGCGGCGGAGGCGGCACGGGCCGAGATCGGCCTGGCCACGCCGGCTCCCGTCGCGGGCACGATCGCACGGTGGCGGGCGGCGCTCGTGGAGTCGCTCGGTGCCGACGCCGTCGAGGAGTACTGGGCCGAAGGTTCTGCGCTCGGGCTCGACCGGGCGGTCGAGTACGTGTCGCGTGCCCGCGGTGAACGCAAGCGTCCGAACGCGGGGTGGGCGAGCCTCACGCCCACCGAGCGTCGGGTCGTCGAGCTGGTCGCCGAGGGGCTGACCAACCCGCAGATCGCCGAGCAGATGTTCATCGCCCGCGGCACCGTGAAGGTGCACGTCAGCCACATCTTCGCCAAGCTCGGACTGTCGAACCGTGCTGAGCTCGCCGCCCTCGCCGCCCGTCGCTCGACCGGCGCCGATCAGTAACCGCCGGCAGGAAGCGACCTCCGTCTGGTGTTACGCCGGGGGTCTGACCCCTGGCGTAACACTGGCCGACCACCCGCTGCCGGGGTCGGGCGAGGCGAACGGGTTGACGAGCGCGACGCCGGTCCGTTCGACGTCGACGGTGGTGCGGGTGACGAGCACGAGGTCGCGCTCGAGTGCGGTGGCCGCGAGCAGCCCGTCGATGACTGGCACTGGGTCGGGGACGTCGAGCATGGCCCAGCGCTCGCACACCTCGGTCGTGATCGGGATGATCCGGTCGCCGTACTCGGAGGTGCGTTCGGCATCGCCAACAGCGCCTCGGCCAGGCGCTCCGGTCGCAGCACCTGGCGCAAGAGTCGGCGGTGCTCTCAGGGGCTGTCGCAGGTTCCGGAGGCGCTCAGGCCTCGACGAACTTGCGCTCGTCGAGCTGGTCCTCGCCGTCCCAGCGATAGGCGCGCAGGACGCCGCCCTTCGCGACGCTGAAGTCCAGGCACGTCGCCCGGGGGTTGACCGGCTCGGCGGTCTCCTTGCGCCACCAGTAGTGGCCGAACAGCACCGGATCGGGCTCGGTGTACGGCTGCAGCTCGTCGTCGGTGAGCGGGCGGTCGGGGAGCTCGTCGATCGGTCGGCCGTCGGCGTCGTGGAGTTGCGTGGCGTCCTCGATCAACACAGCGCTGCGCAGGGTGGTCGCCTCGCTGTCCCACCAGCGCAGCCGGGCGTGATCGCGCGGGTGGCCGTCCTTGTCGACGTACCGCACGCCGTCGAGGTGGACCTCCGGTCCCTTCAGGACGGTTTCGATCGCGTCGTGGGTCGGTGTGCCCGTGGTCGTGGCCTCGATCACGAGCCGTTCGGTGAGGGTGTTGCCGGGGCCGACCTCCGCCTCGAGGTGCTCGATGTGGTCGGCGCTCCAGCAGGCGTGCACCACCCGCAGGCCACCGAGGTCGAGCCACAACGGGATCGTCGTGAACCAGTCGATGATCGAGCGGTGCAACGGCGAGCCGAAGGCGAAATCCGACAGGAACGCCTGGTGCTGGCCGGTGTTCTTCTCGTTGTGGGGCCGGCAGTAGTCGTCGTGCTCGGGATGGTGCGTGGCGTAGGCGACGGCGTTGAACTCGTGGTTGCCGAGCACGACCTGCGCCGAGCCGGCGGCGACCATCGCCCGCACCGTCTGCAGCGTGTCGAGCTGGCCGGGACCACGATCGATCAGGTCACCGACGAACACCGCCGTCCGGTCCGGATGCGACCAGACGCCGTACCGCTCGGCGTAGCCCATCGACGCGAGCAGCCCGCGCAGTCGGTCCGCGTGCCCGTGCACATCGCCGATGACGTCGAACCCCGTCATCCCCACAGTCTTGCCGACGGCACCCCGCGAGCAGTCGCGCAGGTGGTCGTCTACGAGTCCGGCGCGAGCCGTTCGAGGTAGGCATGCAGTGTCGTGTCGTCGAAGCAGACGAAGCGGACCGTGGTGACCGAGGTGGGAGTCGAGCGGACGGTGTCGATCGCGATCTCGGTCGCGGCGCCGAGCGGGTAGCCGAAGATGCCGGTCGAGATCGCCGGGAACGCGACCGTGGTGGCGCCCACCTCGTCGGCTCTCGCCAGCGAGTTGCGATAGCAGTCGGCGAGCCGCTCCGGTTCGCCCGAGCCACCGCCGCGCCAGCGCGGGCCGACGGCGTGGATGATCCACGTGGCGGGGAGGTCGAACCCGGGCGTCACCTTGGCGCCGCCCTCCGGGCAGCCGCCGAGCGCGCGGCACGCCTCGACCAGCCGAGGCCCCGCCGCTCGATGGATCGCCCCGTCGACCCCGCCCCCGCCGAGCAGCGACGAGTTCGCCGCGTTGACGATCGCGTCGACGCGCTCCTTGGTGATGTCGCCCAGCACCGCTTCGAGCTCCACCTGCACCTCCTCGCTGGCCTCATTCTGCCGCCCGGATGTGAGCCACTCCGTGACACCCCTCGCGTACCGTGACCGAGACCGACTCCCCCCTGAGCGTTGCCGACCAGGTCGACCGATGACGGACTAACCGGACTAATCTTCCAGAGGTGACCGAGATCGTGAACATGCACGACGCCAAGACGCACTTCTCCAAGCTGGTCGCGAAGGTCGAAGCCGGCGAGGAGATCGTGATCGCCCGCGGCGGTCGGCCGTGTGCGCGTCTGGTGCCGATCGCCCCCGACGTCCCGCGGCTCGGCACGATGAAGGATCGCTGGCCGGAACTCGCCGACGAGTTCTTCGACGCGCTCACGGGCGACGAGTTGGACGCGTGGGACGCGTGAAGCTCCTGCTCGACACGCACATCTTCGTGTGGGCGGCCACCGGTGACCGGCGCCTCCCTCCGGACGCAGCGACACTCATCGTCGACCCGGCCAACACGCGAACACTGTCGGCGGCATCGGTGTGGGAGATGTCGATCAAAGCCGCATCAGGGCGATGGGCCCAGGTGGCACCGATGCTCGATGATCTCGACGAGGCGCTCCACGATCTGCAGGCCGGACAGCTCCCCATCGACATCCCCGCCGCCGTGGCTGCGGGTCGACTCGGCTGGGAGCACCGGGATCCGTTCGATCGCATGCTCGCCGCGCAGGCTGCGCTCGGCGGCTTCTCCCTACTCACCGTCGATCGGGCCTTCGAGCGCGCAGGAATCGAACTCGCGCTCAGCTGAGTTCCCCGAACAGCAGCCGCGCCAGGGTCGGGGGATCCGAGACCGTGACGCTGGCCACCAGCTGGACACCGGGCGGCGGCCGGCCCGTCAGCTCGTCGCGGCGGTCCGCGACGCGAGCAGCTCGCGGACGCGTGGGGCGACCTCGGTGCCGTACAGCTCGATGCTGCGCATCAGCGTCTCGTGCGGCAGCGTGCCCGCCGAGTACTTCATGTCGAACCGGCTGGCGCCGAGCGCATCGACGGTGTTGGCGATCTTGCGGGCGACGGTCTCGGGCGATCCGGCGTGCAGGGCACCGTCGGGGCCGGCCGCCTGCTCGAACTCGGCTCGCGTCGAGGGCGGCCATCCGCGCTCGGCGCCGATGCGGTCGCGCATCGGCTTCCAGTGGGGCCACAGCTCGTCGAGTGCCTGCTCGTCGGTCGGTGCGACGTGGCCGGGCGAGTGCACCCCGATCGGCTGGAGTGCGTGGCCGAACTGGTCGAGGGCACGGTGGTACAGATCGACGAGCGGGGCGAACCGGGCGGGTGACCCACCGATGATCGCGAGCATCAGCGGCAGACCGTGGCGGGCGGCCCGCACGATCGACTCCGGGCTGCCACCGACGCCGACCCACGCTCGCAGGCCACCCGCGGTGCGCGGGTACACCTGGAGGCCCGGTACCGGCGGCCGGGTGGTGCCGCTCCACGTGACGGGCTCCTCGCGCAGCAGGTGGGTGAACAGGTCGAGCTTCTCATCGAACAGCTGCTCGTACTGGTCGAGGGGGTACCCGAACAGCGGGAACGACTCGGTGAACGAACCGCGCCCGAGGATCACCTCGGCTCGCCCGTTCGAGATCGCATCGACGGTGGCGAAGCGCTGGAACACGCGGACCGGGTCGTCGGAGCTGAGCACCGTGACCGCGGACCCGAGACGGATCCGCTCGGTGCGAGCGGCGATGGCGGCCAGCACGGTCTCCGGCGAGGAGATCGCGAAGTCGTCGCGGTGGTGTTCGCCGACGCCGAAGAAGTCGAGACCGACGCGGTCGGCCAGCACCGCCTCGTCGACCACGTCACGGATCACCTGTGCCTCACTGAGACGGCGACCGTCGGCGTCGACCGTGACGTCACCGAAGGTGTCGAGGCCGAGCTCGATGGGGCGCTCGACCGAGGGTCGGTCGTGGACTGAAGTAGTTGCGGTCACAAACATCTCAACCATCGTCGCGTCGCCGGCATTCCCCGCGAACGATCCCGGCGAAGTCAGG
>CAVORH010000019.1:0-14149 GCA_963698565.1 Ilumatobacteraceae bacterium
GGCGCTGCTGTGGTTGCCGGTGCCGGCGCCTGGGCTGCGACGGGTGCCGGCGTGTCGAGTCCGGCGCGTGCGCGGACCCAGTCCGCGACATGACGCAACGTCGGGAAGTCGCGCAGCTGCAGGTTGTCGTCACGTTCGAGCTCGTAGTGGGTGCGGACCGCAGCGAACACCTCTGCCTGCTTCACGGTGTCGACGCCGAGATCGGCCTCGAGGTCGAGATCAGGCTCCAAGAGGTCGGTCGGGTAGCCGGTCATCTCCGCCACCACCGCCGTCACCTGAGCAAGCACATCATCCACACCAGCCGCCGCAGCAGGCTGCGGGGGCCGATGCAGCTGCGACGGTTGCGCGGTGTCGAGACCGGCGCGTTCGCGGACCCAGTCGGCAACATGACGCAACGTCGGGAAGTCCCGGAGCTGCAGATTGTCGTCGCGTTCGAGTTCGTAGTGGGTCCGAACCGCAGCGAACACCTCCGCCTGCTTCACGGTGTCCACACCCAGATCCGCCTCGAGATCCAGATCCGGCTCCAAGAGATCAGTCGGATACCCGGTCATCTCCGCAACCACCGCCGTCACCTGAGCAAGCACATCATCCACACCAGCCGCGCTGCAGCGGGGGCCGATGCAGCGACGGGCGCCGATGCAGCTGCGGGTTGCGCGGTGTCGAGTCCGGCGCGTTGGCGGACCCAGTCCGCGACGTGACGCAGCGTCGGGAAGTCGCGGAGCTGCAGGTTGTCGTCGCGTTCGAGCTCGTAGTGGGTGCGGACCGCAGCGAACACCTCCGCCTGCTTCACGGTGTCGACACCGAGATCCGCCTCCAGGTCGAGATCAGGCTCCAAGAACTCGGTCGGATACCCCGTCATCTCCGCCACCACCGCCGTCACCTGATCCAACACGTCATCACCCGCCGGAGCCGCAGCGGCCGGAGCCGATGCAGCCACCACCGCCGCGGGCGTGCGGCCGGCGCGTCGAGTCCGGCGCGTTGGCGGACCCAGTCCGCGACATGACGCAGCGTCGGGAAGTCGCGGAGCTGCAGGTTGTCGTCACGTTCGAGCTCGTAGTGAGTGCGGACCGCAGCGAACACCTCCGCCTGCTTCACGGTGTCGACACCGAGATCCGCCTCGAGGTCGAGATCAGGCTCCAACAGCTCGGTCGGATACCCGGTCATCTCCGCCACCACCGCAGTCACCTGAGCAAGCACGTCATCCACCCGCCGCAGCCGCAGCGGCCGGAGCCGATGCAGCCACCACCGCCGCGGCGGTGCGGCCGGCGCGTCGAATCCGGCGCGTTGGCGGACCCAGTCCGCGACATGACGCAGCGTCGGGAAGTCGCGGAGCTGCAGGTTGTCGTCACGTTCGAGCTCGTAGTGAGTGCGGACCGCAGCGAACACCTCCGCCTGCTTCACGGTGTCGACACCGAGGTCGGCCTCGAGGTCGAGATCAGGCTCCAACAACTCGGTCGGATACCCCGTCATCTCCGCCACCACCGCAGTCACCTGATCGAGCACGTCGTCACCGGCGGGAGCCGCAGCAGCCGGGGTCGCGAGCGGGTGCCGGAGCGTACGGCCGCTGGAGCGGGCGCCGGGGCAACGGTCGCTGCCGCCGGGGCGGCGGGTGCCGGGGTGGTCGCAGCGGGCGCAGCCGTGGGTGTCCGCTGCACCGACGCGCCGAGCTGGCCGGCGTAGGGCACCGGCACCGCAGAATCGTGCTGCGACGTGGCCGGCGCGCCGACGTCGACCACCCGCAGTCGACGGTGGTCGGTCTCGAGGCGCGCGCCGTCGTGACCGGCGAGCAGGTCGAGCCAGCGCTGCCAGGCGGCGGCGTCGACGATGCGGTAGGCGTAGCCGAGTTGGTCGGGCGCACGGTGCTGGCCGTCCGCCACCGGCGTCCACCGCAGCAGCGCCATCGCCACCTGCGAGCCGAAGCCCGCTGCCAGTCGCAGCGCGTAGCGCACCGGGTGGGCGCCACCTCGCGAGAGGTTGAGATTGCCGAGGTCGGGATCGGGCTCGCGGTAGTTCGGCACCGGTGGAACGATCCCCGTCTCGAGCGCCTTGACCGCGACGACGTCCTCGATCCCGGCTCCCATGGCGTGACCGGTGAAGCCCTTGGTGTTGGTGATCACGACCCGGTCGGCGTCGGGACCGAACACCCGGCGCAGTGCGTTGATCTCGGCGGCCGCCGACCCGCCGCGGGCGGGCGTGTAGGTCTCGTGGGAGACGAACATCGCTTCGCCGGCGATCTCGCTGCGGCGCACACCACGCGACTCGGCCTGTTCGATGACCGCCTCCATCACGGCGCCGATGTGCTCGACGTCGAGACGGGTGCCGTGGAACGCCGAGTTGGCGGTGATCGCGCCGAGCACTTCGCAGATGGGCTGCAGTCCGCGCTCGCGGGCGGCCTCGGCCGACTCGACCACGAGCGCCGCAGCGCCCATGCCGACGATCATCCCGTGGCGCCGACGGTCGAACGGCGTCGCCGCGTCCTCGACGTGTTCGTCGGTGGCCGCGGCGCCGCTGGCGAGGAATCCGCTGGCGATCCAGGGCATCAGCGAGTCGGCGGTGGCGTCGTCGGCCGACACGACGACCACACGGCGGCACCGACCGGCGCGGATCCAGTCCTCGGCGAGCGAGATCGCCTGTGTCGTCGAGGCGCAGGCGGCGTTGACCTGGGTGTTCGGCCCGCGGGCCCCGATGATCTCGGCGAACTGCGAGTGACCCATCGAGAGCACGCGGAACAGGAACCGACGGTCGAAGCCGTACGGGTGCGCCTCCATCTCGGCGCGGAGGTTGGCGATCAGGCGATCGACCTCGGCGACGGCCGGCTCGGTGCCGTCCATCCGGGCCCGGACGCCCTCGAGGGCGAGCAGGTGCTCACGCCGTGCGCGGTCGGCGGTGTACGCCTCGACGTCCTCGGCGAAGCGGTCGTAGCCGGGGAAGGCGCTCGCGAAGATCACCCCGGTGTCGTCACGGAGCGCGTCGGGCAGTCCCCAGCGATCGGGCAGCTGGGTTCCGAGGGTGGTGGTCTTGTAGCGCATCACCAGCGGGATCCCGGCGTCGCGCAACGCGTCGAAGCCGGCGCCGATCGCCAGGCGGGTCGTGTTGTCGAGGGCCTCGTCGCGGGCGGTGTCGACCGCGAACTGCTCGACGATGTCGAGCGGCGCGTGGCGGCCGGCGAGCTTGATGACCTCGGCGGGATCGTCGATGGTCTCGAAGCTCGCACCACCGGACTCGCTCTTGACCAGCCGGGTGATGTGCATGTCGGCCATGCGCGCCCGCGCCGCGTCGGGCAGCGTGTCGATGAACTGCTGTCCGGCGAGGATCCGGGCGATGTTGGCGTCGTCGAAGGTCTGCTCGACCCCCGGGAGGCCGAGCGCGGCGCCGGTGACGACCACCGGCTCGGCGTCGATGCGTCCACCGGACGCGGCCGGTGTCGATGCGGGTGCCGGCGCGGTCGGTGTCGCCGGTTCGGTTCCGTAGATCCGCAGCCCCTCTTCGATGACGCCGGCGAACAGCTGCCCGAGCTGCATGATGCGATCGTCGGCCGGCCCCGCTGCTGCGGCGGGTGACGGCGCAACCGTGGTGGTCGCCGCGGGTGCCGGGGGCAGGGGTGACGCGGGACCTCCGGCGTCTCGAAGCCGACGCCGGCGGCCCACAGTCCGCACAGCGCCTGGTTGATCGACACCGCATCGCCGAGCTTCGGGTGGTTGGTGTACAGCGACAGGACGTCGTCGTGTTCGCCGAGCACGTCTTCGACGAAACCGTGCAGCGCTCGCTTCGGGCCGACTTCGACGAAGACGCGGGCGCCGGCGTCGTAGAGCGTGTGGAGCCCCTTGACGAACTGCACGGGCGATGCGACCTGGCGCCCGAGGTAGTCGCACATCGTCTCGCTCGTCGCGTCCGATGGGTAGAACTCGCCGGTCACGTTGGCGACCAGCGGGATCTGCGGCGGCTGGACGTCGAGTCGCTCCAGCGTCGCCACCAGGGGCACCGAGGCCGGCGCGACGATCGTGGTGTGGAACGCATGACTCACCGGGATGCGAACGGCCTGCATGCCCGCAGCGGTGAACGAGTCGATCGCCGCCAGGACCGCATCGGTCGCCCCACCGACGACCGCCTGGTTGTTCGAGTTGATGTTGGCGACAACGGCGTAGCCGGGCGTGGCGTCGACGATCCGCTCGATCTCGGTGAGCGGCCCGAACACGGCCGCCATCGCACCGTTGTCCGTCGACCGACAGGCGGGCCATCTCGCTGCCGCGGGCGCTCACTGCCTCGAGCGCAGCGGCGAACGTGAGCGAGCCGGCGGCGATCAGGGCGCCGTACTCGCCGAGGCTGTGCCCCATCACCATGTCGGGATGCATGCCGTAGGCGCCGAGGAGTCGGCTGATGCTCGAGTCGGTGGCGAGCACCGCTGGTTGGGTGATCTCGGTCTGCAGGAGCTGCTGTTCGAGTTGCGCGACAGCGGTGGGGTCGTCGCCGTCGACGAAGATGTACGAGCTGAGCGGGCGCCCGAGCAGCGGCGTCATCACCTCGTCGGCCTCGCGGAACGTGGCGTCGACGATCGGCTCGCTGGCACGCAGAGCCTGCAGCATGTTGACGTACTGCGACCCCTGGCCGGTGTAGAGGAACGCCACCTTCGGGGCCGGGCCACCCCCGACGAACACACCCTGCTGGCGGAGCATGCGGAAGATCGCCGGGTTGCCGCTGGTCAGCGCCTTGACCGCCTTGTCGAGCTTGGTGGCGAGATCGGCCGCATCGGCGAAGTCGACGGCGATGCGACGAGCAGCGCGCCCGACCGCCGGGTCGGGCCGAGCAGGTGCCGGTGCTCGACCGGCCTGCGCGTCGGTGAGCGCCTGGCGCACCTGGGCGAGCAGGTCGGCGTCGTCGCGCGCACCGAGCACGAGTGCCCCGCGCAGGGGCGGCTTGGTCGGATCGACCGTGGCCGCGACCGAAGCGGTTTCGGCCTCGCCCGCCGGGGTGACGGAGGTGGCCTGTCCGATCGATGCTCCGGCGAACACCCGAGCCGGTGGCTTGTGGCGACCGGGGACGTGTTCCTCGAGGACGACGTGGAAGTTGGTGCCTCCGAACCCGAACGCGCTCACACCGCCGCGCCGCACCCCGCTCGGGGGTACCGGCCAGTCGCGCAGCGCCGTGTTCACGACGAACGGCGAGGTGTCCCAGTCGACGTTCGGGTTGGGATCGTTGAAGTTGAGGCTCGGCGCGAGCACCTTGTCGTGCAGGCTCCGCACCATCTTGAACATGCCCGCCGCGCCGGCCGCGGCCTTGAGGTGCCCGATGTTCGACTTCACCGAACCGAGCGCGATGCTCTGCGGGCCGGCCCCGGCCGCGCCGAAGACATCGGTGAGACTCTGCAGTTCGGTCGCATCACCGACACGGGTCGAGGTGCCGTGCGCCTCGATGGCGTCGACGGTTCCGGGATCCTCGCCGGCGGCGCGCCAGGCTCGCTCGACGGCGAGACGCTGACCGATCGGATTCGGCGCGGTGATGCCCTTGCCCTTGCCGTCGCTCGATCCGGCGATGCCGAGGATGACGGCGTAGATCCTGTCGCCGTCTCGCTCGGCGTCTTCCAGACGCTTGAGCACGAACAGCGCAGCGCCCTCCCCCATCACGAAGCCGTCGGCGCCCGCATCGAACGGCCGGGTACCGGTCGCGGACAGCGCGCCGATCTTGCAGAACTTCACGAACGCGGCGACGCCCATGTTGTGGTCGATGCCACCGGTGATCGCGGCATCGAAGCGATGGTCGACGAGCCCGTCGACTGCGACGCTCATCGCCGCCAACCCCGACGCGCACGCTGCGTCGGTGGTGAAGTTGGGACCACGGAAGTTGAACAGGTTGGCGATCCGACCGGCCATCACGTTGGCCAGCTCGCCGGGCATCGTGTCCTCGTTGATCTCGCCGTAGTGAGCGAGGAAGTGCGACCGGGTCTCGTCGAGGATGTGCTCGCGCTGCTCGGTGGACAGCGCGGCGAACGACTCGGCCTCCTGCAGATCGCGCAGCACCTCGGGCAGTTCGATGCGCATGTTGGTCTGGTAGTGCTTCTCGCCACCGATCGCGTTGCCGATGATCACGGCGACGTTGTCGGGGTCGGTCTTCCAGTCGGGCCACCCTGCATCGACGAGCGCAGCGCGCGCCGCAGCGATCGCCCACCGCTGACCGTCGTCCATCTGATCGGCGACCTTCGGCGGGATCGGCAGCTTCCAGCGGATCGGATCCCACGGGAAGTCGCGCACCCAGCCGCCGACCTTGGAGTAGGTCTTGTCGGGTTCGTCGTGATCGGGCGAGTAGTACAGCGCCGGGTCCCACCGCTCGGGCGGGACGTCGCTGATCGAGTAGCGGCCGCCGGTGATGTTGGCCCAGAAGGCATCGGCATCGGGCGCGTCGGGCATGATCGCGCCGAGGCCGACCACGGCGATCGGCGAGGTGGGCCGGGTGGCGGTGTCAGACATCGTGAAGTGCTCCTGGGCAGCGCAGGCCGCGCTGCGTCGACGGGCGGACAAGGGGGCGGACGCGGAGGAAGCTCGGCATCACGCGGTGCGGCCGTACAGCACGTCGGCGACGAGGTCCATGTCGGCGAGCAGGCCGGACTGCGAGGCTCGAATGGCGTCGTGGGGAATCGTCGCCAGCAGCGGTGCGACGTCGGCGCTGCCGGCGTTGATCGACCCGGCCACCCAGCGGACGCCCTCCTGGCCCACCTTCTGGGCGGCTTCGCGAGCGAACACGCGGCTCATCGCGGCCAGTGCGGCTCCGTCGAAACGGTCCGGGCTCTTCTCGTGGCGGTTGCCGTCGAGCGCCGCCGCTGCTCGCTGCGCGAACGCCTCGGCGCACTCGGCGTGGGTGATCAACTCGCCGAGCCGGAACAGGACGTGCTGGTTGCGCGTCAGACGGGCGACACGACACGCCTCGAGCACCGCCGCCAGCGCCTGCATGGCGAGCGCGGCGTGACCGGCACCGACCGTCGGATGCGTGACCTCCAACCGGGTCAGCTCCGCCGCCCGGTCGCGGTAGTAGGCGCCGCTCGTCTTGAGGTGCTGTTGCCAGCGATCGCGGGCGATCGTCATCTCCATGATCTCCGAGGTGCCCTCGTAGATCGTGGTGATCCTGACGTCGCGCTTGATCTTCTCGACGACGTACTCGCGGGTGTAGCCGTAGCCGCCGTGCGCCTGGATCGCCGCGTCGGCGGCGGCATTGCCGGCCTCGGTGGCCATCAGCTTGGCGATCGCTCCCTCGGTGTTCATCGCCCCGTTCTCGCCGAGGCCGCGATCGATCTTGTCGGCGGTGTCCTCGATGTAGCTGCGGGCGGCCTCGAGCCGCACGGCGTGGGGCACGATCAGCTTGTGGGTGAACCCCTGCTTCTCGGCGAGCGGCGCCCCACCCTGCTGGCGCTCGAGCGAGTACTCGATCGCCCGGTCGAGGGCCTCCCAGCCGCCGCCGAGACCGAACGCGGCGACCATCACGCGGGTGTAGCCGAACACCTGCTGGGCCTGGATCAGCCCCTTGCCCTCGACCTCGCCGATCAGGTGGTCAGCGGGCACCTCGACGTCGTCGAGGAACAGCGCAGCCGTGTTCGACAGGCGCAGGCCGTGCTTGTCCTCCGGGTGCGCGGCGGTCAGCCCCGGCGTCTCCTTCGGCACCACGAACCACGACGGCCCGTCGGCGTGCGGGCGAGGATCGTGGTGACGTCGGCGATCGATCCGTTGGAGATCCACTGCTTGCGGCCGGTGATGCGGTAGCCGGTGATGACACCGTCGTCCTCGATCCGCACGGCGGTGGTCTTCATCGCTCCGAGGTCGCTCCCCGCGTCGGGCTCGGTGGCCCCGTAGGCGAACACCAGGCCCTGCTCGGCGATCGCTCCGAGCCAGCGCTGCTTCTGCTCCACCGTGCCGCCGAAGAGGATCGGGTCGCTGCCGAGGAACGTGGCGAACACGGCCGTGGCGAGTCCGATGTCGTGGCGCGCCATCACCTCGCAGACGCGGTAGGAGTCGAACGCCCCGCCGTCCATGCCGCCGTACACCTCGGGGACGAACACCAGCTGCACACCGAGCTGGTTCGGATCGCTCATGGCGCGCACGATGTCCTCGGGGCAGACGTCTTCGTGGTCGAGCTCGAGTTGCAGCTTGGCGGGGAGCGCGTGTCCGACGAACTCCCCGAGCGCGTCGAGCATCATCACGAGCGTGTCGGAGTCGAGCCCGGCTGGTGCGACGTGTCCGTCGGTCACCTGGAGCGAATCGGTCATCGGGTCCCCCTTCGTTCTTCGTACTCCCCTCCACAGTACGAGAGATCGGCGAGCGCTTGAACAGGCTTAGGTCACCCGGTCGGTGTCGGCCCGAGCGAGCGCCGAACAATCGGGTGGCCTGCTCCTGACGCAACGCCAGGAACCGACCCTCGGCCTCCACGAGCGGGTCGTCCGGTGTCGACGCCAGGCTGATCGAACCCTGGAGCGCTGCCCGCACGCCGAGCACGTCGATCAGTCGAGCCTGCAGCCTCAGCGGTTGGCCGAGCGGGACCGTCGAGCGATACCGCACCTCCAACCGGGCGGTGACACCAGGGTGGCCGGCTGCTGCTGCCGCGTATCCCATGATCTGATCCAGGAGCATCGCGCTGATTCCGCCGTGGGCGTAGGTGGGCGGTCCCTCGTAGCGCCAGTCGAGGGTGCACGAGCCGATCGCAGCGCCGTCGACGATCTCGACGCGCATCGGCGGCGCAACGGGGTTGCCCGGCCCCACGACCGGATTGAACCATCGCTGGCCCCGGTGCAGGTCGTCGACCGACGACGGCTCGTCGAGATGACGTTGCTGCTCGGCGAGCATCGCGGCCAGCCGGCGCGCATCCTCCGCGACGGAACGGAGCACGTCGACGGGGACCTCGCTGCCGATCGCCAAGGACGTGAGGTCGCGCAGCGCGTCACCCAGCTGCGCCACCGCTTCCCGCCGATCGGCGAGCTCTGCGGTCGGCTCCGCCTCGGGAACGCCCGTGTGCCGAAAGCCGGCGAGCGGCCGATCGGGTGTGGCGCCGACGGCTGGTGGTGGTCCGTCCGGTGGGGGCATCGGACCATCTTGCCTCCCCTGGCGGCGACCGACCGCGCACACCCCAGCCAGATGCTCGTCCGCCGGGCAGCTCGTTCAAACAGAGAGTGATCCGGACCGTCTGCTGGTCGGGATGGGGAGATTCGAACTCCCGGCCTCCTGCTCCCAAAGCAGGCGCGCTCAACCAAGCTGCGCTACATCCCGGATGTGAGTCGCTGATGCTACTGACGGATCCCAGCATCACAGCGCAATCGCTGAACCTGCCGACTCCGGCGGCGCCGGCCACCGACGTGCGCCGACGGCGAGACCGGCAGCATCGAGGGCCGCGCGCAACTGGTCGACGTGCAGCCGGTGACGACGATCGCTCGAGTCGAGGTTGGTGATCACGGCGACGACGTCGAGGTAGGCGGCGAGGAACAGGGGCGAGTGTCCCGCCGCGGGACCGGCGAGCGCATGGGCCAGTTCGTGGGCTGCCGTCGCGATCGTCAGTTGATCGGATGCCAGCCGGATCATGGCCACCCCGCCACCGGGCACGCTCGCGCTCGATACCGCCGCGTCGCTGACGGGCCCGCAGGACGCGGACCGGAGGCCCCGGCCACCACGTCCCTCCGGCCACCGCAGCGATCGCGGTAGCAACATCGTCGAACGGCCTCACCGATTCGAGATCTGTGCCGTCGAACGCCGCCGCCTCGGCGGCATACACCTCGGCGCGACCCTGGTCGTCGTTCACCCCGGTCCCAACGATCGGCGCCCGCGAAGCCGTTCGCGCCCGAGATCGGCTTGCGCAGCTGCCTCACTTCCCGCGCTCCAGCCGGTCACCTCGGCACCAGCCGCACTCCTCGCCGTGCGCACCCGACCGAACTTCCGGGCAACGAACGCATCCACCTCGCTGACGCGAGCCAACCGCGCCAGCGAACGGCCGCTTGCGTCGGCAGCCACCGGCGTTGCCGATGCCGCCTCGGCAGCCTCGCGGACATCGTCGAACGACTTGGCAACCCGGTCGGCGTAGCCGAAGAGGAACGATCGTCGATATCGCTGGGTGGCTGCAGATGTCGACCGCCGGACGGTCGCCATCTGCGACGGCCGCCTGCGAGTGGAGCGAGGTGTACATCACCTCGACCACGTCGAGGTCGCCGACTCGACCGGCGACGTACGCGATCGTGCCGGTCGGTGTGGCGATGAAAACGACGCGGGAATCGTGGGCCTCCGCCACCGCCATCAGCAGCGCCAGGCGCCCGCGGACGTAGGCGCCACGACCGAGGGTGATCTCCCGGACAGCGAGGTCGTCCTGGCCTACCTCGACCAACGCATCCGGGTCGATGCGGTGTCGGGCGACCAGCTCGGCGGCCTTTCGCGAGAACGCGTCGGCTTCGTGCACGTTCGAGGTCGCCGCCGCCTTGTCCATGAGTTTCCGAACCCGGTTCACCAAGCTGCGTTCGACGCCATCCGAGATATGGTTATCACCGGGCAGCGGCGACGACATATGATCGCTTGACTTCGACATGAAATGGTGAGCGTAGGGGCATGGCAGCAGGAGACGAATTGACAGTCGCGCTCGGCGACGGGCACGTCGACGGGAGGACGCTTCGGCGAACCCGGAATCGCACGGCAGTCATCGCCGCGCTGCTCGCCATCATCCGTGAGGGGAACCTCCGCCCCGGTGCCTCCGAGATCGCCGATCGAGCAGGGGTCTCGCATCGCTCGATCTTCCGCTACTTCGACGATCTCGACGACCTGGTGCGCACCGCGATCGACCACGCGTTCGCCGAGGCCGGCCCACTCGCCGACATCCCCGAGATGGCCATCGGCTCGGTCGATGAGCGCATCGCGCGCTTCGTCGACGCCCGATTGACACTCTTCGAGAACGTCGACGGCGCGATGCAGCTCGCCCGCATGCGCGCCCCGTCGATCCCGTCGATCGACGAGGGCATCGCCGAGATCGCCGAGCTGTTTCGAGCCCAGATCGCAGAACACTTCGCCGCCGAACTGACCTCGCTCAGCGACACCGAACGACCGTTGCTGATCGATGGGGTCCTGGTGCTCACCAGCTACGACTCCTTCACGATCCACCAGCGTCTGCTCGGCAGTGACGTCGACCGGATCCGCGCTGCGTGGGTGTGCGCCCTCACCAGCTTGCTCACCTGACGGGTACGGCACGACGCCGCTAGGCTGTTGACTCCTGCGGACGTAGTTCAACGGCTAGAACCTCAGCCTTCCAAGCTGATGATGCGGGTTCGATTCCCGTCGTCCGCTCCACGCGAAACCCCTGGTCAGAGAGTTTCTGGCTAGAGACTGTGTAACGCGAGGCGGTCTGCAGCGGCCGTTCCGTGCCTAGACGTGCCTAGAGATTCTGGCACCGAGCACGAGGAGACCCTCATGGCCCGAGCCCGTTCATTCGGAAGCATCCGCAAGCTGCCGAGCGGCAAGTACCAAGCCCACTACTGGCATCTCGGCAAACAGATTGCTGCCGAGCACACCTACGCCGCGAAGACCGACGCCCGTCGTTGGCTGTCGACCGTCGAGGCCGACATCGTCCGCGGTGATTGGGTCGATCCCGACGCCGGCAAGATCACCTTCGGCGATTACGCCAGCTGGTGGATCGAGCAGCGTCCGGTCCGGCCGCGGACGAAACAGATCTACGAAGGCCAGCTGAAGCACATCACGCCGACGTTCGCCGGAGTGAGCCTGCGTGACATCCGCCCGGTCGACGTGCGTGGTTGGCACGGTGAGTTGTCTCGCGGTTCGCTGCACCAGAACACGATCGCGAAGATCTACCGACTGTTCCGGACGATCATGGCGACGGCTGTCGAGGACGACCTCCTGCGTCAGAACCCGGTCCGCATCAAGGGCGCGTCTGCCGGAGCAGATGATCGAGCGGCCATTGCTGACGTGGGACGACGTTCGAGCGCTCGCGGGTGCGATCCATCCGCGCTTCGAGTGCTTGGTCTGGACGGCTGCAGCGTCGGGGTTGCGGTTCGGAGAGTTGGCAGGACTCTCGGTCGATCACGTCGACCTCGACCGGTCCGAACTGCGCGTGTCGTGTGCGCTGAACGACATCAAGGGTGTCGGCCCGACACTCGGCCCGCCGAAGACGGATCGAGCGGTGCGGACGGTCGCGATCCCCGAGGCGATCACTCTGCGTCTCGTTGTTCACATCGATCAGTACGTCGACGACGCGCAGTCCGACTCGCTGGTGTTCACGTCGCTACGAGGCGGCCCGCTTCTCAACACCTACTTCGCTCCGCGTTGGTCGAAGGCCAGATCCGCCGTCGGGCTCACCCACGTTCTATTCCACGACCTCCGACACCTCGCGGGCACCGAGGCAGCGACCGCAGGCGCCTCGCTCCGAGAGGTGATGGCGATGATGGGCCATGCGTCGAGCGCAGCGTCCCTCCGCTACCTCAAAGCGTCAGAGAGCCGAGGCCGAGAGATCGCCGACGCCATCGGTCGGCGGATGGGCGGATCGGCTTGATCGGGCGGCCCATCAGCATCGCGGTCACTCCTTGCAGCCTTTACTCCGGCTCGCCGTAAGTAAAGGCTAGAGGCGTAGCCCTTACTAGGAGAGGTGTCGCGCCTTGCGACCGCCAAGGCGCAACCGCCGCCGTTCTTCGAGGAAACCCTCGCGACGCGATTCCCAGCGACGAACCTGTTCGTCGAGCCATGCGATCCCCTCAGGGTCATGCTCCTGCATCCGTGCGACCGCCATCCGGTACTGATGCTCCAGAATCCACCGGTCGTAAACGGAATCGTCGTACTCGTCTTCAAGCTCCCGGACTTCGTCCCGCAGCTTCACGATGTTCGCTTCGCAGGTGGCGTGAACCGCCATCCAGGTGTTGCCTGTCTTCGGCGCACCCGTAGCAGGTACCGGCTTCGCGTTCGGAGGACTGGCGAACTGCTCGCTGTTCGCTAGATCCCGTTCTGCACGCTTCGCCTCCCTTCGCTCTTGGTCGGCCAATCGCTTTGCGCTCTTTGCGGCGCGGGCTGCACGCATCCGTTCGGCGTCGGATGACCACTTGCGTGGCCGTCCGGGCTTCCGCTTCTCGTCGGTCATGGAGTCCTCCTGGGTCGAGTTGATGACCCAACGCTCCTCTTCCCGACTCCCGAAAACCCTCCCGAATCGCGGTTCGGGAGGCAGATATCGTTCCCGAATCGCCTCGGGAGGCGGAATCAGCGTTCCCGACTGAGGTTTCGGAGTTCGGGAAGCGCCTCCCGATCCTTCTCGCGGTCAGCGTGTTCCTTCGAAGCGATGATGTCGTCGAGGGCGGCGACGTGGACCACGACCGCACCGATCTGCTGATCCACTCCACGGGCCATCAACGCATCGAATGTGACATCGCCTCATCTCCAGGAGCGCAGCCGCCAACCGAGCGAGGTTGTCGTCATCGCCATCCGGCACGAGATCGATATCGCTGGTCGGTCGAGTCGCCCCGTGCGCCCGAGCGCCAAGCCCGCCGACGAGCACGTACTCGACGCCGTGGCGGTCCAACGATTCAAGAGCTCGAGCTGGCTCGAACTCCGCTTCAGCCATCAGCCGAAGATGTGACTCGCCGACGATCGATCTCGTCGCGGTAGGCAATCACCTTCGCAGGAGAGTCGAGACTCGACCGTCGAGCGTGATCGGGACATCATCGTCGGTCGGAGGGAGAGCGTCTGCGAAGAACTCCTCCTCGGACCACTGGCGAACGATGTCACGAGCCACGGATTCATCGTACCCGAGCGGGCGAACGAGCTGCCGGAGGCGTCCTGATTCGGGCGTCCGAAGACACGCCCGGAGAGTTTCCGAACGCCGTGCAGCACTGTGGTGCACGTGTGTACGGATTGGAGTTGGGGTGTTGGTGTTCGGATATTCGGTGGGTCGGGATGGGTGGTGTCGCGTCAGGTTGTCAGGGAGCGGCTGTTGTCCGTGGTGGTGGATGGGTTGGTGTCGACGTTGGTGGTCGTGGGGTGATGGTCGTGATGTGATCGTTGCGACGGAGGGGAGGGGTGATGTTGGTCGCGCTTGAAGAGGCTGAGTGTCGATGGTGGCGCCGACGAACGGGTGGGCCATGTCGGGTACGTTGACCGTCGTTGGCGTCATCGACGCCCAGGGTCGAATGTTGAGCGTTATGGAA
>CAVORH010000020.1:0-302316 GCA_963698565.1 Ilumatobacteraceae bacterium
ATCAGCGCTGCCACGCGGTGACGCCGCCGACCACGGTCGCGACGAGCTCGGCATCGCTATCGAGGATCGTGAGATCGGCGCGTGACCCGACGGTCAGGCGACCCCGGTCGGTCAGTCCGAGAAGATCGGCGGGCGTCGATGTGACGCAGGCGAGCGCCTCGGGGAGGCCGCATCCCGTGAACTCAATCAGGTTGCGCACCGCCTGATCGAGTGCGAGTGCGCTGCCCGCGAGGACGCCGTCGACGGTGCGCACCCCCGTTTCGTCGTGGATCACCTCGACGTCGCCGAATCGAAATCGTCCGTAGGGTTCACCGAGCGCCGGCGACGCATCCGACACCAACGACAGCCTCGTCGGCCCCAGCGATCGCCAGGCCATCTCGACCGCCGTCGGGTCGGCATGCACGCCGTCGCAGATCAGACCGACGACGACCTCGGCATCGGCGAGTACCGCGCCGATCGGCCCGGGGTCGCGGTGCGTGAACGGTGCCATCGCGTTGTAGAGATGGGTCACGTACGAGAGCCCCGCCGCACGTGCCGCCGTGAAGTCGGTGGGGGACATGGCGGTGTGGCCCGCCGAGACGACGACGCCGCCTCGGGCGAGCTGTTCGACCACGCCGACCGCCCCGTCCAGTTCCGGGGCCAGCGTGACGAGGGCCACCATGTCGGAGAGGAGCCACGTGGCGATCTCATCGGCCAGCGCGTCGGGCTCGGCGGTGAACCGGCCGGGGTGGGCCCCGAGGTGACGACGTGAGATCAGCGGCCCCTCGAAGTGCAGGCCGAGCGGTGTCGCGACGTTGCGGTGCGCTGCTTCGGCCGCATGGGCGACCATCGCTGCGATCGCGGCCGCTCGGGTGGTCGCCGGAGCGGTGACCACCGTGGGCAGGAACGAGGTCACGCCGAACCGTGGCAGGGCGGCGGCGACATCGAGCAGTCGGTCCGGGTTGCCGGTCAGGTCGACGCCCACCGCCCCGTTGCACTGGAGATCGATGAATCCGGGAGCGATGATGCGTCCCGAGCAGTCGATCGTCGTTCGGTCGCGGTGGTGCGACGGGGGACTCGCATCGAGAACGATCTCCGAGATCGTCTCTCCGTCGACGACGACGTCGGCACGTCGGAGTTCCCCGTCGAGCAGCACCCGACCGTTGGCGAACACCAACCCGTTCACGCGGACATCCTGGACATCGAGTTCGATACTCCCACGATCCGCCGGTGCGCGGGGGTCGAGCTCACGTGCGCCGCCGTGTCAAATCGGAGCGTGCAGCGCGATGTCCGTCCTGAGCTGGGCGAACGCGGTTCGGCGGCCGTCGACGGAGCGTGGGTCGCGTGGTGGCTCCGCTGAGCGACGCTATGGTCGGCGGGACGCACAACGAGGTCGTGGGCAATCGCTCGCGCCCGTCTCAGCGACCGAAGGCCTCCCAAGACGGCCGCGAGAGGAACGCATCCGAGCACCGACATCGCATCTCACATCGAATCTGCCGGCACCCGCTCGAACGAGGTGTGCCGCACCGTGAGCGATGTCCTCGGAAAGCTGTCCGCTCCGACCACCCCGCAGCCGCAGGGTGTGCGGCCGCGTCGCCGCATTCCGGCCCGCGGGATCGCGATCACGCTGTTCCTGCTCCTGCTCGGTTGGTGGCTCTTCATCGCCGACACGGCCGCCAACAACGACCTGGTCGAGGGCTTCGACGTGCTGTTCACCGGGATCGGCGAACTCCCCGCACTCGTGTTCAACCCGGACGCCTATCAGAGCTGGTGGACGTGGATGTCCGATGCCGAGGGCTGGTCGCCGATCTTCGAGCGTGTCGTCGAACACGTGCAGCTCGTCGCGATGTCGATGTCGTTCGCCATCGTCATCTCGATCGTCCTCGGCGTGCTGGTCCACCGTGTCCGGTTCCTGCGAGGACTGATCCTCGGTATCGCATCGATCATGCTGACGATCCCGTCGCTCGCCCTGTTCGCGATCTTCATCTCGATCCCGAGCATCGGCGTCGGCGACCGAGGTCCGATCATCGCGCTCATGATGTATTCGATCCTGCCGATCCTGCGCAACACGATCGTCGGACTCGAAGACGTCGACCGGGCGGTCATCGAATCGGCCAAGGGCATGGGGCTCAACGCCGGCCAGCGGCTGCTCAAGATCGAACTCCCGCTCGCCTGGCCGATCATCCTCACCGGCATCCGGGTGGCGACGCTGCTCAACATCGGCATCGCCGCGATCGCCCCGCTCGTCGGCGGCACCGGCCTCGGCCGATACATCAACGACGGCCTGCAACGGTTCCCCGATCTCACCTCCGTCGAGCGGATGTGGACCGGTGTGGTCTTCACGATCGCCCTGGCGCTCGTCGCCGATCTCTTCTTCACACTGCTGCGTCGACTGACGACGTCGAAAGGACTTCGCTCATGAGCGTCACCGACAACTCCTCGTACTCGCCGCAGGCGACCGCTGCGCTGGAGGGGGACGCGCCGCCGGCGATGATCGAGCTCCAGGGCGTCGGCAAGATCTACCCGGGATCGGACGTTCCCGCGGTTGCCGACCTCGACCTCAACATCCCCAAGGGTGAGATCCTCGTGCTCGTCGGTCCCTCCGGCTGCGGCAAGAGCACCACGTTGCGGCTGATCAACCGGATGATCGAGCCCACGTCGGGCCGCATCATCTTCGACGGCGAGGACGTCACGACGGTCAACGCCGACCAACTGCGCCGCCAGATCGGCTACGTCATCCAGCAGATCGGCCTGTTCCCGCACCAGACCATCGCCCAGAACATCGCCACCGTGCCGAAGCTGCTCGGGTGGGACAAGGCCAAGATCTCCGCGCGGGTCGACGAACTGCTGGAGATCACCGGCCTCGACCCGAACCAGTACCGCGACCGCTACCCGAAGGAGCTCTCCGGTGGTCAGGCCCAGCGCGTGGGTGTGGCCCGTGCGCTCGGCGGCGATCCCGATGTGCTGTTGATGGACGAGCCGTTCGGTGCCATCGACCCGATCACCCGTGACCGTCTGCAGAACGAGTTCCTGCGGCTGCAGGCCGAACTGAAGAAGACGATCGTCTTCGTCACCCACGACATCGACGAGGCGATCAAGATGGGCGATCGCATCGCCATCCTCGGCGAGCAATCGGTGATCCGCCAGTTCGACACGCCCGAGCGCATCCTCGCCTACCCGGTCGACGACTTCGTCGCCGACTTCATCGGGTCCGGTTCGACCCTGAAGGGCTTGAACTTCGAACGGGTCCGTGATCTGAAGCTGTCGGAGGACTGGCCGATCGTCAGCGTCGACACCGACCGTGCCGACGCGCAACGCCTCTACGACGCATCGCCCGAGAAGTGGATGCTCGTGCTCGACAGCGATCAGCGTCCGATCCGCTGGGTCAACGCCCACCACCTCGCCGACACGAACACTCCGCTCTCGCAAGCAGGTGCGGCCGTGATGGCGACCGTGGAGCCCAATGCCACGCTCCACGACGCGCTGGAGGAGATGCTGCTGTCGAACGCCGGGCAGGCCGTCGTCGTCGACGGCAAGGGTCGCTGCCTGGGCATTCTCGACATCGAACGCTTGGCCGACGTGCTCAAGCGTCTGCGCGGCCAGGCCAAGAAGCACTACGAGCAGCTCGCCGTTCAGGAAGCCGAGATCAACCGATCCAACGGATCGTCCAACGGATCGGAGGCGGGTCGCACATGACGTCGCAGCTGCACGACGTTCCGCGCGAGGTCGCCGAAGTCGACGAGATCCACACGTTCGACCTCGACGACGAGTTGGAGGTCAAACCCGGCTACCAGCTGCCGCCCGGGGTGCGGCTGATCAAGACGAACGCGGGGCTGTTCATCACACCGATCATCGTGATCGTCGGTTCGCTGCTGCTCTACTCGTACGTCCAGAGCGCCGACAAGATCTTCCAGGACGAGCGGGCCCTCGACTGGGATGCCAACCTGCGGCCCCAGCTCGAACAGCACCTGTCCCTGACCCTCTGGTCGACGGTGTTCACCATCGTGATGGCCGTGCCGCTCGGCATCCTGCTCACCCGCCCCAGGTACAAGCGCCTCGGGTCCCCGATCCTGGCCGTGGCCACCTCGGGCCAGGCCATTCCTGCCTTCGGTCTCCTCGTGCTGGCCTTCGCCTGGTTGGGACGAGGACCGTGGACCACCATCTGGGCGCTGTCGCTGTTCACGCTGCTGCCCGTGCTGCGCAACACGATGGTCGGCCTCGAACAGGTCGACAAGAACGTGATCGAAGCAGGCCGAGGCATGGGCCTCACCAAGCGCCAGGCACTTCAACAGATCGAGCTCCCCCTGGCCGTCCCCGTGATCCTCGCCGGTGTGCGCACCGCGCTCGTGATCACCGTGGGCATGGCTGCACTCGCCTACCTGATCGGTGGCGGCGGATTGGGAGCCACCATCAGTGCCGGGCTGAAGCTCAGCCGAGACCTGGTGCTGATCACGGGCGCAGTCATGACTGCGCTCGTCGCGTTGACGGTCGACTGGATCGCCGCGCTGATCGAGAAGACGCTTCGGCCGAAGGGCCTGTGACTCGTTTCCCTGCGAGCGCTGCTTCGGCGCGTCTCTGATCGAACACCGAACACCCCGAACACCGAACACCTCGTGAACACCAACAAGGAGAAGACACTGATGAGAATCAAGCGACAGACGATGCGGTTCGCCGCCGGACTCGCCGCCGTGGCCCTCGTGGCCGGCGCCTGCGGGAGCGACGACGACAGCAGCGACGGGGGAGACGACGGTGCCGCCACCACCGAAGCATCCGGCAGCACCGATGCGTCCGACACCACCGACGGCGGTGGTGACGGCGACGACATGGCGGCCGTCGAGTGCGAGACCGCCGGCGACGAAGACAACTCGGTGGCCTCACTGACCGAACTCGACTTCAGCGGTCTCGACATCAACGTCGGCTCGAAGGACTTCGTCGAGCAGTTCGTGCTCGGCCAGCTCGCGATCGTCGGCCTGGAAGCCGGCGGCGCCACGGTCACCGACTCGACCAACCTCGGCGGGACCGTCGTCAACCGCGACGCGCTGCTCGCCGGTGAGATCGACGCGTACTGGGAGTACAACGGCACCGGCTGGACCGTGCACCTGGCCCAGGAAGACCCCAGCTTCGACCCGGTGGAACTGACCAGCGAAGTCTGTGCGATGGACCTCGCCGAGAACGACATCCGCTGGCTCGGCGTGTCGCCGTTCAACAACACCTACGGCTTCGCCACCGCCGGTGACTCGCCGGCTGCCGGCGGCGACCTCCAGGCGATGATGGAGTACGTCAACGAGAACCCCGACGCGACGGTGTGCATGGAGACCGAGTACCCGAACCGCCCCGACGGCCTCGTGCTGCTCGAGGAGGCGACCGGTCTCACGATCCCCGCCGACCAGCAGGAGATCCTGGAAACCGGCGTGATCTACGAGGAGACCGCCAATGGCAACTGCACCTTCGGTGAGATCTTCACCACCGACGGTCGGATCCCCGCCCTCGGACTCGACGTCGTCGAGGATCCGGGCATCAACATCCTCTACAACGTGTCGCTGACGATGCCCGACAGCGTGTACCAGCAGGCCCCGGAGGCCTTCGAGGCGCTCGCCGACACCATCCTCGCCGGTCTCGACAGTGCCACGATTGCCGAGTTGCAGCGCCAGGTCTCCGCCGACGGCGAAGACCCCCGCGACGTCGCCGAGGCGTACCTGACGGAGCAGGGCCTCATCTGACACGTGTGACATCAGGGGTCAGACCCCGGATGTCACATCGCATCGAGGGGACGGTCGGCCAGGGTCGACCGTCCCCTCGTCGCGTCCGGGGCCGTGTCCTAGGGTGAACCAATGGCCCTCGAGATCGTCTGCCCGTCGTGTGGGGGCGACGACGAGGTGTCCGGGGTGCCGCTCGACGACGGCCGGATCGAATTGACGTGCTCGACTTGCGACGTCACGTGGGCCCGCGACCCGAGGCCCAGGTGCCCGACGTGCGGCAGCGACGATCTGTACCACCGGCCACAGGTGATCCTGGAGAAGTCGCGGGGCAGCCAGATGTCGATCCAGGGCATCCACGTGGAGTACGGCTGCCATGTCTGCGACCCGCCCGAGGTGAGGATCCGAGGCGGCCGCACGACCCATCTGCCCGATCGACTCGACGGCAGCCAGTGAACCGGCGCGCGATCCGCTGGACACCTCATGACCGCCCCATCGGCGGACTAGCGTCGAGGGGATGAGCGACAACCAACCGCTGTCGACCATCGAGCGGCTCGAACTGGCGGCCGATTCGGGCACCGGGGTCACCTTCGTCGGTGCATCGATGACCACCGGCACCGGCCCGCAGCAGGTGAGCTGGCGCGAAATCCACGACGATGCCCGGGCGGTCGGCGCGGCGCTGCAGGCGCGGGGTCTGGTGCCGGGCGACCACGTCGCGATCCTCGGCCCCACCAGCCGTGAGCTGATCACGATCATCCGTGGCTGCTGGATGGCGGGTCTCGCGTCGATGGTGCTCCCGTTGCCGATGCGGATGGGCTCGCTCGACGTGTTCATCGACAGCACCCGCGGCCGGATCCTCCACGGCGACGCGAAGCTGCTGCTGATCGACGACCTGCTCGCCGAGTTCTACGTCCGTGCGGAAGGCGATCCGCCGATCATGCCGATGAAGGCGATCATGCCGGGAGCGCCGAACGTGCCGACCGGTGACGCGTTGGAGATCCCGTCGCACGATCCCGAGCGGCTCGTGATCCTGCAGTACACGAGCGGTTCGACCAGCGAGCCCAAGGGCGTGATGATTCCGGACCGCGTGCTGAGCGCGAACATCGACGCCTGCGCGGAGGCCGCCGAACTGAACCGTGACGATGCCATGGTGTCGTGGCTGCCGCTGTACCACGACATGGGGCTCGTCGGGTTCCTCGCGTTGCCGATGACCAAGGGCGTCGACCTGGTGCAGGCCGCGCCGCAGGACTTCCTCGCCCACCCCGGCAACTGGATGCAGTGGCTGTCCGACTACCGGGCCACGGCGACGGCGGGCCCGAACTTCTCGTGGGTGCTCGCCACCCGAGCGCTCAAGCGGATGAAGGATCTCGACCTGTCGCGTCTGACCGTGGCGCTGTCGGGTGCGGAGCCGGTCGATCCGAAGGCGGTCGACGCGTTCGTCGCCGAGGCGTCACGGTTCGGGTTCACCGCCGGTGGCATGTTCCCCGCGTTCGGGATGGCCGAAGTGGCGATCGGTGGCACGTTCCCGCCCCGTCGACGTGGCCTGGTCACCGACACCGTCGATCGCCTCGTGCTCGAGACGCAGCGGGTCGCCAAGCCGGTCGTGATCCACGACGAGGACGAACTCGGCCTCACCGCGCGCCAACTCCCGCTGCTCGGCAAGCCGGTCCCCGGCCTCGAGATGAAGGTCGTCGACCCCGAGACGTTCGAGGAGCTGCCCGAACGTCACGTCGGTGAGCTGCTGCTCCGCGGCACCTCGGTGACCCCCGGCTACTACAAGCGGCCCGACGCCACTGCGGCACTCTTCCACGAGGGGTGGCTCTGCACCGGCGACCTCGCCTACGTCCTCGACGGCGAGCTCGTGCTGTGCGGCCGGATCAAGGACGTGATCATCGTCGGCGGGCGCAACGTGTTCCCGGAGGACATCGAACGAGCGGTCGGTCCGCTCGACGGCGTGCGCGCCGGCAACGTCATCGCGTTCGGCATGGAGGGCTACAAGGGCAAGGAGAGCGTGGTCGTGGTGGCCGAGGTGCGCGTGAGCGACACCTCGGGTGGTCTCGACGAGATCCGCGAGCGGATCCACCACCGCACGCTCGAAGTCTGCGGCCTCCCGCCGAGAGACGTGATGCTCGTGACGCCCGGGACGCTCCCCAAGACGTCGAGCGGCAAACTCCAGCGCGCCAAGTGCCGCGACGAGTACCTCAACGAGGAACTCGCCCTCGCCGACTGACGATTACCGCAGGGGTCAGACCTGCGATGTGATCATCACGCGACGAGCGGGGCGAGGGTCTCGCCGAGCAGGGCGACACGGCCGTCGACGTGGCCGTTGGCCGGCATGTTGACGGTGAAGCCGTCGATGCCGGGCACGAGCATCTCGGCGAACTTCTCGCCGACGGTGTCCGGGTCGCCCCAGACGAAGTTGGCGAGCCACACCGCCTGCTCGTCGGCGGACATCGATGCCAGGTCGAGTCCGCGGCGGCCGAAGTAGGCGACGAGGTCGGCCTTCGCCTCGTCCGCCGTCGGGGCGATGCATGCGGTCTTCTGCCACGACACGGTGATCTCCGATCGGTCGCGTCCGAGCCGGGCGCAGTGCTCGGCGAGGGCATCGAGCTTGCGCTGCACGTCGGCGGGCGGGCAGATGATGTTCGACTCGTCGGCGTACTGCGCCACCATGCGCAGGGTCTTGCGTTCGCCGCCGCCACCGATCATCACCGGGATCCGCGCAACTGCGGGCGGCTCGTTCATCGCGTTGCGTGCCGTGTACCGCTCACCATCGAGGCTGGGGCGCTCGCCGCGCAGCATCGGGATGATGATCTGGAGCGCCTCCTCCAGCTTCTCGAAGCGATCGGTGAACGTGCCGAACTCGATGCCGAACGCATCGTGCTCCAACTCGAACCAGCCGGCACCGATGCCGAGCTGGGCGCGGCCGCCCGACACGATGTCGAGCGTGGTGACGGTCTTCGCGAGCACCGCCGGGTTGCGATACGTGTTGCCGGTCACCAACGCGCTCAGGCGCACCGTCGAGGTCTCCCTGGCGAGCGCCGACAGCAACGAGTAGCACTCGAGCATGTACTGGTCGGGCTCGCCGAGCATCGGGAGTTGGTAGAAGTGGTCCATCACCAGGACGGTGTCGAAACCCGACGAGTCGGCCTCGCGGGCCTGCGCGGCGACGGCGTCGAACAGCTCGGCTGGGCCGACGCCGGGGTAGGTGAAGTTCGGGATCTGGTAGCCGAGGCGGGTCATGCACGGATGAGACCACCCGCTCGCCGCGCTGTCAAGCGCCGTCGCGTCATAAGCTCGGCGGCACCATGAGTCAGGGGACACCATGAGCCAGGGATGGGAGACGCGTCAGCAACGAACGCGCTCGGAGATCCTGCGGGCGGTCGGTGACATCATCGCCGCCGACGGTCTCGACGGGCTCACGATGCGCAAGCTCGCTGAGCGGGCCAACGTTGCCGTCGCCACGCTCTACAACCAGTTCGACGATCGCAACGGAGTCCTGGTCGCGTTCGTCGGCCATGGCCTCGACGAGCTCGAACTCTCCCTCGACGAGCAGCCCGCCGCCGAGCCGGTCGACGGCACACGCGTGCTGCTCGGCGCGCTCGACGACACGATCGGCTCCGCCGACCACGTCTGGCAGCCGGTGCTGGCCACGATCGGCGCCAGCCCCGGATCGCAGCGAATGGGAGCGGTCGGCGACCGCATCATCGCGGCCATCGAGATCGACCTGGCCAAGGCCCGCGCCGCCGGCATGTTCTTCGTCGACTGCGACACCGATCGCCTCGCACGGCACGTGTTCGTGCAGTGGATGCGTGGCCTCGAGCGGTGGGCGCACGGGACGATCGACTGGGACACGCATCGAGCGAACGCCGAGCTCGGCCTCGAACTCGCGCTCGCGGCGGTGTTGGTCGAGCCGCACCGCACCGACGCGCTCCGGCGGGCCGGGCTCACCGGCTGACCGATGCTCGTCGTCGCGTCCGATCGCCACCGCGGGCACTCGCCGCTCGCCGAGATCGAGTCGTCGGGACTTCAGCCGCCCTTCGAGCATCCCGGCCGGGCGGACGCGATCCACGCCACGCTCGCCGACGACGACCGGTTCACATTCGCCGATCCGACGACGTGGACCACCGATCCGATCGAGGCCGTGCACGAACCGGGCCTCGTGCGGTTCCTCGAACGGGCGTGGGCCGACTACCAGGTGGCGCACCCCGGTACACACGACGTCGTCCCCGACGTGTTCTCGATGCCTGGCCTCCTCGACGGCATCGGACCGTTCCCGGAGCGCACGCCGGTCGACCAGGAACTCGGTCGCTGGTGCTTCGAGACGACGACACCGATCACCGAGGGCACCTACGGCGCCGCACGGTCGGCGGTCGACATCGCGTTGTCGGCCACCACCGCAGTCCTCGGTGGGGTGCCGACCGCCTACGGGCTCTGCCGGCCACCTGGTCACCATGCCCCGTCCGGGCTCTACGGCGGATACTGCTTCTTCAACAACGCTGCGGTCGCCGCCCATCATGCGGCTGCCACCACGGGGAGCCGCGTGACGATCCTCGATGTCGACTACCACCATGGCAACGGGACGCAGCAGATCTTCTATCGGCGCGACGACGTGCAGTACGTCTCGCTCCACGGTGACCCGGCTCGTGCGTACCCGTACGTCACGGGGTTCGAGGGTGAGCGGGGCGCCGGACGCGGCGCCGGCGCCAACCTCAATGTGCCCCTGGCCGCAGGGACCGACGACGATGCCTACCTCGCTGCTCTCGCCGCCGCGCTGGAGGCCGTCTCGTCGTTCGGGTCGAGCCTCGTGATCGTGTCGCTCGGTGTCGACACGTTCCACAACGACCCGATCTCCGACCTGGCGATCACCACCGAGGGATTCCGCGCACAGGGCGAGCTGGTGGCCCAGCTCGCCCTGCCGACGGTCGTGCTCCAGGAGGGGGGCTACGACGTCGACGCCATCGGCGACAACGTCCGCCAGTTCCTCCTGGGTGTTACGCCCGGGGTCTGACCCCTGGCGTAACGCTTGGTCAGATGAGGCCCTTGGACTGGAGCCATTCGGTGGCGACGGCGTCGGACTCGCGGAACTCGATGTCGGTCTGGGTGTTCCAGGCCAGCAGGTCGTCGGTGAGGATCAGCGCGCTGAGCTCGTTGAGGTCGGCAGCCAGCTGGTCGCCGTAGGCGGCGAGGACCTCGCTGCTGATGATCGGCGCGATGTTCTGTGCCGGGAACAGGCCCTGGTCGTCCTCGAGCACCTTGAAGCCTTCGGCGGTGATCTGCGGTGCGGTCGTGTTCCAGACGACGGCGTCGACCTCGTTGTTCGACAACGCCTCGCCGAGGAGCGGGCCGAACTCGAGCGTCACGAAGTCGGCGAACGTGATGCCGTAGATCTCCGGATCCTCGAGGCCGATCAGGCACTGCGGGCGTTCGGCGCACTGCGACGACGCTCCGAGCACGTAGTCGAGCCCGGCGACGTCGGAGATCGTGGTCGCCTCGGAGTCGCCACGGACGACGAACGCGTCGCCGTCGACAGCGGGGGAGTAGTCGAGCAGGGTGGCGCCGATCTCCTCGTAGGCGGGACCGATCACCGCGACGATCTCGTCGGGGTCGGCGGTCGCCGGCGCATCGGGCGCGAGCGCCGCCTGGGAACCACCGATGTAGTCGACGATCAGGTCGAGGTCACCGTTGGTGAGGCCGTCGATCGCCTCCGTGCGGAAGCCGGCCGCCGTGAGGATCTCGACGTCGTAGCCCTTCGCGTCCAGGTACTGGCCGTACACCTCCGCGATCGTGATCGCTTCGCTGAAGTCCTGGCCGCGCAGACGGATCGTCGGCCCATCGGGAGCAGGCGCATCGGTCGACTCCGAACCGCCGGCCTCGCTGGTCTCGGCACCGGATGCCTCGGTCGTGTCGGCGCTGCCGTCACTGGAATCGTCGTCGCTGCCACAGGCGGCGGCGACCAGGCCGAACACCACGAGCGGCGCCAGCAGCTTGACGGCGGTGCGTCGTTTCGAATGGGTGGTCATGGTTGTCTCTCTCCTTGTTGTCGAACGAGTCGGCGTACGCCGGTCGGCAGCACGAGTCTTTCCAGGAAGACGAACAGCAATCCTGTGATCGCCGCGAGTCCTCCGATCAGGACGATTCCCCCCACCACGAGTGTGGTGTTGTTCTGTCCGAACCCGTCTCGAACATAGCGTCCGAGGCCGTCGCCGCCGAGGAAGGCCCGGATCGGCTCGGTCGCTACCACCTGGATCGCCGCGACGCGAATGCCCGCGAGGATCAGTGACGCGCCCATTGCGAACTCGATTCGGCCGAGCACGGCCGACTCGCCGTACCCGAGTGCGCGGGCGGCATCGACCGACCCCTCCGGTACCTCTCGGATCGCGACGTAGGTGTTGAGATAGATCGGGACGACGGCGAGGAGGAACAGCGCGATGAAGATCGGCCACGGCTCGAACCCCCATCCGCGTCGCAGCGACCACGGCACGAGCAGTGCGGCGATGGCGAACGTCGGTACGGCTCGGCTGAGGCTCACGAGCCACGTGCTCGCGACCTGCGCTTTGCGGTAGTGGGCGAGCACAGCGGCGATCGGTACGGCGATCAGCGCCGCCACGGCGGTCGCCGCCGCACACAGGAGCACCGTGTCGACCAGCGATTCGATGATGCCGCCGCTGCCGGTCCACGTGTCGGCATCGAAGAACCACTCGAAGAACCCGATGTCGCGCGGCACCGCGGTCTGCCCGGGACGTGCAACGGCCATCACGACTTCTGCGTCCGTTTGCGTCGTTGCCACGGCGTGAGCCATGCGGCGATCAACAGGAGCACGGCGTCGAGCGTGAGGGCGAGAACGATCGAGAGCGACGCGCCGACGGTCATCGGCGTCCAGAAGGCCCGTCGGAGCCCGCTGAAGATCAGCCGGCCGAGACCGCCCTGGCCGATGATCGCGGCCACGGTGACGAGACCGACCGTCGACACCGCCGCGATCCGGATCCCCGTCATCATGTACGGCACCGCGAGCGGCAGCTCCACGCTCCACATCCGCCGGAACGGCGACATCCCCATGCCGTCCGCGGCGTCGCGGACCGGCTGGGGCACCGAGAGGAACCCGGCCACCGTGTTGGTCACGAGGATCAGGAGCGTGTACGCCGCGAGCGGCAGCACGGCGGTCCAGCGCGACAGGTTGCCGAACACCGGGGCGAGCAGCGCGAAGAGCGCGACGCTCGGCAACGTGTAGATCAGGCTGGTGGTCGCCGTGATCGGCGTGGTCATCCAGCGGAAGCGCAGGATCAACGCCGTCAGCAGTGCCGACACCACGATGCCGAGCGCGAGCGCGAGCACCGTGAGCGTCAGGTGCTCGATGATCGCGGCGCGGATCTGATCCGACTCCTCGACCACCCACTCCCACCGGATGATCGGGTTGGTCGCCTCGGCGACCAGGGCAGTCGGGCTCACGAGTCGCTTGCCGCCAGACTCCGCCGGATGTCCTCGAGGGTCACGACGCCACCGAAGCGGCCGTCGTCGTCGATCACTGCGACCGACGAGTTCGACACCATGATCAGCTCCATCGCCGCCCGCAGCGTGTTCGACGGTTCGACGTGCGCCACCGGCGGGCGGAGTACGACGTCGTCGAGTGTGCCTCCCTCGGCGATGGTGGTGCGCGCCTCGGTGGCCGGCACCCAACCGGCGAACCGTTCGTCCTTCGTGATCCCCAGCCAGTCGCTCGACTCGATCGCGAGCACCCGCTCGACCTCGGGGAGCTGTGCAGCGTGGTCCACGATCGGGCCCTGGTGGAAGGGCAGGTTGCCGACGGTGTTGAGCGCGAGCCGACGCAGACCCCGGTCGTCGCCGACGAACCGCTCGACGAACTCGTTCGCGGGTGATCGCATCAGTTCGTCGGGTGTCGCCAACTGTTCGACCACGCCGCCCACGTTCATCAGCGCGATGCGGTCGGCGAGACGCAGCGCCTCGTCGACGTCGTGCGTCACGAGCACGATCGTCTTGCGGACCTTGGTCTGCAGGTCGAGCAACTCGTCCTGGAGGCGCGCACGCACGATCGGGTCGACCGCACCGAACGGTTCGTCCATCAGCAGCACCGGCGGGTCGGCCGCCAACGCCCGGGCGACGCCGACACGTTGTTGTTGGCCACCCGACAGCTCGTCGGGGTACCGGTCGAGGAGTTCGTGTTCGAGCCCGACCAGGGTGGTCAGCTCCTCGACGCGGTCGCTGATGCGCCGCTTGTCCCACCCGAGCATGTCGGGCACGGTGGCGATGTTGCTCCGGATGGTGCGATGCGGGAACAACCCGACCTGCTGGATCACGTAGCCGATCCCGCGTCGGAGTTCCTGGGGTGACTGGCTCATCACGTCGACGCCGTTGATCTCGATGCGCCCCGACGTCGGCTCGATCAGCCGGTTGATCATCCGCAGCGTCGTCGTCTTCCCACAGCCCGAGGGACCGAGCAGCGCCATGATCGATCCGTCTTCGATGTCGAGCGACAACCGGTCGACCGCCGCACCGGACGATCCGTCGAACGTCTTGGTGACGTCGGTCAGCCGGATGGCGACATCGTTCACCCAGCGACCAGCCATTCGACCCCGTCGGGCGTGTCACGTACCTCGATGCCGGCCTTCACCAGTTCGTCCCGGATCGAGTCGGACACGGCGAACGCCTTCTCCGAGCGGGCGACGACGCGGGCGGCGAGCGCTGCCTCGACCACCGGCCCGAGCACCTCGCGGACGTCTCGCACCCCCTCGGTGGCGGCGGCTCCGAGGCGGACGATCATCGATCGCAACGCGGCCCGAGCCCGGTCGACGTCGTCGGACTGCAGGGTGTCGCGAGACCACTCGACGATCGCCGACTCGAGCTGGAGGATCGCCGCGACAGCGCCGTCGGCGTCGCGGGCGCCCAGGGCGGTCTCGAACGCTGCCTCGTGGCTCTCGGTGGCGGCGGCGAGCGAGTCGATGACGTGTGTCGTCGCAACGCTGGTTGTGCTCTGTCCGCCGGCTGCGCCCCGGTCGGGCGCCGGACCGAGGTCCGAGCTCCTCGCAACAGCGCCGGCCGCACGGCTCGGGCCGAGGTCCGACCCCGCGGCGCGGAGGGTGTCGACCGGCACGGTCTGGCCGGATTCGAGCCGGACCGACTCGCCGTCTCGGCGCAGCGTGACGGCGCCCTTGCCGACGATCTCGGCGGTGTCGGCGTCGAGATCGATCAGCACACCGGTGTGTTCGTCGATGCCCAGCACGAAGGCCCCCTCGGGGAGCTCGGGTTCGAGCATCGTCAACCGGCGCTCGCCGAGATAGCAGAACCGCGTGTCGTGGTTGCCGCCCTCCTGGTTGTCGTAGTGCGGGATCACCGCCACGTTCAGCCCGATCTCGCTCAGCACGTCGAGGCCCGGAGCCCAGTAGGGGTCGAGACCGACCTTGTAGATCTCGTACACCGGCACCGTGGCGACGCCGAGCGTGAGGGCGGCCGCCGACGAGAACACGACGGCGCCGCCGGAGCGCAGCTTCTCGGCGAGAGCGTCCGGCACGGCGGTGCCGCGCCACTGCTCGAGCGCGAACGTCGGGCTTCCCGGGCCGGCGAAGACCCAGTCGGCGTCGCGCACCCTGGCCATCCCGCGCTCGATCGCGACCACGTCGCCGGTGTCGGTGCGTCCGAGCCCGGCGACCGCCACCTCGCGACCGATCGCGTCACGGAAGTACTCGGTGGCCTTCGCAGCGAGGATCGGTGCGTTCTCCTGGAAGCCGAACGGCGTGTCGAGCAGCACGGCGTCGACGTGGGGACCGAGCCGGTCGAAGATCGCGCGGTGTGGCACCTTCATCGTCGGCGCGGTCTCGCCCGATCCCATGATCGCGAGCAGGCGGGGGGTGGTCATCGGGAGGCCTCCGGCAGGGGGAAGAAGTCGGGCTCGGTGACGGCGCGGTGGAGGAGGTCGCCGACCTCGACGGGGTGCTGGGCGTGGACGTCGTGGTGGGCAGGGCTGAACCACTCCGCCCGACCGCGGGGCAGTGCGGCGACAGCCGCATCGACGGCGTCGTGCTTCGAGT
The DNA here is from genome assembly GCA_963698565.1 of Ilumatobacteraceae bacterium. Classification (GTDB taxonomy): domain Bacteria; phylum Actinomycetota; class Acidimicrobiia; order Acidimicrobiales; family Ilumatobacteraceae; genus Sva-07. The sequence continues at coordinate 15,719 of CAVORH010000020.1, forward strand.
CGGTCCACGCGACGTCACCGGTGTCGGCGGCGATCAGCAGTGTCGGCACGGCCATGCCGGGGTAGCGGCTCGACGGTTGGTGCTCCCAGAGCCCCCGCAGGACGAGCAGGTGCCGGTCGAAGGTGAGCCACGGCGCGATCGTGCCGTCGTCGCGCACCTCGAAGTTGGCGAGGGTGCCCTGGCGGCCCTCCTCGGGCCAGTCCGCAGCCGATGCAGCGAGCCAGCCGGTGATCCGATCGAGCGGGGTGCCGGCGAGGCGCGGCGGGGCGAGCGCTGTTGCGGCGTCGTCCCACTCCGGGAAGCGCACGCCGAGATCGATGAAACCACCGTCGACGCAGGCGATCGTCGTGACCGCCTCGGGGTGGCGGTGGGCGAGTTCGAGCACGACGTTGCCGCCCCACGACTGTCCGGCGACGCCCGGGCGCTGCCATCCGAGCGCGTCGATCAGGAGCATCAGATCGTCGGCGACCGTGGTCATGTCGTAGCCGTCGTCGGGCTTCGATGATCGTCCGTGGCCGCGCTGGTCGACGGCGACGACGCGGTGGCCGAGACCCGCGAGGTGTCGGGCGACGCCGTCCCACAGCCGTGCATTGGATGCGAGCCCGTGGACGAGCAGCCACGGCGTCAGGTCGCTGTCGGGTCCGTCGGCTCGGTCGATCGGGTCCCAGTGCACGGCGTGCAGCTCGACGCCCGACGAGAGCGCATGCCACTCGTGGCGGGGCTGTTCGCCGCGTGCGCGGCTCATCGGCTCGCCTGAGCGATGCGTTCGAGGAGCGTGAGGAGATCGGCGGAGGCAGACATGGGTCGGGGCCAGGCGGTGTCGCCGCGTATGGCGTCGGCGAAGGCATCGACCATACCCAGATATGGATCGGACGGGGTGACGCGCACTCGGTCGACGGTGCCGTCACCGGCTGCGACGACGATCGTGTCGGCGCGTGCCCCGCCGGTGTGGGCATCGTTCGCCAGGACGAGCGAGGCGTCGGTGCCGATGATCTCGATGCGCTGTTCCTCGGGGTCGACGAACGAGCAGCGGATGCGGGCCTGGCGGCCGTCGACCCACTCGAGGGTGGCCTCCGTGCGAGCGTCCACGCCCGCGGCGTGCCAGAGCGCGGTCGCCTCGACGAGGTCGGGCTCGACCCCCCACAGCCCGACGATCGGACCGAGGCAGTAGATGCCGACGTCGAAGAGCGCGCCACCACCCTGCTCGGCCGACCATCGGTAGTTGTCAGCCGCCTCGGGTCCGATCGTGAACGTGAACGAGGCGTCGATGTCGATCACGTCGCCGAGATCGCCGGCCGTCGCCATCGCCATCGCTGCGCGCCACCGGGCGTCGAACGGTGTCATCCAGGCTTCGGCGAGGAGCACCCCGGCAGCATCGGCGGCGGCAGCCATTCGCCGGGACTCGGCGGCCGACAGTGCGATCGGCTTCTCGCAGAGCACGTGCTTGCCGGCGGCCGCGGCGCGTTCGACCCACTCGAGGTGCATGCCGTTCGGGAGCGGGATGTAGACGACGTCGACATCGGGATGGTCGATCACGTCCTCGTAGAGACCGGCGCCGAGGTGGGCCCACGGTTCGGGTACCGGACCGCCGAGGGACGAGACCGCCACGAGACGGGCGCGCTCGGAGGCGTCGATGGCCGGCATCACGGCCCGCGTCGCCACCATCGAGCGGGCGCCGATCACGCCGAACCCGATGGCGTCGGCCCTGGGCACGGTGGTCACCGGAGTTCGATCAGCTCGCCGCCGTTGGCGCCGGAGCGGTGGCCGGCCTCGAGCACCGCGACCACGTCGCGCGACTGCTCGGGCCGAACGGCGAGCGGCTCACCGAGGAGCAGGTGATCAGCGAGGTTGCGGTGGAAACCCCAACCCGGAGCGGGCGCCGGGGGCACGGTCGATTCGCGGACACCCATCGTGCCGTCGTAGGTGGCGACGGTGAGGTCGACCGGTGCCTCCGCGTGGTGTGAGACGCGTTCGACGTGCCCGCGTCCCGGCTCGACCGTGTCGGTCCGCAGCGGGCGGTAGTGCCCCTCGATCGTGCCGCGGGTGCCCTCGATGTGGAACTTCGGCCGGCGGATGGCGCAGACGTCGCTCTGGCGGAACGTCGCTTCTCGTCCATCGGGCCACTGCATCCAGAGGCTGAGCTGGTCGGCATTGGTGGTGTCGTGCCACACCCTGGTGTGGGCACTGCACAGCACCCGGCTCGGCGCCGAACCGTAGAGCTGGATGATCCAGTCGATGTGGTGCGAGCCCCAGTCGTAGATCGCTCCCCCCGAGATCGACTCCTCGGAGTGCCACGCTCGACAGGGGTGCTCGAATCCGCCGACGAAGGTCTCGATGTTGAACACCTCGCCGATCTCGCCGCGCCCGGTGACGTTGCGCACCGCGAGCCAGTCGCGGTCCCACCGGCGGCTCTGGTGGACGGTGACCATGCGATCGTGCTCGCGTGCCGTCGCGATGATCGCGTCGGCATCGTCGCGACGAAGGCACATCGGCTTCTCGATCACGACGTGCTTGCCGGCGCGCAACAGCTCCAGGGCGAGCTCGGCGTGGAAGACCGGTGGAGTGGCGATGATGGCGATGTCGACCGCGGGGTCGGCCGCGAGCGATGCGGCGGACGCATGGCCGGCGAGTTCGGGGAAGTCGGCGCGGGCGGCGACGAGGCGCTCCGGCGCGGAATCGGCGGCCGCCACCAACGCGAGCCCATCGGTCTCCGTCGCTGCGAGCCCGTGGAGGTAGCCCATCCCCCCGAACGGTCCGTAGCCGACGACGCCGACGCCCAGGTCAGCGGTGCGGGCAGGAGCGACGGGATGCAGCAGGCGGTTCACGAACGGACCGAGGGTCGGGTGAGCGGCCAGGGCCCGGAGGTCGGCGATCCCGGTGACGACGACCCGTCCCGCACCGAGCCGTCGGACGGCGATCGTCGGCTGGTGCTCGAATCGGACACTGGTGGTCGCAGCGATCATGATCTCGGTCTCGTTCGCCCCCGAGGCGCGCAGTGTGCGCAGCGGCGACGTCACGGCGGTCTCGCCGTCGAGCCGGGCAGCCGCGGGAGAGTCGGCCAGGGTGACGAACCATTCCGTGCGCGGCAGGTCGGCGACGACGCCGACGCCCGTGAACGCCTCACCGCACCGGTCGTCGGGCTCCGCCGCCACGAGGACGGCGCCGCCCGCCCGTACGAACCGCTCGAGCTCGGCGACCCGATCCGGATCGAGCGACCCCGTGACCAATCGCGCGTCGTTCCAGCAGTCCGATGACATCCGTGGGACCATAGCGAAGGCGCTGTGTCGATGCTCGCCGTGCTCGGCTCGCGTCGAGCAGCGGTCGGGTGGACGGGTTTGGTGGACAATTCCGGGCACGACGTCGTGTTGCGACCTGATCGCAACTAACGTCGTCGTTCGTGACTCCGCGTTTCTCATCCCCACGTACCGTCCGCCGCCTCTCAGCCGCCTGCGCCGCCGCCGCACTGGTGACCGTGCTCGCCGCCTGCGGCAGCGATGATTCCACCGATGGAGCGGCCACCGACGGCAGCGTCTCAGGCGCCGACGATCAGCTCCAGGTGGTCACGACCGTCGCTCCGATCACCTCGATCGCCGCCAACATCATCGGCGATCGTGCCGAGGTCGTGGGCATCGTTCCCGAGGGCACCAACTCCCACACCTTCGAGCCGCCCCCGTCGGCCGCCGAAGTGATGACCACCGCCGACGTCGTGTTCATCAACGGTCTCCAGCTCGAGGAGCCGACCAAGGAACTCGCCGAAGCCAACGTGTCCGACGGCGTGCGGATCGTGCAGCTCGGTGACGAGACGATCTCCCCCGAGCAGTACAAGTTCGACTTCTCGTTCCCGGAGGACGGTGGCAAGCCCAACCCCCACCTGTGGACCGATCCGACGCTCGTCAAGGCCTACGCCGAGATCATTCGCGACAACATGGTTGCGCTCGATCCCGAGGGCACCGACTACTACAACGCGAACTTCGACGAGTTCGTCCTGCTGGTCGACGACTTCGACGCAGCGATCCGGGACTCGTTCGACACGATCCCCGAAGACCAGCGCAAGCTGGTGACCTACCATGATGCGTACGCCTACTTCGCCGACACCTACGGCTGGAACGTGATCGGTGCGGTCCAGCCCGCCGACTTCGGAGACCCCACACCGGCCGACGTCGTGAACCTGATCGACCAGATCGAGGCCGAGCGAGTCCCAGCGATCTTCGGTTCGGAGGTGTTCCCATCGCCGATTCTCGAACAGATCGCCCAGGAGACCGGCGCGACCTACGTCGACGACCTCCGCGACGACGACCTGCCGGGAGCGCCGGGCGAAGAGGACCACTCGTGGCTCGGACTGATGAAGTTCAACTTCGTCACGATGACCGAGGCGCTCGGCGGTGACGCCAGTTCGCTCCGGGACTTCGTGGTACGCAACGTGACCGTCGACAACGCCGAGTACCCCCAATGATCGGTTCGATCGCTTGACCTCCTCGGTGCGCGACACCGCGGGTGGGTTGATCGTCGTCGACCGGCTGACGGTCAACTACGACGGTGGCGCCCCGGTCCTGATCGACGTCGATCTGACGATCGAATCGGGCGACCTCGTCGGCATCGTCGGGCCGTCGGGATCAGGGAAGTCCACCCTGCTCAAGGCGATGCTGGGCACGGTGCATCCGGTGTCGGGCAGCGTGCGCCGGGCGCCGGGACTCGACGTCGGGCTCGTGCCCCAGGTCGAGACGATCGACTGGAACTTCCCGGTCACGGTTGCCGAGTGCGTTGGCATGGCGCGTGCGCGAGGGCTCCGGACGCCCTGGATCACCAAGCGTGAGCGCAACGAGATCGCCTCCGTGCTCGAACGCCTCGGAATGGCAGGCCTCGGCGGTCGCCACATCCGCGAGCTCTCCGGCGGTCAGCAGCAGCGCGTGTTCCTCGCTCGGGCATTGTTCACGAACGCTCAGGTGATCTTCCTCGACGAGCCCACATCGGGGCTCGACGTCCGGACCCGCCACGACGTGCTCCACCTGCTCGACGAACTCAATGCCGACGGGCTCACGATCGTCCTGACGACGCACGACCTGAACGGCATCGCCGCCCACCTGCCCACCGTGGTGTGCCTGAACCGTTCCGTCATCGGAGCCGGGAGTCCCGAGGAGGTGCTGGTGCCCGACGTGCTGGAGCGCACCTACGGCTCGCCGATGGAGGTGCTCGAGCACGGCGGCATGCGTGTGGTGGTCGATTCGCCGATCGCCGCCAACGTGACGCCCTTGCGCCGGCGTTCGGCGGGGGAGACGGCATGAGCTGGGCGGAACTGATCCGGCCGTACGAGTTCGAGTTCTTCCGCAACGGGCTCTACGTCGCCACGATCGCCGGTGCGCTGTGTGGCGTCGTGGGGTGCTACGTGGTGCTGAGAAACATGAGCTACATCGGCCACGGCCTGTCGCACTCGATCTTCGGCGGCTACGCGGTCGCCGGGCTCGCGGGCGTGAACCTCTTCCTCGGCGCCGGAATCTGGGGCGTGATCACGGCGCTCGCCGTCGGTGGCATCGTGCGACGCCGACCGATCGGCTCCGACGCGGCGATCGGTGTGGTCACCACCGCCTCGTTCGCGCTCGGGCTCGCGCTGGTACAGATCTACGGTTCGCCGGGGCGGAACGCCGACGCCCTCCTGTTCGGCAACGTCCTGGGCGTGACGAACTCTGATGTGCTCGTGATCGTCGGCGTCGCGCTCGCCACCGCAGCGATCGTGTTCTTCTTCTACCGACCGTTGCTGTTCACGACGTTCGACTCCCAGGTGGCAGCAGCCACCGGCGTACGTACCGCGTGGGTCGACGCGCTGCTGATGATCGTGCTGTCGGCGACGGTGTTGGCCACGATGAACGTGATGGGTGTGACGCTGATCGCAGCCACACTCGTGGTGCCCGCCGTGGTCGCTCGGATGTTGACCGACAGTTTCGGCAAGATGCTCGCGCTGTCGGCCGTGATCGGCGCAGTCAGCGGCTTCATCGGGATGAATGCCAGCTATCACCTCGACGTCGCCTCGGGCCCGACGATCGTGCTGACGTCGGCGTGCTTCTTCATCGTCGCCTACGTGTTCGGCGGCCGCTTCCGTCGCCGCGCGGCGTCAGTCGCCCACGCCCACTGACGCACGATGTGTCGGGCGATCGTGTACGTCAGGCTGCTCGGAGGGCGGCCATCACCGCCGACCAGCGGTCGGGGTCGCTGGCGTAGGGCGCATAGAAGCTGAGGCGCTGGATCACGTCGCCGTACCGCTTCGACAGCTCGGGCGCGATCGATTCGGGTTCACCCACGACTGCGAAGGTGTTGAGGATCTCGTCGTCGATCAGCGTGCCCATCTTCGCCCACTCGCCCTGCTTCGACAGCGTGTTCAGCTCGTCCTGCAGGCCACCCCACCCATGGATCTCGAGCACGTTGCGGTAGGCCGGTGTCGAGCCGTAGAACGCGATCTGCTGACGGGTGGCAGTGGCGGCAGCCTCGAGTTCGGCGTCGTCGTTGCCGGTGACGACGAACGACGGGCCGACGATCTCGAAACCCTCCATGGTCTTGCCCGCCTTCGCTCGGCCGCGCTCGAGCGCCGGGATCGTGACCTCGCGCAGGTACTTCTCGGTGGTGAAGCCGTGGCAGAGGAAGCCGTCGCAGACTTCGCCGGCGACCTCGGTCATCAGCTCGCCGACACCGGCGAGGAACACCTTCGGCGGCCCGAACCCGTCGAGTTCCTTCGCGTCCGGCGTGAAGAACGGGGTCATCAGCGTGTGCGTGTAGAACTCGCCGCGGAAGTCGAGCTTCTCGCCGGTCAGCCACGTGTTCCAGATCGCCCGCATCGCGAGCACCATCTCGCGCATGCGAGCGGCGGGGTGGCTCCACTCCATCGAGAACCGCTTGGTGATGTGCGGCTTGATCTGGCTGCCGAGCCCGAGGATGAAGCGCCCCTGCGAGTAGGCCTGGAGGTCCCACGCCGTGTTGGCGAGCGTCATCGGGTTGCGGGCGAACGCCACCGCGATCGACGTGCCGAGCTCCAGCTTCTCGGTGTGTTCGGCAGCAAGGAGCAGGGGCAGGAAGGGATCATGCGACGTCTCGGCCGTCCATGCCCCCGAATACCCCGCCGCTTCGACCTCCCGTGCCTGCTGGGGCACGTTGCGCAGGTCGGTTCCGATGCCCCCGTCGATCTTCATGCCCCGACCCTAAACGCCGGGCGCGTCGTCGCCCGATCCCGACGCCCGGTCGGTCAGTCCTGGTCGCGGAGGAACTGCTGGATCTCGTCGGCGAGTTCGTCGCCGGAGCGCATCTCGAACGCCGGGCCCGGCGTCACCTCTCCATCGGTCGAGGCGTCGTACATCTCCTCGAGCTGGCGGAGCATCGTGACGTGCTCGGAGTTGTCGGCGATCGATGCGTCGATGCGCTGGCGTTGCGGGACGACGGCCGAGCGGAGGTCGGCGGCCGCGACCTCGATGCCGGTCACCTCGGTCAGCCCGTCGAGCAGGGCGACCGACGCCGCCGGGTACGGCAGCGCACTGACGTAGTGCGGCACCTGCACCCAGATGCCGAGCGCAGGGATCTTGCGGGCATGCAGCGCATGCTCGAGTACCGCGGCCATCCCGGCGGGCACGTCGACCGAACTGCGGGCGAACGTCACGTTGGCGAGCACTTCGGTCGAGGGCGACGAACACGACAGTCGTGGCGTGCGGGTGTGTGGCGCCGCGAAGGGGTAGGCGCCGAAGGCGATCATCTTCGTCACGCCGAGTTCCACGCAGATCTCGGCGACCGCGGCGGCGAAGCGATGCCAGGCCATGTCCGGCTCCGGGCCGGTGAGGACGAGCACGTCGCGCCCCGAGGTCGATCGGCCCGAGCGCAGCTCGATCGTCGACCACACGAGGTCGGTGTTGATCCCGTCTCGCAGTTCCATGATCGGGCGCCGGGCGCGGTAGTCGATGAACGTGTCGTCGTCGAACCGCACGAGGGGGCTCGTCTCGCACTCGCGTGAGAACGCGTCAGCGGCAGCGGCCGCGGCACCGGCGGCGTCGATCCATCCCGTCAGCATCACGACGAGGACCGGTTCGTGCAGGATCGGCTCGTCGACCAACCACTCGTAGGCGTCGTCGACGCTGCGCTCGTTCACGGCAGTGCCCCCAGATACCGCTCCGCGCTCGCGGCGGCCTGCTCGACCTGGAGCTTGAACGGTGCGAGTTCGTCGGGCGGCCGATCACCGAGTGCGCCGCCGAGGTACCGGGAGTACACGCCTTCGATGATGCAGGCGAGCTTCCAGAAGGCGAAGGCGACGTAGAAGTCGAGCTGTGAGAGGTCGCGCCCGGACACCTCGGCGTATCGGGTGGCCAGGTCGGTACGGTCCCAGAAGCCCGGTGCGGTCGTGGCGGTACCGCTCCACGCTCCGTCTGCATCGTTCGGGCCGTTCCAGTACACCTGCAGCAGGCCGACGTCGGCGAGCGGATCGCCGAGCGTGCAGATCTCCCAGTCGAGCACCGCCACGACCTCGCCGTCGTCGCCGACCATGCAGTTGTCGAGCCGGTAGTCGCCATGGACGATCGTTGCGGGACCCTGCTCGGGGATCCGAGCGAGCAGGCCCTCGTACACGCGGTCGACCGCAGCGAGTTCACGGGTCTTGCCCTGGTTCCACTGGCCGTACCAGCGCTTCAGCTGGCGTTCGATGTACCCCTCGTGGCGGCCGAGGTCGGCCAGGCCTGCGGCGTCGAGATCGACGGCGTGGATCGCCGCCATCGTGTCGACGAGCGAGCGGCTGGCATTGCTGCGCGCTACCTCGTCGGCGAGCGCACGCTCGGCACTGTCGCGATCGCGCAGCACGTGGCCGTCGACGAAGCCCATCACGTAGAAGGGTGCGCCGTTGACGTCGAGGTCGTCGCAGAATCCCTTGACGGGTGGCACCGGGACCGCGGAGGTCTGCAGGCCCGACAGGATGCGGTGCTCGCGGCCCATGTCGTGGGCGCTGGCGAGGACGTGGCCGAGCGGCGGGCGACGGAGCACGAACCGGGCGCCGTCGCTGCCCGTGACACGGAACGTCAGATTCGAGTGCCCGCCGGCGATCACTTCGAAGCTGAATGGGCCGATGGCTCCGTCGACATGGTCCTGGAGCCACGCGGTGACCGCTTCGACATCGATTCCCGGCACGTCGTTCATGTCATCCCGCTTCGTCTCGTCTCCACATCGATCGTCGCTCGAACGTCACCGAGCGTGTGTCCGAGGGTAGCGATCGCTCACCGATAGCGTTGAGTCCATGGCAGCCATCGACGTCACCGACGCCAACTTCCAGACCGAAGTCATCGACAAGTCGAAGGAGGTGCCGGTGGTCGTCGACCTCTGGGCGCCCTGGTGCGGCCCGTGCAAGACACTCGGCCCGATCATCGAGAAGGTGATCGACGACACCGGCGGCAAGGTGGTGCTCGCCAAGGTCAACGTCGACGAGAACCCGGGGCTGAGCCAGGCGTTCAAGGTGCAGTCGATCCCGGCGGTCTACGCCCTCAAGGACGGTGCCGTCGTCGACGGGTTCATGGGGTCGTACCCGGAGCATGCCGTCAAGGAGTTCGTCGACGCGCTGCTGCCGAGCGACGAGCAGCTCGCCGTCGCCGAGTTGGTCGCAGCCGGCGACGAAGGGAGCCTTCGGATCGCGCTGTCGATGGAGCCCGCGAACGAGGACGTCATCGTGGCGCTCGCCGAGTTGCTGATCGCCGACGGCAACAACGACGAGGCCCTCACACTGCTGGCCCGCATCCCCGAGTCCGATCGCACTCGGCACGTGGCGGCGCTCGCTCGCGTCGGCGAGCCGGCCGACGACGACTACGACGAGCAGCTCTCGGCGTTGCTCGACACCGTGAAGACCGACGACGAGGCCCGCCAGAAGTTCATCGACCTCCTCGAGCTGATGGGTCCGCACGATCCTCGCACGGCGGAGTACCGCCGCCAGCTCACCTCACGGCTGTACTGACCGCGGCGCCGAGGAACTCGGCGAGCCGTCGCTGGAAGCGGCCGACGACGGCGCCGTATCGCGTGCGGAGTTCTGCAGCAGCGGGTCCGAGCGAGAGCGACTCGGGCAGCTGCGGTTCGATCCGTAGGAAACGCTGGGCGCCGGCGAGCGAGACGAACGAGTCGACCAGCGCGCTGTCGCGGTCGTCGGTGGCGAGGAGTTCGCTCACCGCTGCGAGGCGTTCGGTGTGTCGACGTGCTTCCCGATCGAGTTCGTCCAGCGGCCACAGGCTCGCAACCAGCGCGGCTTCGTCGCCGGTCAGCATCGGTCCACGTGTCAGGACCACGTCGGGGAGGTCCAGCGGCACGTCGATGTTGGCGGGCCGCAGCCACGTGTCGGGGCGCAACTCGCCGAACCGCGCCCCGATCACCCGCGCCCGGAAGTCGCGACGCGCAGCGACCGGCCGCCGGTCGGTGACGACCGCCGCGAGCCACCAGGTCCCGTCCCAGTCGCCCGGTGGTCCGGCCCGTCCCGCGTCCTGCTGGGCCTGACGTTCGAGCAGCCGGCCGCTCAGACGGTAGGTCCCCTCGACGTTCACCAGCTCCCCGTTCGCCACCATCCGCGAGAGCGCCGTGCGGGCGGTGCCATCGGTGATCCCGAACAGCGAGGTGAACGCCAGCAGGCGGCCGACCGGCATCGACGGCGGATGGGACCCGAGCAGCACCGACAGCACGATCGAGCGGGGACTGAGCGGTCGGAGCTCGGAGGCGGCGCCCGGCGTGGCCATACGGGAATTGATCACAGCGATCATCGAGTGTAACATCAGCCCATGACGCAGATGGCGACTCCGGCAGTTCCGCGAACGCCGAGAACGATGGCGCCGTCGGCCGAGGCGCTGCCCGACGTCCTGCCGACCGACCGACTGAACGAGCGCGGCAAGCCGCTGCCGCCGCTGCGCAACGAACTCCGGCGCATCTCGAACCCGCGCAACGTCGTCGCGGTCGCGAGCACGCTCCTGCAGTCCTTCGGCGTCGTGATCGCGGCGGCGTGGATCAACACCTGGTGGTCGTACCTGCTGGCGTTCGTGCTGATGGTGCGGGGCCACGTGTGCCTCAACATCCTCGCCCACGAGGCGGCCCACCGGCTGTTGTTCACCAACCGTCGGGCCAACGACACCGTCGGACGTTGGCTGCTCGCGTATCCGACCTACCAGGCGATGCTCGCCTACCGACGGGCGCACTTCGCCCACCATCGTGACGAGTTGGGCCCCGACGAGCCCGACCTGGCGCTCTACACCGGGTATCCCGTGCCGGCCGACTCGTGGCGCAGGAAGTTGAAGCGCGACGCACTCGGCATCAGCGGCTACAAGAACTTCCGGTCGCTGTACCACGCGCTCCGGCGCGGGCAGACCGAGGCCAAGGAGATCCTCGCGGTGCAGGTCGTGATGCTCGGCGCGTCGATTCTGTTCATGCGCCCGCTGGCGTACGTCGTGTGGATCGTGTCGTGGGCGACGCTGTGGAAGGTGTCGAACCGCCTGCGGGCGATCGCCGAGCACGGCGGCATGGTGCGCTCCAAGGACCGTCGCCTCACCACCCACGTGATCCGCCAGAGCCGTCTCGCCCGCTACTGGATGGTGCCGTACAACACCGGTTGGCACCTGGCTCACCATGTCGACATGGGCGTGCCGTGGCGCAACCTGCCTCGACTGCACGACGAACTCGTGCGCTCGGGTTGGGTGACCGAGGCGATCGAGTACCCCAGCTACCGCGCGTTCTGGCGAGCCGCCTCGTCCGGCCCGCCGACCTGAAACGTCCGACTGAATGTCGGCAGCGCCGGTAGCGTTGCTCGCACCGACTCCCTCCTGTTGACGTTGCGCGAAGCGCATCGAACGGTCGAGGAGGTCGATCGTGGAACACCTGTCGAGACCGGACGTTCCGGCGTCGCTGGCGGAACGGACGCGTGCCTGGATCACGTGGTTCGGTGTGTCGAGGCTCGTGGCCTCGTCCGTTGCCGTCGTGGTCGTCTGTGCGGGCGCGTACTGGCTGGTTCGCACACCACCACCCCCGACGGAGGCGTCGCTGGCGATGGCGGTCGCCACCACGATCGAGCCCGACACCGGTGGTCAGCCGTCGGCGACCACGACTCCTGGCGCTGGTGCGGATTCGCCGGTGCTGGTGCACGTCGCCGGGTCGGTGATCGCTCCCGGGGTCTACGTCCTCACCCCGGGCGCTCGCGTGCGCGATGCCGTGGTGGCTGCTGGCGGCCCTGCCGCCGAGGCCGATTGGAACGCGCTGAACCTGGCCGCCGTCGTCGTCGACGGCACCCGGGTGTACGTCCCCGCAGTGGGCGAGGAGGTGGTCGAGGTCGGACCGGTCGGCGCCGGTGATGGCGCGCAGCCGGTCGGTCCGATCGATGTCAATCGGGCGAGTGTCGAGCAGCTCGAGACCCTGCCCGGCGTCGGGCCGGCGACCGCCACGGCGATCGTGACCGAGCGTGAACGCAACGGTCCGTTCGTGAACGTCGACGATCTCGACCGTGTGCCCGGCATCGGCCCCGCCAAGCTGGCCGCTCTGCGCGACCTCGTCACGACGTGATCGTCATGACGTTGGCACCGCCCTCGGTCAGATCAGCGACTCGGAGATCACGAAGGCGGCGATGCCCAGCGCCAGGCCACACCCGACCCAGATGCCCCCGCACATCCAGGCGAACTGGCGCCAGTAGTCGGACCAGGTCGCCATCGGATTGCGTGTCGCGCGACGCGACGCCAGCAGTCCCACCAGCACCCACAGCACCGCCGACGCGGCAACCGCCGGCGGATACAGACTGCGCTCGCCGAACGGTGCGCCCACGAGCAGAAGTCCAGGCGCGGCGAACACCCCACCGATCAGGCCCACCGCGCCACTCCAGGCCGCATCCGACCACCGCAGCGACAGGGAGGCGATCGCCCCGACGATGGTCGGGACCAGCAGGCCGAGCAGCGGTCCCCATCGCCGGATGCGTGTCCGGTACCAGCGGGGGCCCTCGGTGAGGGGCGCGCCGGACGGGGCGTCGTACGGCGAGGAGCTGGCGCCGGGCGGTACCGGGGTGAACGACGTCACGAGATCGTCAGGCTACGAGGAATCGGGGGTCTCCGCCGTGCATCCCCCGGCGGAGTACGTCGTGCTCACGGATGCCGCGATCGTGGCGCTCTCGGCCGTCACGGCACTCGCGGTCCGGTTCGCGCACCCAGGGGCGGCGATCGGTGTGGCGCTGGTGTTCGTGGTGACGGTGCGGTCGATTCGCCGCATCGCTCCGGTGTGGTTGCTGCTCGCCGTGCTGTTGGCGACGGCCGGCGCCGTGCGCTCCCAGCAGGGCTGGGCCGACCTCGCACCGGACCACCTCGGAAGGTTCGTCGGATGGGCTCGGATCGTCGACGATCCCCAGCCGTACCCGTCGAGCACGCGGGTGATCGTCGAGATCGAGGGCGAGCGGTTCGAGACGTGGGCACGCGGCCGAGCTCGACAGCAGCGCGTGATGCGCTGGCGCGGCGGCGAGTGGGTCGAGGTGAGCGGCGAACGGCGAGCGCTCGATTCCGAGCGGGCGCACCGGGTGGCTTGGCAGCACGTCGTGGGTGCGTTCGAGTTGGAGTTCGCCGCCGACGTCGACCCGGGCGCACCGGTCGCCCGCGCATCCAACCGTGTGCGATCGACGATCGAGCGGGCGGCCGCGACGATCCCCGAGCCGTACGGAGCGCTCTATCGCGGGCTCGTCATCGGTGACGACCGCGATCAGCCACGCGACATGATCGATCGATTCCGCGCGAGCGGGCTGTCCCATCTCACTGCTGTCTCCGGACAGAACGTTGCATTCGTGCTGGCCGCGTGCGGCCCGTTGCTGGTGCGGTTGCGTCCCTGGCCGCGGCTGGTGGCAACGCTCGGGGTCATCGCCTGGTTCGTCGTGCTCACCCGGGTCGAACCATCGATCCTGCGCGCCGGTGTGATGGCCGGGTTGTCGGCGCTCGCGTTCACCACGGGCCGCGAACGATCGCCGGTGCGGATCCTGGCGGTCGCGGTGACCGGACTGTTGCTCGTCGATCCGCTCCTCGGATGGTCGGTCGGATTCTGGCTCTCGGTCGGAGCGACCGCTGGGGTGTGCACGGTCGGGCCGTGGCTCGCTGATCGTCTGTCGGCTCTCGGCATCTTCGCACTGCCGTTGGGAATCACGCTCGGGGCGCAGGTCGGGGTGGTGCTCCCGAGCGTGCTGGTGTTCGGACGGCTGCCGCTGGTCAGCGTCGTCGCCAACCTGCTCGCCGTGCCGGTGGCCGGGATGGTCATGCTCTACGGGTTGCCGGCCGGTCTGGTGGCCGGTGCCGCCCCGAGTGCCGCTCCGGTGCTGATGTTTCCGGTGCGGCTCGGCACCCGGTGGGTCGACACGGTCGCGATCCTCGGGGCTCGCCTCGAACCCGAACCGCCGTGGTCGTGGGTGGGGTGGGCGATCGTGGCGCTGGTCGTCGGGATGCTGGTCGGTTGGGGCAGGTTCCGCCGGCGATGAGCCGATGCGGCGAGTGATGCGGCCGGTGATGCGGTAAGAATCGGGGTCTCCATGGCGACCCACCTCCTCTGCGGCAACGACGAGTCGATCCTGCGATCGGCGGTGCACGAACTCGTCGACGACCTGGTGGGCGACGGGGATCGGTCGATGATGGTCGACGAGTTCGACAGCGACGACTACGAACTGCGCCTGGTCGTCGATGCCGCGCAGACACCGTCGTTCCTCACGGACAAGCGGGTGGTGGTCGCCCGCGATGTCGGCCGGTTCACCGCGGACGAGTTGACACCGCTGCTCGCCTACCTCGCGAATCCGCTCGACTCGTCCGATCTCGTGCTGGTCGTCTCCGGGGGGTCGGTGCCGAAGAAGCTCGGTGATGCGGTCAAGTCGATCGGCACGGTCACCAACACGTCACCTCCGTCGCGGCCGAAGGATCGTCAGGGCTGGATCTCCGATCACATCGCGGCGGCCGGGTTGCGGATCAAGCCGGATGCCGCGGCACAGCTGGGGCAGTGGCTGGGGGAGGACGCCGGCCGCCTCGACGGGATCCTCGCGACGCTCACCAGCACCTACGGCGCCGACCACGTGCTGACGTTCGCCGATGTCGAGCCGTTCCTGGGTGAAGCCGGCGGCGTACCGCCGTGGGACTTCACCGATGCCATCGACGCCGGCGACACGACCAAGGCGCTGACGTTGCTCGGCCGGATGATGCACGCTGGTGCACGGCATCCGCTGCAGATCATGGCGATCGTGCACAACCACTACGCGAACCTCGCGAAGCTCGACGGGGCGGGAGCGCGCTCGGAAGCCGACGCGATGGCGGCCACCGGGATCAAGGCGGCGTTCCCGGCCAAGAAGGCGCTGCAGACCTACAACCGTCTCGGCTCGGCGTCGACGAAACGGGCGATCGAACTGCTGGCGCAGGCCGACCTCGACCTGCGTGGCGCGAAGGACCTCGAGCCCGAGCTCGTGATGGAGGTGCTCGTCGCCCGCCTCTCCAAACTCCGCCGCTGACGCCCCCGACGATCACCCGCCCAACCCGCCCCGAAAACCGAAAAATGCCCGGATCGTCGCGCTCAGCGCGCACATCCGGGCAGATTTCGGGTGGTTCGGGGTCAGCCGGCGGCGTTGACCTTCTTCATCAGGCGGCTCTTCTTGCGGGCCGCAGCGTTCTTGTGCAGGATGCCCTTCGACGCAGCGCTGTCGATCCGCTTGACGGCGAGGCGGACGGCCTCGGGGTTGTCGTCGGTGCCGATCGTCTCGGTGGCGCGCTTGGTGCGCGTCTTGACCTCGGCGTTGACGGCCTTGTTGCGCTGATGACGCTTCTCGTTGGTGAGAATCCGCTTCTTCTGGCTCTTGATGTTGGCCATGGCCTCGAAACCTGTGCTTTCCGTCGATCGTCGTGTCCGCGGGCCCGGTGCCCGTCTGAACAGCCCTGGGACTCTATCGGCGGGCGCCGTGGTGCGGCAACGTGCCGCGATGAGCGGCAACGGGCCGAGATAGCGTGGGGTCGGTCATGGATCTGGCCCGCATCCGCAACTTCTCGATCATTGCGCACATCGATCACGGCAAGTCGACGCTGTCGGACCGCATCCTCGAGATCACCGGCGCGGTCGATGCGCGTGACATGCGTTCGCAGTACCTCGACTCGATGGACCTGGAACGAGAGCGGGGCATCACGATCAAGGCCCAGAACGTCCGTGTCGACTGGAAGGGACACGTCTTCCATCTCATCGACACGCCGGGTCACGTCGACTTCGGCTACGAGGTGAGCCGGAGCCTGGCTGCATGTGAGGGCGTGGTGCTCGTCGTCGACGCCGCCCAGGGCATCGAGGCGCAGACGCTCGCCAACTGCTATCTGGCACTGGAGCACGACCTGGAGATCGTCGCTGCGCTCAACAAGATCGACCTGCCGGCGGCCGACCCCGACCGCTACGCCGGCGAGATCGAGAAGATCCTCGGCATCCCCGCCGACGAGATCATCCGTATGTCGGCCAAGACCGGTGAGGGCGTTCCCGACCTGCTCGATGCCGTCATCGAACGCATTCCGGCACCCACGGGTGATCCCGATGCGCCGCTGCAGGGCCTGATCTTCGACTCGCAGTTCGACCAGTACCGCGGTGTCGTGTCGAGCATCAGGATCATGCAGGGAACGATGCACTCGGGCTCCAAGCTCACCTTCATCCAGGCCGGCGCGAACCACGAGGCGATCGAGATCGGCGTCCGCAAGCCCGTTCCCACCCCGGTGAAGGAGCTCGGCCCCGGCGAGGTCGGCTATCTGATCGCCGGCATCAAGGACGTCGGCGATGCGCGCTCGGGTGAGACGGTCACGTCGGCGTCGGGCGGTTCGACCGACGCCCTGCCCGGCTACCGCGACCCCAAGCCGATGGTCTTCTCCGGCTTGTTCCCGATCGACGGCGACGACTTCGAGAACCTCCGCGAGTCGCTGGAGAAACTCAAGCTCAACGACGCGTCGATCACGTACACGCCGGAGTCGTCCGGTGCGCTCGGTTTCGGCTTCCGATGCGGGTTCCTCGGCCTGCTGCACATGGAGATCGTCAAGGAGCGACTCGAGCGAGAGTTCGGTCTCGCGCTGATCGCCACTGCACCGAGCGTCGAGTACCGACTGACGCGCACCGACGGCACGGTGGTGTTGGTCGACAACCCCGCCGACATGCCCGAGGCGCAGCGCATCGCCACGATCGAGGAGCCGTTCTTCAAGATCTCGATCATCAGCCCGACCGAGTACACGGGTGCTTTGATGGACCTGTGTCAGACCCGGCGGGGCGAGATGAAGCGGATGGACTACCTGTCGCCCGAGCGGGTCGAGCTGGTCTACGAGGTGCCGCTCGCCGAGGTGGTGATCGACTTCTTCGACCAGATGAAGTCACGCACGAAGGGCTACGCCAGCCTCGACTACGAGTTGGCCGACTACCGTCCGTCGCAGCTCGTCAAGGTCGATCTCCTCCTCAACGGGCTGCCCGCCGACGCGTTCTCCACGATCGTGCATCGTGACTCGGCCTATCACTACGGCGCTCGGATGTGCGAGAAGCTCAAGGAGCTGATCCCGCGTCAGATGTTCGACGTGCCGATCCAGGCCGCGATCGGCGGCAAGGTCATTGCGCGCGAGACGGTGAAGGCCCGGCGCAAGGACGTCACCGCCAAGTGCTACGGCGGCGACATCACGCGCAAGCGCAAGCTGCTCGAGAAGCAGAAGGAAGGCAAGAAGAAGATGAAGTCGATCGGCCGAGTCGAAGTGCCCGGCGACGTCTTCATCAACGCCCTCAAACTCGACGACTGACGAGTTGAGACAGGGGGTCTGACCCCTCGTCTCAACTCGTCGCGATCGTCGCTCGGTCGGGGATCGGGTGGGCGAACCGACAACGATGGGCGCTGGTGTCGACCACCTTCCGCTCGCTGCAGTACCACAACGCCAGACTCTTCTTCTCGGGATTGGCGATCTCGAACGTGGGCACCTGGCTGCAGATGACCGCGATGTCGTTGCTCGTGTACCGCCTGACCGGCGAGGCGACGTCGGTCGGCATCAGTGTCGCTGCCCAGTTCCTGCCGATGCTGCTGCTCGGAGCGTGGGCCGGGGTGATCGCCGACACCTACGACAAGCGGACGATGGCGATCATCACCCAGAGCGGCCTCGCTGCGCAGGCCCTGCTGCTCGGTGCCCTCGATCTGGCGGGCCTGGTGACGCTCCCGGTGGTCTACATCCTGTCGCTGGTGCTCGGGATCGTCGCTGCGTTCGACAACCCGGCGCGCCGCGGACTGGTCACCGAGCTGGTGCCCACACCGGACATCCCGAACGCGACATCCCTGAACACCGCCGTCATGACCGGCTCGAGGATCTTCGGACCGGCGGTGGCCGCTGGTCTCGTGGCGACGATCGGCACGGCATGGTGCTTCATCTTCAACGGCCTGACCTTCTTCGCGATCATCTTCTCGCTCGTCGCGATCCGGCGCGAGGAGATGTTCCCGATGCCTCGGCGTCCGAAGGGCGGCAAACCGATCCGAGAGGCGTTGCGGTTCGTTGCGAGTCGGCGCGACATGGCGATCATCTACTCGTTGCTCGTGATCGTCAGCGCCGTGGCCTTCAACCAGGCGGTCGTCCTCCCGAAGCTGGCCGACGAACGCTGGGGCGGTGAGGCGGTGTTCGGGCTGGTGCTGGCCGTGATGTCGGCGGGTTCGCTGGCCGGTTCGCTGATGACCGCTCGACACCACCAGGTCACGATGCGCTGGTTCTTCGGATCGTTGGTCGCCATGGCGCTCGCGGGATTCGGGTTGGCGTGGGCGCCGAGCCTGGCGCTCGCCTTCGTGTGGGCGGTGCCCTTCGGGTTGGGCAGCGCCGGGTTCATCGCGGGAGCGAACGCCATCGTGCAGCAGGAGTGCCCACCGGACATGCGGAGTCGATTGCTGGCGCTCCAGGCGGTCGCCTTCCTGGGATCGACGCCCATCGGAGGACCGCTGACGGGGCTGATCGCCGACAATGTCAGCGCCGAGTGGGCGCTCGCGTACAGCAGCGTGATCAGCCTGATCTGTGTGGCGGTCGCCGCTCCGCTGTGGCGATCCCGCACCCAGCCGGTCGCCGAACTCACGCCGGCGAGCTGAATCGGGTCTGTCAGAATCGGGTGATGTTCGCCACGACCGCCGACCTCGATGCCGCCATCGACCATGTCGCCGATGCGCCCTCCGAGATCGGGACCGTCGAGCTGATCGTCGCCCGACCGGCCAAGGGTGAACGAACGGTCCTGGCCTCGGGCGAGCTGCGGCCGGGCATCGGTCTCGTCGGGGACAACTGCCCCATCGGCACCCGGCTCACCGTCGGCACTGCGGTGATCGAGGTCACCTCCAAGCCACACAACGGGTGTGCGAAGTTCGCCGACCGGTACGGCATCGACGCGGCCCGCTGGATCAACTCCCGCAAGGATCTCCGCCTCCGCGGCATCTGTGCGGTCGTCGTCGAACCCGGTGCGGTACGAACGGGCGACGGGATCCGCCGCTGCTGATCTGCGGGTGCCCTGACGGGGTCGCCCGCGTCATGCTGGGGGAGTGGATCGACGTGGCCGCATCCTGGTGACCGCCGCCGTCGTCGGCGCGCTCGTTGCGCCGGTCGTGCTCGATCGCGACGGATTCCCGTTGTCGACCTATCCGATGTATTCCAGTGCCCGCGGCGAGGAGGTCACACTCGCAACCGCACAGGCGGTCGACCCCGAGGGTGGTGCGTCGACGCTGACGCTCGCGGTGATCGGCGAGAGCGACGACCCGCTCGTCGTCGCCGGCGAGTTGCGCGATGCGATCGGTGACGGACGCGCGGAGCAGCGGTGCGTCGACATCGCTGAACGGGCGTCCCGGTGGGACGGGCTCCCGCGTGACACCGTCGCGGTCGAGGTCGTCACGGAACGCCACGACGTGGTCGCACAGGTCGAAGGCGGCGACAGCCTCGTCGAACGCACCGTCCACGCCCGCTGCGAGGTCCCGCGATGACGGTCGTCGAACCGGTGGCGACGCCGGCCCGCCCGATTCCACTCTGGCGGGTCGTCGACGTGACGGCCCCACCCGAGCGCCTCGCGATGCTCCGGATCCTGACCGGGATGTTCACGCTCGTGTACGTGACCGTCCGGCTGCCGGTGTTCGTGCAGTTGACCGAGCGAGCGTCCGGCTTCGACGGCGTCGGCCTTGCGAGCCTCCTCGGCGGACCGGTTCCGGACGCTGTCGTCCTCGCCATGATCGCCGTCACGCTCGCGACCGGCGTGGCGTACACGCTCGGTTGGCGGTTCCGACCGCTCGGCCCGGTGTTCGCCGTCGGCTTCCTCGCACTCGGCAGCTATCGCGGCTCGTGGGGGCAGTTGCTGCACTTCGAGAACCTGGTGGCGCTGCACCTGATCGTCGTCTCGCTGGCGCCCGCCGCCGATCGCTGGTCGCTCGATGCTCGAGCCGGTCGGCGGCCGACGAACCGCGAGGCGACCGCCTACGGCTGGCCGATCGCGCTCGCCGCACTGGTCGTGGTGATCACCTACGTGATCACCGGACTCGCCAAGCTGCGCTACGGCGGCATCGACTGGATCCTCGGCGACACGCTGCGGAACCACGTCGCGTACTCGGCGGCGCGGCTCGATCTGCTCGGTGGCGACGCCTCGCCGGTCGCCAGCTGGGCGGTACGCGCGTCGTGGGCGTGGACGCCCGCGGCCGCGTTCGCGGTCCTGGTCGAACTGGCGGCACCCGTCGCGCTCCTGGGCGGTCGGGTCAGGACGGCGTGGGTGGTCGCTGCCTGGCTCCTCCACGCCGGCATCGCCGCGACGATGCTGATCGTCTTCCCGTACCCGTTGTTCCTGGTGGCGTTCGCGCCGTTCTACCGCGTCGAGCGGCTCTGGACCGGCCGGCCGAGCTGGTTGCGGTCGGGCGCCACTCAGTCCGCCTGAAGCGACTCGGCGAGCCGTCGACCCCAGGCCGAGGCCCGATCGGCCTCGTCGGCTTCGAGGTGGTTCTCCTTGTCGACGAAGAAGCTCTCGGGCTCGGCGACGAGGTCGAAGCCGTGTCGGCCGAGTCGTTTGGCGATGCCCTTCGACGCCTGGCCGGTCACCAGCGTGGTTGCGTGGACGCGGGTGTCGAACGCGGCGGCCGGGCCCGACTGTCCGGTGGGAAGATCGTCGAACCAGTCGCGCAGGCCGGGCCCCTCGGCATCGGGATCGAGGTCGAGGTCGTCGTCCTTCGCGGCCATGTCCTTGGCCCCCTGGCGGCTGAGGTGGCTCGACATGCCGTGGACGTGAGTGGGGCCGCCGACGACCACCAGATCGGCGGTACCGATCAGCTCCGGGGTGGCGTCGTGGACCGGTACGACCGTCACGTCCCCCAGGTGGGCGCGCAGCCCGGCGGCGATGTGATCGGCGATCACGTGGGTGTTGCCGAACATGGATTCGTAGACGACGACGGCCTCGGGCATGGGCGCTCCTCGTTGGATCGGGTGGTCGCGATCATGCGCGGAAGCGCGACGGCTCGACACGGGCCCTTCGGCCCGATCGGGAGAATTCGACCGCCGATCGAGTGCGAGACGGACTGTTGGGGTACAACCGGAGCCGTGGCCCGTCGATCGATCATGTGGTTCCGGCGCGATCTCCGGCTCGGTGACCATCCTGCGCTCCTCGCAGCCGGTGCGGACGGGCGCGAAGTCGCCGCGGTGTTCGTGGTGGATCCGACCTTCGCGACAGCGGGCGCACCACGGCTCGCCCACCTCCACGATGGCCTGGCGGCCCTCGACGCCGACCTCCGAGGACGGTCGGGCACCGGGCTGGTGATCCGTCACGGTGACCCGGTCGAGGTCATCCCGCGACTGGCCGTCGAACTCGACGCCGACGCCGTGTTCGTCACCCGCGACTACGCCCCCTCCGGGCGTCGTCGTGACGCAGCGGTCGCCGAGGCGCTCCGCCGAACCGAGCGTTCGCTGCGCGGCGTCGGCTCGCCGTACGCGGTCACGCCGGGAGGTGTCCGCAAGGGCGACGGCGATCCGTATGCGGTGTTCACGCCATTCTCGAAGGTGTGGCGCCGGGTGGGTTGGGATCCGCCACTCGACGCTCCCGGCGACGACTTCCGATGGTTGGGGTCGGGCGAGGTCGCGACCGAGCCGTGGCCCGAGCGTCCCGACCCCGGTTGCGAACTCCCGCCGGCGGGGGAGGCAGCAGCACACGAACGCTGGGCCGCCTTCCTCCACGACGGTCTGGACGACTACGACGAGCGCCGCGACCTCGCTGCGCTCGATGGAACGAGCCGCCTGTCGCCGGCGCTGAAGTGGGGCACCATCCATCCCCGGCAACTGCTCGCCGACCTCGACGCGTCCGGCGCGGGGCCGCGGGCGCACACGGTGTTCTCGAGCGAACTCGCCTGGCGGGACTTCTATGCCGACGTGCTGTACCAGCGCCCGGAGACCGCCTGGGAGAACCTCAACCCGAAGATGGACGCGATGCCGGTCGACACCGATGCGGCCGCCCGCGAGCGCTTCGACCGGTGGGCGGCGGGCGCGACCGGATTCGGCATCGTCGACGCCGGGATGAAGCAACTGCTCGCCACGGGCTGGATGCACAACCGGGTCCGGATGATCACCGCCAGCTTCCTGGTGAAGGACCTCCATCTGCCGTGGCAGTGGGGTGCGCAGTGGTTCATGCGGCACCTCGTCGACGGCGACCTCGCCTCCAACAACCACGGCTGGCAGTGGGCGGCCGGCACGGGCACCGATGCAGCGCCCTACTTCCGGGTCTTCAATCCGACCTTGCAGCAGGAGCGCTACGACCCCGATGGCGAGTACGTCGAGCGCTGGGCTCCGGAACCGTCCGAGCCGATGCTCGATCACCGAGTCGAACGCGACGAAGCGCTCCGACGACTGAAATCGATCGGCTGAGCACGGTCCGGTACGCCGTGATCCGACCGGTTGGCAGTCGATAGGCTGGAGTGCCAGATGTTGGACGACCGCAAGACCGCGATCCTGAGTGCTGTGGTGCAGGAGTACATCGCCACGGCTCAGCCCGTCGGGTCGAGCCACATCGCCGAGGCACCGACGATCAAGGTGTCGTCGGCCACGGTGCGCAACGAGATGGCCCAGCTCGAGAGTGAGGGGTATCTCGTGCAGCCGCACACGTCGGCCGGGCGCATCCCCACCGACAAGGGGTACCGCTACTTCGTCGATCACCTCACCGCACCCGGCCGTCTCG
Source organism: Ilumatobacteraceae bacterium (assembly GCA_963698565.1). Lineage (GTDB taxonomy): Bacteria > Actinomycetota > Acidimicrobiia > Acidimicrobiales > Ilumatobacteraceae > Sva-07. The sequence goes on from CAVORH010000020.1 coordinate 38,891, forward strand.
ACCAGGCGACCACCAGGCAGGTCGGGGAGTTCTTCTCGGCGGCCCACGGGCGGCTCGAGGAGATGCTCCATCAGACCTCCAACCTCCTGGCGGCGCTGACCAACAACGCCGGGGTCGTCGTCGGTCCCCGTTCCGAGGCCGTTCCGGTGCGCCGGGTGCAGATCGTGTCGCTCTCGGCGACCGTCGCCACCGTGATCGTGGTGTTCGCCAACGGCACCGTCGAGAACGTGCAGCTCGATCTCGTCGAGGGCGACGACGACCTCAAGCTCGCGGCCGCCGGCGTGCACCTGTCGGCGGAACTCGACGGCCGGGTGCTCGGCTCGGTCAGCGACGTGAGCCCGACCGGCGACGACACGGTCGACCGTCTGTGCGCAGCCGCACTGCAGGAGCTGCGGGCCACGGCGGCACCCGAGCAGGTGTTCACCGGGGGAGCGGCGGCGGTGGCCAACGCCTTCGACGCCGTCGAGATCGTTCGGACCGTTCTGGCGACACTCGAGCAGCAGTTCGTCGTCGTCACGCTCGTGAGCGACATCGTCAGCCGCGGCATGTCGGTTGCGATCGGTGTGGAACACGGTGTCGAGCCGCTGTCGGCCTGCTCGGTCGTGGTGGCGCCGGTCGTGGTCGACGGCGAACACCTCGGCTCGGTCGGGGTGCTCGGTCCCACCCGCATGAACTATCCGCAGGCACTCGCCACGGTCGAGGTGGTCAGCGAGCAGCTCGGCCACCGCATCGAAGAAGGCTGAGTCCTCATGCGCAACTCACGGCATGATGGGAGCGATCATGGGTGACTACTACGAACTTCTCGGCGTTTCGCGTACGGCGACCGCCGACGAGATCAAGAAGGCGTACCGGCAGCGGGCCCGGGAGTTCCATCCCGACGCGAACCCGAACGACGCCGCCGCCGCCGAGCAGTTCAAGAAGATCGCCATGGCCTATCAGGTGCTCTCCGACGACGAGCAGCGCGCCCGCTACGACCGCTACGGCGAGGCCGGTGTGCGCGGCAACGGTGGCGGAGCCGGGCCGAGCGCAGAGGATCTCTTCGGTGGCGGGCTCGGAGACATCTTCGAGACGTTCTTCGGCGGCGGGGGCAGCCCGTTCGGTGGCGGCCGTCAGCGCGGGCCCAGTGGGCCGCCTCGGGGCCAGGACATGGAGGTGGTCGCCGACATCTCGTTCGAGCAGTCGGTGTTCGGCGACCAGATCGACGTGGGCCTCAAACTGCCCGTCGCGTGCGACGACTGCGGTGGCACCGGTGCCGGTGAGGGCACCACCCCGGTGACCTGCAGCGACTGCGGCGGCAGCGGCCAGGTCCAACGGGTCCGGCAGAGTCTGCTCGGCCAGATGGTGACGGCGAGCCCGTGTGGTCGCTGTGGCGGTCTCGGCCAGGTGATCACCACGCCGTGCGCGACCTGCCGCGGGGAGGGGCGCGTCACCGTCGACAAGCAGTACCAGGTCGATGTGCCGGCCGGTGTCGATTCGGGGTCCACGCTTCGCCTCACCGGGCGGGGCGCCGTGGGCCCGCGCGGCGGCCGTGCCGGCGATCTCTACGTCCACCTCCGGGTGGCGCCTCACGATCTGTTCGTGCGTGACGACCACGACCTCGTCACCGAGGTCCCGATCTCGATCGCTCAGGCCGCACTCGGCACCGCGATCGAACTCGAGACGCTCGACGGCACCGAGCACCTGGTGGTGCCGCCCGGCACTCAGCCGGGCCGGGAGTTCGTGCTGCGGCAGCGAGGTGTGCCACATCTTCGGGGTCGTGGCCGGGGCGATCTGCGGGCGCGCGTCCGAGTCGATGTCCCCCAGAAGCTCTCCGACAAGGAGATCGAGCTGCTCACGGCGTATGCCGAAGGGCGCGGCGAGGTCGTCGGGCACGCCAAGGAAGGGCTGTTCACCCGAATCAAGTCGGCGTTCACCTGACGTCGCCGTGGGGTCCCGAGCATCGCTGCGCACCACCAGCGCCCACGTCCTGCTGCCGCCAGCGATGTTCGACGCTGGTGGGGAGATCTCGCTCGACGACGCGACCGAGCACCATCTACGACGTGTGCTGCGGCTCCGCGCAGGCGAGGCGGTCAGCGCCACCGACGGCGAAGGCCGATGGCGACTGGCGGTGGTCGTGATCGACGGGTCGTCGCTGCGCCTCGCCCCCGACGGTGCGTTGCAGGTGGAAGCGGCGCCGAGCGCGCCCCTGACGATCGCGGTGGCGATGCCGAAGGGTGACCGGCTCGACTGGTTGGTGCAGAAGTCGACCGAGCTGGGTGTCGACCGGCTGGTGCTGTTGCACGCCGATCGGTCGGTGGTGCGGTGGAAGCCGGATCGGGCCGCTTCGCAACGCGAACGGCTCCAGCGCATCTCCGACGAGGCGTGCCGTCAGAGCCGTCGCGTCCGACGGGTGGAGATCGAGGGTCCGGTCGATGCTGCGGCGGTGCTCGGCGAATTCGTGGTGGCCGAGCCGGATGGTCGAGCGCTCGGCCCGAGCGACCGCTCGGTGGCGGTCGGGCCCGAAGGAGGGTGGTCGCCCGACGAACTCGAACTGGCCGCTGATCGGGTGTCGCTGGGTGCCAACATCCTCCGCACGGAGACCGCCGTAGTAGCAGCATCGGCACTCTGCGTGACATTCGAACGCTGACGGTCTAAGGTTCTCGAGTTACCCCTGGGTAACGTGCCGGGCGGTCGGTAGGCGGGCGCCACCGACGCATGAGACAAACAACGAAGGCGGGATCACGACATGTCCATCACCGACGAAGACGCACCATCGGTCTACAGCCGTCAGGTGGGTGAGCGCTTGCGCGTCATCCGCAAGCAGAAGCGGCTGTCGCTCCAGGAGGTGGAGGCGCAGTCGAACCAGGAGTTCAAGGCCTCCGTTCTGGGCGCGTACGAACGGGGCGAGCGGGCGCTGTCGGTGCCACGACTCGACCGGCTCTCGCAGTTCTACGCCGTCCCGGTCGAGCAGCTGCTGCCACGCGAGGTCACGGGATCCGAGGCGGCCGCGGCCCTCCAGTCGCCGGTCAACAAGAAACTGGCGATCGATGTCGCGAAGCTCGTCCAGTTGAGTGGGGCGCCGTTCGAGATGTTGGCGCGGTACCTGCGTCTCATCCAGGTGCAGCGCCAGGACTTCAACGGTCGGGTGATCACGGTGCGCGGCGACGACACCCGCTCGATCGCGGCGATGCTCGACGTGCCGGTCGACCAGGTCGCGGAGCGCCTCGCGGCCCTCGACCTGCTCTTCGTCCCCAGCGCCTGAGCGTCCCACCCCGGCGGTTGACTGAGGGAATGACCGCAGCGACGTTCGGGGTGTACGTGCACATCCCGTTCTGCGCGTCGAAGTGCGAGTACTGCGCGTTCGCCACCTGGACCGACCGTCACCACCTCGTCGACGACTATCTCGTCGCCGTGCACGCCGAGATCGATCGGGCGATCGCATCGGGCCTGCCGGCCTCGGACACGGTGTTCGTCGGTGGTGGCACGCCGACGCTCGTACCTGCCGATGCGCTGGCCTCGGTGATCGCGTCGATCCCGGTGAGCGACGGTGCCGAGATCACCGTCGAGTGCAACCCCGACGACGTCACCGTCGAGATGCTGCGGACGTATCGCGCGGCCGGCGTCAACCGCGTGAGCCTGGGTGTGCAGTCGATGTCGGCGCACGTCCTCGTGGCGCTCGGCCGCACCCACGATCAGGAGAACATCGCCCGCGCCGTCGAGGCGATCCGGGCCGTCGAGATGCCGTCGTTCAACCTCGACCTGATCTACGGGGCGGTGGGGGAGACGATCGACGACTGGCGTGCGACCGTCGAGGCAGCGTTGGCGTTCGACCCACCCCACATCTCCGCGTACGGTCTGACCGTCGAATCCGGCACGCCGCTCGCCTCGCAGCCCGATCGCCATCCCGACGACGATGACCAGGCCGACAAGTACGAACTGGTCGACGAGCTCCTCGCTGCGGCCGGGTTGCAGAACTACGAGGTGTCGAACTGGGCTCGCCCCGGCCACGAGTCGCGTCACAACCACCTGTACTGGGACCAGGCCGATTACCGGGGGTTCGGTTGTGCAGCACACTCCCACGAGGCGGGGCGCCGTTGGTGGAACCTGCGAACTCCCGACCGCTACATCGAGGCGATCAACCGACACGAGACGGTCGTGGCATCGTCGGAGACGCTCGATGCCGAGACCCGCCGCTTCGAAGGTCTCCAGCTCGCGTTGCGGACGCGCGAGGGCGTCGAGCGGTCGGCGTTCAGCGAGGACACACTCGAACTCCTCGAGAGCATGGTGGTCCCGCATCCGGCCGACGGCGACCGGGTCGTGCTCACCCGGGCTGGCCGGCTGATGGCCAACGAGATCTCCCTACGGTTCGACTGATCGACGCGACGCGACGTCGTCGAACAGCGAGGGAAACACCTTGGCCACTTTCGACGTGAGGTAGTCGCCGTAGGTGCCGTCCCAGGCGAGCACGTCGGCACCGTCCCAACGGTCGTGGGTCAGCGGGTCGGATCCGAGGGGCAGTGTCGGCACGGTCGCATCCCACGACGGGTCGAAGAAGTACGGGAAGGACAACCGCGACTCGCCCGAGGTGTTGCGCACCCGGTGCGGCGTCGAGCGGTACCGGCCGCCGGTGAGACGCTCGAGCATGTCGCCCAGGTTGCACACGAGCACGCCCGGTACCGGGTCGACGTCGATCCAGGACCCGTCGAGCGCCTCGACCTGCAGCCCGCCGTGACGGTCCTGGGCGAGGAGGGTGAGCAGGCCGTAGTCGGTGTGCTCGCCGACACCCCATGCATCGTCGGCGTCGTCACGGATGGGCGGGTAGTGGAAGATGCGGAAGAGCACGGTGGGGTCCGATGTCACGCCGTCCTCGAACCAACTGCTCGGCAGGCCGAGTCCGAGCGCGATGGCGCGCATGACCGCGTCGGCAACCGGTCGCAGTGCCGTCAGCCAGTCGAGGACCACGGATCGCAGCTCGCCGGGATGGTCGGGGAACAGGTTCGGGCCGTGCAAGGGCGTGCCACTCACGACTCGCGGGTGCTCCGGCCCGTGTTCGTCGCCGAAGTAGATGCCCTCCTTGCGGTCGGGGATCCCCGAGGTGAGCTCGCCGCCGACCGGGAACCAGCCTCGCCACGCAGGCCCGGCGTTCGCCATGGCGATCGCCGACTTCTCGGCGTCGCTGCGCTCGAAGAACGCGTGAGCTGCGGTCTCCAACCGGTGCTGCAGCGCAGGGTCGACCCCGTGGCCGGTGATGGCGAAGAACCCGACATCCCGGCACGCCCGATCGATCACCGCCGCCGTCGACTCGAGGGCGGACCGCGTGGCGGCCGCGTCCAGGAGCGGAGCGATGTCGATGAGCGGAAGGTGTGGGGCCGGGCTCACGAGTTGGTAACGTACTGCTCCGCTACGGGCGCGTAGCTCAGTTGGTTAGAGCGCTACCATGACACGGTAGAGGTCCCGGGTTCGAGTCCCGTCGTGCCCACCCCGAAAGCCCTGGTGAGGAGCAATCCGACCGGGGCTTCGTCGCGTCAGCGATGTCGACGGCCCCGTCCGACAGTGCTCGATGCGTCACAGGCAATCGGGACGTACGCGGGCTGACCGTTATGGTCGCGTCGATGGAGACACCCAAGACGCTCTATGCGGACGCCGGCGATGTCAGCATTGCCTATCAGGTGTTGGGTGAGGGGCCGATCGACATCGTGTACGTGCCCGGCTGGGTCTCCAACATCGAGGTGACGTGGGAGGATCCGTCGTTCGCTCGGATGCTGCGACACATCGCGTCGTTCTCGCGGCTGATCCTGTTCGACAAGCGAGGGACCGGGCTGTCGGATCAGGTGTCGCTCCATGACCTTCCGAGCATCGAGACGCGTATGGACGACGTTCGCGCCGTCATGGACGCTGTGGGATCCGAGTCGGCGACGCTGCTCGGTCACTCCGAGGGCGGCAGCATGTCCATGGTGTTCGCGGCGACGCACCCGGAACGCACGGACGGACTGGTGCTCGTGGGCAGCTACGCATCGCGGGTGCCCTCGTCTGACTATCCGTGGGCGCCGGATCCTGCTGACCGCGAGGCCGAGGTCGCGCTGGTCGAGAAGACGTGGGGCGACCCGGATCACATCCCGCCGTGGGTTGCCCCGAGTCGGATGTCCGATCCGGCATTTGTCGAATGGTTGGCGCGCTACATGCGGTTGTCCTCGAGTCCCCGTGCTGCAGCGGCGTTGCTCCGCATGAATACACAGGTCGATACGCGTCACGTCCTGTCGACGATCTCGGTGCCGACGTTGTGCCTCTATCGCTCGGGTGACCAGGACGTGAAGGTCGAGGAGGGGCGCTGGATCGCCGATCAGATCGAGGGAGCGAAGTTCGTGGAGATCGACGGGTCCGATCACTTCTTCAGCGGTGATGGATCGGATGCGATCCTCGCCGAGCTGGAGGAGTTCGTCACCGGTTCGCGTGGTGCTCGTTCACCCGAGCGGGTCTTGGCAACGGTGCTGTTCACCGACATCGTGGGGTCGACGGAGCGCGCCGCGCAGCTCGGCGACCGCGCCTGGACCGAGTTGCTCGAACGTCACAACGACGCGGTGCGCGGTCAGGTCGCGCGATTCCGCGGTCGCGAGGTCGACACCCAGGGCGATGGGTTCCTGGCAACGTTCGATGGGCCGGGCCGCGCAATCGCCGCTGCTCAGGCGATCGGTCAGGCACTCTCCCCGATCGGCGTCGAGGTGCGCGCCGGCCTGCACACCGGTGAGATCGAACTCCTGGGTGACGATGTCGCCGGGCTCGCAGTTCACATCGGGGCTCGGGTCGCCTCGCTCGCGGGTCCCGGTGAGGTGTTGGTGTCGCGCACCGTCAAGGATCTCGTGACCGGCTCGGGCATCGAATTCGAGTCGCGCGGCCTCCACGTGCTCAAGGGCGTGCCCGACGAATGGCAGATCTACGCAGTGGTCTGACCCTGCCGGCTCGAGGGTCGGACTCTGGCCCGCGACCGTAGCCATGCGTCGATGCTCGGCGACCCCTGACCGTACGTGTGGCTCCCGAGTGCCGAGGCCATGACACGGTAGAGGTCCCGGGTTCGAGTCCCGTCGTGCCCGCCCCGAAAGCCCTGGTGAGGAGCAATCCGACCGGGGCTTCGTCGCGTTCTGGGTCGCGATCATCGCGTGCTCGGCTCGGGCCTGATTCGTGCTGGGTGTGCGGCACGGCCAGAGACGAGTTCGGTGTCGCTGCGTTCGTGTTCCGGGTGGACGTCACGGTCTGATGCAGCGGGCGAGCGTGGTGGCGATGGTGGCGGCGGCTCGACGTTCCTCCAGCGAAACGTTGGCTCGGCGATTGGTCCTGACGATGAATCGTCCGAACTCGCTCGGCGGGTATCCGACCGGGATCTCGACGGTGCTCGGGAGGATGCCGCCACCGTTCCAGTCGCTGACGGTCACCGATGCAAGGGTGCCATCTGGTCGGAGGACGGGGCTGGCAGTGCCCTTGTAGTCCCGATCAGGCTGAACGCCAGCAGCGACCGCAGGTATCCGGGCCATCGTTGCTCGTTCGACTCGTCGATCCCGCACAGCCGGTAGATCGCCCGGTCCACCGGGCCGAACACCCGGTCTCCTGGCGCACCTCCACCGCTGTAGACCGCCGCCAGATAGCGACCGGTCATGGGGACCAGCACGGCGAGGATGCCGATGATCAGCACGAGCTGGACCCAGGCCGCGGCCGACATCAGAAGCGCTCCGGAACGATGTCGTCGCAGGGATAGCTGTGGTATCGGCCGGTGCCGGGTCTCGTCGGCCCCGTCGTAGCGAGGGGGGAGGTAGACCCAGATCGGTCGTCGTGCCGGGTCACCCAACGGATTGCCGATCAGCAGCTTGCTGTCGGTCCACGACTCGTCGACTCGTCCCTCGAGTTCTCGTGCCCAGGGTTCCATGGAGCGAAGCTACACGTGGGTCACCGCTCCTGCCGCCGGTCCCGATGACAGTACGTTTGGTCCCCGAGTTCCGAGTCCATGACACGGTGGGCAGATTGGCCTGCGAACTCGACAACGGTTAGACACGCCCGGGTGATGACGCTTCTCTGGGTGGCGGCGATGGCAGCCGGGACGGCGGCGATCGTGTGGGGCGCAGAGCGGTTTGCGGAGCACTTGGCTGACGCGTCGAAACGGCTCGGTGTCACGGCGTTCGCACTGGCAGTACTGCTCGCCGGGGCTGAGCCCGAAGAACTCGCCACCGTGGTCACTGCGTCGGCCCGCGACGTCGATGGGGTGGCGTTCGGCGACGTGATCGGAGCGAACGCTGCAATCGTCACCGTGGCGCTGGGGGTCGGAGCCTGGATGGTGACCATCCCGTTCGGTCGGCGGGTGCGTCGGTACGCGATCGGTGGCCTCGCTGCGGGAGTGCTCGCAGCTGGGCTGATGTGGGATGGCGAAGTCGGACGGGTCGAGGGGACCGTGCTCGTTGCGTCCTACGTTGCGTTCGTCGGTGCGATCTGGATCAGTGAGCGACGACCTCCCGCGCTGGGTGAGGCGGGCGAATTGGACGAGGAACTCGACGATGGTGGGCGCGTCGGCGTCGACCTCGTGTGGGTTGTCGCGGGATTGGCGGCGCTCACGGTGGGATCGATCGTGCTCGTCGAGGGTGTCCGACAGATCACCGACATCGAACAGACCCAGACTCGACTCGGGCTGACCGTGGTCGGGTTCGCAACCGCGTTCGAGTTGGTCGTACTCGCGTGGTCGGCGAGCCGTCACGGCGTCACTGAAGCCGTCATCGCCGGAGTCGTCGGCTCGTACGCCTACAACATGTCGATGAGCCTCGGCGCGGGTGCACTCGTCGCACCGATCTCGATCGACGACAGTGCGCTCCTCCACGCGCCCCTCATCGCGATGCTGGCGCTGATGGCACTCGCGATCCTGCTCGCACTTCGCCACGACCAACTCGATCGTCGCGACGCCGTCGTGTTGTTCGTCGGCTACCCGGCATTCATCCTGGTCACGTTTCTCTGACCGAGCACCCGGCAGCGGTGATCTGGCTTGATCCACACGCCGTGGACCATGCGGATGCCGGATGGCTCGAGCCCCGAGGGGGCAACGGCCGAGGTCCTGTGCCGTCAGCCTGATGGCAGCTGGAAATACGTGATCGACAACCCCGACGGGACAGCACTGCTCCATCACGAGTGAGGGAACCGGACCCGCTTCACCTCCGATGCTCCGTCGTTGGTGCGGCGGACGCCGCCCATGCCGACGGCGCGCCCGTCGCGGTGAACGGTGTGGAACACGCCCTCGGGTGGTTCGGCGTCGCACAGCTTGTCGAGTGTGGCGGCCACGTAGTCGGGGATCGGCTGTCCCAGGAGCGCCGGCAGGCTGATCCCGAAGTCGTGTCGGATGTTCGCGTCCGCCCGGTCGAGGTACTCGACGTTCGGTTCCGTCAACACCGCGTGATCGCGGCGGGCGTTGTGGCGGTCGAACCGTCTGGCGACGTCGGCGGGCGATCTCTGCGGCCCCTGACTACGTTGTCTCGATGGGAGAGGCACTACCGCTGAAGATCTTCGACATCGTCCGCGTGCACGGGGTGGGCCGTGCCGATCACCCTGCATTCGTGCTCGGCGATCGCACGGTCACGTACGCCGACTTCTACGAACGCTGTCAGCGGGTGGCCAACGGGCTGGCGGCGCTCGGTGTCGGGGCGCAGGACCGCGTGGCGTTCCTCGACAAGAACGGGATCGAACACTTCGAGTTGTACCACGGTGCCGGACTGCTGAACGCCGTCTCCGTGGACGTCAACTGGCGACTGGCGGCGCCCGAGGTCGAGTTCATCGTCAACGACATGCAGGCCAAGGTGCTGGTGGTCGGTTCGGACTTCGCGCACGTCCTCGATGCGATCGCCCCGAACCTCACCTCGGTCACCGACATCCTGGTGGTCGGCAGTCACGACGGGTACGAGAGCTGGGACACCTGGGTCGACTCACACCCCCTCGGCGATCCCGGCGTCGAGTCGGCTGACGACGACGTCGCGTATCAGCTCTACTCGAGCGGCACCACGGGGCGACCCAAGGGGGTGATGCTCACGAACGACAACTTCGCCGGCACGTTGCCGTTGCTCGAGACCTGGGAGATCGACGACAGCGTCGTGAGCCTGGTGGCGATGCCGCTGTTCCACATCGCCGGCAGCGCGTGGGCCGGCGTGGCGTTGTCGCTCGGCGGCACCAACGTGATCCTGCGCGAGCTCGATCTCGACGAGTTGGTGCGCATCCTGTCCCAGGACGGCATCACCCACGCCGTGCTCGTGCCCGCGGCGCTGCAGTTCCTCCAGATGGTTCCCGGGGTGGACGATGTCGACTTCTCCGGCGTGAGGATGATGGCCTACGGCGCATCGCCGATCAGTGAGGAGGTGTTGGTCGGCAGCATCAAGATGTTCCCGAACGCCGACTTCTGGCAGGTGTACGGACTGACCGAGACGACGGCAGGTGTCGTCTACCTGCCGCCCGAGGACCACGACGTCGACGGGCCCAACAGGCACCGGCTGCGATCGTGTGGCGTCGCAGGACCGAATGTCGAGTTGCGCATCGTCGACAGCACCACGCTCGAGGACATGCCGACCGGCGAGGTCGGGGAGATCTGGATCCGATCACCGCAGGTGATGAAGGGCTACTGGAACATGCCCGAGGAGACCGCAGCCGCCATCACGCCCGACGGATGGTTCCGCAGTGGTGATGCGGGCTATCTCGACGAGGACGGCTACCTCTACATCCACGACCGGGTGAAGGACATGATCGTGTCCGGTGGCGAGAACGTCTATCCCGCGGAGATCGAGAACGTGCTGATGTCGCACCCTGCGGTCGCCGACGCTGCAGTGATCGGCGTACCCGACGACAAGTGGGGAGAGACCCCGAAGGCGATCGTCGTCAGGGTGCCCGGTGTCGAGGTCGGGGAGGACGAGCTGATCGAGTTCTGCCGTGGCCAATTGGCCAGGTTCAAGTGCCCGACGTCGGTCGACTGGGTCGAGGCGCTCCCTCGCAACCCCAGTGGCAAGATCCTGAAGAAGGAGCTGCGCGAGCCCTTCTGGGAAGGTCACGACCGCCGAGTCGGCTGACGCCGACGGGCTGGCTCAGGCCGGCCGCGGAGCCGGTTCAGAGAGGGAGCCAGATCGAGACCGTGCAGCCGTCGCCGGGGGTCGACGCGACGTCGAAACGACCGGCGTTGCGGCGAGCCGTGTACTGGACGTTCGAGAGCCCCAGGTGTCCGGGCCGGTACGGCGCAATCGTCGCGGGGTCGAACCCGCGGCCGTCGTCGGCGATGACGATGGCGATGCCGCCGTCCTGCTCGGACAGCGAGACGGCGACCGATTCGGCGCCGGCATGAGCCGCCACGTTGGCGATCGCCTCGTGGGCGAGTTGGAATGCGAGCATTGCGGTCTCGGGGTCAGGTTCGAAACCGAGTGTGCTCTCGAACGTGCAGTCGACGCCGAGCGGCTCGAGCAGCTCTTCGAGGTACACCTCGAGGGCGATTGCGAGGCCGTCCTCCTCGAGGGCGGGCGGATGCAGCTGGAAGAGCATTCGACGCATGCGTTCGATTGCCTCGTCGGCGCGACGGCGCGCATCGACCACCGTGGGACGGAACTCCTCGGGAAGCGATGCGCCGAGACGTTGGAGCATCATGCTCACGACCGTGATCGTCTGGATCGGATCGTCGTGCAGTTCGTTCGCGATGCGTTCGCGCTCTGCGGCGACCGTGGCCGCGAGGTTCTGCGAGGCGATCCACTGCTCGAGCGCGATCTGGGTCAGGTACGTCGCCTGGTCGAGAACGCCGGGGCGCAGCGGTGTCGCTCGAGGCCACTCCCAGCTGACGAACAGCACCCCGATCGGCCGATCGGCGAGCCCGACGATCGCCCGGCCCCAGATCGTGCGCGTGTCGGGTGTCGCCGGGTCGGTGAGTACCACAGCCTCGGCCGGGTCGACCGGCACCCCGGACGCGGAGAAGACCGCTGCCGCGGCCGTACGGATGACGTCGGTCGACTCTCCCGACGCCGTCGTCGTGGTGAGTTCGACGCCGTGATTGCCGAGCCGGGCGATCGTGCAGCGGGACCCGACGAGGGTGTGCTCGACCAGGTCGCACACGGCGACGAGTGTCTCGGAGAGCGGACGGTGCTGGGCGATGCGGGCCACGACGACGGCGTCGGCGCGCGTGAACTCGTCCAGTCGAATCACCGATGCGTCGTGCGCTGTCCCATCGGGCTGGGTCACCCGTGCGAGGTTAGGCGGGCCGCCACTGCATGACCCTCGACTCCATCGACAACGGTGACACGTTCGTGTCATGTCGTACGCACTCGGTGGTCATGGGGTCGCCGCCACGGGCAGCGAGAATGAGGCCATGGAATCCACTCCCACAGATCACGCGACGGAGTTGGCCGGTGCGCCAGGGCCGGCGATCGTCGTCGACCAGATCTCCAAGCAGTTCGACGACAACGTTGCTCTCGACCACGTGAGCCTGTCGATCGAGTCCGGCACGGTCTACGGCCTTCTCGGTCCGAACGGGGCGGGCAAGACGACACTGATCCGAGTCCTGACGACGCTGCTCGAGCCGACATCCGGCCACGCATACGTCGCCGGCGCCGAGGTCAGTGCAGACCCTCGCCGTGTGCGAAGCCGCATCGGATTGGCGGGCCAGTTCGCCGCGGTCGACGAACACCTCTCGGGGCGCGAGAACCTCCAGATGGTCGGCCAGCTCTACAACCTGAGCGGCAAGGAAGCACGTCTGCGGGCGGACGCCGTGCTGCGCCGCATCCACCTCGATGATGCTGCCGACCAGCTGGTTCGGACGTACTCGGGCGGCATGCGGCGTCGTCTCGACCTCGCCGCCAGCATGGTCGGACGACCTGCAGTGCTCTTCCTCGACGAGCCCACCACGGGCGTCGACCCGCGGAGTCGCCTCGACATCTGGGAACTGATCGAGGAGCTCGTCGGCGACGGAACGACACTGCTGCTCACGACGCAGTACCTCGACGAGGCGGAGCGCCTCGCCAATCGCATCGGCGTGATCGACAAGGGTCACCTCATCGCCGAGGGCACCGCGACCGAACTCAAGGATCAACTCGGCGGCGATCGGGTCGAGATGACGCTGCCCGGCACCGACTTCTCCGCTGGGCTCGGCGCGCTGTCGAACTTCGACGGCCTGCTGCAGTCGAACGAACAGCTCGGAACCGTCACGGTGCCGGCCCCCGACGGTACGAAGGATCTCCTCGCCGTGGTCCGTCAACTCGACGCTGTCGGCATCACCCCCGTCGACATCGGGTTGCGTCGGCCGAGCCTCGATGACGTGTTCCTCGCCCTGACCGACCACGACCGGACCAAGGAGGTCGTCGCATGACCAGCACAACGATCGATCGCACAGTGCACCAGGAGCAGCGTCTGGACCCCGGTGGCTCCGGGCGCAGTGGCTTGCTGCTCGCCAGCCGACAGATCGCCGTCATCACGAAGCGCAATCTGCTCCGGTACATCCGGCTCCCGCAGCTGCTCGTGTTCGCGACCATTCAGCCGGTCATGTTCCTGTTGCTGTTCAACTACGTCTTCGGGGGCGCCATCTCCGCCGGAGGAGGACCCGGCCAGAAGTACATCGACTTCCTGCTGCCCGGCCTGCTCGTGCAGACCGCACTGTTCGGTGCCACCCAGACCACGATCGGATTGACCGAGGACCTCGCCGCCGGGTCGATCGACCGGTTCCGTTCACTTCCGATCGCCCGGTCGGCCGTCCTCGCCGGAAGGACGCTCTCGGACCTGCTTCGCAATGTGTTCGTCGTGATCCTGATGATCATCGTCGGGGTCGTGCTCGGCTTCCGTCTGGGGGGCGATGTCCTCCAGGGTCTGCTCGCCGTCGTGCTCGTACTCGGGTTCGGGTTCGCCTTTTCGTGGGTGATGGCCGCGCTCGGCCTCGCCGTGAAGAACTCCGAGGCCGCACAGGCAGCCAGTTTCCTCATCATCTTCCCCTTGGCCTTCGCAAGCAGCGTCTTCGTCCCGGTCGAGAGCATGCCGAGTTGGCTGCAGACCTTCACCGCCCACCAACCCGTCACGATGGTCGTCGACGCCGTACGCAAGTTGAGCGTTGGCACCGCGACCTGGAGCGACGTCGGACAGGCGTCGGCGTGGATCGCCGCGATCTTCCTCATCGCGTTCCCGATCGCTGTCGGCATGTACCGCCGCGCCGCTCAGTGATTCCTCTGCCGACGACCCGTCCGAGTCAGCTGACCTGACCGACGAGTCTCGGTCGGCGTGGAGTCCGACGCGCGTGAGTGCTGTTACGCCCGCACCAGTGCGACGATCGCGTCACCGAGGTCGATCCCGCCACCCTTGACGAACACGGCAGCGGCGCCTGCCTCGAGGAGTCGTTCCCGAGTGCGGCGGTCGCTGAGTGTGGTGTAGGCGACCACACATGTGCCTCGGCTTGCGTGCTTGATCGCCGTGACCGCCTCGGCGCCACCGTGCGGCATCCTGACGTCGACGATTGCAACACGGGCCCGGTGTGTGCCGCACAGCGCAGCAGCTTCCAAGCCGTCGACGGCCTCTCCGATGAGATGGAGCTGCGGATGATCTCTGATCACGTCGGCGAGCGCCCGACGGATCTCGGTGTCGTTGTCGGCGACCACCACACCGAACGAGATCTCCTCGGCACAGGTGGCGTCGGTCGTGAGGTTCACCGTGCTCCGCCTAGTCGTCGATCGAGATGAGTCGGGCCCGGACCGCTTTGACGACGGCGTCGAGTTTGGTGTGAGCGTCGAGCTTGGCCATCGCGTGACGGAGATGGTTCTTGACCGTGTGGGCACTGAGGTGGAGGCTGCTTGCCACGTCGTCCGGCGACAGCCCGTCGGCCGTGAGCTGCAGGACCTCGATCTCGCGGGTGGACAGCTCCGTGCTGCCGACTTCGTCGAATCGGCGGAGGTGAACGAGGTGCTTGAGGACATCGCGAGTGAAGTAGGAATCGCCGGACGCAGCGGCAGTGATCGCGTCGATGAGGTCGGCGCGGTCGCTGTTCTTGGAGAGGAAACCGCAGCAACCGGCGTCGAGCGCCTGCGACAACACCCGCCGATCGGCCACCGAGGTGATCATGATCACGTTCGTCTTCGGGTTGGCCGTCCTGACCTCCCGGGCGGTGTCCGCGCCAGTGCCGTCGGGAAGCCGATAGTCCATCAGCACGACATCTGGCCGGCGCCTCGCCACCAGCGCAACCGCGTCGGCGCCCGTCGTGGCCGAGCCGATGACGTCGATGTCGTCGACGTCGTCGAGCAGTGCCTTGAGGCCGAGCGCGACCACTTCGTGGTCGTCGACGATCACGACGGTGATCGCACTGCGCGGAAGCTCTTCGGGTGGCATGTCGATCCTTCCCCTCATCGTCGTCGGTCGCGCGTGCATTGACATGACGCATGCGTGTCATCGAGCATCATCGGGCAGCTCTCGGCCCTGGAGCTCGCCCTCGGTGGTCATTTCGGTGAAGTCGGGGGCGGTGTCGCCCGGATGGAGACTCATGGTTCGTCCTTTCGCGGCGGTCGTGCCGGGGCGCACGGCAGACGCAGCCGCCTCAGGGAACCGGTCTCGCCCCGGCGCGCGGCCGACCCGTGGAGTACCGCCCTCAAGATTGCGGATCGTCGGGCCGATGGTCGAGTGTGGAGCTGTTCGGAGCGCTGTTCGTCCTGTTGCTGGCGGGCGGTGACGCTTCGTGATCGTCGGCGCGCCGGCAGCGCACGGGCCGGGTGGCGCACATCCATCTCGATCTCCACTTCCACCTGAACCCGTACCCGAAGTCAACTGAACGAAGTGAGCGAGTGATGTCTGTCAATTCGACCATCGAGCGGACACCCCTGGTGATCAGCGCCGGCGATCTCGTCGTCGGCCCGATTCACGCGCCGTTCCGGGACGGTGACCCCGAGTCGCTCCTCCACAACTACCTCGTGTTGATCCGCGACCTCCGTGGTCAGCAGCGCGAGCCGAAGCTCACGCTTCGTGGCGACGACATCACGGCGCTCGCCGAGCATCTCGGTGAGACCGAGACCGACGTGCTCGACAGCCTGTGCGACCTGATGGGCGCCACCAGGGCTCAGCGCAACGCGTTGTTCGCGCTGTTCGCTGCGGGAGCGCTCACCATCCTCGCAACCGGCTCCGTCGCGGTCAACCTCACGTCCGTCGGGTCCAGCGATCTGCCGCCGGCGGTCGACCTGGTCGACGTCGCACCGGATCCCGTGGCCGACATGCCGGTCGTCGACGTCGCGTCCGAGATGGTCGTGGACGTGGTGCCTGAGCCGCAGCCAGCCGCTGAGCTGATCGACGAGGCTCCGGCCAGCGACGCCACGACCTTCGCCGATCCCGAACCGGCGATCGCGTACGAAGGCGACGACTGGTCCGAGGCTGTCGCCCTGTCGCAACTCGCCGCGGCGATCGAAGCAGCTGAGGGTGTGGCTGATGACGGTTCGACCGTGGCCGTCGCCCCGCCGCCGGTGCCGCAGCCGGAGGGTCAGGGAATCGCGGATGACGGTTCGACCGTGGCCGTCGCCCCGCCGCCGGTGCCGCAGCCGGAGGGCCAGGGAATCGCGGATGACGGTTCGACCGTGGCCGTCGCCCCGCCGCCGGTGCCCTGAGTCGACCCACGTCCCGTTCGAGGTCCATCGACGCCGACCGACCGGCATCGACCGGCCCGTCAGCGGGGGAGCGCGTCCACCGTTTGCTCCGCCCTCGCCAGACTCCCTGCCGCACCGACGTGCACCGGGTCGAAGAACCACGCCGGGTGTGCTTCGGCCAGCGAGTACCAGTCGATCACTCGGAGGTTCGGGTCGGTCGCAGCCCGTTCGGTGAGCGTCGCATTGAACCGCGCGGTCGCTCCGACGAAGTCGAACGACCATGCCGGGTCCCGGTGGTAGTCGACGTTGACCCACCACACGAACGCTCCGGGTGTCGTCGCCGCGAGCATCGCGTCGATCGACGAGCGGGCCACGGCTGGATCACCTGCACCGTAGATGAGGTCGTTCGATCCGAGCGCGATCACCCAGCAATCCGCTTCCCCCCAGATCGCACGGACCTCACGGGCGGCAGTCACCCCGCTGTACGGGGCCCGGACCGACTCCGGAATCCTGCGACTGTGCTGCGCATCGACGAAGTGCACGAACCCCGCTCGATCGAGCGCTCCGAGCAGATACCACCGGGCGTTGTCCATCAGGGAGTCGCCGATCACGATTACGCGAGTGCACCGATCCGGCGCCGGGCGGAGCGGTGTCTGGCGCCCGCGCGTTGCCATCGCAGTGGCGCGGGCAGGTTCGTCGAGCGTGACCCCGGCGAGCGCCCCCACCGGAGCCGGGGTCGCCACCTCCGAGGTCGCCGCAAGCAGCACACCGGCGAGCGTCACCAGCACTGCCGCGATGGCGGTCGCTCCTCGTCGGAGTCGCCTCATGCCCCCGACCCTATTCGTGGCGCTCGCGCCGTCGTGACGCCAGCGAATAGTGTGGCGAGCGCATGCTCGATGTGGGCGACGCTCGGCGGACGCAGACCGGACGGAACAGGATCCGTGTCGTCCTCGGGGCCATCCTGTTGCTGTCGACCGTCGTCGTCGGCGTCGCGCTGGCACCGCCTGACGGAAGCGCCGACGGCATCGTCCTCGGCAAGGACATCGACCTTCCGGCACCGGGACCGCTCGGCCCCGTGACCGTGATCGGCGACTCGGTGCTGCTCGGCGCCGGGCTGTGGGCGCCGACGCTGCCGGACCACCTCCAGGCCCTCGGATGGGGGCCGATCCGCTTTCGTGCCGGTGTCGGTTACAAGGCCGGTCCGACGCTCGACAGCACCTCCGCCGGATGGTGGATCGACACGTGGCGGCGTCAGGGGTGGGACGCCCCGAACGTGATCGTGAACCTCGGCGCGAACGACTCGGGCATCTGCACGACAGATGTCGCCTGTGCGCGTCGACGGATCTTGGACGTGGTGGCCACCATCGGCGAGGAGCACCGGATCTGGTGGCCGATGATCACCCAGCGCGCCGGGAGCGAAGCGACCGCGAACGCCTGGAACCTGGCACTCGAACAGGTCGCCGCCGAACGGTCCGACTTCTTCACCTGGGACTGGCCGGGGGAGATGGCAACCGGCGGCTACCGCAGCACGGACAACATCCATCTCGACGTCGCCGGGTACCAGCGACGCTCGCAGCGCATGGCGGCGCAGTTCACCGACGATCTCGCACGGGCCAGCCGTGTGGGCGGTGATGCCGCGTTGCCCGTACCGACTGCCGCGGCGAGCACCTTCGTGCCGATCGCTCCGGTGCGGGTGCTCGACACGCGACGCGAGGAGCCGTCTCGCCGACTCGCTGACTCGACGATCAGGGTCGGATTCGGTCCTCGTCTGCCGTCCGGAACCACCGCGGTGGCGATCAACCTCACCGCGGCCGGACCGGCAGCCGACGGGTACCTGTCGGTGGGGCCGTGCGGGACGCCGACGAACGGATCGACCGTCAACTTCACCTCCGGGGTGTCGCGGGGAGCGATGACCGTGACGCCGATCGATGCCGACGGAGCGGTGTGCGTGTCCAACCGGGGCGAGACCGACGTGATCGTGGACTTGCAGGGCGTGTTCGTCGACGGCGCCGCCGGCACGGGATTCGTCCCGCTCGGGGTGAACCAGCGTCTCCTCGACACACGGGCAACCGGTCGGGCGCCCGAACTCGCCGTGTCGGCGCCTCCGGGGGCGGCTGCCGTGGCTGTCAACCTCACCGTCGTGAATGCCGAGGAGCCGGGGTGGTTGCGGGCGGCGCCGTGCGGAGCGACCACCGGGGTGTCGAACGTGAACTACCTGGCGGGGGAGGCGGTCGCGGGTTCCGCATTCGTGTCGACGTCGGAACAGGGGACGATCTGCGTGGAGACGAGCGGTCCGGCCGACGTCATCGTCGACCTGACGGGAACCTTCGGAACCGGGGGGCTGTCGTTCGTCCCCGTCGTGCCCACGCGCCTGCTCGACACCCGCAACGGCGTCGGCGGCTGGGCGCCGATCCAGGGAGCGCGGCAGACCGTCGACGTCCGCGCTGCGCCCGACGGCGCTGCCGCCGCCACCGGCACGATCACGATCGTCGGGCCGGTAGCCGACGGCTATCTCGTCGCTCACGGGTGCGGCCCGCTGCCGCCGACGTCGTCGGTCAACGCCGCAGCGGGCAGCACGCTGGCAAACTCGGTCACGACCGGCGTGTCCGGAACGGGGAGGCTGTGTGTGTTCTCGGATCGAACCACGCAGACGTTGTTCGACGTGACCGGTTGGTGGGTTCGATGAGATCGACGCCGAGGTGGTCGCCGGGCACGCTGCGCCGAGTGGGGGCAGCCGTGGTGTCGGCGCTCGTCCTCACGTCGATCGGCATCGGTCCCCAGGCCGCCGAGACAGCGCTCGCTGCGCCACCCGAGCACCGGGTGACACTCTTCAGCGACTCGGTCGGTCTCGGTGCGGCAGCCGCACTCCCGAGAGCGTTTCCCCCCGACTGGCAGGTGAACACGATCGGGACACCGGCCTACATGGTCGAGCAGCTCCGCGATCGGCACGTCATCCCCACCTTGACCTCGAACCGTTCGATCATCGGCGATCACGTGGTGATCGGTAGCGGCTACAACTATCCCCACTGGGACCCGGCACGGTTCGACCGCTCGATCGACTCGATGATCGACACGCTGACGGCTGCCGGCGTGAAGCACATCTACTGGGTCACGCTGCGCGAGGTGAAACCGCAGTACGTCTCGGCGTCGGCCTGGCAGAACGGCCTGAAGTACCTCTGGTACTTCCCGACGGTCAACCAGCACCTCGAGCGAGCGGTCGAGCGACATCCCAACCTGACGCTCGTCGACTGGGCCGCTGCCGCTGATCAGCCGGGCCTCACCTACGACGCGATCCACCTGAACACGACCGGCGCCGCGCTGTACAGCAGCCTGATCGCAGGTGCCGTCAGGAACAACGAGACCATCGTCGACAACGGGTCCGTCACCCGCGTCCGTGTTGCCGACGATGCCTCGACGCGGGCGGTCGCCGTGAACCTGACGGCGACCGGCACGCGGACCGTCGGATGGTTCGGTGCCTATCCGTGCGACTCGCCGCGACCGGAGGTGAGCAACCTCAACCACCGGCGCGATCACACGGTTGCTGCCGCTGCGATCGTTCCCGTGGGGCCCAGCGGCGAGATCTGCGTCTACAACGACACCTCCGCGCAGGTGATCGTCGACCTGTTCGGCCGGTTCGACGAGTCGGTCGACGTGGTCGACGCCACGCCCTTACGGCTCTACGACAGTCGGTCACTCGGCGCCCGTCAACCGGCGCTGACCGAGTTGCGCCTGAGCGTCGCCGAACCCGGAGCAGGGGCCGTCGCGCTGAACGTCACCGCACTCGGCGCCGATGCGCCTGGGTTCGTGACGGTCCAGCCCTGCGGCATCAGCGGGCTGGAGACCTCGAATGTGAACGTCGCGTCGGGGTCGGTCACCCCGAACCTGGTCGTGGCCGCACCGGATCCGCAGGGCGACGTGTGCATCACGTCCTCGACGGCGGTCCATCTGGTGGTCGACCGGTTCGCGTCCTTCGGGGCAGACGCGCCGATCGAGGTGCCCCGAGCGCGACGCGTCGTCGACACGAGATCCGACGGCTCCGTCCGGACAGCAGGGCGAGTCGTCCGCTTCTCCGCTCCTGCCGCGTCATCACCAGACGCAGGCGGTGCCGGGGTCTTCATGAACGTCACGTTGGTCGACGCCGACGCAGCCGGTTACGGCACGGTGTACCCGTGCGCCGACGGTCGGCCGGACACGTCGAACGTGAACGTTGCGTCTCGCGAGACGATCGCCAACTTCGCAGTCGTCCGTCCCGACGCCAACGGTGAGATCTGCGTCTACTCGTCGGTCGCCGCCGATGTCCTCGTCGACGTCCTCGGATCGGCCGGACCCGGATTCGCCGGTATCCGACCGGCCCGCCTGGTCGACTCCCGGAGCGGGATCGGCACGTCGTGACCTCGACACCGGCGACCCGGCTCTGTCGGCGAACGCGACAGCGCCTACGGTCGATCCATGCGAATCTGGCGACTGCAGGAACTCGGCGAACCAGCTGACCAGCTCCGGCTGGTCGAGGAGGATGCCCCGACGCCGCGCGCCGGCGAGGTGCTCGTCGACGTCGAGGCGGTCGGCCTGGCCTTTCCCGACGTGCTCCAGTGTCGCGGCATGTACCAGGTCAAGACCGGGCCGGGTTTCACGCCGGGCGGCGAGCTCGCCGGCACGATCAGAGCACTCGGCGAGGGTGTGTCCGGGCTCGATGTCGGTCAACGTGTGGTGTTCCTCGGCGGCGGCGGACTCGCCGAGCAGGTGACGCACCCGGCCCAGGCAGTGTTCCCGGTCCCCGACGGCGTCTCGGCGGCCAGTGCAGCGGCGATCCCGATCAACTACTGCACCACGCTGTACGCACTCCACGACCGGGGGCATCTCCGAGCGGGTGAGTCGGTGCTCGTCACCGGCGCAGCCGGGGGAACCGGCACGGCGGCCATCCAATTGGCGAAGGCAGCGGGAGCGCGAACCATCGCCGTGGCCGGCGGGGAGGAGAAGTGTGCGCTCGCCCGCGACGTCGGCGCCGACGTGGTGATCGACCACCGGGCGACACCCGAGTGGGTGGACCTCGTACGCGAGGCCAGCGGCGGTGGTGTCGACGTCGCATACGATCCCGTCGGAGGCGACACCTTCCACCAGGTCCGCCGCTGCATGGGTTGGGACGGCCGGCTGTTGGTGATCGGATTCGTCGCCGGCATCCCCGAGGTGGCGACCAACCACGCCCTGCTCAAGAGCTACTCGATCGTCGGAGTGCACTGGGGCGCCTCCCTCGCCCGGTTCCCCGAGTCGCTGCGCGAACAGATGACGACCCTGCTCGACATGGCCACCACGGGAGCGGTCGACCCGCCGCTGTATCCGCCGTACGCATTCGAGGCCGCTGCCACGGCGCTCCAGGATCTCGCCGAGCGGCGCACGTACGGCAAGGTGGTCGTGACGCTCTGATCCGTTGGTCAGTCCGGCGTGACGAGATCGACCACCACCGCGGCGTGGTCGCTCGCCCACACGTCGACGCCGTCGACGTCGACCGGGCCGGTGCCCGCGATCGAGGCGCGGATCGGGTTGCCGGTCGGCTTCGGACGCGGCCACGACACCATCACGTAGTCGATCCGCCGTTCCGGCCAGGCGGAGCCGGCGGTGTAGGGATTGTCGCGCTGCCAGGTCGCACCCAGGCCGTCGCCGCAGTGCTCCCACGCATCGGACATCACGATGCCGGCAACGCCGGCGCGCCGACCGGTCAGGAGCCTGACCTCGTCGCTGTCGGGCAGTGCGTTCAGGTCGCCGCCGAGTACGACGGGCAGGTCGGTGGTCGCGTCGCCACGCCAGTCCGCGGCGAGTTCGAGGAGTCGCCCGGCTTGGAGCATGCGTGTGGACGACTCGTCGAAGCGATGGTCGAGGTGCGTGGACGCAACCGGCCACGCGCCCCACGGGGAGTCGGCCGTGGCAGCGACGACGCGCCGGTGCCCTGGGCTCCCGTCGCGCTGCGGAAGTGGCTCGTCGGCGATGCGCTCCAACGGCCATCGAGACAGTACGGCGTTCGCGAACCCGACCGAGTGACGCCCGATCGCGTCGCTGCGCACGCAGTGCGCGCCCAGTTCGGCGGCGATCGTGGACGCCAGGTCGTCATCGCCCTCGACCCACACCTCCTGCAGGCACACGACATCGGGTGACACGGCGCGGATCGTCTCGACGATCGCCCGTTGGCGCTGCTCCCAGGGCCCGAACCGCCACCACAGGTTCCAGGTCATGACGCGCACCGGCCCATCGTGGTCGACCGCGACCGGTGGTGTCGTGTCGGCCGTGGAACGACTCAGCCGTGGATCGGCGGTGTGCGATCCGCCCAGGGGGCAGCGACCTCGAGTTGTGATGCAATTCGCAGGAGGAGCGCCTCGTCGTCGATCGGGCCGACGAACTGCACGCCGATCGGCAGTCCGTCGCCGCTCCAGTCGAGTGGCAGCGAGATGGCAGGCTGCCCGCTCACGTTGAACTGTGCCGTGAACTGCAGGATGCTCGTGAGACGCTCGGTGCCGAGATCGGGGTCGCTCAGCCAGCCGATCGGTGGGGGCGGGACGGCGATCACCGGGCTGACGAGCAGGTCGAAGTCGTCCCACCAGGCCTGCAGCCGCCGCGACCAGGCGTGCACCCAGTTGATCGACTGGACGTAGTCGGTCGCCGAGATCGCCCGGCCGATCGAGGCCATCACCCAGTTGTCGGGCTCGACGTCGGATTCCTCGACCGGTCGACCGATCGTGTCGCTGATCGTCTCGAAGTCGATCGCGGTCGCCACGGCGACGATCGTGACGAAGTGGCGTGAGAAGCGGTCGTCGAAGAAGCACTCGGGTTGGGCGATCTCGACGTCGTGACCCAGTTCCTCCAGCAGCGCGCCTGCATGCTCGACCGCCGCAACACACTCGGGGTCGGTGGTGACGCCCCGGTGGTCCGGGGCCAAGCCGATCCGCAGCCGCCCGGGGTCCGCGCCCACCTCGGCGGTGAACGGGCGTGCGGGCGCCTGCGCGCAGTACGGATCGCCGGTCCGACGACCGCTCATCACGTCGAGCATCGCAGCGGTGTCGCGGACCGATCGTGACACCACCCCGTCGGTGGTCGCGCCCGCCCATCCCTCCCCGAGCGACGGGCCGTGGGTGATCCGGCCACGGCTGGGCTTGAGGCCGACGAGCCCGCATTCGCTCGCAGGAACCCGAATCGAGCCGCCGCCGTCGCCGGCGTGGGCCATCGGCACCATCCCGGCTGCCACGGCCGCTGCGGAGCCTCCGGACGATCCACCCGTCGAATGGTTCGGGTTCCAGGGATTCCTCGTCGGTCCGAACGCAACGGGCTCGGTCGTGATCGTGCTACCGAGCTCCGGGGTGTTGGTGCGTCCGAGCGTGATCAGTCCTGCACCGCGGACGGCCTCGTAGAGATACGAGTCGACCTGGGCCCGAGCGCCTGCCTGCTTCATCGCTCGGTTGCCGAGCGTGTGCGGCTCGCCGGCGATCTCGCAGCCCAGATCCTTGACGAGGAACGGCACGCCGCGAAACGGTCCGTCGGGTATCGGGCCGGCCGCTTCGCGACGGGCCGCCTCGAAACGTTCGTGGATCACGGCGTTGAGTGTGGGATCGAGACGCTGGATGCGTTCGATCGCCTCGTCGACGAGTTCGACCGGCGACGCCTGCCCCTCACGGACCAACGACGCGAGGTCGGTGGCGTCCGGCAGCGGCGAGGTCGTCGATGTCACGAGGTCTCGACGATCAGGACCGAGCAGTTGGCGTGATGGGCGCAGCGACTCGACACGCTGCCGAGCAGGAAGCGGCGAGCGCCCTGCATGCCGCGGTTGCCGATCACCAGCAGGTCGGCGTTCACCTCGTCGCACAACGACAGCAATGCGTCGGCAGGATCGCCGCCGAGCGCGTGCGATGTCGCATCTGCGCCGAGTTCCGTGGCGAGTGCGATCGCCGACTCGAGTGCGGTCCGTGTCGTCTGTTCACTGGCCTCACCCCACTCGTTGGAGGCAACGACCATGTCGGGTGCCACCAGCACCGGGATGCGCGGAGCGACCATTGCGACGTGCAGATGCGCACCGGTCAGCGCCGCCAGTGTTGCGGCTTCCGACACCGCCTTCTCGGCGCTCGTCGAGCCGTCCGTGCCGACCACGATCGTTGTGTACATTCGACCTCCCCATCGAGACTCGTCGAACCGTAGCAAGCCGAGGTCGTTCGGTCAGGGGTGGACGTCTGGTGGGCCGCTGAGGACCTGACGGACCACGTCGGCCACCAGGGTCGCCCCGGCTGCGCTGTTGACCACGGAGTAGTGGTTGAGGCCGGTGCCCTCGATCCATCGGTGCCGTGGGTACCGGTCTCGTTGGGCGTTGGTGATCGTCGGGGGAGGGGAGCCCGTCGTCCCGAATTCGGCGCGGACGATCGAGACGGGCGTCTCGTGCCGATCGAGCAGCGTCCGCACCTCGTGGTCCGCGAGAAGTTCTCGGCCGTCCTGGCGCACCGCCGCCTCGCTCACGGCGACACGGAATCCACCGTCGACCTCGATGAGTTCCGCGAGCAGATTGCGTTCGAGATCCGGCCCGATGCCGTGCCCGAAGGCCGGGTGGGCGGCCCACATCGCGTGGTACGACACCCGATCGGGCCAGATCGTGCCGATGCGCTGGATGTCGGGACCGATGAGGGTGTCGAGGACGCCGTCGAGGTCGATGTCGGGTCCGCCCGGATGGGGCAGGGGCGGGCCGCCGTCGACGAGCACGATGTCGCGGACGAGATGCGGATGGCGCTGCGCGACCATCAGCGTCACCGCGGCACCCATCGAGTGGCCGATGACGAACGCAGGACCGTCGAGCTGTTCGATGACGGCGGCGACATCGTCCGCATGACGACGGATTCCGTAGGGTCCGGCGGTTTCGAGGCTCTGGCCCCGCCCGCGGAGGTCGAGGGCCACGATCTGCGCTCCGCCTGCGAGGTGGTGGGCGAACGGATCCCAGGCCCACGCGTTCGCCGTGAGGCCGTGGACGGCGACGATGGTGGGCGTGCCGAGCAGGCCGGGCCATCGCAACGCCGCAATCCGGTCGGCGCCGACGGTGTATCCGAGGAATTCAGGTCGTCGGGCCATGGCTCACCCGATCGGTACTCACCGTGGCCGCTGCGCGCTCAGCGTCACCGTCCATGTGGCGATGGTAGCTCGCTGGCCGCAGCCGTGCCGTCGTGCTGCCTGCGTGGCGCCGGCGCGGCCTGTCGTCAGCGGGGTTCGCGGGGGAGCCCGAGGACCCGCTCGCCGAGGATGTTGCGCATGATGTCGGAGGTGCCGCCCATGATCGTGTAGCCGGGCGCGTAGACCAGCCCGCGGGTGACGTCGTTCCAGGCCATCGCCTCTGCGCCGAGGGTCCGAGCGACGAAGTCGGCGACGTCGATCTCGTGTTCGGTGCAGAAGCACTTGGTCGCCGCGGAGAATCCGGCCGGCGCCTGGCGGAGCACCTCGCGGGTCACGAGGATGCGGCCGATTCGATACCCGGTCTCGAGACGGGCGATCTCGTCACGCACGCGAGGGTCGCTGCGGTCGGCCCGCTCGACGGCGAGTTCGTACAGGGCCCGGTTCGACACCAGCCGGTCGATGCCGCCGCGCTCGTGCTCGAGCTGGGCCATCGTCTGCTTGAAGGCGTTGCCCTCGACGCCGACGAGGTTGGCGACCGGGACGCGGACGTCGGTGAAGAAGACCTCGCAGAAGTGGCGGTTGGTCGTCATGTCGGTGATCGGCCGGACCTCGATGCCGGGAGTGTCCATCGGGACGATGATCTCGCTGATCCCGCGGTGCGGGGGACCGTCGGCGTCGGTTCGACAGATCAGGTAGCAGTAGTCGGCGAGTTCACCGAAACTCGTCCAGATCTTCTGGCCGTTGATCACGAAGTCGTCGCCGTCGCGCACGGCGCTCGTGACGAGTGAGGCGAGGTCCGACCCGGAGTTCGGCTCCGACATGCCGATGCACCAGGTGGTCTCGCCGGAGAGGATGCCGGGAAGGAACTCGGCCTGCTGGTCGGCGGTCCCGTAGTTGATGAGGGTGGGGCCCATCTGGCGGTCGGCGAACCACATCGCTGCGATCGGGGCCCCGGCGGCGATCAACTCCTCGCCGATGATCAGCCGGTTGATGGCGGGTTGGCCGCCGCCGCCGAACTCGACCGGCCAGGTCATGCCGATCCACCCGTGTGCCGCCATCTCCTTGGCGAAGTCCTTGGAGAAGCCGTTGATCCACGAGTCGTTGTGGCGGCCGTAGCGCTCGACCGCCTCGGCGGCGACCTTGCGGGCCTGGTCGCGGAGGGTCGTCTGCTCGGGGGTCCAGTCGAAGTCCATCGACCACGAGCGTAGAGGCTCGGACCGGTGGGGTTCCTGTGGAGCGGCGGGCATGCGGTTGCTACAGTGCAGACAAGTTGTAGACAAGTCGACCCCAAGCGAGCAGGAACCCCATGAGCGAGATCACCCCGTCCACCATCATCTACACGTTCACCGACGAGGCGCCGGCGCTGGCGACCTACTCGCTGCTGCCGATCATCGAGGCCTTCGCCGGGGTGGCCGGCATCGAGGTCGAGACCCGCGACATCTCGCTGGCCGGTCGGATCCTCGCGACCTTCTCGGAGCGGCTCGCGCCCGAACAGCGCGTCGGCGATGCGCTCGCCGAGCTCGGTGACCTCGCACTCACACCGGCTGCGAACATCATCAAGCTGCCCAACATCAGTGCGTCGGTGCCGCAGATGAAGGCGGCCATCGCCGAGCTCCAGGCGAAGGGATACGACATTCCCGACTACCCGGACGAGCCGTCGACGCCGGAGGAGATCGAGGTCAAGGAGCGCTACGGCAAGGTGATGGGGTCGGCCGTCAACCCGGTGCTGCGCCAGGGCAACTCCGATCGTCGCGCTCCGAAGGCCGTGAAGGACTACGCCAAGTCGCATCCGCACTCGATGGGCGCGTGGTCACCGGAGTCGAAGACCCACGTCGCCACGATGAGCGCCGACGACTTCCGATCCAATGAGCAGTCGATCACCGCAGCGGCCGACACCACGCTGCGCATCGAGTACGTCGCCGACGACGGTGCCGTCACCGTCCTGAAGGAGTCGATGCCGGTGCTGGCCGGCGAGGTCGTCGACTCGACCGTGATGAACGTCGCGGCACTGCGGGCGTTCCTCGCCGAGCAGATCGCCGACGCCAAGGCCCAGGGTGTGCTCTTCTCGCTGCACCTGAAGGCGACCATGATGAAGGTGTCCGACCCGATCATGTTCGGACATGCCGTCCAGGTGTACTTCGCCGACGTGTTCGCGAAGCACGGTGAAGCGATCGCCGCCGCCGGTGGCGACCCGAACAACGGGTGGGCGAGCGTGCTCGCCGCCGTCGAGTCGATGCCGGCCGACCAGCGCGCCGAGATCGAGGCCGACATCGCCGCGGCGTACGCCGCCGGCCCCGACATCGCCATGGTCGACTCCGACAAGGGCATCACCAACCTGCACGTACCGAGCGACGTGATCGTCGATGCCTCGATGCCGGCGATGATCCGTACGTCGGGGCAGATGTGGAACAAGGACGGCGAGCAGCAGGACACCAAGGCGGTGATCCCGGACAGCAGCTACGCCGGCGTGTACCAGGCCGTGATCGACGACTGCCGTGTCAACGGCGCCTACGACCCGGCCACGATGGGCACCGTCCCCAACGTCGGCCTGATGGCCCAGAAGGCCGAGGAGTACGGCAGCCACGACAAGACGTTCGAGGCACCCGGTGACGGCACGATCCGAGTCGTCGACGTCTCGACGGGTGATGCCGTCATGACCCAGACGGTCGCGACCGGTGACATCTTCCGGGCGTGCCAGGTCAAGGACGAACCGATCCGCGACTGGGTGCGTCTCGCCGTGGAGCGGGCGCGTGCGATGGGCGCCCCCGCCGTGTTCTGGCTCGATGCCGATCGGGCGCACGATGCGCAGCTGATCGCGAAGGTCAACCGGTACCTCGGTGACCACGACGTCAGCGGGCTCGAGATCGAGATCATCGCCCCGGAGGCGGCGACCCAGTTCTCGATCGAGCGGATCCGCCGCGGTGAGGACACGATCTCGGTCACCGGCAACGTGCTGCGCGACTACCTGACCGACCTGTTCCCGATCCTCGAGCTCGGCACGAGCGCCAAGATGCTCTCGATCGTTCCGCTGCTCAACGGCGGCGGCCTGTTCGAGACCGGCGCCGGTGGCTCCGCGCCGAAGCACGTCCAGCAGCTGGTCAAGGAGAACTATCTGCGCTGGGATTCGCTCGGTGAGTTCCTGGCGTTGGCCGTGTCGTTCGAACACCTGGCCAACGTGACCGGCAACGAGCGGGCGCGAATCCTCGGCGAGACCCTCGACGCGGCGACGGGACAGCTGCTGGAGAACGGCAAGTCACCGGCACGCCGCCTCGGCCAGATCGACAACCGAGGTAGCCACTTCTTCCTTGCGCTGTACTGGGCGCAGGCGCTCGCCGCACAGACGGCCGACGCCGATCTCGCGGCGATCTTCGCGCCGATCGCCGCCGAGCTGTCGGCCAACGAGGAGACGATCGTCGAGGAGTTGCTCGGTGTGCAGGGACAGCCGGCCGACATCGGCGGCTATTACGCACCCGACGCCGCCAAGGCGACGGCGGTGATGCGCCCCAGCGCCACGTTCAACGCTGCCATCGACCCCCTCCGCTGAACTGTTACGCCAGGGGTCAGACCCCTGGCGTAACACTCACCGATTGGCGAGGGGAACGTAGTTGCGCTCGTCGGGGCCGGCGTACCACTGGCGCGGCCGTGAGATCTTCTGGGCGGGATCGTTGAGGAGTTCCTGCCAGTGCGCCAGCCAGCCCGACATGCGGGGAATGGCGAACAGCACGGTGAACATGTCGACCGGGAAGCCCATCGCCTGGTAGATCAGCCCCGAGTAGAAGTCGACGTTCGGGTACAGCTTGCGGTCGACGAAGTACGGATCGGAGAGTGCGGTCTCCTCGAGCGCGAGTGCGATGTCGAGCAACGGGTTCTTGCCGGTCACCTCGAACACGTCGTAGGCAGCCTGCTTGATGATGCGGGCTCGGGGGTCGTAGTTCTTGTACACCCGGTGACCGAAGCCCATCAGGCGGCCCTCGCCGGCCTTGACCGAGTCGACGAATGCCGGCACGTTCTCGATCGAGCCGATCTCGCCGAGCATGCGCACGACCGCCTCGTTGGCGCCGCCGTGCAGCGGCCCGTAGAGCGCCGCTGCGGCGCCGGCTGCCGACGAGTACGGATCGGCCTGGCTCGACCCGATGACGCGCATCGCCGTCGTACCGCAGTTCTGCTCGTGGTCGGCGTGCAGGATGAACAGCACCTCCATCGCCCGCTCGAGCCGCGGGTCGACTTCGTAGTCGCCGACCTTCCACATCATGTTGAGGAAGTTGGCCGGATACGAGAGGTCGTTGTCGGGATAGTTGAACGGCAGACCCACCGAGAAGCGGTAGGCCATCGCGGCGAGCGTCGGCGCCTTGGCGATCAGCCGCAGGATCTGGCGTTCGCGTTGGGTGGGATCGTGGATGTCCTTCGAACCGTCGTAGAACGTGCCGAGGGCCGCCACCGACGAGATGAACATCCCCATCGGGTGTGCGTTGTAGTGGAACCCGTCGACGAATCGCTTGCGCATGTTCTCGTGGATGAACGTGTGATGGGTGACCTCGTCGACCCACGTGTCGAGCTGTGCCTCGTTCGGCAGCTCGCCGTTCAGGAGGAGATAGGCCACTTCGAGATAGGTCGATTGTTCCGCGAGCTGCTCGATGGGATACCCGCCGTAGCGGAGAATGCCGGCGTCACCGTCGAGGTAGGTGATCGCCGACTTGCACGACGCCGTCGAGAGGTAGGCGGGGTCGTAGCAGTACAGCGTCGGGTCGAGTTCGCGCAGCGCCGAGGAGGGAAAGACCCCACCTTCGATGGGGACCGTGACGGTCTTGCCGGTTCGGTCGTCGGTGATGGTGATGGTGTCGGGCACGTGGCTTCCTCTCGTGGCGCGAACTCGTGGATGATCGGGTCGGAGGGTCTGCCCCGGCCGCATCGTCACGTTAGTGCCGGTGACCTGGTTCGGTCCCAACCGACCACTCGTTCACATCGGGTTCACGCAGGACTCAGAGCGGGCTGTTGCCGTGCTTGCGTCCGCTCAGGACCTCTCGTTTGTCCCGGAGAACGGTGAGCGCCGCCGCGATCTCGATCCTCGTGTCCGCGGGATCGATGACGGCATCGACCAGGCCCCGTTCGGCGGCGACGTACGGGTTGAGGAGCCGCTCGGCGTAGTCGGCTTCGAAGGCGGCTCGTTCCTCCGGCGTCGCCCGCCGCTGCAGGATGGCGGCTGCCTGGCCGGCGCCCATCACCGCCAGCTCGGCCCACGGCCATGCGAGGCAGAGGTCGTTGCCCATCGTCTTGGAGTCCATCACGATGTAGGCGCCGCCGTAGCTCTTGCGCAGGATCACGCAGATGCGCGGCACGGTCGCTCGGGCGTAGGCGTAGACGAGCTGGGCGCCGTGGCGGATCATCCCGCGCCACTCGAGATCCTTGCCGGGGTAGAAACCGGGGGTGTCGACGAGGGTGATGATCGGGAGGTTGAACGCGTCGCAGAGCGCGACGAACCGGGCGGCCTTCTGCGACGCCGGGATGTCGAGTGTGCCTGCCAGGGTGATCGGCTGGTTGGCGACGATGCCGACCGGGGTGCCGCCGACGGTGGCGAACGCGGTGACGACGTTGCTCGCCCACCTGGCTCGCAGCTCGGTCATCGAGCCGTCGTCGACGATCGCCGCTGCGACCGAGCGAACGTCGTAACTACCCGTCGATGTCGGGGGGATCAGGGCGCCCGCCTCTGGGCATCGCCGATCCGTGGGGTCGTCGGTGAGGTGGTGCTCGGCCTCGGCATCGACGTGATCGGGCAGGTACGACAGCAGGTCGATCACGGCGTCGATCGCGGCGGCGCGGTCGACGACGACGCTGGTGGCCACCCCCGTGTACCGGCCGTGGTTCGCGGCGCCTCCGAGCTCGTCGATGCTGATCCCGATGCCGGTGAACTCCTCCACCATCGTCGGGCCGTTGACGAAGGCGTAGCTGTCCTCGGTCATCACGGTCAGATCGGCGATCCCCAGCAACAATGCCGGCCCCGATACGGCGGGACCGTCGACGATCACGAGGATCGGGACGACACCTGAACAGGCCACCATCGCGCTGGCCACCAGACCCCACGCATGGAGCGCTGGCACTCCCTCGTCGATCGCGGCGCCCGACGTCGACAGCACCATCACCAACGGCAGGCGCTGGGCCAGCGCGATCTCGGCGCCTCGGGCGAGCTGCACCGACGATTCGGAGGTGAGGCGTGTCACCGGATCGTCGGAGGTGAATTCGGCCCACACCACTCGACGATCACCGAGCGTTCGGATCGTGACGGCGATGTCGCTCGGGGTGTGGGCTGCGATCGGAAACCCGGTCTCGATCGACGACGCGTCACTCATCGCCGGCGACAGTACCGGTCGCGTGGCCGGTGGACGCACGTGCGGGCTCTCGGGAGCCGGATCACCCCGATCGACCGAAGGGAATCGCTGCCGCGTCCGGGTGCACGCCGTGCTGGCGAGCTCCCTGGTCGCGGGTGATCTCGCGGAGTGTCTCGAGCGCCGCCATCGTCGGCGCGCTGGCACTGGGCCGCCGGCGTCGGGCGAACGCCACCACACGACGGGGCAGTTCGGGCACGGTGATGCGCCGGAACGAACCCTCGAGCCACGTCGGCACCGCCGTGGCGGGGACGATCGCGGCACCGAATCCGTCGAAGGCGAGGGAGGCGAGGAGCCTGACGCCGTCGACCTCGGCCTGCGCCCGCAGGGTGATGTCGGCGGTCGCGGCCGCTCGTTCGAGCACCCGGCGCAACGCCGCGCCGGGCGGAGGAAGCAGCAGTGGCACCTCGTCGAGTTCGGCGAGGGGGATCACCTCCCGCTGTGCGAGCGGGTGACTGTCGGCGGCGAGCAACAGCAGATCCTCTGCGAAGAGCGGCTCGATGACGAGCTCCGGTTCGTCGACGGGCAGATGCACGATCGCCGCATTGAGTTGGCCCGTCAGCACGTTGGGGATCAGCGACGACGTCGCCCCCTCCTGCACGATCACCCGGACCTGCGGGTGCTGCTCGCTCAGGCGGGTGAGGAACTTCGGGATCAGCCAGCGAGCCGTGGTGCCGATCACGCCGATGCGTGTCTGCCCCGACACCTCCGCATGTCGACTCGACATGTCGGCCGCGATGTCGTCCAGTTCGTTCAGGACGCGCCGGGCCCGCTCGACCACCCGGACCCCGTCCTCGGTGAGGCCGCCCTGCGCGCGATCGACCAGGGTCACACCGAGCTCCTTCTCGAGCCGGGCGATGTGGCTCGAGACGTTGGACTGGACGGTGTAGAGCGCACGGGCCGCGGCGGAGAAGGTCCCGTGATCGGCGATGGCAACCAGCGTGGCGAGCTGCCGGACATCCATCTCTCGGGACGATAGCGGATATCTGTTTGTTCTACTTGCACGATCAGTTGTTCACGTGCATACTTTCACAAGCAGATCGCAGTGCGAACACCCCCCATGTTCCACTCGAAGGGAAGTCCACCATCCGGTTCCCCCAAACCGGAGGACATTCCCAGGTTGAGAGACCCGGATCCCCCATCCGGGTCTTTCCCGTTTTCCCGGTGCGTTTTCGACGGTGGCGTAGCCTGACGAGGTGACCTCACCCGCACCTTCACCGGCACCCTCGCCAACTCCGGCACCCGTACCGGGCGGCTCGTCCGGGGCCGCCGCGTTCTTCGACCTCGACCGCACGCTGCTCCGTGGCGCATCCGGCGAGGTGTTCGCCGGAGCCATGCGACTCGCCGGTCTGGTCAGCCCGGACCCGGTGCCGGGCGAGCAGCTGGTGTACCGCTTGTTCAACGCCATCGGCGAGACCCTGCCCTCGATGGCGCTCGCTCGCCAGGCGGTCAGCCTCGCCAAGGGCCGCTCGCAGGCGTCGGTGCGGGCGGCGGCCGAGACGGTCGCCGACGATCTCTGTGCGATGGTGCAGCCGTTCGCCGAGACCGCCTTCGCGGCTCATCGAGCCGCCGGCCGGCCGATCGTGCTCGCCACCACGACGCCGTACGACCTGGTGAAGCCGTTCGCCGATCGCCTCGGCCTCGACGATGTCGTCGCAACCCGGTACGGCGTCGCAGCCGACGGGACCTACGACGGGACACTCGACGGTCCATTCGTGTGGTCGGCGGGCAAGCTCGCAGCGATCACCGAGTGGGCCGACCGTCATGGCGTCGACCTCCGCGAGAGCTACGCCTACTCCGACAGCGTCTACGACACGCCGATGCTCGCCGCTGTCGGGCACCCCGTGGTCGTCAATCCGGATCCACGAATGGTGCTCGTTGCCGCGGCCCGCCGTTGGCCGACGCTCAACCTCGACGTCTCTCCCGGCGTGCTGAAGGTTCCGGTGATCGGCCTCGAGGTGCAGGAGTTGGCGCTGCGTTTCGCCCGCCCGGCCGCATATCCCTATGCGAGGTTCGACATCGCTGGTGTCGAACACCTACCGGGCGTCGGCGCCGCGATCCTGTGCGCGAACCACCGCAGCTACTTCGACGTCGCAGCGATGTCGTTGACGATCGCGAAGGGCGGGCGTCCGGCACGGTTCCTGGGCAAGAAGGAGGTCTTCGATGCCCCGATCGTCGGTCCGATCGCCGCAGCGATGGGAGGGATCCGCGTCGATCGTGGCACTGGATCCGACGAGCCGCTCGACGCAGCCGCCAATGCGCTCGCGGGCGGGGAGATGGTGACGATGATGCCGGAGGGCACGATTCCGCGCGGGCCGGCATTCTTCCGCAAGCCCGTCGGGCGATGGGGTGCGGCACGGCTCGCCCAACTGAGTGGCGCTCCGGTCGTGCCGGTGGGCCTGTGGGGAACCGAGAAGGTCTGGCCACGCTCGAGCCGTTTGCCGAACGTGCTCAACCTCACCTCACCGCCCACCGTGCGGGTCCGCGTCGGCGAACCCGTCGAGTTGAAGGGTCGCTCGCTCGAGGCCGACACCAAGCGGATCATGGCGGCGATCGTCGCGCTCCTGCCGGCCGACGCCTACAGGCGACGGACGCCGACGGCCGCTGAACTCGCGTCGACCTATCCGCCCGGATATCGGGGTGATCCCGCACAGGAAGTGGGTCGCAGGCCCGGCACCGACATCGAGTAGGAAAAATCTTGCCGCATCTTCATCCGGGTCAGGTGGTGGGTTCGTAGAGATCACATGCCGCTTCGCTGCGGCGTGAACAACACAGCGAATCCCCTCCAAACAAAGGACCTCCCACATGAAGCGCACACCCACCCGCCTGATCGCCTTCGGTGCCATTGCCGGCCTCGTTGCTCTGAGCGCCTGTGGCTCCGACTCGAACGACTCGAGCTCGGACACCACCACCGCCGCCGAAGAGGCCGAGACCGTCGTCACCGAAGCGATGGCCGAAGAAGAGACCATGACGTCGGAAGTCGCCGCAGCTGCTGGCGACATCGTCGAGACGGCGATCAACGCCGGCTCGTTCGGCACGCTCGTCGCCGCCGTCCAGGCCGCCGACCTCGTCGAGACCCTCCAGAGCCCCGGGCCGTTCACGGTCCTCGCGCCGACCGACGATGCGTTCGCCGCACTGCCCGACGGTCTCGTCGACTGCCTGCTCCTCCCGGAGAACAAGGAGGCGCTCGCGAGCATCCTCACCTACCACGTGATCTCCGGTGCCGTGATGTCCGGTGACCTGACCGCCGGCGACGTCCCGACCGTCCAGGGCGAGAACGTCACGGTCGACCTGACCGACGGCGTCATGTTCAACAACGCGACGGTCATCCAGGCCGACGTGACCGCCAGCAATGGTGTCATCCACGCCATCGACGCCGTGATCGTCCCGCCGAGCATCGACGTCGAGGCCTTCCTCGCCAGCTGCCCCGCCTGATCTGATCAACGACAACTGAGTTCACGCTCCGCAGCGGGGCCGGTCGCCATCACGGCGGCCGGCCCCGCTGTCGCGTACGGTGACCGGCGTGGTGGCTCCGGACCCGGATTGCGAACTCTGCGAGGCGACGCCGTTCACCGAGTGGTTCCACAGCGACGAGCTGTGCTGGATCGCCGAATGCGACTCCTGCGGCGTCCCGATGGTGGTGTGGCGTTCCCACGACCCGGCTCCACCCGAAGACGTGCGCACGGCGCTCCACGAACGACTGACCCAGGTCGTCACCGCCCGATCGGACGATCCGTTCTGGATCGACGACACGCTCCGATCGATTCCCGACCACTACCACGCGCACGCCCGCCGCCGACCCGATTGGACCCGATGATGTCTGCCGACCTTCCCCGCCCCGAGTCGTTGCTGCCGCACCGACCGCCGTTCCTGTTCGTCGACGAGATGTTGTCGATCGTGCCGGGCACGTCGGCCTCGGGGGTCTGGCGCCTGACCGGTGACGAGTTCTTCTTCGCGGGTCACTTCCCTGGCCGTCCGACGCTGCCGGGGGTGTTGATGTGCGAGGCGATCGCCCAGGTCGGTGCAGCTGCCGTGCTCGCCGACGAGCGGTTCGCCGGCAAGCTGCCGCTCTTCGGCGGGTTGGACAATGCCCGGTTCCGCCGGCAGGTGGTCCCGGGGGAGGAGCTGATCCTCGAGGTCGAACTCGGCCGCATGTCGGCGCGTGCGGGCAAGGGCTCCGGCCGTGCACGCGTGGGCGACGAGATCGCCTGCCAGTGCGACCTCCTCTTCGTCCTCGCCGACGGGTAGCGATGCCATCGTCAGCTGAGCGTTACGCCGGGGGTCTGACCCCTGGCGTAACACCTCAGCTGGGTGGGGCGAGGACGACGGAGCCGTTGTGGCCGCCGAAGCCGAAGTTGTTCGAGATCACCGGGCCCGGTTCCCACGGGCGGGCATCGCCCATCACCAGATCGATCTCCATGTCGTCGCTGAGCACCGCGGTGTTGGCCGTCGGTGGGATCAGGCGATGCTCGATCGACAGCAGTGCCGCCGCCGCCTCCAGTGCTCCCGCAGCGCCGAGGGCGTGGCCGGTCACACCCTTGGTCGACACGACCGGCACGTTGCCGGGCCCGAAGACCTCGGTGATCGCCGCTGCTTCCGCGGCATCGTTGAGCGGGGTCGAGGTCCCGTGTGCGTTCACCTGCTTGACATCGCCCGGTTCGAGGCCGGACTCGGCCAGGGCCAGACGCATGCAGGCGATCGCGCCGACACCGCCCGGCGACGGGGCCGTGATGTGGTGGGCGTCGGCGGTGCTCGCCCCGCCGAGGATCTCGCCGAGGATCGTGGCACCGCGCTCGACGGCGTGGGACCACTCCTCGAGGACGAGGACGGCGGCGCCCTCGCCGAGGACGAAACCGTCGCGCTCTGCATCGAAGGGACGGCTGATCCCGGAGCTGGTCAACGCGGTCATGTTGCCGAAGCCGGCGAGCGCGGTGGGGGTGGCAGCGGCTTCGCTGCCACCGGTGGCGACGGCGTCGACGACACCCCAGCGGATCAGGCGGGCCGCGTACGCGATCGCGTGCGAGCCGGCAGCGCACGCGGTGCAGATCGTCTCGTTCGGGCCCTGCAGGCCGTAGCGCATCGAGATCGATGCCCCGACGCATTCGCCATCATCATCGGGACGAGGAACGGCGAGACACGGCGCTCGCCCTTCTCGAGGCGGACCTCGACCTGCTCCTCGATCGTGTGGAGTCCTCCGACGCCGGTCGCGAAGATCGTGCCGAAGCGAGCCGGGTCGACGCCGATGGCCGTCGACACCACCGGCTTGCTCGAAGGCCTGCGGCGGCCGCGGCGACGGCGAACTGTTCGACGCGGTCGCTGCGGCGCGACTGCTTGGGACTGTCGAAGTACGGGGAGGGGTCCCAGTCGTCGATCGTGATCGACTGACCGCTGGTGACACCGGGACCGAGCAGGCCGTTCCAGAACGCCGTGCGTCCGATGCCGGTCGGCGCGACGACGCCGAGACCTGTGACCGCGACCCGTCGGCCGCCGCTCATCAGACCTTGGCGACGACGATGTCGTACGCCTGCTGCACCGTCTCGACGCCCTCGAGCTCCTCTTCCGGAACCGAGATGTCGAACTCCTCCTCGAGCGCCATCACGAGCTCGACGAGATCGAGGCTGTCGGCGTCGAGATCGTCACCGAAGTTGGCCTCGGGCACGACGGCGCTCTCCTCGACCGACAGCACCTCGACGGCGCACTTGCGGAAACGGGCGAACAGTTCTTGATCCACGGTCTTCTCCTGGTTTGCGAGTGTGTCGAGAGTGTAGGCACACCGGGTCCGGTGCACCGATGATCGGCGCGGCCGATCTGCTGGTCAGTGCCCCATGCCGAGGCCACCGTCGACCGGGACCACAGCGCCGGTGATGTACGCGGCGTCGGGTGACGCAAGGAACGCCACCACACCGGCGATCTCGTCGGGTGTCGCCATGCGCTGCAGCGGCACCATCGCCGTGAGTTCCGCCAGCCGGTCGTCGCCGAGCGCTGCGGTCATGTCGGTCGCCACCGGGCCGGGTGCCACCACGTTGGCCGTGATCGATCGAGAACCGAGTTCTCGCGCCACGGACCGGGCGAAGCCCACCAGACCGGCTTTGGAGGCCGCGTAGTTCGCCTGTCCTGCCGATCCGAGGAGGCCGACCACCGAGGACACGAGGACGATGCGTCCCGACCGCGCCTTGAGCATGCCTCGGGCCGCCCGCTTGACGACTCGGTACGCAGCCGTGAGGTTGGCGTCGATCACCGAGGTGAAGTCGTCCTCGCTCATGCGCAGGAGCAGGCCGTCGTGGGTGATCCCGGCGTTGGACACCAGCACCTCGACCGGGCCACCGAAGTGCGCCTCGACGGCCGTGAACGCAGCGTCGACGTCGTCGTTCGACGTGACGTCGCACCGCACGCCGTACAGACCCTCGGGCGGCGGCGACGAGTGGTAGGTGACCGCGACACGATCGCCCATCGACTCGAAGCGACGTGCAACAGCCAGCCCGATGCCGCGCGAGCCGCCCGTGACGAGCACGATGCGTCCGGTGTCGACGTCGGGCTCGTGGATGTCGTCGGTCATGCCCGGGTACTCCCTGGTTGCTCGTGAGGTCGGTGTTCGTGAGCTCGTTGGTTCCAGCGCACGACGGCACTCGCCGAGGTCATGCCGGCGCCGAATCCGACGAACAGGATGAGATCGCCGTCGGCGACCCGGCCGGCATCGAGCGCGGCGGCGAGGGCGAGCGGGATCGACGCGGCCGAGGTGTTGCCGGTGTGGTCGAGGACGATCGACGCCCGGTCGAGCGCGATGCCGAGGCGGTCGCACGAGGCCGAGATGATGCGGATGTTCGCCTGGTGCGGGACGACCAGTGTGATGTCGTCGGCGGTGACGCCGGCCTGTTCCATCGAGGCGGTGGCGGACTCCACCATGATCCGCACGGCGCGGCGGAACACCTCTCTGCCCTCCATCTGGAGCAATCCGCCGACCTCGCAGAACAGCGCTTCCTCGGCCGAGCCATCGGAGTTGAGATTCCATCCGAGCAGCTGGCCGGGCCCCTCGACCGCTTCGATCACGGCGGCGCCGGAGCCGTCGGCGAAGAGGATCGCGGTGTTGCGGTCGGTCCAGTCGGTGATCCGAGCGAGCGTGTCGGTGCCGATCAGCAGGATCTTCTCGGCGCCGAGTGCGATGAAGCCGTGCGCGGCGACCAGTCCGTAGACCCATCCGGAGCACGCCGCGTTCAGGTCGAACGCCCCGCAGCTCAGCCCGAGTTCGTGTTGGACGCTCGACGCGCTCGCCGGCACTGCGCGGTCGGGGGTGGTGGTCGCGAGCACGAGAATGTCGATGTCGGCCGGATCGACGCCCGACATCTCGAGCGCTCTGCGCCCCGACTCGACCGAGAGCCCGACCGTGCTGCCGCCGACGTGGCGCTCACGTATCCCGG
Organism: Ilumatobacteraceae bacterium; assembly: GCA_963698565.1. Taxonomy (GTDB): domain Bacteria; phylum Actinomycetota; class Acidimicrobiia; order Acidimicrobiales; family Ilumatobacteraceae; genus Sva-07. Next base: position 78,377 of record CAVORH010000020.1, read on the forward strand.
TCCGCTCGACGATCCACGAGTCGCTGGTGTCCATCGTCTGTTCGAGGTCGTGGTTCGTGACGACGCGCTCGGGCAACGCCGTTCCCCATCCTGAGATCACGGCGCCGCGCACCTCGGTCGGAACCCCGGGCATCAGGTGGCCTCGCTGCGCAGCCAGGCGATCGGTTGGCGGGTGGTGACGCGCTCGGTGTCGAGGGCGATGTAGCCCTGGAGGATCCCGGCGAACGGCGAACGCACCTCGATGTCGCCGACGTGGCCGAGCACGCTTCCGACGTCGATCACCGACCCTTCTCGCAACGCTCCGATCGGGGTGAAGACGCCGGCGCCCGGACTCACCACCAACCGTTCGACCGCGAAGAGGTGTTCACCCTCGAGATGCGCTGGCGACGACGTACTGCCCGCGCCGACCCACTCGAGCAGCTTGTCGAGATCTTCCGGGGTCGACACCGAGATCGTGCGGCAGTTCGTGACCGTGCGCTTCGCCATCCCGGTCAGCACCGCGCCCGGCCCGAGCTCGGCGAAGTCGGTCACCCCGGCATCTCCGAGGGCGAGGAGGCAGTGTTTCCAGCGCACCGGGCTCGACAGCTGTGCCGACAGCAGGCTCGGCCAGTCGGCGGCCCGGTCGTGGGGGAGTCCGTCGACGTTCGCCACCACCGGCACGTCGGTGTCGCGGGGGTCGGCCTCCGCCAGTGCGGCCCGGAGCCGATCTCGCGCCGCGGTCATGAACGGCGTGTGGAACGCACCGGACACCTGCAGCGGCATCACCTTCTTCGCGCCGAGGTCCTTTGCGTGGAGCGACGCGGCCTCCACTCCGGCGGGCGATCCGGCGATCACCACCTGGCCGGGAGCATTGAAGTTGGCGACCCAGACGTCGGCGTCGGCGCGTCGGCAGGCGACGTCGACCTGGTCGTCGTCGAGCCCGAGGACGGCGGCCATCGTGCCGGGTTGGGCGAGGCCGGCCTCGTGCATCGCCGCGCTGCGCTCGATCACCAAGCGGATTCCGTCGTCGAAGCCCAGTGCCCCCGTGGCGGTCAGTGCGGTGTACTCGCCGAGGCTGTGGCCGGCGCAGAAGCTGGGCTCGATGCCGAGTCGCTCGACGGCGTCGAGCACCATCAGGCTCGAGACGAAGGTGGTCAGCTGGGCGTTGCGCGTGTCCTTGAGCTCGTCGGCGTCGGCGTCGCAGAGCAGGGAACCGACGTCACGACTCGCGATGTCGCTGGCCTCGTCGACGAGTTCCCAGCTCTCGTGGTCGCGCCAGGGCAGTCCCATACCGGGGCGTTGGGAGCCCTGGCCGGGGAAGGTGAAAGCGAGCATTGTGGGCAGGCTAGACCTCTGCTTCGTGCTGTACGAGCTACCGCTCGGTAAGCCCGCTAACCTCGACCGTCGCACCCGCCCCGGTAGCCCAATTGGCAGAGGCAACGGTCTCAAACACCGTCAAGTGTCGGTTCGAGTCCGACCCGGGGCACCGACCCGGCCCGAGTAGATTGGCGTCGGCATGGGCAACTGGTTGGTCGAGCGGCGCCTCTCGCAGGTGGCGGTGCGCCTGAAGTCGCTGCGCAGCGAGCTGTCGGTGATCGACGAACAGCTGATCCACCTCGGTGACGACGCCGAGGATCAGGCGATCCGGGCACTGGTGTCGGAAACGGCCGGCGCGTCGTACGAAGCACGCGATGCCCGGCGGCACGTCGATGCGCTCGCCAAGCACCGGGCCAAGGTCGTCGAGGAGATCGCCACGCTCGAGGTTCGTCAGGACGAACTGCTCGACCGCATGTGACCGCATGTGACCGCATGTGACCGCATGTGACCGCAGGTGGCCCACCGGCCGCCGAGGCCCGGCCGGCAGGGCGCCGGGTGCCATGCTCGCACGATGGATCCCGTGACAGCACGCAAGACCTGGCGGACGCTCGAACCGGTGCACGGGGCGATCTACTTCGTGCCCGAGGCGCGCGAAGAGTACGCCGCGCTCGGCATCGACGACCGGATGCGCGGTTACTTCGCATCCCGATCGGCACCGATGGGCGCCGTTCCGGCACCGGTGGTGATCGCGACGTTCTTCAACTTCGACCCCGAGCTCGTCCGAACGAGCATGGACGGGGTGTGGTCCCAGGTGACCCCGGGTGCGATCCTCGCTGCGCGGCTCCGCGCCGCCGACCGGATGCTCAGACGCTTGGTTCCCGACGCCATCGAATCGCCCGAGATCGTCGAGGCGTCCGAGTTGGCCCGCGCTGCCGCACTCTTGGCGTGTGAGCGTCCCGAGGGCCGACCGCTGTTCGCCGGGCACGTGTCGCTTCCGTGGCCCGACGAACCGCATCTCGTGCTGTGGCACACGCAGACCCTGCTGCGAGAGTTCCGCGGCGACGGCCACATCGCAGCGCTGACCGTCGAAGGGCTCAACGGTTGCGAGGCGCTCGTCACCCACGCTGCCGGCGGAGACGTCTCGGCCGACATCCTGCGGGCGACGCGTCAGCGCAGCGGCGACGACTGGCTCGCCGCCGAGGAGCGGCTCCGATCGATCGGATGGCTCGACCCCGATCTCGCGTTCACCGACCTCGGACGGGAACGTCGAGCGTGGATCGAGCAGCGAACCGACGAACTCGCTGCCGCCCCGTACGACGCGATCGGCGTCGAGGGGTGCGCACGGCTGCGGGAGTTGGTCCGCCCCATCAGCATCGCGGTGAGCGCGGCGTTCGGCTGATGGCGGCGCCCGACGAGTACACGATGGCAGCGATCGGCCGGGTGGTGTCGGCGAGAGCCGACCGCGAGGACGACGCGTGGGGGCGGTGTCGAGAGTCTCATCCGCCTCGACGGTGCCCGGTTCACCCCCGATGCGCTCGCCGGGCTCGACGTTCGTGTGCGTGGTCTCGACGCGATCGATGGGACACCGGTGCTCGACATCAAGCCGCACGTCCGGGAGTTCGAACCGCGCTCTGCGGTACACCAACCGGCGTGGATCACCGAGCTGATGACCGACTACTGGTGATCCGGCTCTGGCCGCTCGGGAGCGGATCCCGTCGGTCACCTGCTAGATAAGAGCCATGCCATTGCGTGTCGTGATCGCCGAGGACGAGGCCATCATCCGCATGGACCTGCGCGAGACCCTGGAAGAAGAGGGCTACGAGGTCATCGGAGAGACCGGTCGCGGAGATCAAGCGATCGAGCTCGTGCGCGGGTTGCAGCCGGATCTCGCGATCCTCGACATCAAGATGCCGGGGATGGACGGCCTCGAAGCGGCTCGCATCATCAACGGCGAGAAGATCTGCGGCGTGCTGATGCTCACCGCCTTCAGCCAGCGCGAGGTGGTCGAGCAGGCCCGCGACGCCGGCGCACTGGCGTTCCTCGTCAAGCCGTTCCAGAAGAGCGACCTGATTCCGGCGATCGAGGTGGCGATGGGTCGGTTCCGGGAGCTGCGGTCGCTCACCGGCGAGATCGACGCGCTCGGCGAACAGCTCGAGTCGCGCAAGGTCGTCGAACGGGCCAAGGGCGTGCTGATCGACGAGGCCGGGCTGAGCGAAGCCGACGCGTTCTCGTTCATCCAGCGGACGGCGATGACCGAGCGCACCAGGATGCGCGACGTCGCCGACCGGATCCTCGACGGCTCCCTGCGGCCCGGCGCCGACTGAACGGACCACATGGGCCGCTACCTCGTCGTCGACGGCAACTCGTTGACCTATCGCGCGTTCTTCGCGCTCCCGACCGACATGGCAACGGCGAGCGGGCAGGTCACCAACGCCGTGTTCGGGTTCACGTCGATGCTGATCAACGTGCTCAAGGACCACACGCCCGACGGCGTGCTCGTCGCCTTCGACCGTCCCGAGCCGACGTTCCGCCACGAAGCCGAGCCGCTCTACAAGGCGCAACGCGACGCCGCCCCCGACATCCTCCGCCAGCAGATGGGACTCGTCCGTGAGGTGCTCGACGCGGTCGGCATCACGGCGATCGACCTGGTCGGGTGGGAGGCCGACGACCTGATCGCCACCGCCACCGACAAGCTCGTCGAGGCGGGCAACGAGGTGATCATCGTCACCGGTGATCGCGACAGTTACCAGCTCGTGAGCGACCCCGCCGTCAAGGTGCTCTACAACAAGCGCGGCGTCAGCGACTACGCCCTCTACGACGAAGCGGGGATCGAGGAACGAACCGGGGTGACCCCGGCGATGTACCCGCAGTACGCCGCACTGCGCGGCGACAACAGCGACAATCTGCCGGGCGTCCCCGGTGTCGGGGAGAAGACGGCGGCCAAGCTGATCAACACCTACGGCGGCCTCGACGGCATCTTCGCCCACGTCGACGAACAGACACCGAAGCTGCGCTCCAACCTCGCCGAGCACGAGGAGCGGGCCCGCAAGAATCTCGACCTGATGCTGCTGCGTCACGACGCTCCGATCCAGTTCGACATCGATTCACTCGAGGTGACGCCGAACGCCGAGGAACTGGGGCGGCTGTTCGACTTCCTCGAGTTCCGTACGTTGGCCGGCCGACTCGACGAGGCGCTGTCGGCGATGGGAACGTCCGTCGATCTCGGACCCACCGAGGAGCGAGCTGAAATCGTCGCCGAAGTGACGACAGCGGCCTCGGCGGCCGAGGCCGCCAGCGTGATCTCGTCGCTGCCGACACTCGACGTCGCAGCCACCTGGGTCGGCGAACCAGGGCGCAGCCCGCTCGCCGGGATCGCCGTGGTGGCCGACGCGTCGGTCGCCGACGTGTTGTGGATCCCCGCCGACGTGCTCGCCGACGATGCCGTGCGATCGGCGCTCGGCAGGCACACCGACCTGCACGGACACAACGTCAAACCGCTGATGCGCTCGCTGCTGGAGTTCGACGTCGAGCTGCGCGGTCTCACGCTCGACACGGCGATCGCGGCGTATCTGATCGACCCGGCCGAGGCGAGGTACACCCTGCCCGACCTGATCGAGAAGTACACGAAGTTCGCCCGACCGTCCGACGATGCGGCCGGCAGCGGTCAGCTCGATCTCGACGGCACCTCGCTCGGCGACGCCGAGTTGGCGGCTCGCGATGCCCTCGCCGTGCACGCCCTCGCCGAACCGATCGTGGCCAGCATGGAGGCCCAGGGGATGGCCGAGCTCTACCGCACGATCGAGAACCCGCTCGTGCTCGTGCTCGCCAAGATGGAGCACGTCGGCATCGGGGTCGACGTCGACGAACTCCGCGCGCTCGGCAAACGCCTGTCCGACGAGGTGACGACACTGCAGGCCCAGTTGCGCGAGGTCGCCGGCCGCGACGATCTCAATCTCAACTCACCCAAGCAGCTGCGCGAGATCCTCTACGACGAACGCGGGTTGGCGCCGGGGAAGAAGACCAAGACCGGATACTCCACGGACGCCGCGACGCTCGAGAAGATCAAGGACCAGTGGCCCGAGTTCCTCGGGCCGCTGATGCGCTACCGCGAGGTCGAGAAGCTGCGCAGCACCTACGGCGAGGGCCTGCTCGCGGAGGTCGCCGACGACGGGCGGATCCACGCGACGTTCAACCAGACCGTGGCACGGACCGGACGTCTCTCCTCCGACCAGCCCAACCTCCACAACATCCCGGTTCGCACCGACGAGGGCCGTCAGTTCCGCAAGGCCTTCGTCCCGGCTCCAGGCACCACGCTGCTCGTGGCCGACTACAACCAGATCGAGCTGCGCTGCATCGCCCACCTCGCGAAGGATCCCGGTCTGATCGACGCCTTCACGAGTGGCCAGGACATCCACAATGCGACCGCGGCCCGTGTGTTCGGGGTCGACCCGGCCTCGGTCACGGTCGAGCAGCGATCGAAGGCGAAGATGGTCTCGTACGGTCTCGCCTACGGCATGGAGGCCTACGGGCTCGGGCAGCGACTCAACATCCCCACCGAGGAGGCAGCGGTCATCCTCGATGCGTACTTCGTGGCGTTTCCCAACGTGAAGAACTACATGGACCGGACGGTCGTCGAGGCCCACGAGCGCGGCTACACCGAGACGCTCTTCGGGCGCCGGCGCCCGATCCCCGAGCTGATGAACTCGAACTTCCGTGTGCGTCAGGCCGGCGAGCGGCAGGCGATGAACGCCGGTATCCAAGGCCTCGCTGCCGACATCTTCAAGGTCGCGCTGGTCAACATCGATGCGGCGCTGGTGGCGGGGGAGTACGACAGCCGCATCGTGCTCCAGGTCCACGACGAGGTGATCGTCGAGGTGCCCGAGGATGAACACGACGTCGTCGGCGACCTGGTGGTCGGGTTGATGCACGACGCAGCCGAGCTCGACGTTCCGCTCGAGGTGAACGTCTCGTGGGGCGACACGTGGGCTTCCGCGAAGGGGTGAGTCACAGCAGGCGTCAGGCCCCAGCCGACGGCGGCCGGGGCGACGGGATGATCAGGAGGTAGCCATGACCGATCAACCACCGATCGGATCGATCGTCGACAGCGAGGAACGCCTCGCCGAGTTGTATCGAGCTCCGAGCGGGCTCGTCGCCGCCAAGAAGATGTCGATCCTCGACGATGCGAGCGCCGGGTTGATCGCGATGTCCCCGTTCGCGCTGATCGGGACCGTCGGCGCCGACGGGGGCCTCGACGTGTCGCCCCGTGGTGGCCCACCCGGGTTCGTGCGGGTGCTCGACGAGCGTCACGTGGCGATCCCCGACCTGAACGGGAACAACCTGATCGACAGCCTGCGAGCGATCGTGGCCACCGGACGCGCCGGGCTGCTGGTGGTCGTGCCGGGCAAGGACGAGACACTGCGGGTGAACGGTCCGGCCTGGTTGACGACCGATGACCGCGTCCTCGACCTGTGGAGCGAGGAGTTGCGGCGCCCGACCACCGCGATCGTCGTGCGGACTGACGAAGTCTTCATGCACTGTGCGAAGGCCTTCCGTCGCGGCAAGGTCTGGGATCCCGACAGCTGGGACGATCTCGCCGAGGCGCCCGACGGGATCGACATGCTCAACGCGCAGGGCCTCATCGACATCGACGCCGCCGTCGCCCGCGAGTTCATCGAACAGAGCTACGCCTCGGACCTCGCGGCCGACCAGCCGGACGGCTGAACGTCCATGACGGCGCGCGACCACTGGTTCGAGGACCTCGCCGATCACATGGGTTCGGCGTACGACCGGTACGCGCACACGAAGGGGACCGTGCAGGAGGTCGATCACGTCGTCGCCGCCCTCGAACTCGTGCCCGGGCAGCGGGTGCTCGATGTGGGCTGTGGCACCGGTCGGCACGCGCTCGAACTCGCCCGACGGGGCATCGCAGTCCACGGCATCGACATCAGCCAGCGCTTCATCGACATCGCCCGAGCGAGCCGTCCAAGCGATGAGCGAGAGCCCCAGATGCGGGGCGTTCGCTCATCGCTCGCGAGTTTCGAGCGCGGTGATGCTCGGACGATGGGGTTCGACGGCGAGTTCGATGCGGTGATCTGCCTCTGCCAGGGAGCGTTCGGGATGATGACCGCCGATGGCGACGACGGCGCGGTGGTCGCCGGGATGGCCCGGGCGCTGCGGCCGGGCGGGCGGCTGGCGCTCAGCGCGTTCAATGCCTACTTCGCGGTGAAGTACCACGACGATGCCGACTTCGATGCGGAGACGGGGGTGTCCCACGAGATCACCGAGATCCGCTCGGAGAGCGGCGCGGTCCGATCGGCCGACCTCTGGACCGGCTGCTACACGCCGCGCGAACTGCGCCTGCTGCTCGGTGCCCACGGGTTGGTCGTCGAGTCGATCGCAAGTGTCGAACCCGGCGCCTACGGCACCGACCCCCCGACGACCGAGTCCCCCGAGTTCCTCGTCATCGCCCATCGCCGCGCCTGAACCCCGAAAAATGCCTGGATCTGCGCGCCCGACGCGACATCTCAGGCAGATTTCGGGGTTTGGGCGGGTCGGTGGCGCACATTTCGGATTGGGCCCGGGGCTGATACCATGGTCCGCTGCGTCGTGCAAGCGGCGCGCCTGTCCATCCACTCACATCACCGTTTTCGAAAGCAGTCCGTCCCTTGTCCGACACCGCAACCACCTCCGAGTCTCCCACCAACCAGATGGGAACCTTCGACGACGAGGGCGTCTACACCCCCCGTGAGATCGTGTCCGACGATCTCGGCATGTCGTTCGCCGATGCGATCGACGGCACGATGGTCACCGTCGAAGACGGCCAGATGGTCAACGGCACCGTCGTCAAGATCGACAAGGACGAGGTCCTGCTCGACATCGGCTACAAGAGCGAGGGTGTCATCCCGTCGCGTGAGCTGAGCATCCGCAACGACGTCGACCCGTCCGAGGTCGTCTCGCTCGGAGAGCGCGTCGAGGCGCTCGTCCTCACCAAGGAGGACAAGGAAGGGCGCCTGCTCCTGTCGAAGAAGCGGGCGCAGTACGAGCGGGCATGGGGCGACATCGAGGCCAAGAAGGAAGCCGACGCCGTCGTGTCCGGCCCGGTCATCGAGGTCGTCAAGGGCGGCCTGATCGTCGACATCGGCCTGCGCGGCTTCCTGCCCGCATCGCTCGTCGAGCTGCGCCGGGTCCGCGACCTCGCCCCGTACATCGGCGAGACCGTGCACTGCAAGATCATCGAACTCGACAAGAACCGCAACAACGTGGTCCTGTCCCGTCGCGCCTACCTGGAAGAGAACCAGAAGGAGACCCGCGACCAGTTCCTCAACAACCTCAAGGTCGGCGAGGTCCGCGAAGGCACGATCTCCTCGGTCGTCTCGTTCGGCGCATTCGTCGATCTCGGCGGCATGGACGGGCTCATCCATGTCAGCGAGCTGTCGTGGAAGCACGTCGACCACCCCGGATCGGTCGTCGCCGTCGGCGACCCGGTCAAGGTGCAGGTCCTCGACGTCGACTTCAGCCGCGAGCGCATCAGCCTCTCGCTGAAGGCCACCCAGCAGGATCCGTGGCAGGAGTTCGCCGAAGGCCACCAGGTCGAGCAGCTCGTGTACGGCCGGGTCACCAAGCTGGTCCAGTTCGGTGCGTTCGTCCAGGTCGGCGAGGGCATCGAAGGCCTCGTGCACATCTCGGAGATGTCGGCGCACCACGTCGACAGCCCCGAGCAGGTCGTCACCCCCGGTGAGGAGCTGTGGGTGAAGATCATCGATCTCGACCTCGCCCGCCGCCGCATCAGCCTGTCGATCAAGCAGGCCGCCGAAGGTGGCGAACTCGCCGCCGAGTACCGCGAGCACTTCGAGGTCGACTCCGCCGGCAACTGGATCCAGGGCGAAGCATCGGCCGAGGCCGAGGCCGCATGGTCCGAGTACTACGGCGAGGGCGGCGAAGGCGCCGGAACCGAGCCGGTCGAAGTCGTCGATGCCGCCGAGCCGGCCGAGGTCGTCGAGGTCGTCGAGGTCGACGCCACGGAGGAAGCCCCCGGCGAGTGATCCTGGTCGGTCTGACCGGAGGCATCGGGGCGGGCAAGTCGACCGTGTCGGCCATGCTGGCCGAGCGCGGTGCCGCCATCGTCGACGCCGATCAGATCGCTCGTGACCTCCAGTCGCCCGGGAGCCCCGTGCTCCAGGCGATGGCCGAACGTTTCGGCCCGCAGATCATCCGCGACGACGGCTCGCTCGACCGGGCAGCCGTCGCGGCGATCGTGTTCAACGACGAGGCCGCGCTGAAGGATCTCAACGGCATCGTGCACCCGGCGATGCAGGACGAGATCCAGCGCCAGATCGACGTCCATCGCGGCACCGATCGGGTCGTGGTCCTCGACTTCCCGCTGCTCGGCGAGAACCCGCGCACGGGCCTGTCCGCCACGATCGTCGTCGACATCCCCGTCGACGTCGCGGTCCAGCGGCTCGTGGAGCAGCGTGGAATGGACGAGGCCGACGCCCGCGCGCGGATCGGCAGCCAGATCAGCCGCGAGGAACGAAACGCTTCGGCCACCCACGTGATCGACAACGGCGGCGACCGAGACGCGCTGATCGAGCAGGTCGATGCGCTGTGGTCGGAGCTGGTGGCGCTGCCGGCGTCAACCGATCATCGAGAGTGACATGTCGACCACCGGGACATCCGGTGACGGCGTGCGCTGATACACCTCGACGTGGTCGTCGCCGAGCGCGGCGAACGCCGCGGCGACGAGATCCCAGTACGAACGCCTGACACCGGCTCGCCGCTCGTCGCGGGCCTGCTCGTAGCGTTCGATCGCGCTGGGCCTCGGCACATAGGTCACGATCCGGTCGCCGGCACCGAACCCGTCGGCCTGGATCCGGTCGGTGACGTCGGTGCGCTCGTAGTCGCGTTCGCGCCAGTCGAGCGACGCCAGTTCGGCATCGGTGACCCGGACGGCCACGCCGTTGCACGACTCGGCGTCGGCGGCGACCAGCCCGAGCGACACCACGAGCCCTTGGCGCACGTCGTTGCCGTCGTGGAACCAATCACCCCGAAGGTGCATCGACCCGTAGTTCCATCGGCGTCCGTAGCCATCGAGATGGGCGACCAGGCGATCGGCCGGGGTGACCGGGCGACCGATCGTCGACTCGAGCGAGCTCGGCGAGACGAGCGAGCCGTACCCGAACACCCACACCTGGCCGGTCACGAGCTTCGCGTGCCGCCGTGGAACTCGTGCACCGTCTCGACGAGGAGCCGCACCCCGAGGGCAATCGCCCGTTCGTCGACATCGAAGTGTCCGGCATGCAGATCGAGGGTCGGGCCGGCCGGATCGCGCACGCCGAGGCGCACGTAGGTGCCTGGCACCTCACGCGTGAACCAGGCGAAGTCGTCGCCGCCCCAGCTCTGCTCGACCGTGACGACCGACGCTGCGCCGACGGCCGTCTCGCCGGCGCGTCGCACCGTGTCGGTGACCGTGGCATCGTTCACCACCGGTGGCACCCCGTGGGTGTAGTCGACCTGCACCTCGGCGCCGGTGGCGTCGACGATGGCGTGGATCTCGTCGTCGACGAGGCGGGGGAGGAGTTCCCACACCGGGAGCGACGGTGTCCGAATCGATGCCTTGAGCTCGACCTGGGTGGGAATCACGTTGGCGGCGTCACCGCCGTGGATCGATCCGAACACGAGCTTGACGGCGCCGGCACCGAGCGTCTCGTCGGCGTGCTCGCCGAGCTCGTCGAGCCGGGCTGCAACCCTCGCCGGCAACTCGGCGACGACGCGGGCGGCGAGCGTGACGAGATCGACGGTGAGCTCGGGACGAGCGGTGTGGCCACCGGGCCCGGTGAGTGTGATGCTGGCCATGTCGGCAGCGGACGAGATCGCGCCCGACCGGAGCCCGATCGTGCCGACGTCGAGCTTCGGTTCGCAGTGGACACCGACGATTGCGTCGAGATCGTCGATCCCGCCGTCGTCGATCACGTCGAGCGCGCCGCCGGGGACCCGTTCCTCTGCCGGCTGGAACACGAACCGCACGGGGCCCGCGAGCTGGTCGAGGTGGTGTGCGAAATAGAGCGCGGCACCGAGGACGACGGCGGTGTGGACATCGTGTCCGCAGGCGTGAGCCACGCCGGGATTCCGACTCGCGTAGGGCACCGACTTCTCGTCGGCCATCGCCAGGGCGTCGAGATCGGCCCGCAGCGCGATGACGCCGCTGCCGCCGGGCGACGCCGGTTCCAGGTCGCACACGAGGCCGGTACCGACCGCGAGGCGGCGAGGTTTCAGACCGGCCAGTTCGAGTCGTTCGGCGACGAGTTCGGTGGTCGCGTACTCCTCGCCGCTCAGCTCCGGGTGTGCATGCATGTTGCGCCGCAGCGCAACCAGACCCTCGCCGTGTTCGGCGAGCCACGCGTCGAGCGTTGTCGGCCCGGTCGTCGCGGAGTGGTCGACGGCGGTCATGCGATCGTGTCGGTGGCGAGGCTGTCGGCGAGGTGATGCACCACGTCGCCGAGCGTACCGCCGCGCTCCACGACCCTTCGTTGACGGATTGCTCCCGAACCGCGCTCCAGGACGACCAGCAGGTCGTCGAGTTCGGCGCGACTGCCGAGTTCGTCGGCGATCGGGGCGAGTCGGGTGTGCAGGTCGGCGACGAGGTCGCGCACCGGGCGGCGCTCCGGACGACCCTGCTCCGGATGTTCGACGATCAGCTCGGCATCGACGCCGAACCGCGCCGCCAGCCAGCGGTTCTCGCGCACGGTCCATTCACGCGCGGCAGGAGGGAGGCCGCCTTCGTCGATTCGGCGATCGCACCACACCACGAGTGTCTGCGCAAGGGCGGCCAGCGCCACCGATTCACGCACGGTCGGGGTGGCGTCGCACATCCGGAACTCGATGGTGCCGAAGTCGGGATGCGGACGGATGTCCCACCACACCTCGCGGATCGAACTGATGCACCGGGAATCCAGCAGCGTGGACATGAACGTCTCGAAGTCGTCCCAGTCCGCCAACGGGGGCGGGAGCCCTGCGGTGGGCAGTGACTCGAACACCTTCGAGCGCGCCGACGCGAGCCCGGAGTCCTCGCCTTCGAAGTACGGGCTCGACGACGAGAGCGCGAGGAAGATCGGGAGGTGTCGGCGCAGCTCGTTGATGATGGCGATCGCCCGGGCGCCGTCACGCACACCGACGTGCACGTGGAGGCCGCAGATCAGGAGGCGTCGTGCCGGCCACTGCATCGACTCGATCAGGTCGTGGTAGCGCTGGGCGGGACTGATCTGTTGCTCACGGGCGAGGGAGAACGGGTGGGTGCCGGAGGAGATCAGCGTCAGCCCCCGTTCGCTGCAGGCAGCGCGGAGTTCACCGATACTGGCCTGGAGGTCGAGGCGGGCGTCGGCAGGCGTCTCGCAGACGCCGGTGATCACCTCGATCGTGCTCTGGAACAGCTCGTGCTTCGCCTTCGGATGCTCGCCGCCCGGGTGTCCGACGCCGAGGTCGGCGAGGAGCTCGTTGGCCGCAGACACGAGCGCTCCCGAAGTCGGGTCGACCACGTTGAGCTCCATCTCGACGCCCACGGTGGGCCGTTCGTTGCGGGTGAAGCGGATCGTCACGGCGTCGCCCTTCGACGTCGGCCCGCCGCGTCAGCGGTAGGCGTCGAGAACCTCGGCGACCTGTTCCGGCGTGGTCTGGGGGCCGAATCGTTCGACCACGTTGCCGTTGGCGTCGACGAGGAACTTCTCGAAGTTCCAGGTGATCTCGGCGCTGTCGCCATCACCGGGCTGCTCGGATTTCAGCCACTTGTAGAGCGGGGCAGCATCGGGGCCGTTCACCTCGATCTTGTGGAACATCGGAAACGTCACGCCGTACTTCGACGTGGCGAACTCGAGAATTTCGGCGTCGGTGCCGGGCTCCTGCCCAGCGAACTGGTTGCACGGGAAACCGAGGACGGTCACGTCGTCGTTGTCGTCGTGGAGCGCACGCAGACCTGCGTACTGAGGAGTGAGGCCTCAAGCGCTCGCGACGTTGACGATCAGACAGAGCTGGTTCCTGAACTGATCGAAGGAGACCTGCTCCCCGGTGATCGAGGTCATTTCGAACTCGTGGAAGGCGGACATGTGGCGAGACACTAGCCGTTGGTGGGTCGCCGGTACTGCTGTGCCACGGCGAGCGCCTCACGGTGGCTCGAGGCGGTTCGTTCGACGGCTTCGAGGAAGTGGTGCTGGTCGATCACCGCCAACTCGCACGGCGTGGTGGTGGTGACCGTGGCGGTGCGCACATCGTCGTGGAGCAGAGCGACCTCACCGAACGACGCGGGCGCCACGAGCGTCCCGACGACCGAACCGTCGATCGTCACCTCGGCCGAACCGTCGAGGAGGACGAAGAAGTCCCGACCAGGCTCTCCTTGCACGATGAGCCGCTCTCCGGCGTCCACGGATCGGCGTTCGAGCCCGGTGGCGAGCCGTTCGAGTGTGGGCAAGGGCAACCGATCGAGGAACGAGACCGTGCGGAGCTGATCGACGAGCGCGGTGTCGACCGACTGCGTCCGACGTTCGGTGGCACGCAGCGCCGACGCACCGGCGAGGAGCACCGCTGCCGAGATGCACCCGATGGCCACCACGGTCACGGTGAGATCGTTGTCGTCGATGACCACACCCGCCACGGTGGCACCGACGGCGGCGGCGGCGAGTGACGACGAGTCGAGTACGCCGAACGATCGGCTCGTCATCCGCTCGGAGCTGGTGCGCTGAAGCAGGGTGTGGGTTCCGATCTCCACCAACGCGTGGCCGCTGCCGAGTAGCGCGACGAGCATCATGACCACGCCGATCCTGCTGGGCTCGCCCAGCACGGTGACCGGCAGCGTCGCCAGGAGCACGCCGCCGGTGATGAACGTGGTCAGCCTCCATCGGATGCGGCGACTCGCCCACACCGAACCCATGAGCGCCCCGGCGGCGAACGCGGTGGCGATCAGGGCGGTGGCGCTCCCGCCGAGGCCGAGTTGATCGAAGGCCACCGCGACGAACACGACGTCGAGGGCGCCCATCAGCACCTCGGACGCGGCGATGAACGCGATCGTGTTCCGAGGGCCCGGCGTCGACGCCACGTAGCGCAGACCCTCGACCGAATCGTGCAGGATCGTGGGCAACCGGAGGTTCGACGGCAGTCGATCGTCGGGCGGGAGCCGGAGTGCGATCGTGGCAGCCGCGGCGGCGCAGATGACGCTCAGTCCGACGAACACCGCCGCCGGTGTCGCCACCGCGAGCGCGACTGCGGTCAGGAGCGGTCCGAGCAGGCTGCCCGCGGCTCGGACGAAGGACTGGGCGACGTTCCAGTGCATCAGTTCGAGTGGTGTGCGCGCGTGGTGCACCAGCAGGCTCGCGACCGTGCCCGGCGTCGAGCAGAGCGCGACCGTGAACGCCGCGGCGAGGACGTAGATCGCGATCAGCGGTGCGTCGGCGGCAAGCAGGATCGCCAGGCCGAGTGCCGATGCGGCGAGTGCCGTGAACGCCGTCACCAGCACGAGATGTCGAGGAAACCGGTCGCCGGCGGCGGTGACCACGGGAGCGAGGAGAGCGGCGGGGATCAGCTGCACTGCGACGGCGAGTCCGGTCGCGGCCGCGCCGCCTTGGTCGAACGCCACGACCAGCACGGCGATCCACGCGGAGAACTCGGCCACTGCGTGGACGAAGGTGATGACGAACAGGCTGCGCCCGCCGGGCAGCGATCCGCCCGCTCGAGTGGAGTGTGCGCCGTGGGGTGGCGTGCCCGTCACCATCTCCACGTCTCCTTTCACCGCTGGGTTCCCGCAGCCCACGAGCGTAGGCGCGGCAGGGGTCGCAGCCGGCGACCGGTTGCGTCGCCGCAGACGGCGCGCCGCCTGGATAACATCGGGTCACCCATGTCCGCCGACCGAAAACGAAGTTGACGCCGTGCTGACTGCTCTCGGGCTGATCGGTGTCGTTGCCTTGATCGCCGCGAACGGGTACTTCGTGGCTGTCGAGTTCGCCTTCGTGGCGGCACGTCGGAGCCGGTTCGTCGAGCAGGCCGAGGAAGGCGATCGCCGCGCCAAGCGCGCGATCCAGGTCCACAAACGCCTGAGCTTCATGCTCTCCGGTGCACAGTTGGGCATCACCGTCACCTCGCTGGTGCTCGGGTTCATCGCCGAACCGGCGATCGCATCGGTGCTCGCACCCGTGTTCGAGGCGACCGGTGTGCCCGAACAGGCATCGATCGCGATCTCGCTCGCGGTCGCCCTCGTCTTCGCCACCATGGCGCAGATGGTCTTCGGAGAGCTCGCACCGAAGAACCTGGCCATCGCCCGCCCCGAGCCGGTCGCTCGTCGGCTCGCGCCGTCCACGTGGCTGTTCATGCGCGTGGCCGGCCCCGTGATCCGGTTGTTCGACGGCGCCGCCAACCGGCTGCTCCGTCTCGTCGGCGTCGAGCCCGTCGAGGAGCTGATCGGTGGCGTGTCGACCGAGGAACTCGACCTGATCGTCGATTCGTCGGCCGAGAGCGGGCATCTCACGATGCTGCAGGCGCAGTTGTTGGAACGGGCGATCGACTTCGGCGATCTCGAAGCCTCCGATGCGATGGTCCCCTGGAATCGTGTCGTCACGATCGATGTCGGAGCCACCGCCGCCGACCTGCGCGAGCTGATGTCGTCGAACCACTCACGGTTCCCGGTCGTCGACGACGACGACCAGGTGTTCGGCATCGTGCACGCCAAGGACCTGCTCGGCGTGGCCCGCAGCGAGTACGACACCACCAGCGTCGGCACGCTGGTCCACGAGATCCTCGCGGTGCCCGAGGCGGCCGGTCTCAGTGTCGTGTTGGCGGAACTACGCGAGCACGCCACCGAGATGGCGATCGTGATCGACGAGTACGGCGGTCCGGCCGGCGTGGTGACCCTCGAGGACATCGTCGAGGAACTGGTCGGCGACATCGAGGACGAGTACGACCCGAGCGCTCCGGGCGAGCACGTCGAGGTCGAGCCCGGGGTGTGGTCGATCGCTGCGAGTTCGCGTCCCGACGAGATCGAGCGGATCACCGGGTTCGACCTCCCCGACGGCGAGTACGACACGGTCGCCGGGCTCGTACTCGAGCGGCTCGAGCACATTCCATCGGTCGGCGAGGCATTCGTGGTCGACGGCATCCTGATCGAGGTCCTCGACGTCGACGGGTTCGCGATTCAACGGCTCCAGCTCCAGGTCGACCCCGACGCAGAACTGCACGACGGCGACGACGACCGCTCTCGCCAGCGCAACGGCGGTGACTCGTGATCGCCGCCACCGAGGGCATCGTCGTCAACTGGACGAGCCTGGGGCTGGCCGTCGTGCTGCTCGCCTTCAACGGGTTCTTCGTCGCCGCGGAGTTCGCGCTGCTCGCGTCGCGCCGCTCCCGGATCGAGCAGTTGGCGGCCGAAGGCGACAAGCGGGCGAAACATGCGCTTGCAGGGCTGCGCGAGCTGACGCTGATGCTCGCCGGGGCTCAGCTGGGGATCACGATGTGCTCGCTCGGCCTCGGTGCGGTGGCCGAGCCGGCGGTGGCGAGCATCATCGAAGGGGTGCTCGGCGAGTTCTTCACGCTCTCCGACACCGCGAGCCATCTGATCGCCTTCGCGATCGCGCTCTCGATCGTCGTCTTCCTCCACATGGTCGTGGGCGAGATGGCACCGAAGTCGTGGGCGATCGCCCACCCCGAACGGTCGTCGCTGCTGCTGGCCCGACCCTTCCGGCTCTTCGCTCGGGTGTTCCGTCCGATCATCCGGCTGATGAACTGGCTCGCCAACGTCGTCGTCCGACTCGTCGGCGTCGAGCCGCAGGACGAGCGCGCGATGGCGCACTCGCCGAGCGACCTGCTGCTGCTGATCGAAGAGTCGGCGGGCCAGGGCGGGATCGCTGCCGACGAACACGAACTGCTGGCTCGATCGCTCGAGCTCTCGGGTCTCACGGCTGCCGATGCCATGACGATCCGTCGCGACATCATCGCCGTCAGCGCCGACGCCACCGCCGCGGTCATCGCGGAAGAGGCGCATCGCACGGGACGCACACGCATCGTGGTGCACGAGGGTGATCTCGATCATGTTCGTGGCTTCGTTCACGCGAAGGACGTCATCCGGCTCGAGCACGGGACGTGGCAGACCACGCCGGCAGGCAGCATCGCCCGTCCGATCATGGTGACGCCCGAGCATCATGGCCTGGAGGACCTGCTGCTCGAGATGCGCACGCAGCGGCATCACATCGCGCTGGTGGTCGACGAGCACGGGCTCGTGCTCGGGCTGGTCACACTCGAAGATGTGATCGAGGAACTGATCGGCGACTTCGACGACGAGTCCGACCGGCGTCTGGGCGACTGCGAGCGACTTGCCGATGGCAGCTACCGGATGAACGGCACCACCCGCGTCGAGGTCTTCGAGGAGTGCACCGGTGTGGCGCTGCCGGATGGCGACTGGCAGACCGTCGCCGGGTACGTGATCGACGCGCTCGACGAGATTCCGGCGGCGGGCGACCGGATCCGGACCGACATCGGCGAGTTCGAAGTGCTCTCGATGGACGGCTACGCCATCGACGCCCTGAGGATCCGGATGACCGTGTCGGATCATCACGGCGACTGAACGCCATGGTCTATCCACGTCGCCTGCTCGATGATCAGGAGTCCGTGACCGTCGACCTGCACCCCCACTGGTGGTTTCTCGCCGCGCCGGCGTCGGCGCTCGTGCTGGCGATCGCTGCCGCCGTGGCCACGCTGCTGTTCACCGATGCGGGCACGACGGCGCGAACGACGGCGTCGTGGGCGGCGATCGTGGCGCTCGCGTTCACTGCGACCTGGCTCGTGATCCGCTACTCGAAGTGGCTGACGACGCACTTCGTCATCACCAGCCGGAGGATCATCTTCCGGACCGGGCTGCTCGCCAAACGCGGGGTCGAGGTGCCGCTCGATCGCGTCAACACGGTGCACTTCAGCCAGGGCCTGCTGGAGCGGCTGGTCGGCGCAGGCGACCTGTTGATCGAGTCCGGCGGCGAGTCCGGTCAGCAGCACTTCACCGACATCCGACAACCCGACCGGGTGCAGCGGGTGATCCACGCCGAGATGGATGCACGGCGCGCCCGCCTGGGTGCCGACACCGTCGTCGACGTGGCAGGCCAGCTGGAGCGGCTCGAGTCGATGCTGCTGCGGGGCACGTTGACCGCCGACGAGTTCGAACGACAGAAGCAGCGGTTGCTCGGAAGGTGAATCCGGTGCGCATCGTCAGCCTCGTGCCCTCGGCAACCGAGACGCTGCTCGCGCTCGGCGCCGACGTGATCGCCTGTACCCGCTTCTGCGAGCAGCCGTCGATCCCTCACGTCGGCGGCACGAAGAACCCCGACCTCGATGCGATCGTGTCGCTGGATCCCGATGTCGTGGTGATCGACCGCGAGGAGAACCGGCTCGAGGATCACGATGCCCTGCTCGCGCGGGGCATCAGGGTCCAGGTGAGCGACGTGACATCCATCGCCGATGCGATGGCGCTGGTCGAGGATCTGCGTGCGCTGGTCGGATCGGTCGGCACCTCCCAGGCGGTGCCACCGCCGGCGGTCGGCCCACGGCACCTGGCATTCGTTCCGATCTGGCGCCGCCCGTGGATGTCGATCGGCGCGGGAACCTACGGGGCGTCGGTGCTCGGGCACGTCGGCGTCGACCTCGTGACCGCAGACGGGGGCCGCTACCCGGTCGTCGAGCTGGACGAGGTGGCATCGGCGGCGCCGGATCTGGCGCTGATCCCCAGCGAGCCCTACGACTTCGCCGAACACCACCTCGACGAGATCCGATCGGCGATGCCCGAGGCCCGTGTCGTCCGGGTGGACGGACGTGATCTGTTCTGGTGGGGGATCCGCACCCCCGAGGCGATCGCCAGGCTCCTCACCGCGACCAGCGGGTGGTGACCGAGGTCGGAAGGACTCAGAGGCGACGGGCCCCGGAGGACGGGCGGACGCGCCAGCCGGTCTCGAGGGCGCCGGGTTCGCTGAGCGCCACGACGCAGCCGCCGAACCCGCCACCGGTCATCCGCGCCCCGTACACGCCGGGGGAGTTCACGAGACGTTCGACGGCGGCGTCCATCTCCGGGGTCGACGTGTCGAAGTCGTCTCGGAGACTGCGATGGCTCTCGACCATCGCCGCGCCCGCCGCGGCGTGGTCGCCGCGGGCGAGCGCCGCGGCGAAGTCACGGACGCGCTGGTTCTCCGTGACGACGTGGCGAGCGCGCCGGAACGGGATCTCGTCGAGCTGCGCCCGTGCGGCGTCGACGTCGCCGGCATCGGCGAGCCGGAGTGGGCCGAGGATCGACTCCGCCTGCGCGCACTCCGCCACCCGGTCGGCATAGGGCGAGCCGACGAGCCGGCGGTGCATCACGAACTCGACCACGATGTCGACGTCGTCGGGGATCGGCACATGGGTGATGTCGAGGTGGTGACAGTCGATCATCGTGGCGTGCCCGGCCGTCGCGGCGGCGATGCACAGCTGGTCCATGATCCCGGTCGGCACGCCCGTGGCGGCGTGTTCGGCACGTTGGGCGGCGAGCGCCAGTTCGGTGGGCGTTCCGTCGAAGCCCAGCGCGAGCCCGACCGCACACTCGAGCGCCGCGCTCGACGAGAGACCGGCGCCGGCCGGGATGTCGGAGGTGACGGTGCCGGCGATGCCATCCGTCGAGCCGACCTCCCGGGCCATCGCGGCGACGTAGGCGCCCCACGCCGGCTGGACCAGCGACGGGTCGACGCGAACCGGGAGGTCGAGCACCACCACTGCCGGGTCGGCGTCGGAGCGCAAGTCGATCCGTCCGGCCCGGGGTACGTACTCGACCGTGGTCCCCCGGTCGATCGCCATCGGAAAGACGAGTCCGCCGGTGTAGTCGGTGTGGTCGCCGATCAGGTTGACCCGTCCAGGAGCGTGCACGTGGTGGGTCTCGGCCATGGGCGCCAAGATACGACGCTCGATCCGGGACCGCTCCGTTTGACCGCTGGACCGGGCCTTCTGCAACACTCGCCGGCATGCCACGCGCCGCGCTGTCGACGGGAATCGAACTCGAGTACCGGACCACGGGAGATCCTGGCAATCCTGCGCTCCTCGCCGTGTGCGGATACACGTCACAGATGATCTCGTGGCGCCAGGGCTACATCGACCAGCTCGCCGCGCAGGGCCTGTTCGTGATCCAGTTCGACAATCGCGATGTCGGACTGTCGACGAAACTCGACGGTCAGCACGTGTCGCCCGGTGCGGTCCTCAAAGCAGGGCTCGCCGGCGAGGCGCTCCCTCCGGTGCCGTACACGCTGTCGGACATGGCCGCCGACGGCATCGGACTGCTCGACCATCTCGGCATCGAACGGGCACACATCGCCGGGAACTCGATGGGCGGGATGATCGTGCAGACCATGGCGATCGAGCACCCGACCCGCATCGCCAGCGTCACCTCGATCATGAGCAGCACCGGTGACCCACGCGTGGGGGCACCGACCCCCGAGGCGCGCGAGGCGTTGCTCGCGCCGCAGCCGCCCGATCGCGACGACTACATCGCGGCGTCGTTGAACTCCAAGGTGTGGGCGTCGAAGAAGTACTACGACGCCGACGCGCTCCAGGAGATCGCCGCGGCCCAGTACGACCGCTGCTTCTACCCGGAGGGCGCGACCCGGCAGCTGGCAGCGATCTACGCCACCGGCGACCGCAGCGCCGGACTGGCCGCACTCGACGTGCCGATGCTCGTGATCCACGGCCGCGACGACACCTTGATCACCCCGCAGGGCGGCGAGCGGACCGCCGAACTGGTCGCCGGGTCCAAGTACCTCCTGCTGTCCGACATGGGCCACGACATGCCCGAACCGTTGTGGCCGACACTCGCGGAGGCGATCGGCGGCCACATCCGCGCCGCCATCGCCTCCGAGCACTGACCGCCCGACCCTTCCGACCCGCACGCCCCGAAGGAGCCACCATGGCTGGACCACTCACCGGATACCGCATCATCGAGATCGCCGGCATCGGCCCCGGCCCGTTCGCGGCGATGCTGCTCGCCGACATGGGCGCGGAGGTGATCCGGGTCGAACGCGCCGGAGCGGTGCGTGGTCCGCTGCCGGAGGGGGCGCACTTCGACGTGTTGCTGCGCGGGCGCCGCAACGTCGCCATCGATCTGAAGCACCCCGACGGGGTCGACGCGCTCCTGAGCCTCGTCGAGTCGGCCGATGCGCTGATCGAGGGGTTCCGCCCCGGTGTGATGGAGCGGCTCGGCGTGGGCCCCGACGAGTGCCTGGCACGCAACCCCAAGCTCGTGTTCGGACGGATGACCGGGTGGGGCCAGGACGGGCCGTACGCACAGGCCGCCGGCCACGACATCAACTACATCGCGCTCGCCGGTGCGCTCGCGCACTTCGGCCGTGCGGGCGAGGCGCCGGTGCCCCCGCTGAACATGGTCGGCGACTTCGGCGGGGGAGGGATGTTCCTCGCCTACGGCGTGGTGTGCGCGCTCCTCGAGGCGCAGCGCAGCGGGGAGGGGCAGGTGGTCGACACGGCGATGGTCGATGGGGCCGCGGTGCTGATGTCGATGTTCTGGGCGTTCAAATCGATCGGGATGCACGACGAGAACGCCCGAGGCACCAACCTGCTCGACACCGGCGCCCACTTCTACGACGTCTACCGGTGCGCCGACGGCGAGTACATCTCGCTCGGCTCGATCGAGCCGCAGTTCTACGCCGAGCTGCTCCGGCTCACCGGCCTCGAGGGCGACGAGCAGTTCGCCAAGCAGATGGACAAGGCCGAGTGGCCGGCGCTGAAGGCGCGTCTCACCGAGCTCTTCGCCACGAAGACCCGGACGGAGTGGTGCGAGATCATGGAGACGACCGACGTGTGCTTCGCCCCCGTGCTCACGATGAGCGAGGCCGCCGAACACCCGCACAACGTCGAGCGGGGAACCTTCATCGAGGTGGCCGGAACCCAGCAGCCGGCGCCGGCTCCACGATTCAGCCGGACCGTGCCGGAAGTGGCCAGCCCGCCGGCCTTCGCCGGGGCCCACACCCGCGAGGTGCTCGCCGCGTGGGGCATCCCCGCCGATCGCGTCGCCGAATGGGAGTCGTCGGGAGCGGTCAAACAGGCGGACCCTGCGACCGCCTGATGGGCACGCTCGTCTGCTTCCACGCTCACCCCGACGACGAGGTGATCAGCACCGGGGGCACGATCGCTCGCGCCGCCGCCGAGGGGCACCGGGTGGTGCTGGTGGTGGCCACCAACGGCGACCACGGCGAGGTGCCCGACGATCTCGGTGACGACGAGGGCCTCGTCGATCGTCGGCGGGCCGAGACCGAGGCGTCGGCGGCTGCACTCGGCATCGATCGGATCGTGTGGCTGGGCTACAGCGACTCGGGCATGACCGGGTGGGAGCAGAATGCGGATCCGGCGAGTTTCCATCGGGCCGACCCCGAGGAGGCGGGTGCCCGGTTGGCGGAGGTGCTCCGTGAGGAATCGGCCGACGTACTGACGATCTACGACTGGCACGGCAACTACGGCCACCCCGACCACATCGCGGTCCATCGGGTCGGTCTGGTCGCCGAACGGCTCGTGCCGTCGGTCCGGGTGCTCGAAGCAACGATGAACCGCGACGCCTTCGTCCGGATGATCGAAGCGGTGCGGGAGTCGGGCGCGCTGACCCCGGGCGGCGACGACGCCGACGAGTTCGATCCCAACGGTCCGGCCGACGACGGCAACCCGATGGGCATGCCCGAAGCCGAGCTCACGCTCGCCGTCGACGTGAGTGCCCACCTCGACGCCAAGCGGGCGGCGATGCGATGTCACCGCAGCCAGATCGAGGACACGTCGTTCTTCCTCGAGATGCCCGACGAAGCGTTCGCGCAGGCGTTCGGCGTCGAGTGGTTCATCGAGCACGATGTCGCGCCGCCGTACCGCACCGGTTGGGTGTTCGACCCGCCGAGCCGCCCGTCCTGAGCGGCCTGCACGCGAGATCCCTGCAGGACGAGCAAGACTGGACCATGATGTCCCGCATGAATCGGCGACTGCTTCCGACCCTCGTGGTGATCGGCCTCGCGGCGGCTTCCTGCGGCGGCTCGGACGACTCGGCGAGCACGTCGACCACCGAGTTCACGTTGCTTCCCACGACCACGACGCCCCCGAGCACCTCGACCACGTCGACGACGACCACCACGGTCCCGCCCACGACCACCATCGCCACCACGACCACCACGATCAGCCAGCCCTCGACCACCGTCGCCGATCCGGCGGTCGAAGCGCTCGAGCTCACCGGTGACGGTATCGGCACCGCCGGCTTCGGCGCCGAACCCGATGGGGTGATCGCCTACATCAGCTCCTACCTCGGCGAGCCGACCAACGACACCGGCTGGGTCGACCCGTTCAGCATCGGGTTGTGCCCGGGTACCGAACTCCGACTGGTGTCGTGGGGCGTGTTGAGGCTGCTCTTCGGCGACGCCTCCACCGTGGTCGAGGGCCGGCGTCACTTCTTCGGCTACACCTACGGCGACCAGGCCGAGATCGGTGCCGAGCCGGTCGGGCTGGTCACGAGCCGTGGTGTCTCGATCGGTTCGCGGGTCGTCGACGTGCGGGCGGCGTACCCGGCAGCCGAGATCTTCCCCGAAGACGACTTCACGCCGCCGTCGTTCGTGGTGAACGACACGCTGCGCGGCTTCCTCACCGGTGTCGAGGACGACGCGACCGTCACCGCGATCATCGGCGGCGACGACTGCGGCATCTGACGGTCTGCCGGTCGTGGCGCTGTACGACTTCCATCGCACGCTGGCGTGGTTCCTGATCCTGTCGAACGCGGTCGTCGGAGTGTGGGCCTTGACTGCTCACGTCGTGCCGGCCCTGCGGGTACGGCCACTGTGGTGGGCGACCGTGGTGGCGCAGTTGTCGGCGTTCGCCATCGCCATCGTCGGCGTGATGATGCTCGATCGGTACGGGTTGGAACTCGACCAGTTCCACGCGCTGTACGGGTTCAGCTGCATCGTTGCCGTCGGCATCCTCTACAGCTACCGCGGGAGCCCGTTCGTGAAGGACAAGGTGTACCTGCTCTACGGCCTCGGCAGCTTGTTCATCATGGGACTCGGGATCCGGGCGATGTACATCGGCACCCACTCGCCGTTCGCTCTCTGAGCGGCCTGCGACCGGGCGCTGCGAGTCGTGGATCTGGTGCCCACGCGCCCGGGCAGGGTGTCGGATGGTGTCACGCACCGATGCCGGCGACCCCGATCCCCCGGGGCAGTTTGGCCGGATCCCACGACAGCTGTGCCAGGCCCTGCTGGCACGCGAAACGATCGGTCATCCCCGCGACATAGGCGACCGCCGCCCGGAGGGCGCCGGCGCTTCCGGCGTCGATGTGCTCGGCGGCGTCGCCGAGCGCTGCTCGGCTCGTCTGGCTCGGGATCGCATGGGGCCGATCGGCATAGTGTTCGACGAGTGCTCGCAGCAGCGACACCACCGCGGCCGCCTGCTGCTGGCTCGCCGGCCGCAGGTAGACGTGCTCGTAGTTGAAACGGCGGAACTCGGCGAGCGCCTCGGCGATGTCGGGTGACATCCCGATCCGACCGGTGGCGATCGTCGCCGACACCATCGCCCGCACGAACGTGCCGAGCTGGCCGGAGCGTTCGCGGCCGCAGCGCTCGGCCACCACATCGGGGAGCATGTCGGCGGTGACGATGCCGGCGGCGACCGCGTCTTCGAAGTCGTGACAGACGTACGCGATCCGGTCGGCCCACGACACGACCTCACCCTCCGGCGTATGGGGGGCGGGGAGGCTCCAGGAGTGGTTGCGGATGCCGTCGAGGGTCTCGGCGCAGAGGTTCAACGGTTGCAGCGTCACGTCGGCGCCCCACGGTGCGTGGTCGAATCCGCCGTCGAGGTACGGCGACAACGCGTCCTCGCTCGCGTGGCCACCGGGGCCGTGCCCGCAGTCGTGGCCGAGCGCCATCGCCTCGACCAGCGGCACGTTGAGGCTCAGCGCCTCTGCGACCGACCGGGCGACCTGCGCCACCTCGAGCGCATGGGTCATGCGGGTGCGCTGGTGATCGTCGGGGAACACGAACACCTGCGTCTTGCCGGCGAGACGGCGGAACGACGAGTCGTGCAGGATGCGATCACGGTCGCGTTCGAAACACGTGCGGAACGGGTCGGGTTCCTCGTCGATCGCCCGGTTGCCCGCCCCGTGCGCCCGGGTGGCGTTGGTGGCGAGTGTGGCGTCGTCGACCTCTTCGCGGTGCTGCCGGCTGCGAACCCGGGCCTCGCCGACCCCGGCGTGGGAGTCGGCATGAGCCACCACGATGTCGTCGGTTCCGTGCCCGGTCATCGTCGCAGCCCACCGGTCGGCCCGGTCGGCAGCAGCGTCTGGGAACGGAAGATCAGACATGCTGCCGACGATACGGGATGCGGTTCGCCCGACGGCGTTAGCCTTCGGTGAATGTCGCAGTTCGTCGACGAGTGCCAACTGAACGTCCGCGGCGGTGATGGCGGCGCGGGATGCGTCAGCTTCCGTCGGGAGGGGCCGGTGGTGATGGGTGGGCCCAACGGCGGTGACGGTGGCAACGGCGGCGACGTGTGGCTCGTGGCCGACCACAACGTCTCGTCGCTGCTGGCGTTCCGTGATCATCCGCACCGGCGGGCCTCCGACGGCGTGCACGGCAAGGGCAAGGACCTCCACGGACGGCGGGGCGAATCGCTCGAGATCACGGTTCCGATGGGCACGTTGGTGTACGACATGTACACCGGTGACGTGCTCGCCGAGCTCGTGAACCACGGCGACCGTTGGCTCGCCGCCGCCGGTGGACGCGGGGGTCGGGGCAACGCGAAGTTCCTGTCGAACAAGCGACGCGCGCCGAGCTTCGCCGAACAGGGCGAGCACGGTGAGGAACGGTGGCTGCGACTCGAGCTCCGTTTGATGGCCGACGTTGCACTCGTCGGGTTCCCGAACGCCGGGAAGTCGACCTTCATCAGCGTGATCTCGGCCGCCAAACCGAAGATCGCGAACTACCCGTTCACCACGCTGGAGCCCAACCTCGGCGTGGTGCGTCTCGACGAGGACACCGACTTCGTCGTCGCCGACATCCCGGGGCTGATCGAAGGGGCGAGCGAGGGTCGGGGCCTCGGCCACCAATTCTTGCGCCACGTCGAGCGGGCCCGGGTGTTGTGCCTGCTGCTCGACCTCGCCTCGATGGACGGCGTGAGCCCGCAGGAACAGGAGCGGATCCTGCTGCACGAACTCGGCAGCTACGACCCCGAGCTGCTGGAGCGCCCCCGCGTCGTGGTCGGCACGAAGGCCGATGCGGTGCAGGTCGACGAGCTGGCCGAGATGGGCTGGGACGGACTGATCATGTCGTCGGTCACGGGCCAGGGCGTACCCGAGGTGGTCGGGCAGTTGGCGCAGCGCGTGCACGACGTGCGCCAGGCGACCGAGTGGCGCGAGGGCGTGGTGGTGCTGCGGCCCGAGGCGAGCGGTGCGGCGGTCGAACGGATCGCCGATGGCGAGTTCCGGCTGCTCGGGCGCGACGTCGAGCGTGTCGTGGCGCTCAACGACGTGACCACGCCCGAGGCCTTGTCGTACATCGACTACCGCCTCGAGCGGTTGGGCGTGCCGAAGATGCTCGCCAAGGCGGGCGCCCGCGAGGGCGACGTGATCTGGATCGGTGAGTTCAGCTTCTCCTACTCGCCGGACCTCTGAGGGCTCGCAATGCGTGTGGTGGCGAAGATCGGGACCGCGTCGATCACCGACGACCGCGGCGCGGTCGACCTGGTGGCGCTCGCCAAGCTGGCCGACGAGGTGGCGGGACTGCGTGGTGACGGCCACGAGGTGATCGTGGTGTCGTCGGGTGCGGTGGCCGCCGGGGTGGCGGCGCTCGGCCTCGCCAGTCGGCCACCCGACATGCAGACGGTGCAGGCGCTGTCCGCCGTCGGGCAGAGCCGCCTCGTCGAGGCCTACAACCAGGAGTTCGCCCGACACGGCCTGGTCGGCGCCCAGGTGCTGCTCGACCCGCACGACTTCGTCGACCGGGTGCAGTACCTGCATGCGCGCCGCACGATCGAGCGTCTGCTGGAGCTCGGTTGCGTGCCGGTCGTCAACGAGAACGACGCGATCGCCAACGACGAGTTGCGCTACGGCGACAACGATCGTCTGGCCGCGCTCGTGGCGAACAGCGTCGGCGCCGACGTGCTCGTGCTGCTCACCGACATGGACGGCGTGTACACCGCCGACCCCCGTCGCGATCCGTCGGCCACGCTGATTCCACTCGTCCGCTCGGGAGATCCGTTGCTGGCGATCAGGGCCGATGCCGGCGGCAGCGGGCGGGGGAGCGGTGGCATGGCCTCGAAGCTGACCGCGGCGCGGATGGCGTCGTGGTCGGGGATCCGCAGTGTGATCGCCCGTGCGGCTCGGCCCGACGTGCTGGCCGGTGCGGCGTCGGCCGAGCTCGTCGGGACCACGTTCGAGGCCCACGACCGGACGCTGTCGGCGCGCAAGCTGTGGATCGCGTTCGCATCGGAGGTCACCGGTGTACTGCGAGTCGACGAGGGCGCCGAGCGGGCGCTGACCGAACGTGCGAGCAGTCTGTTGCCGGCGGGAATCCTCGCTGCCGACGGTGGGTTCGTCGTGGGCGACACCGTCGACATCGCCGGGTTGTCCGGACGGGTGTTCGCCCGCGGTCTGGTCGCCGTCGACGCGCCGGTGGTCCGTACGGTCCTCGGGCGTCGAACCGGCGAACTCCCCGCCGGTGTCAACCACGAGGTGGTCCACCGCGACGACCTCGTCGTCCTCCCCACCTGAGTTCTGCGTTTGCGTGAGGATTCGGGTGGCCCGGCTCACGCAGAATGCAGCGCAAACGGGAGAGGTTGGTGTCAGGAGCGGCGGAGGCGACGGCGGACGGCGTCGAGTTCGGGCACGCCGAGCGCGAAGAGCACCCCGAGGTAGACCACCACGCCGACCACCGCACCGACGACCAGCCGCACCACGGCATCGGTGCCGCTGTTGCCACCGACCTGCTGGGTGACCAGCCACACGGCTTCGGCCATCAGGACCGCAGCGAGGATCATCGGAGCGATGCTGGTGAGGATCGACCGGACCGAGAAGCCGGGCACCTTGTACCCGAGCACCTGCATCCCCCACAGCGACGAGATCACGTAGGCGAGTGCGAACGCGAGGCCGAGGCCGAGCACGCCGTAGCGATCGACGAGCACGAAGGCGAGCACGATGTTGATCAGGTTCTCCACCACGTTGATCTTGAACGGCGTCTTGGTGTCCTTGTGGGCGTAGAACCCGCGCAACACGAACATGTAGATCGAGAACGCGCCGAGCCCGAGGGCGAGGCCGGCGAGGGCGCGTTGGGCTGCGTCGGCGTCGGCGGCGTCGAACTCGCCGCGCTGCAGCAGCGCGCCGATGATCGGTTGTCGCAGCACGAAGATGCCGACGCCGGCGGGGATCGTGAACAGCGCCGTCATCCGGAGCCCGAGCGACGCCTGATCGACGAAACCGCTGCGGTCGCGACGCGCCACCGAGCGTGACATCTCCGGCTGGAACGTCGTGGCGATCGACACCGCCAGCAGTCCGTGCGGGAGGACGAAGAACGTGAACGCCGTGATGTATGCGCTCGCATCGCTCGAGCCGGGCGCGGCAAGGTTCCGGACCACCAGGAGCGCGATCTGGTTCGCGACGACGAACCCGATCGTCCAGAACGACAGCGACAGCAGCTTGCGGACCGCCGGGTGCTTCAGGTCGAAGTTCGGTCGGAAGCGGAAGCCGGTGGCGAACATCGCCGGGACGAGCACCGCCGCCATCGAAGCGATGCCCACCGTGGCGCCGAGGCCGAGCGTCCAGCGCAGTCGGTCGTTCGACAGCACCTCTTCGAGCTGCCAATCGGCCGAGCCGGGATTCGGCAGTGACAGCAGGAAGGCGATGATGATCACGTTCGGCAGGATCGGTGCCCACGCGGCCGCGAAGAAGCGTCGGCGACTGTTCAAGAACGCGTTCGCGAGGCCGACCAGGCCGTAGAAGAGGATCTGGATCAGGAAGATCCGCGCCAGCGTGGTGCCGACCTCGCGGTACACGTCGGGATCGACCCCGTCGGAGATGTTGACCGAGTAGAGCCCGAAGATCAGCGGGGCGGCGACGACGGCGACCACGGTCAGGAGGCCCATCAGCGCGACCGACACGGTGAGGACGACGTTGGTGGCGTCGTCGTCGTCGGTCTCGACGAAGGTGGAGAACAGCGGGACCAGCGTCGCCGACAGCAGCCCACCGAGGAGGAGGTCGTAGACGATGTTCGGGGTCTCGTTGGCGATCAGGTAGGCATCCGACAGCGCGCTCTGGCCGATCACGTAGAGCAGCACCGTCAACCGGAGGAACCCGGTGATGCGGGAGAGGGCCGTGCCGCTGGCAACGACGACGTTGCTCCGCAGCAGTCCACTCATCCGAGCGAACGCTAGTGCTGACGCGCCCACCCGGCCGGTGCATCTGTGACGCCAGGGGTCAGACCCCCGGCGTCACAGTCCACACGAGGAGGGGGTGGCGGTTGCGGCGCAGGCGGGGGCGGTCGGGGTCGGGGAGGGCCCGCAACTCGGCGATCACCGGTTCGACGACGCTGGTCCACGTTGCGTCGTCGACGTCGAAGAGCGAGGAGTAGATGCGTTGCTCGATGGCGTCGGCCTCGTCGGAGGGGGCGGTCTCGAACTCGTCCCATGTCGTGAAGCCCCGGTGGGTGAGGTCGAGATGGGGGTGGCTCGACGCAACCACGGTGTTGTGATCGAGACGCATCCGGCGCAGCGGGGCGAGGCCGTCGATGATGGGCGCGATCTCGTCGTCGGGGCTGTAGACGCGGTCGGAGGTGATGGCGGTGACCCGACCACCGGGGCGAACGACCCGGGCCGCCTCGGCGAGGGTGATCGGGGGATCGTGGACGAGGTGGAGCACCCACACGAAGTAGGCCGTGTCGAGCGAGTGGTCAGCGAACGGCAGTCGATCCACATCGGCGACGGCCACCCGCTCACCGATCCGGCCCACGGCGCGTCGCATCATGGCGGTGCTCAGGTCGACACCGACGACGTCGATGCCGTGTCGCTGCAAGCCGTTGGCGATCACGCCGGTGCCGATCCCCAACTCCACCGTGCGGGGGCCGACGATCCACGGAGCGAGCGAGTCGGCGAAGCGGTCGCCTCGCCGTTCTCCGCCACGGGTCTCGTCGTAGATCGAGGCGACACGGTCGAACGACGTTCCGGGCATGGGCGCCACCGTACGACACCCCAATTGACCCGCGGGTCAAGACGCCGGGTAGCGTCGTCGGCATGACGACCACGGATGCCGGGGCGCCCGGTAGCACCACCAACCGCTTCGAGAGTGTGCAGTCGGTGCGCGACGCCCTGCGCGACGTCAACTATCTCGCCGACGAGGGCATCGCCGGCGTCGCCTACCTCGCTGACCGCCTGCAGAAGCCGGTCCTCGTCGAAGGCCCGGCCGGCACGGGCAAGACCCAGCTGGCGAAGTCGATCGCCGAGATCACCGATGCCCGCCTCATTCGCCTGCAGTGCTACGAGGGACTCGACGAGAGCAAAGCCCTCTACGAGTGGAACTACAAGAAGCAGCTCCTGCGCATCCAGACCGAGCGTGGCGACAACTCCGAGGACTGGACCGAGATCAAGGACGACATCTTCTCCGACGAGTTCCTGCTCACCCGTCCGCTGCTCGAAGCGATCACTGCGACCGACCCGGTCGTGCTGCTGATCGACGAGGTCGATCGCGTCGAGGTCGAAACCGAGGCACTGCTGCTCGAGATCCTCTCCGACTACCAGGTGTCGATCCCCGAGTTGGGCACGATCACCGCCACGCAGATCCCGCTGGTGTTCCTCACCTCGAACAACACCCGCGAGCTGTCCGAGGCGCTGAAGCGCCGGTGTCTGTACCTCCACGTCGACTACCCGCAGCTCGAGCGCGAGAAGGAGATCGTGCTCGCCAAGGTGCCCGACATCACCGAGCACCTCGCCGACCAGGTCGCTCGCATCGTGCGCTCGATCCGCCAGCTCGACCTCAAGAAGGCACCGAGCGTGTCGGAGACGCTCGACTGGGCGCGCACGCTGATGCTCCTGAACATCGACAACATCGACGAGCAGACTGCGAAGGACACGCTCAACGTGCTGCTGAAGTACCAGACCGACATCGCCAAGGCGGCGAAGGAACTGTCCGTCGACGAGTGATCGTCTGACCGTCTGATGCTCGATCTCCTCAACGGCTTCGTCGTCGAACTCCGCAACGCCGGGCTGCCCGTCAGCCTGACGGAGAACCTCGATGCGATGGAGGCCGTCCAGCACATCCCGATCGAGGATCGTGAGGCGTTCAAGTACGCACTCGGTGCCACGCTGATCAAGAACCACGCCCACTGGCGCAGCTTCGAGACCGTGTTCGAGGTGTACTTCAGCCTGCGCGGTCCCGAGTACAAGCTGGTCGAGGGCGGCGACGACGACACCGACATCGACGAGCTCTGGCGCGAGCTGCAGGAGCAGCAGAAGCAGGAGGGCCAGGGCGGAGCGGGTGGGCTCGACAGCCTGACCCCCGAGGAGATCGCCCAGATGCTGATGTCGGCGCTGATGAACGGCGACCAGGGCGTGATGCGGGCGATGGCCAAGCAGGCGGTTCAGCGATTCGCCGGCATGGAGCCGGGCCGCCCGGTCGGCGGTACCTACTACCTCTACCGAACCCTGAGAAACCTCGACCTCGACGGCATGCTCGAGAAGATGATGGACCAGGCCCGTCAGGACGCCGACGGCGATCTGACGCCGCTGGAGGAACGCCTCGAGAAGGAGGAGTTCGAAGACCGGATCGAGAAGTTCAAGGGCGAGATCGAAGCCGAGATCAGGCGTCGGCTGGTCGCCGACCGCGGCGCCGAAGCGATGGCCAAGACGCTCCGCAAGCCGCTGCCCGAGGATGTCGAGTTCATGCACGCGTCGCGTGACGAGATGCAGGCGCTCAAGAAGTCGCTGTATCCGCTGACCCGCAAGCTCGCTGCCCGCCTGGCTCGCAAGCGTCGCCACGGTCGCAAGGGGCCGCTCGACTTCCGCAACACGGTGCGCCACTCGCTCAGCTACGGCGGGGTGCCGGCGGAGCCGAAGTTCAAGTACCCCCGCCCGGCGAAGCCCGAGCTGGTCGTCGTCGCCGACATCTCCGGCTCGGTCGCTGCGTTCGCCCGCTTCACCCTGATGCTCGTGTATGCGATCCAGAACCAGTTCTCGAAGGTTCGCTCGTTCGTGTTCATCGACGGGATCGACGAGGTCACCGACTACTTCCGGGCGACCGAGGACATCACCGAGGCGATCCATCGGGTGAACACCGAGGCCGACGTGGTCTGGGTCGACGGCCACTCCGACTACGGGCACGCCTTCGAGGTGTTCTGGGAGCGCTACGGCAAGGACATCGGCCCGAAGTCGACCGTGTTGCTGCTGGGCGACGCCCGGAACAACTACCACGCCAGCCAGGCATGGGTCGTCAAGGAGATCGCCCAGAAGGCTCGCCACGTCTACTGGCTGAACCCCGAGCCGCGCAGCTACTGGAACACCGGCGACTCGATCGTCGGCGAGTACGGAACCCACACCGACGGTGTCTACGAGTGTCGCAACCTGCGCCAGCTCGAAGCCTTCGTCGAGAAGCTCGCCTGATCGGCGCTCAGGGCGCAGCGACCACGAGGTCGTCGAACGACGACGTGATCGGGCCGTTGCTGGCCGAACTCGACAGGTAGGCGTACACGCCGATAGCGCCTGCGGCCTGCAGCGCGGGCGTGTTGTCGGTGGTCTGCACCAGCCATCCCGACGGTTCGGCGGTATCGGCGGGCCAGAGCTTCGCTCGTAGCGTGGTCGGTACGGCGCCGACCGCTTGGACCCGAACGCGCAGTTGCTGCCCGGGCTCGGCCACGAGACCGGGTACGAGGACCTCACCAGCGATCGTGGGCGAGGTGCCGCGGTCGAGTCGGAGCGAGACCCGTCCGTCGGACCTCGTGCGGACCACCGTGCGGTAGTCGGACGCGCCGGGAACCGCTCGGGCGATCACGGAGAGGTACAGCCCGCTCCCGGTGGCCGGTTTGTCGTTCGACACGGTCACCTGGAGGTCGGTGTCGATCGCCGGGGTGGCGGTGAGCAATGCGAGTCGCGACGTGCCTGCAGCGGTTGCGAAGCGGCCGACCGACCCGTCGACGGAGAACGAACCCGCTGGTGACGTGGACCAAGGTCCGCCGAAGTCGGACACACCCCAGCCCGACGAGACCGTGCGCTCGAACGTGTCGAGCTCGCGCGATACCGGCGTCGGCAGGGTGGTGGTGCTGCTGCTGGTCGTGGTCGAGGTGCTGGTGCTCGTGCTGGTCGGATCGGGTGGGATCGGGCCGGCGGTCAGGGTGAACGAGTCGGTGAAGCCGGCGCCCGAGGTCGGCACGAAGTCGGCCGTGAGGCGGGCGTCGGTCGCCCGGATGTCGAGGAATCCGTACGAAGCCCGTGAGTTGCTGCCCGACCAGGCTGCGAAGTAGCCCGCCTCGGAATCGGCGCCGCTGACCGGACGCAGCGCGATTCCACCGGTGCCGACCGTGGCGAACACGGTGCCGGCTCCGGCGACGAAGTCGCCGTCGCTGTCGACGACGCAGTCGGCATCGAAGGTGAACGCGGGCACTCGCGCGCACCCGCTGACGCCGGCGCGGAGCTGGTGGGTGCGGGCGTAGTTGTGGTCGTGCCCGTGCAGCACCAGGTCGACCCGCTTGGCGATCAGCAGGTCGTAGAAGTCTGCCGACGCGCCCGGACAGCCGTTCGCGCCGACGGTCAGGCACGGGTAGTGGGACGTCACCACGATCCACGTGGCCCCAGCGGCGCGTCCGTCGTCGATCGCCGCGGCCAACCAGTTGTAGTGGGCGTCACCCTGGCGGTACTCCCAGCGAGTGCCCTCGAAGGTCAGGTTCGGGCTCGTCTGGATCACGCGAACGAGCGGCGCGTTCTTCGGGAAGTCCATCACGTACTCACGGCCGTACACGCCGGTGATGCCCGGGATCTGGTTCGGCAGGCAGGCTCCGAAGTCGTTGATCGCGCCGTCCGGAACATCGTCGCTCTCGTGGTTGCCCGAGATCAGCTGAAAGGGGAACCCGTCGCCGACGCGGCCCTTGACGAAGTTGCACCAATCCGACTCGGTGGCGACATTGCCGTACGACAGGTCGCCGAGCGCGAGGTGGGCGTCGGGAGCTCGGCGGGTCACCTCGTCGAGCACGGTGACCGTCGCCGGTTGGACGCCGTAGTCACCTGCAGCGGTGAGATGCACCTCGGTGGCGGCGTCTCCCTGCGATGTCACGGCGACGGCCGCAACGGCACAGACACCGGCCACGATCGTCGTGATCCGTCTGGACACTTTCCGCATGTTCTGCCCCCGCTCGCTCTCGCCGAACGTATCAAGAAGTCGTCGAGGTGGGAAGACGTGACTCGGCAGTCGTGAGTTTCGTGTTTCGTGCGGGACCGATCGGCGTCGCGCCGCTCGCCGACTCCCTAGAGTCTTCACGCATGGCCGACTCACCACGGATGGATGCACCATCCGACCTACCAGGGCTCGTCGACCTGCTGGTCGCCCGGACTGTCGGCCTCCGATTCGGCAACGGCGCTGGTGGTCGGTCGCGGATCCGGACCCGTTGCTCGCCTGTTGGCGCAACGCGGCGTCGAGGTCGAGGTGGTGTGCGGCGACTGGCCGTCGATCCAGTTGCCGCGGCGCTTCGCCGTCGTGGTCGTCGAGTCACCGGTGACCTCGCTGTCGCACGCCGCCGAGGTGCATTGCGGGGTGCAGCACACGCTTCCGAGCGGCTTCGTCGTCGTGCTCGCCGACGAGGACGAGGCTGGTGTCGACCAGGCGCGCTTCGAGCTGACGCGAGTTGCGAGCGCCTCGGTGGAAGGGGCGAGCGTGGAGGTGTTGCAGCGGTCCGCTCGTCGAACGGTGCACGACCTCGTCTTCGAAGCTCGCTCGCGGTCTGCCACGGATCACGGCGCCGGAGCTGGCGCGGTCGCCTGAACGGAGAACGACCGCCGCTGGTCGTCGACACTCGCACGGCGACCGATCGTCACCGGTTCGGCGTGATCCCGGGAGCGGTGCACGTACCCCGCACCGTGGTCGAGTGGCATCTCGATCCGGCGAACGGGTATCGCCATCCCGACGTCGAGTCGTTCGACCAGCCGCTGGTGCTCGTGTGCAACGGCGGCTACAGCTCGTCGTTGGCCGCAGCGAGTCTGCTCGATCTCGGCTTCACCGATGTCGCCGACCTCGTCGGTGGCCACCGAGCGTGGGTTGCCGCCGGCCTGCCCGTGGTGGCTCCCGACCACTCCCACCTCGACCTCTGACCGACCTCTCGAGCGCGACCTCTGGCCAGAAGCCGAAATCTGCCCGGAATCGGTCGCTCAGCGTCCCGATCGCGGCATTTTTCGGGGTTGGTCGTTGGTGGCCGGTCAGGAGCGTTGGTAGTTGGGGGCTTCCTTGGTGATGGTGACGTCGTGCGGATGGCTCTCCTCGCGGCCGGCGGTCGTGACGCGCATCAGGCGGGCGCCGCGGAGCGCGTCGAGCGTGGCGGCACCCGCATAACCCATGCCGGATCGCAGGCCGCCGACGAGCTGGTAGGCGACGTCGCCGAGCGGCCCGGCGTAGGGCACCCGACCCTCGATCCCCTCCGGCACGAGCTTGTTCGACCCCGCACCGACCGCCGTCGACCCGCCCGACGACTGGCCCGTGGCGTAGCGGTCCTGGCTGTCGCCGGTCATCGCTCCCATCGAGCCCATCCCGCGGTAGCTCTTGTACCGGCGACCCTCGAACAGCTCCATCTCGCCAGGGCTCTCCTCGGTGCCGGCCAGCAACGAGCCGAGCATCACGGTCGACGCGCCGGCGACGATCGCCTTGACGATGTCGCCGGAGAACGTGATGCCGCCGTCGGCGATGATCGGAACGCCAAGCTCGCGGCCGCGCTTCGCTGCGAACCAGATCGCCGACAGCTGCGGCATTCCTGCTCCGGACACGACACGGGTGGTGCAGATCGACCCCGCGCCGACGCCGACCTTGACCGCGTCGGCTCCCGCGACGACGAGCGCCTCGACGCCCTCCTCGGTGACGACGTTGCCGGCGGTGACGGCCAGGTCGGGCCACGACCCCTTGATCCGTTGGATCGCCTTGACGACGTTGGCCGAGTGACCGTGCGCCGTGTCGATCGACACGGCGTCGACGCCCATGGCCACGAGCGCCTCGACCCGTTCTTCGACGTCGGCACCCACGCCGACCGCTGCGGCGCAACGCAGGCGACCACGGGCGTCGCGTGAGGCATTCGGGAAGTCGAGCCGCTTCTGGATGTCCTTCACCGTGATCAGCCCGGCGAGGCGACCGTCGGCATCGACGAGCGGCAGCTTCTCGATGCGGTGCTGCTGGAGAACGGCCTTGGCCTGGTCGAGCGACGTGCCGACCTCGGCGGTGACCAGCCCGTCGGCGGTCATGAAGTCGGTGACCGGTCGCTCGAAGTCGGCGCCCTCGCAGAAGCGGATGTCGCGGTTGGTGAGGATGCCCACGAGGCGACCGTCGGGATCGGTGATCGGCACCCCGGAGAACTTGAACCGGTGCATCAGGTCCTCGGCCTCGTGGAGGAGGGCGGTTGGCGGCAGCGTGACCGGGTCGGTGATCATGCCCGACTGGGAGCGCTTCACCTTCTGCACCTCGGCCGCCTGGTCGGCGATCGACATGTTGCGGTGGATCACGCCGATGCCGCCGTGGCGGGCCATCGCCACCGCCATGCGGCCCTCGGTGACCTTGTCCATCGCGGCGGAGACCAGCGGCACCGCCAACTCGATCTCGGCGGCGAACGTCGCAGAAGTGTCGACGGCGTCGGGGAGGGTCTCGGAGTAGCCGGGAACGACGACGACGTCGTCGAACGTGAGCGCCTCGAACCGGTCGAAGAACTCGTCGTTGGGGTTGGTGCGGTCGTTCATGCGGAGGCCTCCGTCAGATCGGGCGTTCGGTCGGATGTCGCGTTGCACAGTTCGGAGAGCGTGTCGACGAGCAGCCGGTGTTCGGCGTCGTGGAGCAGCGCGGCGAAGGCGTCGAAGCCGGCGCCGACGTCGATGTCGACGGTGACGGTGCCGAGCACGGGCCCGTCGTCGACCCCTTCGTCGGGAACCAGGTGGACCATCACACCGGTCTGCGTCCGTTCGCCGGCCGTCGCCTCGTCCCAAGCCCGCTCGATGGCGCCGACGCCGGGCAGGTCTCCCGGCAGCGCCGGGTGCAGGTTGACGACCCGGTTCGGGAACCAGCCGAGGAAGCTCATCGTGAGGATGCGCATCCAGCCGGCGAGCACCACCAGGTCCGGGTCGAAGCCGGCGACGACGTCGGCCAGGCGTGCGTCGTAGTCGCTGCGGTCCTCGCCGGGGTGGACCCCGACGTGCACCGCGGGGACGCCCGCCGCGTCGGCTCGCTGCAGTGCGAAGACGTCGGCCTTGTTCGACACGACCGCCACCACCTCGGCGGGCAGCTGGTCGTCGGCACAGGCATCGATGATCGCCTGGAGGTTGGAGCCGGACCCCGACACCAGGACGACCAGCCGTGTCGGCCGGACCGGTCGGTCGGACTCGTCGGCGAGGGTGCCCATGGGTCGAACCTAGCGACGGGGACGGCTGCCGCTCTGCCGGGTGAACGAAAATTCAACGCGCCAAGGCGACCAGGCGCCGCGAGGAGTCGTGCTCAGGCGAGGTGGACGTGGCCGGTGCCGGGCCTGAGCTCGCCGATCACCCAGGTGGGTTCGTCGATCGTGCGCTGCAGGTCGTCGACGTCGTCCGGTGCGCACACGACGACCATGCCGATGCCCATGTTGAGCGTGCGGTACAGCTCCTCGGTCGACATCAGCGGGGTCAGCTCGCGCACCAGCTGGAACAGCGGCGACACCGGCCACGAGCCGAGCTCGATCACTGCGTCGACGTCGGCGGGCAGGACACGCGGCAGGTTCTCGGGGAGGCCGCCTCCGGTGATGTGCGCCAACGCCTTGACCCTGCCCGAATCGAGCGCCGGCCGCAGTACGTCGAGGTACGACCGGTGCGGCTCGAGGAGCGTCTCGCCGAGCGGACGGTCGAAGCCCTCGGGGACCACGTCCATCGGGATCCAGTCGAACACCTTGCGCAACAGGGAGTAGCCGTTGGTGTGTGGCCCGCTCGATGCGACGCCGACCAGCACGTCGCCCGCAGCCACGTCGGGTCGGGGGAGCAGCTGCGACCGCTCGGCCACGCCGACGAGCGTGCCGGCGATGTCGAACGCACCCGGCTGGTACACGCCGGGCATCTCGGCGGTCTCTCCGCCCAGCAGTGCGCAGCCCGACGCCAGACAGGCGTCGGCCATGCCGCCGACCACCTCGGCGACCAGGTCGGCGTCGAGCACGCTGGCTGCGATGTAGTCGAGGAAGAACAGCGGACGCGCCGACTGCACGAGCACGTCGTCGATGCAGTGGTTGACGATGTCCATCCCGACGCCGCGCACCATGCCGAGCCGAGCAGCCAACTCGACCTTCGTGCCGACACCATCGGTCGAGGCCACGAGCACCGGGTCGTCGAGTTCGAGAATCGCCTTGGCCGAGAACACGCCGCCGAACGACCCGACCCCCTTCAACACGCCGTTGTCGTGGGTCGCCTCGACCGCCGCTTTCATCTCGGCGACCGCCCGGCTGCCTTCGTCGATGTCGACGCCCGCCGCCGCGTACGACGCCAGGCCGGCACCGAGCGCCCGCCACCCGATGTCGCGGCGCACCTGCATGCCCTCGAAGTGGATCCGACCGATGCGCTCGTAGGCGGCCACCCGCGCCTCGGCGAGGTCGAAGCCGACCCCGGTGACGGCGAGCACCCGGCCGCCGGCCACCCGGCCGTCGGCGTCGACGGCGGCGTCGAAGCGGATCGTCGTCGTGCCGTCGGGCCCGATCACGCCGCTCACCATGTCGTCGGTGATCGCGGCCCCGGTCGTCGGCGTCCCGGGGTAGCCGGGTGCCGCGGCCACGACCGTCAGGGCCGCCTGGGCCCGTACGACCACCGGGAACTCGTCGACGGCACCGCGAGTGCAGGCGAGTGCGAGTTCAGCGAGGTCGGTCTCGACCAGTGGCAGTACCGCTTGGGCCTCGGGATCTCCGAAGCGCACGTTGTACTCGATCAGCTTCGGCCCATCTGCCGTGAGCATCAGCCCGGCGAAGATCACGCCGACGTAGGGCGTGCCGGCCGCGGCGAGGTGGTCGAGCACCGGCTGGACGAACGTCGCCACCAGCTCGTCGCCCGTGTACGGCACCGGAGCGGGCGCGTAGGCCCCCATCCCGCCGGTGTTGGCACCGGTGTCGCCCTCACCGATGCGCTTGTGGTCCTGGGCGAGGGGGAGGGCGACGGCCCGGGTGCCGTCACACAGTGCCAGCAGCGAACACTCCGGACCCCGCAGGCGCTCCTCGAGCAGGAAGACACCCGTGGCGGCGGCGGTCTCGATCGCGTCGATGGTCGCCGCCTCGCCGTCGGGCACCGTGACACCCTTCCCGCCCGCCAATCCGTCGAGCTTGACGACGACGGGGCGGTCGAGTTCGCGCCACCAGGCGATCGCCGCAGCGGCGTCGTCGAACCGGGCGAACGCCGGCCCGGGCACGCCGAGCGACGTCGCGAGTTCTCGGGCATACGACTTCGACGACTCGAGCCGGGCGAGCTGCGCCGTCGGCCCGAAGCAGGGGATCTCCCGGCGTGCGCACTCGTCGGCCACCCCGGCCACGAGCACCGCCTCGGGGCCCGGTATCACCAGGTCGGTGTCGTCGGCGGACGCCGAGCCGAGGTCGCTGGCGATCCGTACGTCGTGACCGTGGTACCGGCACGCCCAGGCGATCGCCTGCTCGCGCCCACCCCCGCCGAGCACCAGGACCCGCATCAGGCCCCCGCCCCCCGTCGGCCCCGTCGATCTCGTGAACAAGATGCGGCGCAGGTGCGCATCTCGTTCACGAGAAGGGTGGAGCGGGTCACGCGAGGACGCCTTCGAAGGAGAGTTTGGCCTGGGCGTCGCCGACGTGGATCGGGTAGTTGCCGGTGAAGCAGCCGTTGCAGTATCCGTCGTCGTCGCCGGCGGCGGTGTCGGCGACCGCCAGCATCATGCCGTCGAGCGACAGGAACGCGAGGCTGTCGGCGCCGATGTGGTCTCTCATCTCCTCCACGGTGAGCCGAGCGGCGATCAGGTCGCCGTCGTGGCCCATGTCGACGCCGAAATGGCAGGCGTGCGTGATCGGCGGACACGTGATGCGCACGTGCACCTCGGTGGCTCCGGCGTCGCGGACCAGCTTCACGAGCGGACCAGCGGTGGTACCGCGCACGAGCGAATCGTCGATCATCACGACCCGTTTGCCCTC
The DNA here is from genome assembly GCA_963698565.1 of Ilumatobacteraceae bacterium. Lineage (GTDB taxonomy): Bacteria > Actinomycetota > Acidimicrobiia > Acidimicrobiales > Ilumatobacteraceae > Sva-07. Next base: position 119,047 of record CAVORH010000020.1, read on the forward strand.
GAGGTTCTCGCTGAGAGCATTGAACTTCAGCGCCACGCCGCGTTCACGGATGTCCTGGGTGGGCTCGATGAAGGTGCGGCCGATGTACCGGTTCTTGATCAGCCCGTCGTTGAACGGGATGCCGCTCTCGTTGGAGTAGCCGATCGCCGCGGGGATCGAGGAGTCCGGTACCGGGATCACGACGTCGGCATCGGCGGGCGCTTCCTGGGCGAGTTGGAGCCCGAGACGCTGGCGGACGTGGTGGACGTTGTGCCCGTCCCACACCGAGTCGGGCCGCGAGAAGTAGACGAACTCGAACGTGCAACGAGCACTCCGCGGTTGTGGTGCGAGTACCTGGGAGCGGCGTACCTCGGCGCCCATCAGCGTCACCATCTCGCCGGGCCCGACCTCGTCGATGTCGACACAGCCGAGGGTCGACAGTGCGCAGGTCTCGCTGGCCACGGCGTGGCCGCCGTGCGGCAGGCGGCCGATCGAGAGCGGGCGGAAGCCCCACGGGTCGCGCACGGCGATCACGCGATCGGCGGTGAGCAGCACGAGCGAGAACGCACCCTTCCACGCCGGCAACGTGCGCTCGATCCGTTCCTCCCACGTCTGGCCGCCGGCTGCGGCGAGCATCAGCGTCATCACTTCGGAGTCGCTGGTGGCGGTCAGCCCGAAGCCGCGCTTGAGGAGTTCGTCGCGCAGCGCCGGGGCGTTGACGATGTTGCCGTTGTGGGCGAGTGCCAGCGGGCCGTGCATCGTCTCGACGAGGAACGGCTGGATGTTGCGTTCGGCGTTGGAACCGGTGGTGGAGTACCGGGTGTGGCCGATGGCGTGATAGCCGGTGAGCGGGACGAGCGCATCCGGGGTGAACACGTTGGCGACGAGGCCGGCCTCCTTGTGCACACGGGCCCGCGTGCCGTCGCTGACGGCGATGCCGGCGGCCTCCTGGCCGCGGTGCTGCAACGCGAACAGACCGAAGAAGGCGAGCTGAGCCACCCCTTCGCCATGCGGCGTCGAGATGCCGAGGACCCCGCACTCGTCCTTCGGTGTGTCGTCGGTTGGCAGCGCCGTCACCGGGATGCGCCGTTGTGGTTCGGACGTCATGTCAGTCGATCTCCAGTCCCGCCACTGCAGCGAGGATCCGTGGTTCGGCAGGGTAGACGCCGGGGACGAAGCGATCGCCTGTCAGGCGCTCGTAGGCGTCGACGTAGCGCTCGGATGTGGCGGTCCACACCTCGGCGGGCAGGTCCGGAACCGGGCCGTCGCCGGTGTAGCCGACATCGGCGAGGGCTCGTCGGACGACCTCCTTGTCGAGGCTCTCCGGTTCCGCCCCGGCAGCGAGCCGGTCGTCGTAGCTGTCGGCAACCCACCAGCGCGAGGAGTCCGGCGTCAGTGCTTCGTCGATCAGGAGCAGCTCGCCGCTCGTGGCCACGCCGAACTCGAACTTGGTGTCGGCGAGGATCAGGCCGACCTCGGCACCACGCTGCGCCGCCCGACGGAACAGCTCGACGGCGGCCGACTCGACCCGGGCCCACAGTTCGGCCTCGACGAAACCGCGCGACACCACGTCGGCCGACGAGAGCGGCACGTCGTGGGTTCCGGCCTCGCCCTTGGTGGTCGGCGTGACGATCGGGTCCGGCAGCGGCGTGTTCTTGCGCAGGCCATCGGGGAAGCGGTGGCCGTAGATCGTGCGGGCGCCGGCGGCGTACTGGGTCCAGAGCGCGGTGTCGGTGACCCCGGTGATGTAGCCGCGCACGACGACCTCGACCGTGAGTGGCGTCACCTCGCGGGCGATCAGCACGTTGGGGTCGGGTGTCGAGAGCGCGTGGTTGGCGACGATGTCGCTCGTATGGCCGAACCACCACATCGACAGCTGGTTGAGGACCTGGCCCTTGTACGGGACACAGGCGATGATCCGGTCGAAGGCGGAGAGCCGGTCGGTGGTGACGAACAGGCGACGGGCGTCGGGCAGGGCGTAGGACACGCGGACCTTGCCGACGCGGCGATCATCGAGGGGAAGGTGGATGTCGTCGAGCGGCGTCGTGACCGGTGGCAGCATGTGCTCAGAGTTCCTTGGCGTGGCGGACGCCGTTGTCGAACAGCCGCAGCCCGAGGTGCTTGGGCCCGCCGCCGCCACGGCGGTGGCTGGGGTGTTGGCGGGCGACGATGTGGTTCTCCGGATGCGGCATCAGGCCGAGCACGACCCCGGAGCGGTCGCACACGCCGGCGATGTCGGCGACCGATCCGTTCGGGTTGGTGCTGCGGTAGCGCAGCGCCACCTGCCCGGCTGCGGCCAGCGACTCCGGGTCGGGATGCACGTAGCGGCCCTCGCCGTGGGCGATCGGGCAGTGGATCGGGTCGCTGATGCCCTTGGTCCACAGCGAGACGCTGTTGGGAACGCTGTCGAGCACGACCCACCGGCAGTCGAAGCGCCCCTGCGCGTTGTGTCCGAGTGCTCCGGGCAGCAGGCGCGTCCGCGTGAGCACCTGGAATCCGTTGCAGATCCCGATCACGGGGCGACCGCGTTCGACGAAGTCCTTCAAGCGATCGCCGACGCCGACGACCAGGTCGAGTGCGAGCATGCGGCCTGCACCGAGGGAATCGGCGTAGCTGAACCCTCCCGCCACGACGGCGAGGCGGGCCTCGTCGAGGAGTTCGGGCTGGCGCACCAGCTCGGACGCCAGCACGATCCTCGGGGTTGCGCCGGCCAGCTCGAGCGCGGCTTCGACGTCTCGGTCACGGTTGGTGCCGGGACCGGCGATGATGATCGCGGGGAGGCGGCTCATGAGTGGCCCTCCGGCTGGGCATGGGAGTTGAACGCTTCGGCGAGTTGGTGGACGGCGATCGGCTCGACACCCACGATCTGGAGGATCGACGCGTCGTTCACCGTACCGAGCACCATCGCCTGGCCGTCCATCACCTTGACGAAGGCATCGACCCGACGGGGTTGGACCTCCACGACGAGCCGGCCGCTCGATTCGGCGAACAGCGCGGTGGTGCGGTCGTCATGCGGCAGGTGGTCGATGGTGGCGCCGAGGCGGCCGGCGATGCACATCTCGGCAACCGCGACTGCGAGACCACCCTCGCTCACGTCGTGGCACGACTCGACGAGCCCGGCACGGATCGCAGCGTGCAGGTGCCGGTAGGTCGCAGGCGCGTCCGGCACCGGTGCGGGCGCCACCCCGGGATGCTTCGGTTCGCCGCGCACCTTGTCGAGGTGGGAGCCGGCGAACTCGACGTCGGTCTCGCCGACGATCAGCAACGTGTTGCCGGCCTCGGCGAGGTCGGGCGTGACGGTGAGATCGGCGTCGGGCACGTGGGCCACGGCGGTGATCACCAGGGTGGGTGGCACGGCATGGCGTTGGCCGTCGGCGCCGACGTACTCGTTGTTGAGCGAGTCCTTGCCGGAGACGAACGGCGCGTTGTACATGCGGGCGGCGCCGCAGCACCCTTCGACCGCGGCGACGAGTTCCCCGAGGGTCGAGGCCCGCCGGGGATCGCCCCACGAGAAGTTGTCGAGGAGTGCGATGCGGTCGGGATCGGCGCCGACGGCGACCACGTTGCGGATCGCTTCGTCGACCACGGCGTAGGCCATCGCCTCGGGATCGTGCAGGCCGTACCACGGGTTGACGCCGATGCCGATCGCCAGTCCGTCGGGCGCTGCGGGATCGGCGAGCACCACGCCGTCGGCGGGGCCGTCGGCAGCGGCGCCGACGAGGGGGCGCACCACGGTGGATCCCAGGATCTCGTGGTCGTAGCGGTGGATCGTGGCGGCCTTGGACGCGATGTTGGGGTGAGCGAGCAACTCGAGCAGTGTTGCGGCCGGATCGTCGACGGTGCGGCCGGTCCGCTCGGTGCGGTTCGGGTCGGGCAACTCGGCGGACATCCGGCGCTGCGGGCGCCCGTCGTGGAGGAAGGCCGTGTCGATGTCGGCGACGACCGTGCCGGCGTGACGTACCACGAGCCGGCCATCGCCGGTGAACGTTCCGATGTCGGCGAGCTCGACCCCGACGCGGTCGCATCGTGCCTGGAGGCTGAACAGATCGCCCGGCGCGACGGCGACGACCATTCGCTCCTGGGCCTCGGACAGCCAGACCTCCCACGGCTCGAGGCCGGGGTACTTGCGAGGCACCAGGTCGAGTTCGATGTCGGCGCCCACGCCCTCGGCCATCTCGCCGACCGCCGACGACAGACCGCCGGCGCCGCAGTCGGTGATCGCCGTGTAGAGGTCTTCGGCGCCGACGAGTACGTCGATCAACAGCTTCTCGACGATCGGATCGCCGATCTGCACGCTGGCGCCGGCGACTTCGCCGGTCGTCGCGTCCATCGTCGCCGACGAGAACGTCGCGCCCCGGATACCGTCGCGCCCCGTCGCCCCGCCGAGCACGACGACCCGGTCGCCGGGGAAGGGGCCGTCGTGGAGGGGGCGGGAGCGGGCGGTGCCGATGCAGCCGGCGAACACGAGGGGGTTCGTGGTGTAGGCCGGGTCGTAGAGGATCGCTCCGGCGACGGTGGGCAGGCCGATCTTGTTGCCGTAGTCGGCGACACCATCGATCACGCCTTCGCGGATCCTGCGGGGGTGCAACGCGCCGGCTGGCAGGTCGGCGAGCCGCAGGTCGGCCGGGCCGAAGCAGAGGATGTCGGTGACGGCGATCGGGCGGTGCGCGATGCCGAGCACGTCGCGGATCACGCCACCCACGCCGGTGTTCGCCCCACCGAAGGGTTCGACCGCGGAGGGGTGGTTGTGCGTCTCGGCCTTGAGCGCCACGGTGGTGCCCTCGCTGAACTCGACGACGCCCGCATTGCCGACGAACGCCGAACGAACGAACGGGGCGTCGATCGACTCGGTGCACTCACGGAGCTGACCGAGCAGCGGCCGGACTTCGGCGCCACCGTCGGGGCCCCCGGTGGCGTCGATCACCGCCCGGAACGTCTTGTGGGAGCAGTGTTCGCTCCAGGTCTGAGCGAGGGTCTCGATCTCGACGTCGGTGATGTCGCGTCCGAGGCGGGCGTACTCGTCGCGGATGACCCGAAGCTCCTCGATGTCGAGCGACAGCGCTCGCTCGTCGTTCAGCTCGAGCAGTCCGGTGTCGTCGAGTTCGCGGATCGGGATCAGCTCGGCGACGGCAGGGGAGGGGTGCTCGTCGACGTGGGGCGCTTCGATCGTGCCGAGCGACCACCGCTCGATCACCGGATTGGCGATCAGACGTCGCACGACGTCGTCGGCGACGTCGTCATCGATGGGCGGGACGAACTCGACGCGTCGGCCGGTCGCGGCGCCCGTGAGCGCCACACCGAGCTGCGCCGCTGCGTGACGGACGGCGTCAGCGGCGGTGTCGGTGACCCCGGGCAGCAGTGTGATCTCGACGCCGGGCCCGGCCGGGGCGTCCCAGGTTCCTTGCTGGAGCAGCGGGTCGACCAGCACGGCATGCAGCCGCTCTCGACTCTCGGAGTCGAGGTCCCCGTCGATGAAGACGATGTCGGCAACGTCGACCTGGCCGCCGAGATCGAGACCGAGGTGCTCGGTGGCGGCCACGATTGCCCGACCGCGCGGGTCCGGATCGAGTGTGCGAATGGTCAGACGATGCCGGGAGGCCACCACTGCGACCCTACGGATCGCGTCGGCCACCCCGGGGCCGGTTGTACGAAATGTTTCAGCCCGACGTCAGAGACCGAGGTTGAACAGCGCTGATGCCGTGAGTGGTTGCACCATGTCCTCGGTGGGGAACACCGGCTGCCACTCGTCGGGCGACAGCGACGTGATCGTGATCGTCTCACCGCCGAGTTCGGCGGGCATGATCGACTTGCGCACGACACCGGTGGCGTCGATCCACGCTTCGATCACGAGCGATTCGACCGGGTCGGTTCCCACCTGCAGCGTCACGCCGGCGGGCAGGACGGGGGTGGCGGGGGCTGCCGCGCCGGCTTCGACGCCGACCCCGGTATCGAGGCCGGCCTCGACTGGGGCAGGGGGCACCGTCGGTGCGGTGGCCGCCACGACGGCGGCGGGGTCGACCGACATCAGGAGTCGTCGGGTGGCGACGGTTCCGACGGTCGACTCGGTCGCCCGATCGATGGTGACGGAGCCACGTATCGAGGGAGGGATCAGTTGGTCGAGCGTGCGGATCCAGCGAGCCTGACCGAGGTCTGAGTCGACGGGGAAGTTCCCCCGGTCGAGGCGGTACCAGGTCGGCTCGTCGACGCGGCGGATCACGGCCTGATCGAACACCGTCAGCACTTCCAGGTCGGGGGCGTCACCGCGGTCGATGACCACGCGGGAGATGGCGCGGTCGAAATCGCTGGTCACCTCGTAGCGCTCGGGGCCGCGCAACGAGTCCTGCCGTTCGACCGTGAACGTGGCGGTCCGGACGGGGATCGGTGTCGCGGTGGCGGTGGGGAACACTGCCGGTGCTGCTGGTTCGTCGACCGAGTCGTCGCCGGTCGCGAGCTCCATCAGTTGCGACCCGTAGGTGAATCCGGCGTAGGTGAGTCCGCCGATCACGGCGAGCACGATCAACCATGTGACGCCGCGCCGGCCGCGACCCTTGCGCGCCGGGGGTCGTTGGGGCGTCGGCTTCGGCGACCACTGCTCGCTCATCGTCGCGAACGGGTTCGCCGGCGGGGCCGTCGCCGGACGTGGAACTGCAGCGACCACCTGGGGCAACATCGGAGCCTGGTTGACCTGGTTCGGCGGGGTGGGAACCGCTTGCGCCGGGGCCGGCGGCGGTGGTGGCGGGGGCGGGGGAAAGCCCGAGTCCGCACGGGCGCCGGCCGGTACCGCATGGAGTTCGGTCGTGTTCTGCATGCACCGATGTCATCGGCATCGCGGCCGGTCGTCTTGAGCAGCGGTTTCCCAGCCGGGCCTAGGCTCGGGCGATGGTCCGCACGTCGACTCGAACGGTGGTGGTCGGTGCGGGATCGGCCGGCTGCGTGGTGGCATCGCGTCTGACCGAGCGCGACGACCACGAGGTGGTGCTGCTCGAATCGGGCCCCGACCTCGCGCCCGGCGCCGTGCCCGAGGCGATCGACGGGCCCGACTTCCTCCGAGCGCTGGAGCTTCCCGACCGGACGATCCCCGGCCTCGTCGCGAGCAGGGTGACGGGTGGCCCGCGGGCTCCCTACCGTCGCGGGAGCGGCATCGGCGGCTCGTCCGCTGTGAACGCTCTCGTCGCCCTCCGAGGTGACCCTGAGACCTACCGTCGCTGGGGGTGGGACGAGGCCGCTGCGACATGGTCGAGGGTTGCCCTGCCGGAGGAGCCACCGCAGCACGATGAACTCGGCGCCGTCGATCGGGCGCTCCTCGCCGCCGCACCCGACGCGCGTCTGGCGTCGCTCACGCGGCGGGCGGGCCGTCGGGTCACCTCCGCCGAGGCCTATCTGTGGCCGGCGCTGACCCGCCCGAACCTGGATGTTCGTGCCGACACACCCGTCGAACGGATCGTGTTCGAGGGGCGGACCGCTGTCGGGGTCGAACTCGCCGGCGGCGAACACGTGGCGGCGGATCGGGTCGTCCTCGCCGCGGGCGCGCTCCACAGCCCGGCGCTGTTGTTGCGCTCGGGCGTGGACACCGCCGGTGTCGGCGAGGGTCTGCAGGACCATCCCTCGGTGGCACTGACCCTCCAGCTCCGCGCCGACGTGCCGTCGTCTCCGGTCGGGCTGGTCATCGGCTCGCTGTGTCGCCGCGGGGGGATCCAGCTCCTCCCGATGAACCACGTGGGTGCGGACGCCCCCGGGCTCGGTGTGCTGCTCGTGGCGCTGATGACCCCCCGCAGCCGGTGCGGCACGGTCGTGCTCGACCCCGACGACCCTGCGGGCCAGCCGCTCGTCGACTTCGCTCTGCTCGACGACCCCGCCGACACCGACGTGCTGGTCGCCGGCATCGCCGACGCGCGACGGCTGCTGGCATCGCCTTCGTTCGCTGAGATCTCCGAGCGAGTGCTGATCGACGCCTGGGGAACGTCGATCGACGCACTGGGCGACGAGGAGGGGGTCCGCCGATGGCTGCCGACGGTGGTCGGCGACTACGTCCACGCGTCGAGCACCTGTGCGATGGGCACGGTCGTCGACCGCAACGGTGCCGTCAACGGTTACCAGCGACTCCACGTGTGCGATGCGTCGGTCTTCCCGACGATCCCGGATGCCAACACCCACTTCCCCACGACGATGCTCGCGGAGCTGCTGGTCGGCCGGTGGCTGGAGCGTCGCTGACACCGTCGCGTCGCCGGGATCACGTGGCAAGATGGCGCCATGCCCACGCCCGCCGACTACACCCTCGGACTCCACGAACTGGGCGACGGCTGCCACGCCTACCTCCAACCCGACGGTGGTTGGGGATGGAGCAACGCCGGTCTGATCGTCGGCGACGGGCAGTCGCTCCTGGTCGACACACTGTTCGATCTCGACCTCACCGCGGCGATGCTCGATGCGATGGCCGCCGTCACGGCGGGCGCTCCCGTCGACACCGTGGTGAACACCCACGCCAACGGTGACCACTGCTACGGCAACGGCGAAGTCACCCGCCGCCGTCCCGACGTCGAGATCGTCGCGTCGTCGGCGACCGCGCACGAGATGTCGGAGGTGCCGCCGGCGATGCTCGCTGCGCTCAACCAGGCGCCCGGCGACGTCGGTGAGCTGTTCCGATCGTTCTTCGGTGCCTTCCATTTCGACGGCATCGAACTCGTGCCACCCACCCGTACGTTCGACGGACGACTCGAGCTCGACGTCGCCGGACGACGCGTCGAGCTGATCGAGGTCGGTCCGGCCCACACCGCCGGCGACACGATCGTGCACGTGCCCGACGCTCGCACGGTCTACACCGGCGACATCCTCTTCATCGGCGGGACGCCGATCGTGTGGGCCGGCCCGTTGGAGAACTGGATCGCAGCATGCGACCTGATGCTGGGGCTCGGGGTCGACACGGTGGTGCCGGGCCACGGGCCGCTCACCGACGCTGCGGGCATCGTGGCGGTGCGCGACTATCTGAGCGTGGTCGACGAGCAAGCGGCAGCGGCGCACGAGGCCGGCGTCGACGCCTTCGAAGCTGCGCGCGACATCGGGCGGATGCTCGCCGCCGATGATCGGTTCGCCGGTTGGGGCGAGAGCGGTCGGATCGCCGTGAACGTCGAGACCGTCTACCGAACGCTCGATCCGGCGCACCACACCCCTGATGTCGTCGAGCAGTTCCGCCGTATGGCGGAACTCGAACGCGCGTGATCTGCCGGCCCCGATGAGCGCCGGCGAACCGGTCCGTCTCGTCGATCTGATCGTGATCGGCGACGGTCCAGCCGGAAGTGCGCTCGCCGCCGCGTGTGCGCGACGAGGCGTCGACGTCGTGCTGGTCGGGCCGGACCTGGCCTGGGAGCAGACGTACGGGACCTGGGTCGACGATCTCGTCGGGGTGGAGGGTCTGGCGGACGTGGCCGGCGTGCTCGGTGTCACGATCGATTCGATCGCCGTGCACACCGACCGGTCGCAGGACCTCCTTCGCACGTACGGCCTCTTCGACAACGAGGCCCTCCGGGGCGTCGTGCGCAGCGGCGTCGAGCACGTCCGTGGACACATCGACGACGTGACGTCGGCGCCCGATGGCGCCACCCGCCATCGGGTCCACGTGATGCCGACTGCATCCGAGCAGACGTCGGGCGAGACGATGTCGAGCGAGTTCCGCGCCCGCCTGGTGGTCGACGCCGCCGGGTGGCCGTCGTCGTTCGCCCGCCGGTCGAGCACCACCGCGCCGGCGTGGCAGACGGCGATGGGCGTCGTCCTGCCGGAGCCTCCGGAGGGTGAGCTCGGGCGTGCGACGTGGATGGACTTCCGGGCGGTGGGCGCGGGCGCGGCTCCGACCCGACGCTCGTCGATCGGGCCGCACGGCGTGACCACGTTCTGCTACTCGCTCCCGGTTCGCGACGGCTGGATGGTGGAGGAGACGGTGCTCGCCGCGCGTCCCGCCGTCGAGCCGATTGCGCTGCTTCCCCGCCTGGCGGCCCGTCTTCGTCGGCACCCCGACGACGTGCTCGCCGAAGCGGTGCGCACCGAATACGTGCGCATCCCGATGGGTGGCGCCCGACCCGACGACGACCAGCCCGTGGTGGCGTTCGGCGCGGCGGCCGGGTACGTCCATCCGGCGACGGGGTTCAGCGTGACCGCCTCGCTGCGCGCCGCGCCGCGGGTTGCCGATGCGGTGGTGGCGGCGTTGGCCGCGACGAGTTCCTCTGCAGCGGGCGATGCATCGCTGGTGAGCGACGCGGTGTGGACCGCATCGATGCGCCGCACACGGGTGCTCCACGACTACGGACTGGAGGTCCTGCTTCGTCAGGACGACGACGAGGTCCGAGCGTTCTTCGGAGAGTTCTTCGAGCTTCCCACCGAGCAGTGGAGCAGCTATCTCCGCATCGACACGCCCCCGAGCCAACTCGCTGGGGTGATGATGCGGCTGTTCAGTGCGTCGTCGTGGTCGATGCGCCGTCGGTTGATGTCGGGGAATCCGCTGACGTTCGCCCGTCTGCTGCATCCGTGACGTCGAGTCCGGTCACGTCGGCGGCGGCCCTGCGTCGGTGCGTGGCGATCGAACGCCGCACGGCGAGCACCCATCCGATGGCGACCGCCGTGGCGAAGATGAACCACTGCACGGCATAGGAGAGGTGTGGCCCCTCGTCGAGCGTGGGCGGCGGCACCGGTACCGGGTCCGAGGCGGTGACGTTGGGGACGCTGCCGATCAGGTCGAGGTAGACGGGCGCGAGCTCGCCGGGGAGTTGCGCGTCGAGGAGGTCGAGGTCGACTCGTCGGACCTCGGTGACGGGACCGTCCGCCGAGTCGGTCAGCTCGCCGAGTTGGCGCCCTGGTGGCACCCGGATGCGACCGAGCACGTCGACCGATCCTGTCGGCGCCGGCGGGGTGGGGGCGCCGAGCGCGACGAACCCACGGTTGACGACCACCGTCGTGTCGTCGTCGCCGACGAGGGCCGTGAGGACGTTGTCGCCGGCGAGGCCGTCCTGGGTCCGGTTGAACCAGAGGATCTGCTCGGGTAGGTAGTCACCCGACACGGTGACCTGGCGCCACTCGACCGACCGGGGATCGGTGACGGCGTCGGTGAGCAGCGTGTCGAAGGGAACCGGTGGCTGGTCGATCCGCTCGGTCACGGTTGCGTTGAACTCCTGGCGGGCGTCGAGCCGGCGCAGTTGCCAGAACCCGAGCCAGATCATCAGCGCCACCGCTGCGATCACCAGAACGTGGAACGCCAGCCACTTCGGTCGCAGCAGAAAAGTGAGATTCGAGCCGGACATCTCGGGCACGACGGTAGCGGCGGCGGAGCACTACCGTGCCGCGTCATGACTCCTGACCAGTTGACCCCGGAGTGGTTGTCGAGCGTGCTCGGCGGAGTGGTCGAGTCGGTGACCGCGGCTCCGATCGGCGACGGTCACGTCAGCACGACGATCCGGCTGTCGATGGTGAGCGACGACCCGGCGATCCCCCCGTCGATCGTTGCGAAGATCCCGGCGGAGGATGATCGCAGCCGGCTGCTGGCGGCCTCGGTCCGCAGCTACGAGCGCGAGGTGAAGCTGTTCACCGAGCTCGCCGCAACCGTCGACATCCGGATGCCGCACTGCCACTTCGCCGAGTGGGATCCCGTCACCAACGACTACGTCGTGCTGCTCGAGGACATGTCGCCGGCCGAACAGGGCGATCAGATCGCCGGATGCTCGCTCGATCGGGCCGAGTTGGCGGTGCGCGAGCTCACCCGGCTGCACGGGCCTCGATGGAACGACCCCACGCTCGCCGACGTCGACTGGTTGAACGGCAACGACCCCGACACGAGCACCGACGGCTACGCCGTGATCTGGTCGATGGTGTTCCCCGGGTTCGCCGCCACCTACGAGCGGTATCTCACCGCCGAGATGCTCGATCTCGCCGAGCGGTTCGGGCCGCACCTCGGCACGTTCATCGGTGGCCGGAGCAGGCCGTTCTCGTTGGTCCACACCGACTACCGCCTCGACAACATGCTGTTCGGCACCGACGAGGGTGGCCCGCCGATCACCGTGGTCGACTGGGGGTCGCCGGCCCACGGGATGCCGATCACCGATCTGTCGTACTTCTGCGGCGGCGGACTGCTCGTCGAGGATCGGCGCACGCACGAGCGGGACCTCGTCGCGGTCTACGCCGATGCACTCGCCGCCTACGACGTCGACGTCGACCGTGACTGGCTGTGGGAGCAGTATCGCCGCGAGGCGTTCCACGGGCTGTTCATCACCGCGATGACCTCGCAGATGGTGACGATGAACGACCGCAGCATGGACATGTTCGGCGCCATGGCGTCGCGCCACCTCCAACACGCCCTCGACCTCGACTCCCTCTCCCTCATCTGAGTGCAGATGTCACACTGGTGACATGGAGATGCCGGACTTCCAGATCCCACACGCCGAGAAGATCGAGTGGATGATCGAGACGACCGGGTGGGCGCTGGAGCCGGTGGCCGCCGATGTCGAGCACGATCCACCGACGCCGGGCTACGCCTACTCGATCGGTATGACCGACGCGGTCGGATTTCCCGACATCGTCGTCTTCGGACTCACTCCGGTTGCGGCGAAGGGCCTGATCGAACTCGTCGCCGACGCCTGCCGCGGCGGCACCGAGATCCCGCTCGGAGTCGAGCTGATCGGTCTGCTCGACAACGAACTGCGCTGCATGTTCGCCCCAATCGATCTCGACGTGTGGGGTCCCTACTTCGCCACGGCGGCGTCGTGGTACCGCGGTGCCGCCTTCGAGATGGTGCAGCTCCTCTACCCCGATCGCAACGGCTTCCTGCCGTACGAGGCGGGCTACGAACAACGCATGGCGCTCGCCCAGCCGGTCATCGGCTCGATCGCCTGAGTGCTCGGCGGTGTGCCCGTCGACGACGACGAGATGAGGACCCGGTACCCACTGTCCGACACGGTCCCGTCGCGGACATCGGGTCCCTCCGCTGAGTCGGGGGCTTCCCTGACAAACTCCGGGTCGGCGATCGACCCAGATTGCTACCATGCGCCGAGCAGGTACGGCGTCGTTCGCGCCGACCGGTCCCGATCCGATGACGACACCACCTTCGCTCCCGGTGACCGGCGCCTGGATGCCCGGCGACGAACCGGGTCACCGGCAGTTCTTCACGTTCGCCACCGATCGCCGTTTCGCCCTCGACTGCGGCGTGGCGCTGTCCGATGTCGTCGTCGCCTACGAGACATGGGGACGGCTCGATGCAGACGGCTCCAATGCGATCATGCTGTGCCACGCCTGGACCGGCGACAGCCACGCCGCCGGCCCTGCCGGGCGGGGACACCCGACACCGGGTTGGTGGGACGACATGGTCGGGCCGGGAAGGGCGATCGACACCGAGCGGTACTTCGTCGTGTGCGCGAACGTGCTCGGCGGGTGCCAGGGCTCGACGGGCCCGGCGTCGCCGCACCCCGCCGACGGCCGCCCGTACGGATCCCGGTTCCCGGTGGTGACGATCCGCGACATGGTGCGGGCGCAGGCGCGCCTGATGGAACACCTCGGCGTCGCCCGATGGATGGCGGTGATCGGCGGATCGATGGGCGGAATGCAGGCGCTCGAATGGGCGGTGATGTACCCGCGGCGAGTGCGCTCGCTCGTTGCCATCGCCACCTGCATGCAGGCGACGGCGCAGCAGATCGCCTGGGGGGCGATCGGGCGGCGCGCGATCCGGCTCGACCCCAAGTGGAACGGCGGCGACTACTACGACGCCGCACCGGGTGACGGGCCCGGCGAGGGGCTCGAGATCGCCCGAATGGTCGCGCAGGTCACGTTCCGCAGCGACAACGTCTTCACCGATCGGTTCGGACGTGAACTCGCCGACAAAGCGGCGGTCGGCGACACGTTGGGAATGTGGCAGCGCTTCGAGGTGGAGCGCTACCTGGAGTACCACGGCCAGAAGCTCGCTCGGCGGTTCGACACGAACAGCTACCTCGCGATCGGCAAGGCGATGGATCTCCACGACGTCGCCCGGGGCCGAGGCTCGCTCGATCGGGCGATGCTGCGTGTCGGCGCCCCGACGATGGCCGTCGGGATCTGGAGCGACATGCTCTACCCGTCGTACCAGCAGCAGCAGATCCACCACACGCTCGCGGCCAATGGCGTGCCGAGCGAATACGTCGAGATCGATTCGCCGCATGGTCACGATGCCTTCCTGATCAACAGCGACCAGCTCGAGGAGCCGCTCGAACGGTTCCTCGGCGGGATCGCCAAGACCGACGCCTGACGCCCCGACGAGGAGCGGGGAAGCCCAACGTGCCCGAAGGACTCGAAGCCGAGATCTGGCGTACGGCCTTGGAGGTGACCGTCGGGCGGACCATCATCGCCGCCTGGGTCGACGAACGGGTGGCGCCGGCGGGCTTCGCCGACCTGGTCGTCGGCCATCGGATCGAGACGATCCGGCGAGTGGGCAAGGTCGATCTCGTCGTCACCGACGGCCCCACGATCGGGCTGCACTTCGGCATGACCGGACGGGTGATCGTCGACGGGATCGCGGCGATCGATCGGCTCCAGTACGCCTCCGCCCGCGACGAACCGGAGTGGGATCGGCTCCGGATCCACACGTCGAGCACTTCCGCGGCCGGGGCCGCGGCGACGCCGGCGATCCGGCTCAACGATCCCCGACGGTTGGGGCACGTGAGCATCGACGCCGATCTCTCGTCACTCGGTGTCGACATGATGGCGGTCACCCCCGCCCGCCTCCGAGCGGCGATCGGGACGCGTCGCGCGGCGATCAAGTCAGTTCTCCTCGACCAGTCGGTCGTGGCCGGACTCGGCAACATGTGTGCCGACGAGGTGCTGTGGTGGGCCGGTGTCGACCCGCATCGGTCCGCGAGCGAGTTGGGCGACGACGAGTTGCGGGCGCTGGCATCGGCGATTCGACGCAGACTGCCGATCATGTTGCGCCGCGGTGGCAGCCACACGGGGGTGTTGTCGCCGGCCGTTCGTGCGGCGTGCCCGCCGTGCGAGCGCGACGGTGCGCCGCTGCGCCGTGACGTCATCGGTGGACGCACGGCGGTCTGGTGTCCGTGCCATCAGCGCTGACCGGCGGGGTGCGCCGCGAAGGGCTCCGGAACTGGCACACTTTCGACTCCGTGTCCCCGTTGCATCCCTCCACGTTCCGACGACGTCACGGCCGCGCGATGCTCGCAGGGGCGCCGGCGCTGCCGTTCCTCGTCGGTGCGGGTGACCCGAGTTCGAGTCGGCTCGTCTACGCGATGGTGATCGGCCTCGTCGCGGTGGGCATCGCGTTCGTCGTCCTCGCTGTGTGGCTGATCCGTCAGACCCGGTACGACATCCCCGTGTTGGCCCCGCTCGAACGGATGGGCGACAGGGACTGGAGACGCCAGAGCGATCCGGCCACCCAGCGGCGGATTCTCGACGAGGTGCGGCCCGAGGGCGCCGAACCGCTCCGCTCGGAGTCGTCACCGCCGTCGCTCGACGCCGAGTTCGAACTCGCCGATCGGCCGGTGGCACCGATGAGCGACCTCGCACCGCCGGTCGCCGAGGCCCGGTCAGCGACTCCGCACGGGCTCGATCGTCCCGACCTGCTCGACCTCGATCTCCAGTCCGGCGACTCGGCCGGCGAGGACGGGGACGAGTCGTTGCAGGACGCCGATCCGGAGCTGGAGGAGTCCGTCGATGGCGAGGCACAGGGTCCGGTGACTCCGCAGGGGCTCGATCGTCCCGACCTGCTCGACCTCGATCTCCAGTTCGGCGACTCGGCCGACGTGGACGGGGACGAGTCGTTGCAGGACGCTGATCCCGGGCCGGAAGCGTCTGTCGATGGCGAGGAACAGGGTTCGACGGACGCCGTCGAGCGGTAGGGTCGCGATGTGGCCACGTTCGATCCCGACGAGATGATCCAGCGATTCCAGGAGCGGGCAGCGGCGGTGAAGAAGCGTCCGATGCCGCCCGTCGAAGGGGAGGGGCGACGCCACTTCATCGAGCAGTCGAAGGTCGACTTCCAGGACTTCGCCATGCTCGGTGACGCCGACGCCAGCCTCGAGGACGGCATCCTCACGCTGCGCATCGACCTGCGCCCGCCCGACCAGCGCTGACGCGAATTCGCCACCATTCTCGTTGTCCGGTCCGACGACCTGACTGCTAGATTGTGGCTCCCTAGCGGACGTGGCTCAGTTGGTAGAGCGCAACCTTGCCAAGGTTGAGGTCGCCGGTTCGATCCCGGTCGTCCGCTCCAGAACGGGCCCTGGTCACCAGTCGACCAGGGCCTGTTTCCGTTTTCGTTCGCGGCTTCCTCAGCCGAGCCGGTTGCGCCGTTGCAGCGCCGTGGCGATCGAGGCGCCGGCGGTGCACATCCCGGCGAAGGCCAGCAGTGCGATCAACGGGCCGGTCCACGCCCAGATCGCGAACGTCAGCGCGATGCCCGCCACGATCAGGATCGGCACGATGATGATCAGCAAGATCGTCGCGTCACCTCGGTCGATCGTTGGCATCTGACGGTCCTCGCGAGTCATCGGGAGAACATATCCCACAGGGTGGACCCGAAATGCGACATTGGGCTCTGGTCGGTCGTGTCGGGGCACGTCACGCTGGGCGCATGGGAGCTGGTGCGCGAGCGGTTGCTCCCGGCACCACGACGACCGCGGTGCCGTGGCATGCACTCGACGTCGACGAGGTGTGGGAGCGCCTCGCGACCGATGCCCGCGGACTCGGCCAACGCGAGGTCGAGGCGCGCCGTGAGCGATACGGGCCCAACCAGATGGAGGAGGAGGCACCGCCATCGCCGCTCCGGGTCTTCGCGGAGCAGTTTCGCAGCCCGCTGATCTTCATCCTGCTGGCCGCCTTCGTCGTCACCGTCGTGCTGCGCGAGTTCCTCGACGCCGCGGTCATCGCCGTCGTCCTCGTGCTCAACGCCGTCATCGGCTTCACGCAGGAACGGCGGGCCGAGGGGGCGGTCAGGTCGCTGATGCAACTCGTCGTGCCGCACACCCGGGTGCTGCGCGATGGTCACGACCGGGAGATCGACAGCCGTGAGCTCGTTCCCGGCGACATCGTGCTGCTCGAGTCCGGCATGCGCGTCCCGGCCGACCTGCGGATCGTGTCGGTCAATGCCCTCCAGGTCGACGAATCGTTGCTGACCGGTGAGTCGGCGCCGGTCACCAAACACGTCGATCCGGTCGATGCGGCAGCCGGGCTGTCCGACCGACCGTGCATGGCCTACACCGGGGCGACCGTCACGGCAGGGCGGGGAAACGGCGTGGTGGTGGCGACGGGGGAGGACACCGAACTCGGTGCGATCGCCGGGTTGATGCGAGACGAGGCGACGAGTGCGACGCCGCTGCAGCTGCGCATGGACCGGTTCGCACGGGTGATCGGCGTCGCCGTCGGGGGAGCGGCGCTCGTTGCGTTCCTGAGCGGCGTCGCACTCGGCGAGTCGGTGGAGGAGATGTTCCTGGTCTCCGTTGCCCTGGCCGTGTCGGCAGTGCCGGAGGGGTTGCCGGTGGCCGTCACGATCACGCTCGCCGTCGGGGTCCGCCGGATGGCGCAGCGGCACGCGATCGTGCGCCGACTGCCGGCGGTCGAGACCCTCGGCAGCACCACCGTGATCAGCTCCGACAAGACCGGCACACTCACGGAGAACCGCATGACGGTCGAGGACCTCCGGACGCCGGGTCACCACTACGTGCTCGCAGGCGGCGCTCCCGACGGCGAGTTCCTGGAAGGAGCCGAACCGGCAGCGGTCGACGACGAACGTGCATTCCACCTCACGCTGCTGAGCGGCGTCCTGGCGAACGAAGCCGAGCTGTACTGGTCGGACGACCATCTCGTCACCTCCGGCGACCCGACCGAGGTCGCGCTGCTGCTCTCGGCGCTCACCGCGGGAATCGAGCCGGCGGATGCCCGCGCCGCGTATCCACTCGTCGCCGAGATCCCCTTCGAGCCCGCTCGGCAGTACTCGGCGGCGGTTCGTTCACGTCGGGGTGAACACATCGTGTTCGTGAAAGGGGCGCCGGAGCGAGTGATCTCGATGTGCTCCGAGATGCTCGGCGACGACGGGCCGATCCCGCTGGACCCCGAGGCGGTGTCGTCAGCGGCTGCCGCGCTGGCGGCAACCGGGCGGCGGGTGCTCGCGTTCGCCTATCGGCCGCTCGCAGAACCGCTCTCGGACCCCGACGAACTCGATGACCCCGACGGGCTCGTCCTGGTGGGCCTGCAGGGCATGATCGACCCGCCCCGCGCCGGCGTCGGTGATGCGATCGCCGGATGTCAGGCGGCGGGCATCCGGGTGGTGATGATCACGGGCGACCACCTCGAGACCGCACGCTCGGTCGCCGTCGAACTCGGCCTCACCGAGCCGACCGCCGAGGTCGTCACCGGTGCGGATCTCGCCACGTTCTCCGACGCCGAGCTGCGCGATCGCGTGACACAGTGCGACGTCTATGCACGGGTGTCGCCCGGCGACAAGCTCCGCATCGTCCGAGCACTGCAGTCGCACGGGGAGGTCGTCGCCGTGACCGGTGACGGCGTCAACGACGCTCCCGCGCTCAAGGCGGCTCAGATCGGCATCGCGATGGGCGACAAGGGCACCGATGTCGCCCGTGAGGCCAGCGAGATGGTGCTGGCCGACGACAACTTCGTCAGCATCGTCGCCGCGGTCGAAGAGGGCAGGGTGACGTTCGACAACATCCGCAAGGTGACCCTGTTCCTCGTGTCGACCGGCGCGGCCGAGGTGGTTGCGATCGTGCTCGCCGTCTGGCTCCAGTGGCCGCTGGTGTTGATCCCCGCCCAGCTGCTCTGGCTCAACCTGGTCACCAACGGTCTGCAGGACGTCGCCCTCGCCTTCGAGCCCGCCGAATCCGGTGTCCTCTCCCGGCCCCCGCGGCAGACGGGTGGGGGAGTGCTCGATCGGGCGCTGTGGGAGCGCGTGGGCATCGCCGGCGTGGTGATGGGCCTCGGCATGCTCGTGATGTTCCGCTGGGAACTCGACGCGTCTGGTTCACTCGAGAGCGCACGCACGGTCGCACTGACGACGATGGTCGTGTTCCAGGTGTTCCAGGCGGGCAACACGAGGTCCGAGACCGAATCGGTCCTGCGTCGCAGCCCCTTCTCCAACCCGTTTCTCCTGATTGCGACCGTCGCCGCACTCGGCGTCCACATCGCCGCGCTCTACCTGCCGTTCACGCAGTACGTGCTGCGCGTCGAACCGATCGGGCTCGGTGCATGGGTGGCGATCGTGGCGACGGCGACGTCGATCATCGTGGCGATGGAGCTCGACAAGCTGGTGCGTCGGCATCGTCGGGCGCCCGGGCGGCACGGCTAGCTTCGGAACATGAGCGACTCGGGAACCGTCAGCCAGTCGAGCACGCCGGAGCCGGGGAGCCAGGCCTGGCTCGACTCGGTCATCGAGGACATCATCGATCCCGACGCGCCGATCATCGACCCGCACCACCACCTCTGGCCGGTCGGAGGAGCGTTGCCCTATGGCCTCGACGACCTGCTCGCTGACCTGTCGAGCGGCCACCGGATCCTCGACACCGTGTTCGTCGAGTGCGGTGCCGCCTATCGAAGCGACGGGCCGGTCGAGATGCGACCCGTCGGCGAGACCGAGTTCGTCACTGCCGAGGCCGAGCGCGCGTCGCGCCAGGTGATGGGAGGCATCGTCGCCCATGTCGACCTGACCGACCTCGAGCGGCTCGACGACGTGCTCGACGCACACGAGGACGCCGCTCGCGGCCGGTTGCGGGGGATCCGGCACGCCGGTTCGCACGCGTTGCATCCCGAGGCGCTGACGATCCCGGGTGGGGCGCCCGCAGGCCTGTACGCCGATGCCGACTTCCGTCGGGGTGTCGCACGGTTGGGTGAGCGTGGCCTCACCTACGACACCTGGCACTACCACTATCAGAACCGCGACTTCGCGGAGCTGGCCCGCTCGGTACCCGACACCACGATCGTGCTCGACCACTTCGGTACGCCGCTCGGAGTGGGGCCCTACGAAGGGCAGCGCGAGCACATCTTCGGCCAGTGGACCGTCGACATCGCCGAGATCGCGGGCTGTCCCAACGTCGTTGCGAAGATCGGCGGGTTGGCGATGCCCGACAACGGCTTCGGCTGGCACACGGCCGAACGTCCGCCGACCTCGGACGAATTCGTCGAAGCCCAGCGCCGCTACTACCGCCACACGATCGAGCAGTTCGGCCCGCAGCGCTGCATGTTCGAGTCGAACTTCCCGGTCGACCGGTTCTCGCTGTCGTATCGCGTGGTGTGGAACGGCTTCAAGAAGATGATCGCCGACTTCACACCCGACGAGCGCGACGCGATGCTCCGAGGCACCGCCGCGCGCGTCTACCGCCTCTGAGTCGTCACTCGGGTGGCGCCATCGCTTCCATCACCGCCATCATCTCGGCGATCATCTGCGAGCGCGGCGGCATGCCCGGGAACTCCTCGGGCTGTTCGGGATTGAGTCCCTCGCCGACGCTGTGGAAGCGCTCCATCGCGATCTCCAACCAGTCGGGGTGCGGGAAGATCCAGAACCGGTCGCTGCGCACCGCATCGAGCACCAGGTCGGCGACGGCTCCGGGCTGCATGCCTTCGTCGATCGCCCGCTCGAAGTGGACCCGTCCGACGTCCTGGATCGGATCGCGCTCGGGGACGTCGCCGAACTCGGCCGGCCAGTTGCGTTCCGACTGGGCGATGCCGGTCTTGACCCAGCCGGGACACAGGCAGCTGACACCGATCGGCACCTCCGCCATCTGCATCCCGTTGTACAGGTTCTCGGTCAGCGCGACGACGGCGTGCTTGGTCGCGTCGTACGGCCCGGACAGTCCCGGGTACAGCCCGGCCATCGATGCGGTGTTGACGATGTGGCCGCCACCGGACATCGCAATGAGCGGTAGGAAGGTCCGTACCCCGTACACGACGCCCCACAGGTTGACGCCGAACACCCACTCCCACGACTCGATCGGCCCGAGCCACGGGTCGCCGGCGCCGGCGACGCCCGCGTTGTTGCACACGATGTGGACGGCGCCGAAGCGTTCCATCGTCGCCGCTGCGAGCGCCTCGACCTGGTCGGCCTTGCTGACGTCGGTGACGACGGCGAGTGTGTCGACCCCGTGTGCACCGATCTCCGCAGCGGCCGCCTCCAGCGCGTCGGCCTGCACGTCGGCGAGCACGACGGAACATCCCGCCGCAGCGAACGCGTTCGCCATCGCGAAGCCGATGCCGCTGGCTGCTCCGGTGACGACTGCCACTTTGCCTGGTCCGAGTTCCATCCGTACCCCCTTGGTCGTTGATCCCCTGCGGGAAGTTAGCCCTCAGATCGGTGGTGGAACGACCCCGCTGGGCGGGCATCGATGACGTAGGCTGCCGACCACCCATGGGAAAGGACCGCCGATGACCGAGAACTCCGTAATGACCCACCGAAACGTCGGGGTCCTGGCCATCGAAGCCGTGGAAGCGCCCGAGGTGGTGACGTCGGCCTGGATCGACGAACAGCTGGCCGCAACGTACGAGCGGACCGGCCTCAAGGCGGGCACGTTGTCCGAGCTCGCAGGAATCGAGGCGCGTCGTTGGTGGCCCGAGGGTGTGACGTTCGATCAGGCGGCGGCGATGGCCGGTCAGGCCGCGCTCGACGCTGCGGGCATCGACCCGAAACGTGTGGGGATGCTGATCTCCACGTCGGTCTGCAAACATCATCTCGAGCCGTCGGTTGCCTGCGCGGTGCACCACCAGCTCCAGCTCGGTCCCAGCTGTCTGAACTTCGACGTCGGCAACGCCTGTCTGGGATTCATCAACGGCATGCAGATCGCTGCTGCGGCGATCGACGCCGGTGCCATCGACTATGCACTGATCGTCGACGGCGAAGGCAGCCGGTACACGCAACAGACCACGATCGCCCGTCTGCAGCAGCCGACCACCGAGGCGGCGGACATCTTCGCCGAGTTCGCATCGCTCACGCTCGGTTCGGGGGCCGCTGCCGCCGTGCTCTGTCGGCTCGACGAGCACCCCGAAGCTCACCGGCTGGTCGGCGGTATCGCCCGCTCGGGCACGCAGCACCACGAACTCTGCGTCGGCGATCTCGATCGCATGACCACCGACACGCACGGCCTGCTCGTCGCCGGGCTCGACCTCGCGGAGGCGGCGTGGAAGCACTCCGGCCACGACTTCGACTGGGAAGTCGGCATGGACTGGTACATCATCCACCAGGTGAGCCAGGTCCACACCCGGCTGATCACCGAACGCCTCGGGATCGACCCGTCGAAGGCGCCGCTCACGTTCCCGCAGTACGGCAACGTCGGTCCCGCAGCGATTCCGATCACGCTTGCCAGCGTCGCCGACCGCGTCGAGGTCGGCGACCGGGTGCTCTGTATGGGCATCGGGTCGGGTCTGAACACGAGTTTCACCGAAATCGTCTGGTGACCGCGGCGTCCACGAGCGCCACGGCGGGGGAGCCCGGCTGGTCGCCGGAACCGCCCTCCCACGCCGACTGGCAGCGCTGGGGACTCGATCCCTCCTGGTCGCGCTTCGTCGACGTGCCCAGCCACGCCGGAGGGAGCCACCGCTGGCACGTGCTCGACACCGGGGTGCCCGCCGGAGCCGACCCCGCCGTCACACCCACGGTGTTGTGTGTCCACGGCAACCCGACGTGGGGCTACGCGTGGGCGACGTTCCTGCGCGGGCTGCACGGTCGCTGTCGCGTCGTCGCCGTCGACCAACTCGGCATGGGTTTCAGCGAGCGCACCAGGCGACGCCGCTACGCCGACCGCATCCGCGACCTCGACGACGTGGTGGTCGCCCTCGGTCTGCCGGGACCGGCGCCGCTCGTGGTCGCCGCCCACGACTGGGGCGGTGCGATCGCGATGGGCTGGGTCGTGCAGGATCCACGACAGGTGGCAGGCATGATCCTGTGCAACACGGGGATCGCGGTGCCGGAGGGACGTGAGGCGCCGGGGATCATCCGGCTCGCGGCGTGGGCGCCGATCCTCGACCTGGTGTGCCGTGGCACTCCGACGTTCGTCGAGGGGACGGTTCGCCTGTCCGGTCGGCGGATCTCGAAGACCGATCGCGAGGCGTTCCGGGCGCCGTACCGAGGCGCCCCGTCGCGAGCGGCGATCGCCGACTTCGTCGACGACATCCCACTTCGAGCCGGACACCCGTCCGAAGCGGCGATCGCCGAGGTCGCGGGACGGCTCGCCGGGGTGAAGGCACCGGTGCTCCTGGCCTGGGGGGCGAAGGATCCGGTGTTCGACGACGACTTCTGCGCTGACCTCGCAGGGCGCTTCCCGAACACGACGGTCCACCGTTTCGCCAAGGCCAACCACCTCGTGATGGCCGAGGCCGATGTCGCCGGTGTCGCCGAGGCCTGGTTGACCGACCTGTTCGAGGGACGCCTGCCGACACCCTCACCGGCTGACGCCCCGACGGCGGGTGATGGGCCATCGGCGTTCGGTGGGACGGCGAACCTGTGGTCGGCGATCGAGGAGCATCGCAACGACGACCGTGACGCGTTCGTCGACCTGGCCACCGCCGAATCGATCTCGTTCGCGACGCTCGCCCGTCGTGTCGACGGCGTGGCGGCGGAACTCGCCCGGCGCGGCCTGCAACCCGGTGACCACGTCGCGATGCTCACACCGCCGGGTGTCGACCTGGCTGCAGCCGTGTACGGCGTGTGGCGCGCCGGCGGCGTCACCGTGATCGCCGATCGCGGGCTCGGCCTGCGCGGGCTCGGTCGGGCGGTGCGCTCCACCCGTCCCCGCTGGGTGATCGGGCCGAAGACGGCCCTCGCCGCCGCCACCACGATGCGATGGGCGCCACGGGCGCAGCGTCTCGACGTCCACGACCTGATCGCTGCTGCCGACACGACCGAACTCGACCCGCCGCCCGGGCCCGGCCCCGAAGACCCTGCCGCGGTGCTGTTCACCTCGGGAGCAACCGGGCCGCCCAAGGGTGTGCGCTACCTCCACCGACAGCTGGTCGCGCAGCGAGATGCCCTGGCCGACACCTACTCGATCACGGCGAACGACCGTCTCGTCGCTGCGTTCGCTCCGTTCGCGCTCTACGGGCCCGCACTCGGGATCACGACCGCGCTGCCGGCGTGCGACGTCACCAAGCCGGCCGAACTCACCGCAGCGATGCTCGACGAGGCCTGCACGCGGATCGACGCAACGCTCGCCTTCGCGTCACCGTCGGCGCTCGCCAACGTCGTCGCGACCAACGCCGGGTCGCAGCGCCCGGGGTTCCTCGGCCTTCGCCTCGTGCTCTCGGCCGGTGCTCCGGTGCCGTCGGAGACGCTCCGGGCGGTCGGCGAGCTCGCACCGGCCGCTGAACTCCGCACGCCGTACGGGATGACCGAGGTGCTCCCGGTCGCCGACATCGAGCTGGCCGAGATCACCCAGGCGGAGAGC
Source organism: Ilumatobacteraceae bacterium (assembly GCA_963698565.1). Classification (GTDB taxonomy): domain Bacteria; phylum Actinomycetota; class Acidimicrobiia; order Acidimicrobiales; family Ilumatobacteraceae; genus Sva-07. The sequence goes on from CAVORH010000020.1 coordinate 143,415, forward strand.
GACGACCCCGCCGGTGGCGTGTGCGTCGGCCGGCCGGTGGCGGGGGCCGACGTACGGATCGCCGCACTCGGGTTCGAGCCCGACACCCTGCCCGATGCGCTCGCCCCGATGGCGGTCGGGGAGATCCTCGTTCGCGCCCCCTGGGTGTCCGACGGGTACCTGGGCATGTGGGCGACGCAGCGTGCGGCTCGGCCGGGCGCCGGCCAGTGGCATCGCTCCGGTGACGTCGGCCATGTCGACGCACTCGGACGGCTGTGGGTCGAAGGCCGCGCGGTCCACGTGATCCACACCGCCGCGGGACCGGTCACCCCCGTTCCGGTCGAGCGGGTCGTCGAGCGCGCGCTCGACGTGTCGCGGGCGGCGGCAGTCGGCGTCGGCCCGGTCGGGAGCCAGCAACTGGTGGTGGTCGTCGAACAGCCCGGCGGCGACGACGGTCCCGCCCCGACCGATGTCGTCGACAGCGTGCGCGCAGCCGTCGGCCGGCCCGTCGCAGCGGTCCTCGCGGTGGAGGCATTGCCGGTCGACATCCGGCACAACGCCAAGATCGACCGGTCTGCCGTTGCAGCGTGGGCTTCCGCCCTGCTCGCCGGCACTCGCTCGCGGGCACTGAGCTGAGGCCGCAGCCGTGCGGGTGCTGGTCACGGGTGCCTCGAGCCTGATCGGTGCAGGCGTCGCCCGCACCTTGAGCGGGCGCGGCGATGCGGTCGTCTGCCTGCAACGCCACTCGTCCGTCGCGCTCGACGGGCTCGTCGGCGTGTCCGAGCGCCTCGGCGACATCCGGGACGCCGATGCCGTGCGCGCTGCTGCAACGGGCTGTGATGCGATCGTGCACGTCGCCGCCAAGGTCGGTGTCCTCGGCGACTGGGAGGAGTACCGGGCCGTCAACGTCGAGGGCACCGAGCACGTCGTCGCCGCTGCACTCGCACACGACATCGACCGGATCGTCCACGTGTCCTCGCCGTCGGTCGCGCACGGCGGTGAGCCGATCATCGGCGGTGGCGCCGATGCCCCGGTGTTCGGCCGCCAACGAGCGTGGTACGCCGAGTCGAAGGCGATCGCCGAGTACGTAGCGCTCGCGATGGCGTCCGACCGGCTGGGCGTGGTCGCCGTCCGCCCGCACCTCGTGTGGGGACCGGGTGACACGCAACTCGTGGGCCGGATCGTCGAACGAGCAGCGGCGGGGCGGCTCGCCCTGGTGGGCGGCGGTCGGGCCCTCGTCGACACCACCTACATCGACAACGCGGTCGACGCACTCGTCGCCGCGCTCGACGCCGTCGAACCCGATGCCAGGTGTTCGGGGCGGGCCTACGTGGTGTCGAACGGCGAACCCCGGATGATCCGCGAACTCGTCGAGGGGATCTGCCGGGCCGCCGGGGTGCCCTTCGCCCCCCGCGACGTGTCGTTGCGTGTCGGGCGGTTGGGCGGGGCCGTGGTCGAGCGGGTGTGGCCGTTGCTCCGACGCGACGACGAGCCGCCGCTGACGCAGTTCCTCGCCGAGCAGTTGGGGACCGCCCACTGGTTCGATCCGCGCCCGGCACGCGACGACCTCGGCTGGTCGCCGTCGGTGTCGATCGACGAGGGTCTCACCCGTCTCGCCGATTGGTACACCGCGCTCGCCGATCAGGGGGCTGCCCCGTCTTCCGGCTGAGCGGGCAACGACACCTCGGCGAGAGCGGTCGGGCACGAGGGCCCGCTATCCCGAAGGGCCCGCTATCCTCGGCACCTCACTGGCGACGTGGCCGAGTGGTTTAGGCAACGGCCTGCAAAGCCGTGTACATGAGTTCGATTCTCATCGTCGCCTCCAACCCCTGAGCAGGGACTCCTGCTCAGGGGTTCTTCGCGTCCGCAGCCCGTCGCCGCGCCACCACGATGATCGCACCGACCACCGCGAGCGCTCCCGCGGCGATGGCGAGCGCCACGGCGGTGTTCGAGTCGTCACCCGCCTGCTCGGGGGGAGGGCTGGTCACGGTCGGCGCAGTCGTCGTCTCGGTCGAGGCCACGGCGGTGGTGGTCGCCGGCTCGGGATCGGTCACGCCGAGCACATCGGCCATCGCCTGGGCAGCCGGTTTCGGTGTGTCGATGGCATCGAACCAGAGCGCGCCGCCGAATGCGCCGCCGGTGGTGTCGAGAGTGGGTGGCAGACGGTCGGTCAGGCCCCAGACGACGAACGTGTCGCAGGAGGTGGCGTCGAGGCATGCGGACAGCGAGGTGGCGTACGCATCTGCCTGGAAGGCGAGGGTGTCGGGGTTGCCGATCTCCGTGACGGGGACCGGTACGTCGAACTCGGTGATCGCCCAGTCGAGGCCGAGATCGTCCACCCACGCCGAGAACGTGGTGAAGTCGACGGGGTCGGGCGACAGCAGGTGCGCTTGGAACCCGATCCCGTCGATCGGAACCCCGGCGGCGACCAACGAGCCGATCGTCGACTGGACTCCGACACACTTGGCGACCTGGGCGCAGTCGGATCGGTCGGCGGTGGCCCCCGGCACGATCGCGAGGCCGCTGTCGACGGCGTCCTGGGTGACAGAGAGGTCGTCGTAGAAGTCGTCGTAGAAGAGGAGCGCATCGGGGTCGGCGGCTCGGGCGGCCTCGAAGGCGATGCGGAGGTAGTCGTCGCCGATCACCTGGCGCCACAGCGAGTCGCGCAGGGTGCCGTCGGGGAGGAAGGCTTCGTCGACGACGTCCCACTGGGTGACGACGCCGGGGTTGCGCTCGGCGTACCGGCTGACCACCTCGGTGACGTGGTCACTGAGGACCGTCGCCAGCGTCTCGGCCGTCCAGCTCCCACCGACGACCCAGTCGGGGAGCCCGTCGGGGCTGATCAGACCGTGGCCACGAACGGTCAGATCGTTCGCTGCGGCGAAGTCGACGAGTGCATCGGCAGCGGAGAAGTCGTACACCCCGGGTTCGGGTTGGACGACGCCGAAGTCGACTTCCGAGACCGTGGACACCATGTTGACGTTGTCGACCAGCAACCGGCGGTAGGCGTCGTCGGTGCCGAGGGCGCCCACGGTGACCGCAGCTCCGAAGTTGAACCCGGCGGCATCGGCCGCCGGACGCAGCCCCGCACTCTGCGCGTCGACCTGCGAGGCCACCGAGAGTGCAAGGAGGCCGCCGAACGCCAGGGTTCGCATGAGTGGTCGCCGCATCGCATTCGCGACGGTAGTGCCGCGTCGAGCGGCGTTCGCGGCAGGCGAGCCGCGCCCTCGGCAGCACCCGGACGGATCGGAACCTCGTTGCGGGTCACCGGTCACCGGCAAGTAACCTGACGTCGGCAACTCGGCACTCCGTGTTCGTGTCGCTCCCATCCACCGCATGACCACGAGCACCTCCACCACGACCGTCGTCGTTCCCGGCACCCACGTGATGACCGCCCTCGTCGGCCCGCGTGATCGTCACCTGCGCCAGATCGAGCAGCAGTTCCCGACGGTGCAGATCAGCGTGCGGGGCAACGAGGTGCGCATCTCGGGCGACGACTCCGCCGAGGTGGTCGGCGTCGCGGGGCTGTTCGAGGAGTTGTCGACGCTGCTCCAGAGCGGACAGCAACTCGACGACTCGACGCTCGACCGCGTGGTCGCCATGGTGCGAGCGAGTGAGCGGCCGAGCGAGATCCTCGCCCACCAGGTCCTACGCGGCGCGAAGGGCCGCCAGGTGAAGCCGAAGACCGCCGGGCAGAAGCGCTACATCGACGCGATCGATCAGAACGTGATCACCTTCGGTCTCGGCCCGGCGGGCACGGGCAAGTCGTGGCTCGCCGTGGCGATGGCGGTCCGGGCGCTCCAGGCAAAGCAGGTCCAACGGATCATCCTCACCCGGCCTGCGGTCGAGGCGGGGGAGCGGTTGGGGTTCCTGCCCGGCGACCTGATGGCGAAGATCGACCCCTACCTGCGACCGTTGTACGACGCGCTGTACGACATGCTCGATCCCGACGCCGTGCAACGACTGTTGGAGCGTCAGGTGGTCGAGGTGGCACCGCTGGCGTTCATGCGTGGTCGCACGTTGAACGGCAGCTTCATCATCCTCGACGAGGCACAGAACGCCACGCCGGAACAGATGAAGATGTTCCTCACGCGCATCGGCTTCGGATCGCGAGTGGTCGTCACGGGTGACACCACCCAGGTCGATGTCCCGACGGGCAAGAGCGGACTCGCCGGGCTGGAGCGGACGTTGGCGGGCATCGACGGGCTGGCGTTCGTCCGCTTGTCGGGCGCCGACGTCGTGCGCCACAAGATCGTCGCCGACATCGTCGCTGCCTACGAGCAGCAGGAGGAGCAGCGCAGCACGCAGCAGGACGAGGCAGCAGGCCGGTGACCGCGCGATCCGGCAACGACGTCACGGTCGTCGTCGCCGACGAGCGATCCGCCGATGACGCTCCTGCCGTCGGGGTCGACCTCGACCGCTGGGAACGACTGGCCGGCGCCGCGCTCGCCGCAGAAGGTGCGGTCGGTGAGTTGACGTTGACCTTCGTCGACGCCTCGGAGATCGCGTCGCTCAACGAGGAGTACATGGGCAAGATCGGCCCCACCGACGTGCTGTCGTTCCCGATGGACGACGAACCCACACCCGGTGTCCCCACGCTGCTGGGCGACGTGGTGGTCAGCCCGGCGGTGGCGGCGCAGCAGTACGCGGACCATGCCGGCACCCTCGACGACGAGCTCGCGCTGCTCGTGGTGCACGGCATCCTGCACGTGCTCGGCCACGATCACGCAGAACCGGCGGAGGCGGCGTTGATGCGCCGACGCGAGCTCACACTCCTCGAAGCGCACCACTGGTCGGGCCCCGCCCCTGCCGGGTTCCGTCAGACCCACGACTGAGCCGGATACTGTCGGCCTGTGTCGTACCCGACGTCGCCGCCGTTGATGCCGCCGCCGGGCTGGTACCCCGATCCGGAGTCGGCGTGGACCTGGCGCTGGTGGGATGGTGCCCGCTGGAGCGATCTCCGTGCGCCTCAGATGCTGCCACCGGAACGCAACCCGTACTCGTTCTCGGCATGGTTCGAGCAGTCGGTCGAGACGTCGAAGCGGGTGATCGTCCGGGTCGGGCTCGTCGTCCTCGCCATCTGGGGCGTCGCCGCTGTGCTGATCGGTGTGTTCGCGTTCTCGGTGTTCCACAGCGGCAAGGGTCGCGAACTCCGCACGCTGATCCAGTTCGATCGCATCATCGACGGCAGCGGCACCACCGTCCGACTCACCGACGCCGAATGGGAGCGGGCCGGCGACCTGCTCGGCGACATCGCTCGGGCCGCGGTGCCATGGATGCTCGTGCTGTTCGTGGCGCTGGTCGTCGCGTCCACGTGGGCAACCGCGCTCGCCGCCCGGGTCGCCGAGCGTGTCGGATCCGGGACCATCGAGGCCGTGTCGCGGTCCGACGACTCGGCCGATGCGATCCGTCGCGTGCCGGCGGTGGTCGGTGCTCTGCTCGCGGTCTCGCTGGTCGGTCTCGGCGTCATGGCGTCGACCCTGCTGCCGCTGTTCGCCGCCGTGGCGGTCGATGCCGGTGGCGGAGCGATTGCGGTCACCGCCATCTTCGGCTTCGTCGCTGCGGTGGTCTTGGGAACACTGGTGTTCGTGCGCTTGTCGCTCGCGGTGGTCCTCGCCTCACTCGGCGGATGGGGTCTCGGCCTCCAGCGGAGCTGGCAGCTCACCGAGGGTCACTTCTGGGGAGTGCTGGGGCGACTGCTCGTCGCCGGCTTGATCGCGAGCGCGGCGTCGTTCCCGCTGAGCTTCGTCAACTCGTTCGGGTTCTCGCTGGGCTTCACGACCTGGGCGGTGTCGTTCCTCGTTCTCCAGGCGATCGGCAACGTCGTGACCACCCTGGTGACCGTCCCCGCACAGGTGGTGATCGTCGATCACCTCACGGCACGTCGGGGCCGCGGTCGGTTGGCCGAGCAGCTCTGAGCGGCCCGCGATGCCCGTGTTCGAGTGGATCGGTTCGTGCCGTCCCCTGCCGTCCACGTAGCTTCGGCGGCCATGGAGATCACACTCGACGGCAAGGTCGCACTCGTCACCGGCGCATCGAAGGGCATCGGCAAGGCCATTGCGGCTTCGCTCGCCGCCTCCGGCGCCAAGGTGATGATCAACAGCCGCAAGCAGGACCAACTGGAAGCAGCGGCAGCCGAGATGACCGGCGAGGTCGAGGTCTTTGCGGCGAACGCCGGCGACGCCGATGCCGGCGAGCGGGCCGTGTCGGCGACGATCGAGCGCTTCGGCGGCCTCGACATCCTCGTCAACAACGCGGCGACCAACCCGTACTACGGCCGCACACTCGACGTCGACAAGGGTCGCTACGACAAGACCTTCCAGGTCAACCTCGAAGCGCCGCTGCTCTGGTGCAAGGCGGCGTGGGAGCAGTCGTTCAAGGACCGGCCCGGCACGATCATCAACATCGCCTCGGTCGGTGGCCTGCGAACGGACGGCGGTGGCCTCGGCATCTACAACCTCACGAAGGCGGCGTTGATCCACATGACACGTCAGCTCGCTTCCGAGCTCGGCCCGACCCGCGTCGTGGGCATCGCTCCCGGCCTCGTCGAGACCGACTTCGCTGCCTTCCTCGTCGACAACTTCGGCGAACAACTCGCTGCTCGGATGCCGCTGCAGCGCCTCGGCGATCCGCAGGACATCGCCAACCTCGCCACGTTCCTCGCCAGCGACCTCGCGAGCTGGATCACCGGCGAGACCTACGTGATCGACGGCGGTGCCGGCGTGGCTGCCGCCGGCTGACACCGCCCCGACAAACCCGAAATATGCCCGGATCGGCGCGCTCGGCGCGACGAGCGAGGCATTTTTCGGGTGGGGTGGCGGCGGGTCAGGCGGTCGGGGTGCGCCGGAGTTTGCCGATCGAGGTCCGGGGCAGCGTTGCGGCGATCTCGAGTCGGCGTGGTGCCATGTACGACGGATGGTGTTCCTTGACGTGCTCGCGCAGCGACTCCAGCGACGGCGGCTGGTCGGCGGGGACGACGACGGCCTCCACGACCTGACCCCACTCGTCGTCGTCGACGCCGCGCACCATCACCTCGGCCACATCGGGATGATCGGCCAGCGCGGCTTCGACCGCCTCGGGCCACACGTTCTCGCCGCCGGTGATGATCAGGTCGCCACGCCGTCCCTCGACGTGGAGGCGTCCGTCGTCGAGCCAACGTCCCAGGTCGCCGGTGGGGAACCAGCCATCGGGATCGACGGGCGTGGTGCCGTCGCGGTAGCAGCGCAGCAGCATCGGACAGCGCAGCCGTATCTCACCGCGCTCGTCGATCCGCACCTCGACACCATCGAGAGCGACACCGTCGTAGACCACGCCGCTGCCGGTCTCCGTCATCCCATAGGTCGTGACGCAGTTGGTCGGCCGATCGGCCGGCGGGCGACTCCCGCCGAGCACGATCGTGCGGAACCGCTCGGTCCGCACGCGGGGCAGCGTGGTCGCGACGAGCGACACCAGGGTGGCGTCCGATGCGTTGACGGCGTCAGCGTCGAAGCCGGGCAGCACCGTGAGCCGGGTGCCGGAGTGCAACGCCCGGGTCACCACCGACAGGCCGCCGACGTGCGACAGCGGGAGACACGCCAGCCAGTGGTCGTGCGCGATCACCCCGAGCCGTGCGGAGGTCGCCGCCGCCGACGCGGCAACGGCCTCGTGGGTGAGCACGACGCCCTTCGGTTCGCCGGTCGACCCGCTGGTCGCCACGACCAGTGCATCGCCGGGTTCGACGGGATCGCCCACCCGCATCGCCGCGCACACGGCGGCCTTGGCGGACGCCGGGAGGCGCTGGTCGACCGGGAACGCTGCGTCGCCGCGATCCCAGATCCGGCGGAGTTCGTCGACGAACTCCACACCGCCGGGTCGGTCGATCGCAACCAGGCGGGCGGTCGAACTCACGACGTGATCGGGTCGATCGGCGTGATGGTGCCGACCAGGGCCTCGATCTCGGCGGCGATCGTCAGCACCCGGAGGTCGGTGAACCGGTCGCCCATCACCTGGACGCCGACGGGCAGTCCGTCGACGACACCGGCCGGCGTCACCGCAGCAGGGGTGCCCAGCAGGTTGGACGGGATCACCGGGCGAATCGTGTCGACCATCATCTCGGTACCGGACTCCGGATCGAGGTCGGCGCCAGGTGCGAACGCCCGCTGCGCCCAGGTCGGACAGATCAACACCGGATACTCCTGGTGGAACTCGGCCCATGCCCGCATCACCCCGTAGCGCTCGACGTGGAGGTGCTGCACCTCGGGCACCGTCGTCGGTCCCGACGCTGCATCGAAGTTGTCGAGGAGCGCAAGGGCGTCGGCACCGAGCACCAGCTCGAGCAGATCACGCGCTGCTCGCACGTCGTCGATCATCAGCCGTCGCCACAGGTCGACGGTCTGCTCGTAGCCGGGCGGTGCCGCCTCGACGACGTCGTGGCCGGCATCGGCCAAGCGATCGGCGACCGCACGGATCGCGCCGGCGATGCCGGAATCGGTGGCGCCACCCGGGGGATCGGCGAGCACGGCGATGCGCAGTCGCTCACCCGGTGCCGCGTCGGTGAGCGTTGCCGTGACGCTCCGGGGGTCGCGCCAGTGCTGGCCGGCCAGGATCCCGAGCCCGGCTCGCACGTCGGCGACCCGCCGGGCCATCGGCCCTTCGACCACCATCAGCTGCGACGACAGTTCCATGTCCTCCGGCGGCACCACCGTGGCCATCGGGATCACACCGACCGTGGGCTTGAGCGAAGCGATGCCGCAGCAGTGGGCCGGGTTGCGCAACGACCCGCCGATGTCGTTGCCGAGACCGATCGGACTCATCCCGGAGGCGATCGCGGCACCTTCGCCGCCGCTCGAGCCGCCTGCGGTGACGTCAGGATTCCATGGGTTCCGGGTGGGGCCGTGCAGCTGCGAGTCGGTGTGGACCCGCAACCCGAAGTCGGGGAGATTCGTGCGAGCGAACGGAATCGCACCGGCCGCTCGCATCCGCTCGACGGTCGGCGCATCGATCGACGCGATCGCCTCGGCGAGCGCGCTGACGCCGTTGGTGGTCGGGGTCCCAGCGACGTCGATGTTCTCCTTGACCGTGCACGGCACCCCGTGGAGGACGCCGAGTTCCTCACCGTCGGTCACCGCAGCGTCGGCGCGGTCGGCGGCAGCGAGTGCCTCGTCGGCGAGCAGCCGAACGACCGCGTTGAGCGATTGGTTGCACGCCTCGACGCGCGCCAGGTGAGCCTCGAGCACCTCCCGGCTCGACACCTCCCGGTCGCGGATCTTTCCGGCCAATTCGAGCGCTCCCAGTTGCCACAGCTCCGTCATGGCCCCATCATGGCGCACACATGAATCGTTGGATCACCGGAGCGCGTCCCCGGACCCTGCCCGCCGCCGTCGTTCCGGTCGCCGTCGGTGCCGCCGTCGCCGTCGGTGAACCGACCGACGTCGTGTGGTGGCGTGTCGCCGCCGCACTGCTCGTGAGCCTCGCCCTCCAGGTGGGGGTCAACTACGCCAACGACTACAGCGATGGCGTCCGTGGCACCGACGACGTACGGGTCGGCCCCACCCGCCTGGTCGCGAGCGGTCTGGCGTCGGCATCTGCGGTCAAGAAGGCGGCACTGCTGTCGTTCGGGGTCGCGGCGGTCGCCGGACTGGCGATTGCGCTGTCGACGTCCCTCTGGCTGCTGGTGGTCGGCGCGGCGGCGATCGCGGCCGGATGGTTCTACACCGGCGGACCCCGGCCGTACGGCTACATGGGGCTCGGCGAGGTGTTCGTCTTCGTGTTCTTCGGCCTGGTCGCCACCGCCGGTACGACGTATGCCGCGATCGAGTCGGTGACGGCCCTGTCGCTCGTGATGGGCTCGGCGGTCGGGTCGCTCGCGTGCGCGCTGCTGGTGATCAACAATCTCCGTGACATCCCGACCGACCGGGAGGTCGGCAAACAGACGCTCGCCGTCCGCCTCGGCGACCAGCGCACCCGGTGGTTCTACGTGCTGCTCATCGCGGCGGCGTTCGTGCTCAGCGCGGTCGCCGCGCTCTGGCAGGTTCCCGTCGTCCTCGGCTTCCTCGCCCTGCCCCTCGCGATCCGCCCCGTGCGGACCGTGCTCGGTGGTGCGGTCGGACCCGCACTGATCGCGGTGCTCGGCGAGACCGGTCGGCTGCAGTTGGCCTGGGGCCTGCTGGTCACCGTCGGTCTGGTGCTCTGAGCAGCGACCACCCGGCGATCGCTTCTGCGGTCGCTTCCGGCTGCTCGAGGTGCACCGAATGCCCTGCGTCGGGGATCACGCGGAACGTGGCATCGGGCAGCGAGTTCGCCATGCGTTCGCCGATGTCGCGGAACTTGGCGTCGTGCTCGCCGGCGAGCACGAGGACCGGTGCGGCGATCTCGTGCAACCGGCCCCAGAGCGGTACCTGGGTCCCGGTGCCGGTCGAGCGCAGGCTCGAGGCGAGCCCGGCGGCGGTGTTGCGGAGCCGATCGTCGCGCTGTGCGGTCTCGGCGGTCAGCCCAGCGAACAGTGGGTTGCGCAACCACTCGTCGATGAAGGTCTCGACACCCATCGCCTCGATGTGATCGGCGAGACGCTCGTCGGCCTGACGTCGAAGGGCGCGTTCGGCCTCGTCGTCGATTCCGGCGGTCGCCCCGATCAGCACCAGTGCGCGAACCGAGTCGGGATGGCGGAGTGCCGCATGCAACGACACCCTGCCTCCCATCGAGTAGCCGACGTAGCACCCGGTGCCGCCGGCGGCCACGAGCCGGTCGGCGCTCGCCCAGAGGTCGCTGTCGGTCGGTGGGGGAGCGTCGCCGTGCCCGGGAAGGTCGACGGCTCGGATCTCGGCGCCGGGGCAGCGTTGCTGCAGCAGCCGACCGAAGCCGGACCACGAACGGGCCGTCTGGGTGAACCCGTGCGCCAGGACGAAGCGATCGCCGGGGGTGACCGCGTCGTGACGTCTCACGCGGGCTCGGCGACCGCCTGGGCGGCCATCTTGCGCAGTACCTGCGCGAACGTCTCGGGTTCCTGGGCGCCAGGCACCGCCCACCGGCCGTTGATCACGTACGTCGGCACTGCCGTGATCCCGTTGTCGTGCGCGAACCGCAGCTCCTCGGCGACCTCGGCGATCCCCCGGTCGGAGTCGAGGAACGCAGTGACGGTGTCGCGTTCGAATCCCACCTCGGCGGCACAGGCGGCGAGCACGTCGGGGTCGCCGATGTCGAGCCCGTCGGTGAAGTACGCCTTGAGCAGCCGTTCCTTCACGACGTCCTGGGCGACCGGCGAGTCGGGTTGGGCGGCGAGCCAGATCACGCGGTGGGCGAGCAGCGTGTTCGCCCGCAACGCCTTGTCCATGTGGAACTCGAGGCCGACCTCCGCTGCGGTGGCCGAGACGTTGGCGATGATCGCCTCGGCGCGCTCGATGCCGCCGAACTTCTTGGCGTAGGCGTCGACCACCGGGCCGGACACGCCGGGCGAGGCGGTCGGGTCGAGTTGGTACGGGTGGTAGGACACGTCGATGTCGACGTCGATGCCGTCGTCGGCGAGCTGCTCGCCGGCCAGGGCGAGGCCCGATGCGAACCGTCGCTTGCCGATGTAGCACCACGGGCAGACCACATCGGACCAGACCTCGACGGTCACGGTCGGGCGGGTGGCAGGCGAGGGGGAAACGTTCGGCGGATCGACCGTCATGTTCGACACGGTACGCGCCTATCGTCTCGTGTCGATGGTCGGCGCCGCGGTTCCTCCCCCCGAAGACGTCCAGGCGACGTTCTGCGCCACCCTCGTCGACGAGTGGATCCGACTCGGCGTTGCCCATGCGGTCGTCGCGCCCGGATCCCGTTCCACGCCGATGGCGCTGGCGCTGACCGAGCGTGAGGAGATCAGGGTGCACGTGGTGCACGACGAGCGCTCGGCGGCATTCGTGGCCCTCGGCCTCGGCCTGGACGGTGATCCGGCGTTGCTGCTCTGTACGAGCGGCACCGCGGCGGCCAACTTCGCTCCCGCCGTGGTCGAGGCGGGCCTGTCGGAGGTGCCGATGATCGTGGTGACCGCCGACCGGCCCGAGGAGCTGCGCGGCGTCGGCGCTCCCCAGACGATCGACCAGGTCGACCTGTACGGCCGGCATGCGGTGTGGTCCCGCGATCCTGGCGTTCCCGAGCTGACGGAGGCGAGCCTCTGGCGGGAGCTGGCGGTCGATGCGTGGGCGCATGCCCAGCGTGGGCCGGTCCAGCTGAACCTTGCGTTCCGCGAACCGCTGGTGGGTACCGCCGGACCGCTTCCGGAGGTCGTGGACCGGCCCGGGCCCACGACGGCGACCCGCCGGCTCGACGCCGTCCCCGATGGGCTCGACTGCGAGCGCGGCGTGATCCTCGTCGGCGGCCGTAGCGGCGTCGAGCTCAGCGAGATCCTCGTACTCCATCAGGCCACCGGTTGGCCGCTGATCGCCGATCCCGTCTCCACCGTTCGCCCGCTCGGTGAGGCGATCACGTCGGCCGACGCGATCCTGCGTCACGAGCCGTTCGCGTCGTCACATCTCCCGGACGCGATCGTCCGCATCGGCCGTCCCGCCGCATCGAAGGTCCTCGCACAGTGGACCGCCCGTGCGACGGCGAACGGCGCGGTCCTGGTCCAGGTCGGCGGACCCGGTGTGATCGATCCCGACCGCGACGTTGCCGCCGTCTGCTCACTGGACGCGGTGCGTTCGGCGGTCGGATCCGGGCGGGCCGAGGGGTGGCTCGATGCGTGGACCGAAGCGGACCGTCGCGCCGACGAGGCGATCGTGCGAATGCTCGACGGGTTCGACGAACTGACCGAACCGGGGGTGGCGCGGACGCTCGCCGACCATCTGCCCGCCGATGCGGAACTGACGGTGTCGTCGTCGATGCCGGTGCGCGACCTGGAATGGTTCGGCGGTCCGCGTGCGAGGGCGCATGCCAACCGTGGCGCCAACGGCATCGACGGTGTCGTTTCGACGGCACTGGGTCGAGCGCTGGCCGGCTCGACGTCGTTCGTGCTCGTCGGCGATCTCGCCTTCGTGCACGACAGCAGCGCACTGATCGCGCTGCCCCGCCGGAACACCGACCTCCGCATCGTGGTGGTCGACAACGACGGTGGCGGCATCTTCTCGTTCCTGCCCCAGGCCACCGCCCTCGACCACGACCGCTTCGAGTTGCTGTTCGGCACGCCCCTGGGCGTCGACGTCGTCGCGCTCGCAACGGCGCACGGCCTCGAGGCCCGCACGGTGCAGGCCGTCGACGAACTCGTCGACCAGCTGGCCCAGCCGGGCCCGTGGGTGTGCGTCGTGCCGACCGATCGTCGCCACAACGTCGAGGTCCACGCACAGCTGAACACCGCCGTGGCGGCAGCCCTCGACGCCAGCTGACCGCGGGGCCTCGCACGGCGCCGACCGCACCATGCGATGAGCCGGGTCACCGTATGTGGTGGTCTCGCTCATCGCCGGGGCCGGGTCAACCGGTGCGATGAGCCGGGTCACCGCATGTGGTGGTTTCGCTCATCGCTGGGGTGGGGTCGTCGGTCACTCGGCTGATCAGGGGCGCACGATCGCGCCGAGCATCGCCTGGAACTTCGCCTGTGTCTCGGCGAGTTCGGCGAGGGGGTCGCTGTCGGCGACGATGCCGCCGCCGGCGACCAGGCGAGCGCTGTGGCGGTCATCGGAGAGTTCGGCGCACCGGATCGCGACCGCCCAGGTGCCGTTGCCAGCGGCATCGACCCAACCGACGGCACCGCCGTACCGCCCGCGCTCGAAGCCTTCGACGTCCTGGATCAGTTCGATCGCCGCGTCGCGTGGGTGGCCGCCGAGCGCGGGCGTCGGCGAGAGCGCACGCACCAACTCCACCACGGTGGGACCCGGCTGCGACAGCATGCCCTCCATCCGCGTGCCGAGGTGCTGGACATTGGCGACGGTGACGATCGACGGCTCCGGCTCCCAGTCGAGGTAGCTCGCCCACGGCAGCAGCGTGTCGTGGACGACGTCGATCACGACCCGGTGCTCGATCTGGTTCTTGGTGCTGGCGATCAGCGCGGCGGCGGTACGGGCGTCGTTGTCGACGTCGCCGGTGCGCGGCGCCGTGCCTGCGAGCGGATGCGAGCGAACGATCGGCCCGTCGACCTCCACGAGCAGCTCGGGGGAGGCCCCGATGAAGCCCTCGATCGAGAACCGGTAGCTCGAGCCGAAGCTCGCCCGGAGGCGTTTCAGCACGGCGCCGACGTCGATCGGAGCGCTCGACCGCACGACGATCGGCCGTGCGATCACGGCCTTGGTCAGCACCCCCGCCCGCACGGCGTCGCGGGCGTCGGTGACGGCCCGGAGGTACCGCTCGACCTCGACCCCTGGATCGATGGTCCAACTCGCTGCGCTCGGTGCTTCCTCCGGCCCCGGCAGCAGTGCCGCTCGGACCTCCTCGTCGGACTGGTCGGGCTGCGCATCGGCGCTGACCGTGGTGACCGCCGTGGTGCCGTCGGCGAGCTTGCGGACCACGATGCGAGGGATCACCAGCTCCGCGGGAGCGCCGGGAACGAAGGGAAGCGAGCCGAGCGCCACCGGGCCGGTGTTCGGGACACCCGCCGCATCGTCGTGTTCGATCGAGGCGAGCACGTCGACGGCGTCGTCGATCGGCACACGGGCAGCGACGCCTCGTCCGGCGAGCCCGACCGCATTGCGCACGAACAGGTACCCGTCGCTTCCGGCGACGTCGTTGAGGTCGATGGCGCGATCGACGTACGCGTCGAGCGGACGGGTGACCGCGCGCATCACGACCGTGTCGCGACCATCAACTGGGTGAGGCCGCCGGACAGCTGTGCGTGTGTGGCATCGTCGAACCCCGCGTCGCCGAGCGACGCGAGCATCTCGTCGGGCGTGGGGAGGTAGGCGACGCTCTTGGGGAGGTAGCGGTACGCCGCTCCGTCGGACAGGAGCGCGCCGATGCGCGGGACGACCTTGCCGAAGTAGATGTTGTTGCCCCACCGGACCACCGAGTTGCTCGGCACGCTCACGTCGAGGAGTGCGATACGACCACCGGGTCGGACGACACGTCCCAGCTCCGTGAAGAACGTGGGGAGATCGAGGAGGTTGCGCAGCGCGAACCCGCAGGTGACGCCGTCGACGGACGAGTCCGCTACCGGGAGGCGCAGGATGTCGGTCTGCACCCGCGGGACACCGGACCGGTCGGCCGAGAGCATGCCGAAGCTGAGGTCCATCGAGATCGGTCGGATGCCGCCCGCGGCGAGGTCGATGCAGAGATCGCCGGTCCCGCTCGCGAGGTCGAGCACGACGCTGCCCGCTGGAAGCGCGAGGTCGCGAACGGCCCGTTTGCGCCAGCGCACGTCGAGACGGAACGAGATGATGCGGTTCAGGCGGTCGTACTTCGGCGCGATCGCGTCGAACATCCCCTGGACGGCGGCGACCTTCTCCTCGCCTTGCGGAAGTTCCTCGGTGTCCCACGAGGGGCGTGACGTCGCTGGTTCGTTCACCCGGTCGAGGCTACGGCTGATCGACCGTCGACGCTGCGACCTGCTTGGCCCATCGGTAGTCGGCCTTGCCGCTCGGCGAGCGGACGATCTCGTCGACGTAGCGGATCTCCTTGGGCAGCTTGTAGCGGGCGATGTGCTCGGCAGCGGCGGCCCGCAGCGTCGCGTCGTCGAGCTCGTGCCCCTCGCGGACCCGTACGATCGCCACCACCTCGTTGCCCCACCGTTCGCTCGGCCGGCCGGCGACCACGCAGTCGTACACGCCGGGATGCGACTTGATCGCCGCCTCGACCTCCTCGGCGAAGATCTTCTCGCCCCCGGAGTTGATCGTCACCGAGTCGCGGCCGTGCAGTTCGACGATGCCTCCCTCGAGCAGGCGAGCTCGGTCGCCGGGGATGGCGTAGCGGATGCCGTCGACGATCGGGTAGGTGCGAGCGGTCTTGTCGGCATCGCCGAGGTAGCCGAGTGCGAGCCGGCCGGTCTTGGCGAGCCAACCGACCTCGGGGTCACCCTCCTCGAGTACCCGGTCGAGGTCGGCCGACAGCACCACGTTGCCGGGCGCGATCTCGAACGTCCCGGTCGTCGCGCCGCCGCCGACGGACACCTTGCTGACCTGCCCGCCGGCTTCGGACGAGCCGAGCCCGTCGACGATCATCAGCGTCGGCAGGTGAGCGAGGAACTCGTCCTTCAGGTTCGCCGACAGCGGCGCCCCACCGGACAGCAGCACGTTGAGCGACGACAGGTCGTAGGTCCGCCCGCCGCCCGGCTCGTCGAGCTCGTCGAGGAGGGGACGGGCGAAGGCGTCGCCGACGATCAGCAGGAAGTTGACCTGCTCGCGTTCGACGAGCGACCAGATGTCGGCGGGATCGAGCCGGTCGGTCACCGACTGCACGAAGACGGTGCCGCCCCCGAGCCAGGTGAGGAAGCTCATCCAGTGTCCGGCGCCGTGCATGAACGGCGGGGCGAGGAGCGCCTTGGTGCCCGCGTTGGCGGCGGCGACGAACTCGTCGATCGAGGTGGCGGTCTTGGAGCCGCCGAAACACTCGACCATCGCGTCGCCGTTGCGCCACATCACGCCCTTGGGCATACCGGTGGTGCCGCCGGTGTAGAGCAGGTACAGGTCGTCAGGGCTCCACTCGACGTCGGGGCGTGCGGGTGACGCTGCAGCGAGTGCATCCTCGTACCACACGGCACCGGGCAGGAGTGGATGGCCGGACTCGTCGGGCACCTGGAGGATCACCTGGAGGTTCGGGAGCTGCGGCAGCACCTCGGCCAGGGTGGGCGTGAACGCCGAGTGCACGACGACGGCGCGGGCGTTGGAATCGTTCAGCAGGTAGAGCAGTTCCTCGGCGACGTACCGGTAGTTGACGTTCAACGACGCCACGCGTGCCTTGAGGGCGCCGAGCATCGCCTCGAGGTACTCGTTGCCGTTGTGCAGGTAGATCGCGAGATGGTCCTGGCCGCTCTCGTGTCCGGCGAGGTCACGGCGTTCGATGTGACACCCGAGACCCTGGCCGATCAGGTGGTTGGCGAGTCGGCGGGTGCGTTCGGTGATGTCGGCCCAGGAGAACCGCTGGTCGCGGAAGACCAGGCAGTCGGCGTCGGGACGGGTGGCGGCGATCGCTTCGTGGACCTCGGCCAAGCTGAATTCGGCGTGAGCGACCGCCGCAGGCTCGCTCACGCGTAGTACCGGAAGATCACCTCGGCCACGCACGACGGCTTGCTCGCACCCTCGACCTCGAACACGAACTCCATCGTGACCTGGGCGCCACCGGCGACGTCCTCGACCGACATCAGCGTGGCGCCGAGCCGGAGCTTCGAGCCGACCGGGACGGGTGACGGGAACCGGATCTTGCCGGCGCCGTAGTTCACGCCCATCGAGATGCCGTTGACGACGAACACCTGTGGCGACAGCATCGGGCCGAGCGACAGAGTGAGGTAGCCGTGGGCGATCGGCCCGCCGAACGGACCCGCCTTCGCACGCTCGGGGTCGACGTGGATCCACTGGTGGTCGCCGGTGGCGTCGGCGAAGGTGTTCACCTGTTCCTGGGTGATCTCGACGTACGGGGAGTAGCCCAGGTGCTCTCCGACGAGGGTCTTCAGTTCATCGATTCCGTTGATCGTGCGGGTCATGGGCCCGAGCTTGGCAAACTGAGCCGATGCCCGACGAAACCAGCCGCCCGGATTCCGAGCACCGATCGGGCTTCGTCACGTTCGTCGGCCGGCCCAACGTCGGCAAGTCGTCGTTGGTGAACTCGATCTGTGGTCGCAAGATCAGCATCGTGTCCGACAAGCCCCAGACCACGCGGCACCGCATCATGGGCGTCCTGACCAGGCCGGGCACCCAGCTCGTCTTCGTCGACACCCCCGGTCTCCACAAGCCGGTGACCGCGCTCGGCGAACGCGTCAACGCGACCGCCCTCGACAGCGTCGGCGACGTCGACGTCACGTGTCTCGTGCTCGACGCGACGGCGCCGTTCGGCAAGGGCGACCGCTGGGTCGCCGACCGGATCGACATCGCCAACTCGGTCGTGATCGTCAACAAGACCGACATCGCCAGCCGTGAGCAGGTGCTGCGGATGCTCACCGCCTCGAGCGATCTCGGTGCGCAGGCCTACTTCCCGGTGTCGGCAGTCAGCGGCGACGGCATTGCGGCGCTCGTCGCCGACCTGACCGATCGGGTGCCACCCGGCCCGAAGTACTTCCCCGACGACGAGGTGTCCGATCTGCCGGAGGAGCGCTGGGTCGCCGAGTTGGTGCGCGAGCAGCTGCTCGCGGTGACCCGCGACGAGTTGCCGTACTCGATCGCCACGCAGGTCGTCGAGTGGGAATGGCCACGGATCCGCGTCGACATCCTCGTGGAACGCGACAGCCAGAAGGGCATGGTGATCGGCAAGGGCGGCCAGATCCTCAAGCAGGTCGGCGAGCGGACGCGGGCCCAGCTCCCCGAGGGTGTGTACCTCGAGCTGCGGGTGAAGGTCGACAAGGACTGGCAACGACGTCCCGAGCGGGTGGAGCGGCTGGGTTACTGACCGCCCGATCGGTCACGGGGCCGGGGTGGTCGGCGGAGCGGTCGTCGTCGAGGGATCGTCCGCCGCCTGAGCGCGCGGCGCCGCGAGCAGGATGGCGTAGTCGTCGAACGACACCGGCTCGCCTGCCCCGGAGGTCAGGCCGTTGCCCTTCTTCACCGGGATCGGATCGCCTTCGAGGGTGAAGGTGACCTGGCCGACGAGTCGCAGGCTGGAGGTCATCGTGAGGACGATCTGCCCGATCGCCTCGGTCTGCTCGGTGCTCGGGATCCGGTCGAAGATGTCGCTGTCCAGATCGACGGTCAGCACGCCGCCGGACTCGACCGAGCTGACGATCAGCCCGTCCTGGATCAAGGTGTCGAGCGCGGCGTCCGGCGGCGGCCCTTCCTCGAGCTTGTCCGCGACCTGGTCCGACGAGAAGCCTGCGGGCAGCTCGATCGTCACGGGTTGCAGTCGGCCGCGCGACAGGAAGTAGATGAAGGCGGGCTCGAGCCGGATCGTGGTGGTGGTCTCGAGCAGCGTGGTCTGGGTCGCCTCGGGCACCGTGGACGTGGTGGTCGTCGTCGTCGACGTGGTGGTCGAGGTGGCATCGAGGCCGAACTGGATCTCGTCGGGCGGAATCTCGCTGAAGGTGTCGGCTCCCGTCGGTACGCCGCACGCGGCGAGCAGTGAGAGCGCGCCGATCACCATGGGCGCCGTGGCGATCACCCGGAATCGACGGGCTGTGCTGTTGCGGTCGCTCACGACATCACCCGCTGGTGTTGGGTCGCCTGGACCCGGGCCGGGAGTTCGACGACGAAGCGGGCCCCGCCACCGATGCGGTCCTCGACCCAGGCGGTGCCGCCCATCGCCGCAGTGTGTTCGGCGACCAGTGCCAGGCCGAGGCCGGTGCCGATGCGATGCCGGGCGGCGCTGCCGCGGGCGAAGCGTTCGAAGATGCGGTCACGTTCGCCCTGTGCCACGCCCGGGCCGCCGTCCTCGACCGCGAGGCGGAAGCGGCGATCGGCGGCCGGCGTCAGCTCGATCCGAAGGGCACCTCCACCGTGGTTGCGGGCGTTGTCGAGCAAGTTGCCGAGGATACGTTCGAAGCGCACCTTGTCGAGCGCGACGTCGTCGGGGGTGCCGTTGGCCACGACGATCGGGATGTCCGGTTCGCCGAATCGTGCAGCGATCCTTCGGGTCACGTCGGTCAGTCGGAGATCCTCCACGTTGAGGTCGGTGGCGCCGGCGTCGAGCCGGGCCAGCTCCAGGAGGTCGATCACCATGCTGTCGAACCGGCGGACCTGGCTGACCACCACGTCGAGTGCTTGCTGGGTACGTTCCGGCAGCTCCTCGCGGCGGGCGTCGAGCACCTCGACCGCTGCGGAGAGTGCCGTGATCGGCGAGCGCAGTTCGTGGCTGACGTCGGACGCGAACCGTGCCTCGCGTTCGATACGGGTCTGGACGGCGTCGGCCATCTCGTTGAACGAACCGGCGAGGCGGTCGAGGTCGGGGTCGGACTCGGGTGCGAGGCGCGTGTCGAGGCCACCCGAGGCGATCTCCTCGGCGGCGTCGGCGACCTGGCTGAGCGGTCGGAGGAGTCGACGGCTGGTGGCGAGGCCGAAGAGGCCGGCGAGCACGAGTGTGCCGAGCGCGCCGAGGGTCAGCGCGGTGAGGATCGCGGTCAGGGTCGACTCGGTGTCGTCGAGCGGGAACGCCTCGTAGTAGCCGGTGTCGTACTCGGCGATGTACACACCGACCGTCAGATAGTCGGATCCGTCGATCGTGGCGTTCTGCGTCGCCGATTCGCCGTCGCTGACGGCGTCGACCAGCTCGGGCGGGAAGTCAGTCAGCGGATGGCGCACGTCGGTGAAGATCGAGCGCGGCGCGGCGGGGTCGGTCCAGCTGAGCACGGCGAAGCCGCCGGGGTCGGTGCGGAGTTCGTCGTCGATGTACACGCCGATTCCATCGGGGTCGACGGTGAGCTGCTCGCGGACGGCGTCGGCGTTGGAGAACGCCTGTTGTTTCGCAGCCACTTCGTCGTCTTCGAGCAGGTTGCTGCGGGCGAAGCCGTACGTGACGCCGATCAGGACGACGCCGGCGAGCAGCGCGATGAACGCGAAGAAGAGCGTGACGCGAGTCCGAAGACGGAGGGTACGACGCCGGGCCACGGAGACAGAGTGTTGCACGTGGGCTCCGAGTTCTGCTCTCGGCGGACGCGAGTGGCGCTGGCCAGATCGGTGCGGGGGAGTTCACCCGCTGCCGGTGAGGTACCAGGGGGAGGTAGGCACCTCACCGGGGCAGCGTGAACAACCACGATGATGACGGCTCTGTGTGACGGGTCGTTGCGGGGAGTGTGCGATTTCGGTAACAAACCGCAGCGGATCGTCACCAACGACGCAACACTGGGTCCGACATGGAAACGCTGCTGTTCATCGAGGACGACGACGGGATCCGGCTCGCGCTGTCGATGGCCCTCGAGGACGAGGGGTACTCGGTGCGCGAGGCGGCCAATGGTGTCGACGGTCTCGCGGCGTTCCGCCAGGCGCCCCCCGACCTCGTGTTGCTCGACCTCCGACTTCCCGACATGTCGGGCTTCGACGTGTGTCGAGCGCTGCGCGCCGAGAGCATCGTGCCGATCATCATCATCACGGCGCAGACCGACACCCACGACATGGTCGCCGGGCTCGAAGCGGGCGCGGACGACTACGTGACCAAGCCGGTCGTCCCCAAGGAACTCGCCGCTCGGATCCGGGCGTCGCTGCGTCGGGTGGCGCTGCACGGCAAGGCGACCACGCCGCTGGCGTCACGATTCGGTGACGTCGAGGTGCGCCGGGAGCAGGGGATCGTGCTCAAGGGCGGTGTCGAGGTCAATCTCACCAAGACCGAGTTCCGGTTGATGTGCGAGTTCGCCGACCATGCCGGCGCAGTGCTGTCGCGCGATCAGCTGCTCGAACGGGTGTGGGGCTACGAGTACCTCGGCGATTCGCGTCTCGTCGACGCCCACGTTCGTCGCCTGCGCCTCAAGATCGAGGATCACCCCGACGACCCGCGGCTGATCGTCACGTCACGGGGCGTCGGCTACCGGCTGATGGCCGGCTGATCACCGCGGCCCCGTGACGTGGCCGTCACCTGACCGTCACTTGGCGTAGAGGGCGTCGATCTCGTCGGCGAACTTGGTCAGGATGCCGCGTCGCTTCAGCTTCGAGGTGGGGGTGAGCAGGTCGGAGTCGGGCAGCCATTCCTCGCCGAGCACCTTCACCTTCTTGACTGCCTCGGCGTTGTTGAAGCCCTTCATCACCTCGACCAGTCCGGCCTCGATCTCGGCGATCACCTCGGGGTTCTCGGCGAGTGCGGCCATCGTGGCATCGTCGCCCGAGAGCCCGTGGTCGCGTGCCCACGCGGCGGCGGCGTCGGGGTCGAGCACGACCAGCGCCGACATGAACGGACGCTGCTCGCCGATCGCGCAGGCCTGACCGACGAGGGGGATCATCTTGAGCTCGGCCTCGAGGTTGGCCGGGCTCACGTTCTTGCCGCCGGCGGTGATGATCAGCTCCTTCTTGCGGTCGACGATCTTCAGGTAGCCGTCCTCGTCGAGCTCGCCGATGTCGCCGGTGTGGACCCATCCGTCGTCGTCGAGCGTCTCTGCGGTCTTCTCGGGCTGGCCGAGGTACCCGACGAAGTTGTTGCCGCCCCGGCAGAGCACCTCGCCGTCATCGGCGATCCTGAGCTCGACGGCGGTGGCCGCACGACCGACGCATCCGGGCTTCGGGTCGTTGGCCCAGGTGAGCACTGCGGTGGTCTCCGACATGCCGTAGCCCTCGGTGAGCGGCACACCGATCGCGCGGAACCACGACAGGATCTCCGCAGGCAGGGGAGCGGCGCCGGTGATGCAGATCTCGGCCTGGTCGAGGCCGATCAGGCCGCGCACGGTCTGGAACGCGACCTGGTCGAGGAAGTTCCAGGTGTCGATCTCCTCCTGTGTCGCCGTGCCGCGGGTCATCTTCTCGACGATCGGCAGGGCGGCATCGACGGCGTCGTTGAACGCCTTGGCCTTCTCGGGGTCGGCGCCGACCGCCGCGTTCACGCCGGCGTAGAGCTTCTCCCACACCCGTGGCACGCCGATGAACACGTTCGGTCGGGTCTCGCCGGTGTAGGCGGTGAGCTGCGACGTCTCGGGGCAGCAGATGACCTGCGAGGCGAAATCGAGCAGGTAGTAGTGGCCGAGGAGGCGTTCGAAGATGTGGGCCATCGGCAGGTACGAGACGTGCCGCTTGCCGGCGAAGTCCTCGATGTCGGTCTGCTCGCGCATCGACTGGCCGACCGACTCGAGCGTCCACGCGATGTTGCCGTGCGACAGCATCACGCCCTTGGGAGGTCCGGTGGTGCCCGAGGTGTAGATGATCGTGGCGAGGTCGTCGAGGGTGGCGATCTCGGAGAGCGCGGTGAGGTCGGCGGGCTCGGACGAGGCCAGCTCGGCATAGCGGACGACGTCGCTGCCGGCGACCTCGGAGTCCTCCAACATCACGATGTGCTCGAGCGTGGTGAGCGATGCCCGCACCTTCAGGAACCGCTCGAGGAACCCGCTGTCCTCGACCACGGCGACCTTCGCCTTGCAGTCGTTGACGAGGTACTCGATCTGCTCCGGGGCCGACGAGTTGTAGATCGACACCGGTGTGGCGCCCAGGAACAACACGGCGAGGTCGAGCGCGTGGAATTCCGGACGGTTGCGCAGCATCAACACGACGGTGTCGCCCTTGCCGACGCCGAGGCCGGCGAGCCCGGTCGCGAGGCGAGCGGTCACGTCGGTGAGGTCCCGCATCGTCCACGACTGCCAGGCGCCGTCGGCGTCCTTCCAGCGCAGGACCTCGACCTCGCCGTTGCGTTCGAGGTTGGTGAGGTAGCGCTTGGCGAGGTTCGATCCGGCGATGCGGTCCTGGAGTTCCTGGCTGGTGGTCATCTCCCCAGTCTCGCATGTGTGTCGTGCGGCACGTCAAGGCGTGAGTATCGCGAGACGTCGGTGACTCGTCGGTCAGCCGTCGAGGAACCCCACCACCGCATCGGTGAACACGTCGTTGCGGTCGCCGGCGATCATGTGCGCGGCGTTCGCCACGTCGACGTACCGAGCGTGCGGCACCATCCGGAGGAACTCCTCGACCTCCGCCTCGGTGACGAGATCGGACAGCTTGCCGCGCACGAGCAGGGTGGGCAGTGTGAGTCGCCTGGCGATCTCTTCGAGTTCGTCGTGGTGGCGGTCGCGGGCGTGTTCGCTCGTGCCGCCGGTGCGAATGCTGAGGAACGCCGGGTCCCAGTGCCACCGCCAGCGACCATCGTCGCCCAGGCGGAGGTTCTTCGACAGCCCCGAGAGATCGGACGGCCGGGGTCGGTGCGGCTGGTAGGCGGCGATCGCGTCGGCGGCGTCGTCGAGCGTGGCGAAACCATCGACGGCGTCGCGGGCCATGAACTCCAGGATCCGGCTCACGCCGGCGGCGGCCGGCCGGGGTGTGATGTCGACGAGCACCAGGGCACTGAACAGCTCGGGCGCCGCATCGACGGCGTGGAGGCCGGTCATCCCGCCGAGCGACGCGCCGACCCAGGCGACCGGCGCGCCGATCGAGCGGACCACGGCGAGAGCGTCCTCGGCGTAGGCCGACATGTGGTAGTCGCCGTCGGGTGCCCAGTCGGAGTCACCGTGGCCGCGCAGGTCGATCGAGACGACCCGGTGGCCGTGGTCGGCGAGCACGGCCGCCGTGCCGCCCCACGAGTGCCGGGTCTGGCCACCGCCGTGGGCCAGGACGACGGCCGGCCGGTCCGGGTTGTCGCCGCACCACTCGTCGGCCGAGATCCGTACACCCGACGGGGTGACGATGTCGATGCGCTGGGGTGTGATCGACGAGGTCACGGCGCCGCCCAACGGGGTCGTCGTTTCTCGACGAACGCGGCCATCCCCTCGGCGGCATCGTCGCTGTTGAACATCTCGTTCGACAGTGCCCCCATCGCCTCGAACGCCGTCGAGCGTTCCATCCCGGCGACCGTGTGGAGCAGTTGTTTGGTCTCGGCGACCGCTCGGGGAGCGCCGGCGCGGATCCCGCGGACCAGTTCGTCGACCGTTGCGTCGACATCGTCGGCGACGTGCGTCACGAGTCCGATCGACCGTGCCTCGGCGGCGTCGAACTGCTCACCGGTCAACATCGCTGCGGCGATCCTGCTCGGTGCCACACGGCGCAGGATCGGCACGGAGATGATCGCCGGTGCCACGCCGATCCGAACCTCGGTGAGGGCGAACGTCGTCGCCGCAGCGACCACGACGAGGTCGCACGACGCCATCAGGCCGATTCCGCCCGCTCTCACAGCGCCCTGCACTGCGGCGATCGTCGGCCGTGGGGTGTCCATCAGCCGCTCCAGGATCTGCACGAAGGGCCCTGAGTCGGTGGGCGTGCTGCCCTGCGAGGAGCGTTCCTTGAGGTCGGCGCCGGCGCAGAACGCCGGGCCGGCGTGCGTCAGGACGACCGCGCGCGCCTGGGCGGACTCGGCGCCGTCGAGCGCGTGGTGGAGGTCTGCGAGCAGCTGGCGCGACAGGGCGTTGCGGTTGTGTTGGGAGTCGAGGGTGATCGTGGCGATCTCGTCGGCCACGTCGAGGTGCACGACGCGTGGTTCGCTCATCGCGGCGACGGTAGCCATCGCCCGGCCGTTGCGTCCCAGCGGCGAGGCCCCTCGGTGCAGTCGGGACCTTCGTCCCCGTTCGGCGCCTGCCGCGATCTCGCTACAGTCGTCGGGGTGAACGACGACATGCTCCAGAAGGTCCGTACCGGCTCCGGCTTCATCGCTGCGCTCGACCAGAGTGGAGGGAGCACCCCGAAGGCGCTCGCGCTGTACGGCGTCGGTGACGACGCCTGGTCGACCGAGGAGGAGATGTTCGACCTGATGCATGCGATGCGCACGCGGATCATGACCTCGCCGGCATTCACCGGCGATCGGGTGCTCGGGGCGATCCTGTTCGAACAGACGATGGATCGTCAGGTCGAGGGTCGGGGAACCGCTGACTACCTGTGGTCGGTCAAGAACGTCGTGCCGTTCCTCAAGGTCGACAAGGGCCTCGATGACCAGGCGTACGGCGTGCAGTTGATGAAGCCGATTCCTGGACTGTTCGAGTTGTGCGACACGCGCCGGCGGTCTCGGCGTGTTCGGTACCAAGATGCGATCGGTGATCCATCTCGCCGACGTGGTCGGCATCCGCGGCATCGTCGAGCAACAGTTCGAGGTGGCGGCCGAAATCATCGGGGCGGGGCTGGTGCCGATCATCGAGCCGGAGGTCGACATCAACAGTGCGGAGAAGGAAGCTGCCGAAGGGATCCTGCGCGACGAGATCCTCGGACAGCTCGAGTCGCTCCCGGAAGGTCACACCGTGATGCTCAAGCTGTCGATCCCGTCCGTCGACGACTTCTACGCCGACCTGATCGCGCATCCGAAGGTGCTGCGAGTGGTCGCCCTCTCCGGCGGGTACCCGCGCGACGAGGCCAACGAGCGCCTGTCACGTCAGCACGGCATGATCGCCAGCTTCAGCCGAGCCCTCACCGAAGGCTTGAGCGCCGACCAGTCGGACGACGAGTTCGACGCCGCCCTCGGCGCCACGATCGACGGCATCTACGCCGCCTCGATCACCTGACCGTTACGCCAGGGGTCAGACCCCCGGCGTGACAAGGTCGCGGAGGAAGGCTTCGGCGTCGGTGCGGTTCCTCGTTCGCTTCATCGGCGGCAGGGCCTTGACGATGTCCCAGCGGTAGCGCGCCGTGCCGAGGCGTGGGTCCATCACGGCGACGACGCCCTTGTCGGTCGCGGAGCGGATCAGCCGCCCGCAGGCCTGCGCCAGCATCATCGACGCCCGCGGGATGTCGATCTCGGCGAACGCCGTGGGGCCCAGTTGCTCACGTCGCGCACTCAGGAGCGGATCGTCGGGCCGGGGAAACGGAATCCGGTCGATCACGACGAGTGACAGGGTCTGGCCGGGCACATCGACGCCCTGGAAGAGCCCGGCGGTGGCGAACAGGCACGTCTCGGCGCTCTCCGAGAAGGCCTTGATCAGGGCGGTCTTCGGCAGGTCTCGTTGCGTCAGGATCGGGAGGTCGACCCGCTCCCGGAGCGCGGCTGCGGCTTCGTCCATCGACCGGTAACTGGTGAACAGCGCCAACGTTCGACCGCCCGCTGCGGTGATGAGCGCCTCGAGTTCGTCGTGCACTGCCGCCCGGAACCCCTCGCTGTTCGGATTGGGCAGGTGCATCGCGCAATAGAGCATCGAGTTGTGCTCGTAGTCGAACGGGCTGCCGACATCGGCGACCACCACGTCGTCGCCTGCGATACCGACGCGAGCGGCGAGCGACGAGGGGATCGTCGCACTCGTGAGGATCGCCGTTCGCTGTGACCAGACGCCCTCGTTCATGGCCGGGCCGACGTCGAGCGGGGCCACCTCGAGGCGCGGGGAGTCGGGCGAGCCGGAGACGAACGCGACGTAGCCCTCGCGCCCCTCGATCGCCACGTCGAGCTGCTCGATCGCTCGACCGGTCATCGTCTGGGCGCGCAGCTTGCGCTGCTTGGCGTCCTCGACCGGTGTCTCGATGGCGAGGAGCACCTCGTTGGCCCGCCCGAGCCGCAACCGTGCATCGGTCAGCACCTCCTGCACCGAATCGGGAAGGGGCGTCGACAGCCGTTCGCCGACATGGCCCGACAGCGCATCGCGCAGCCCGTCCGCGATCTCCGCGATCGAGCCGATCAGCTTCGGGTCGTCGAGGATGCGCCGTACCACGCCGGACAGTGCGGTGAACCGGCCGGGCGCGATCTCGACGCCGACCGTGTCACTCATGATGTCCTCGAGGACGTGCGCCTCGTCGAACACGACGACGTCGTGGTCGGGCAGGATCGCTCCGCCGCTCGCGACGTTGAGCCCGTACAGGTGGGTGTTGACGACGACGACATCGGCGACCGCCGCTCGCCGGCGGGCCTGTTCGGCGAAGCACGGGTCGCCGAGCGGGCAGCGATCGGCCCCCGGGCACTCGTCGCTGCCGACGCTGACCGACCGCCACGCGTTGTCCGACGGCGTCCAGTCGAGTTCGGCCATGTCGCCGGTCTCCGTCTCTCCCGACCACTCCGCCAAGCGCCTGATCTCGGCCCTGGTCTGCACTGCCATCGTCTCGAGTTCCAGCTGCCCCTCGGCGCCGGCGCTCATCTCGCGGAGTCGCTGCAGGCACACGTAGTTGCTGCGGCCCTTGAGGATCGCCCAGTCGAAGTCGACGCCGAGATGCTCGGCGAGGAACGGGAGGTCCTTGGTGGCCAGCTGGTCCTGGAGCGCCTTCGTTGCCGTGGCGACGACGATCCGAGCGTCGGCTTCGATCGCCGGTACCAGGTAGGCGAGCGTCTTGCCGGTGCCCGTACCGGCCTGCACCACGAGGTGCCGCTTGGACGCGATGGCGTCGGCGACCAGGCCGGCCATTTCACGCTGGCCGGCGCGCTCTTCGGCATTGGCGAGTTCGGAGGTGACGCGACCGAGGGCGTCGACGGGATCGTCGCTCATCGAGCGAGCGCCAGCGCCGCATCGAGTTCGGCGGCGTCGAAGTCCGGCCAGGGTGCCTCGGTGAAGTAGATGGCGGCCCCGGCGGCCTGCCAGAGCAGGAAGTTCGAGACCCGCTGCTCTCCACTGGTGCGCACGAGGACGTCGACCGGCGGGAGCTCCGGGAGGTAGAGGTGCTCGCCGATCGTGTCGACCGTGACTCCCTCCGGGGAGGTGCGGGCCGCCTCGACGGCAGCGACGAGTTCGGAGCGGCCGCCGTAGTCGAAGGCGACCGTCAGCACCATGCCGGTGTTGTTCGCCGTGTCGGCGATCGCCTTGCGGATCGCCCGCTGGACATACCTCGGCGTCCGGGCCATCGGTGAGTCGAACGGGCGGCCGATCCACTGGATCCTGACGTTCAGCTCGTTGAGTTCGGCGACCCGACCGAACAGCTTCTCGTGCAACCCGAGGATGTGGCGGACCTCGGGTCGGGGTCGCTGCCAGTTCTCCGTCGAGAACCCGAACACCGTCAGCCAGCCGATGTTGCGCTGCACGGCGATGCGCACCAGACGAGCGAGGTTCTCCTCGCCCTCGGTGTGCCCCTCGGTGCGTGGGAGGCCCCGCCGTCCGGCCCAACGCCCGTTCCCGTCCATGATGCAGGCGACGTGGAGGGGGTGCTCGGCGGAGACGGATGACACGGCTTCCCACGCTAGCGAGCCCGGCATCGAGGAGCGTGGCGTGGAAGACTGGGCACATGGCCACTTCGTTCTCCGCCACGGCGACCGGCGCCGCAACGGGGACCGCACGCGCCGGCGATCCGACGCGCCAGCTCCTGCGGCACATCATGGTCGTCGGGGGGACCCTCCGCGACTGGGAGCTGCTGGGTGATGCCCGTTGGGACGATCGTGTGGAACAGCTCGGGGCCATCGCCGATCAGGCGGGCGCGTCGTTCCTGACCCTGCGGGCCTTCGAGCCCGGCGCCGATCCGGTCGATCTCGACTGGTGGCAGCGCCAGGTCGGCTCGTGTCGGGTGATCGTCGACCCGTGCGGCGACGGCCGCCAGCGCTTCGCCGAGGCGATGCAGCGTCTGCAGCCCGACGAGCCGGTCAACGAGGCGACCGTCACCGAGGTCCTGTACGCGCCGGCCGACTGTGAACCCGACCTGATCGTGGTGCTCGGTGAGTCCACGAGGTTGCCGCCCTCGCTGGTGTGGGAGTTGGCCTACGGCGAACTCGTCTTCCATCCGATGGCCTGGCACGAGCTGAGCCCCGACGACCTCGTCGACGCGATCGCCGACTTCGCCTGCCGCGAACGCCGTTTCGGCGGCCTCGACGACGATTCGTGAGCGAGCTCTACCGCGACACCGGCGTCGTGTTGCGTACGTACAAGCTGCGCGAGTCCGATCGCATCGTGGTGTTCCACACGGCCGAGAACGGCAAGGTGCGGGCGGTCGCCAAGGGGGTCCGCAAGACCAAGTCGAAGTTCGGGGCCCGACTCGAGCCGATGAGCCACGTGCGACTGCTGCTGTACCGAGGCCGCGAACTCGACATCGTCAGCCAGGCCGAGGCGGTGGAGCCGTTGTCGCCGATGCTGTCGTCGCTCGATCGGGCATCGCAGGGTCTCGCCGTGATCGAGGCCGTCGACCAGTTGTCGCTCGAACGCGAACCGAACCCGCAGCTGTACCGGATGCTCGTGGGTGTCCTGCGCACGATCGCGGCGACGCCGCCCGGGCAGGCTCCGGCGCCGCTCAACGTGGCGGCGTTCTACTGGAAGCTCCTCGCGGCGGAGGGAATGCGCCCGGAACTCGATCGTTGCGTGCGCTGTGGCGACACCGAGCCCGATGTGCAGTTCGTGGCCTTCGACCTGAACGAAGGTGGCGTGCTGTGCCGGTCGTGCCGATCGGGTCAGGCGATCAGCCCCGGTGCACTCGAGGTGTTGCGAGAGATCCTCGGCGGCCAGCTGGTGGCGGCGCTCGCTCGTGAGGAGTCGCCGAACACCCACGAGGTGTCGACGCTCGCCACCCGCGCCCTCGAGTTCCACATCGAGCGCCGCCTGAAGGCCGTCGCCATGTTCGAAACCCACTGACCCCGCAGACTCTCGTCCGTTTGCGCTGCAATTCGTGTGGGGCGGGTCACCGAATCTTCGACGCAAACGGAATGGGGGGATCGGTAGCCTCCGGGGCCTATGCCTGCCACCGACCTCGAACAGATCGTCAGCCTCTGCAAGCGCAGGGGTTTCGTCTACCAGTCGGCGGAGATCTACGGCGGATTCCGGTCGACGTACGACTACGGCCCGCTCGGGTCGCTGCTGTTGCGCAACGTCAAGGAGGCGTGGGTCCGCTCGATGGTGCAGCAGCGTGACGACGTCGTGCTGATCGACGCGGCCATCCTGAGCCCACCCCAGGTCTGGCAGGCCTCGGGCCACCTCGCCAACTTCACCGATCCGCTGGTCGACTGCACCGAGTGCAAGCAGCGCTTCCGCCTCGACAAGCTCGACGACCCCGACGTGTGTCCCAACTGCGGCTCGAAGGGTTCCTTCACCGAAGCCCGCGAGTTCAACCTGATGTTCAAGACCCAGGCCGGGCCGGTCGAGGGCACCGGGGCCGACGCCTACCTGCGCCCCGAGACGGCGCAGGGCATGTTCACCAACTTCGGTCAGGTGCTGCAGACCTCGCGCAAGAAGCCGCCGTTCGGGATCGCCCAGGTCGGCAAGAGCTTCCGCAACGAGATCACGCCGCAGAACTGGATCTTCCGCACGCGCGAGTTCGAGCAGATGGAGCTCGAGTTCTTCGTACGTCCCGAAACCAGTCAGGAATGGTACGAGTACTGGTGCAACGAGCGCCTCAACTGGTACACCGAGCACGGGATTCCCGCCGGCATGCTGCGCCTGCGGGCGCACGACGACGACGAGCTGTCGCACTATTCGAGTGGCACATCCGATGTCGAGTTCATGTTCCCGTGGGGCTTCGACGAGTTGGAGGGCATCGCTCAGCGGTCGGACTACGACCTCAAGCAGCACGCCGAACACTCCGGCGAGCGGCTCGACTACTT
Source organism: Ilumatobacteraceae bacterium (assembly GCA_963698565.1). Classification (GTDB taxonomy): domain Bacteria; phylum Actinomycetota; class Acidimicrobiia; order Acidimicrobiales; family Ilumatobacteraceae; genus Sva-07. Next base: position 174,435 of record CAVORH010000020.1, read on the forward strand.
CGACCCGCAGACCAACGAGCGCTACGTGCCCTACGTCATCGAGCCCGCTGCCGGCGCCACCCGCACGATGGCGGCGTTCCTGCTGGCGGCCTACGACGAAGACGTGGTGAACGACGAGACCCGGACGGTCCTGCGCCTGCACCCACGCCTCGCTCCGTACAAGGTGGCGGTGCTGCCGCTGTCGAAGAAGGACACGCTGACGCCGCTCGCTCACGACGTCCGCAAGCTCCTCGCCGACCACTACATGGTCGACTACGACGAGACCCAGAACATCGGCAAGCGCTACCGCCGCCAGGACGAGATCGGCACGCCGCTCGCAGTCACCGTCGACTTCGACTCGCTGGAGGACCACGCCGTCACCGTGCGCGATCGCGACACGACCGAACAGGTGCGCGTGCCGATCGACGAACTGCTCGCCACGGTCGGCGACCGTCTGGGGTTCTGACCCGGCCAGGCAGTACCGTCGGCGCGCATGAGCCAGATTGCCATGATCGCCAAGTTCACCTGCATCGACGGAAAGCGTGACGACCTGTACGCCGGGCTCGCGCCGATGATGGACCACGTCGGATCCGAGGACGGCACGCTGCTGTACCAACTGCTCGAGGATCCCAACGACGCCAACGTCGCCTACATGTACGAGCTCTACGCCGACGGTGACGCTCTGCAGGCCCACAGCTCCAGCGACGTGATGAAGCAGATCATGAACGCCTTCGGCGGGATCCTCGCGGGGCGCCCCGAACTGACGATGCTCACGCCGGTACGCGGCAAGGGCCTCTGACCCCGATGCGAGACTGACGATCTCCCGCATGGCCGCGACGTACCTGTCCAAGATCCTCGCCCGCCATCGGGAGATCGCCGCCGCCGACCGTCGCCCATTCGAGCGCATGCTCGACGAGGCGCGGTCGACGGCACCGACTCGCGGGTTCCGCTCGGCGCTCGCCGCACGTGAGCAGCTCGGGGTGATCGCCGAGATCAAACGTCGCTCGCCGTCGAAGGGCGACCTGAATGCGAGCCTCGACCCTGCCGCGATGGCCGCGACCTACGAGCGCGGGGGAGCGACCTGCATGTCGGTGCTCACCGATGTCGAGTTCTTCGGCGGCTCGGCCGATGACCTGCAGGCGGCGCGCTCGGCCTGCTCGCTACCGGTGATCCGGAAGGACTTCACGATCAGCGAACGCGACGTACTCGATGCGCGCATCATGGGCGCCGACTGCGTCCTGCTGATCGCGGCCGCGCTCGACCGCGCGGAGCTGGCCTCGTTGCACGCACTGGCGATCGATGTCGGCCTCGACGCGCTGGTCGAGATCCACGACGAGGCCGAACTCGAGCATGCGCTCGCTGCGGAAGCGACGCTGATCGGTGTCAACCAGCGTGATCTGGTCACCTTCCAGGTCGATCACGAGCGTGCGATTCGGATGGGGGCAGCGATCCCCGACCACGCCGTCAAGGTGGCCGAGTCGGGCGTGCGCGGGCGACACGACGCACGGTCGTTGCGTGAGGCCGGCTACGACGCGGTGCTCGTGGGGGAGTCGATCGTCACCAGCGACGATCCGGCGGTGGCGATTGCCGACCTGATCGTCTGATCGTTCCGGTGCACGGGGTCGCGGGGTCGACGCGACGGTTTCGATGACGGGATGGGCACCGCCACCGGTGCCCCGCGGCGGAGCGGCGCGCCCCGATGCGCCGGGCAGCGGAGTTCGATTCCAGCATCCCCCGCAATGCGTCGTCGCCCGACGTGGTTGCAGCGAGCGGGACAACCGTCATCGCTCCCTGACCACGCCTACCGCTCCACTCGAGGCCCACCCGGCGAAGCCGAGTGCAGCTCAACTCGATGGTGTGTTGAGCATCTCCCAACGGGTCATGCCGTCCTCGATGCGTTGGTTGAGTGTTTCGAGAATGGTGACACGGGCCCACTTCTTGTTCTCGCCCGACACGATGTCCCACGGCGCCGTCTGGTGATCGGTGCGTTCGAACATGTCCTCGGCGGCCTCGATGTACTGATCCCACTTCTCGCGGTTGCGCCAGTCCTCGTCGTTGAGCTTCCACTTGCGCAGCGGGTCGTCGCGTCGGCTCTCGAAGCGACGGGCCTGCTCGTCGGAGCTGATGTGGAGATAGAACTTCACGAGGATCACGCCCTCGAGCACGAGGCTGCGCTCGAACTCGACGATCTCGTTGTACGCGCGGGTCCACTGTTCGATCGTGGCGAACTTCTCGACCCGCTCGACGAGCAGGCGGCCGTACCAGCTGCGGTCGAACACGCACATCCCGCCGAGCCCGGGGATCTTCGTCCAGAATCGCCACAGGAAGTGGTGGCGCTTCTCGCGCTCGTCCGGCTTGGCGTAGGCGTAGACGCTGAAGTGGCGAGGGTCGAGTCGCTCGACGATGCGCCGCGTTGCTCCTCCCTTGCCGCCGGCGTCCGCGCCCTCCATGACCACGAGGAGCCCTGGACCGATCCCGCCGTCGCCGATCTGGCCTCCGAGGGTGAGGCGGAGTTCGACGAAGCGTTCCTGTGCCGCTGCCAGTCGCTTCTCGTACTCGTCGTTGCCCAGCTTCGCTGTCAGGTCGATGTCGTCGAGTCGTCCCATGCACTGCCGACGTTAGGTCAGCGGTCGCCGTGGCAATGAATCTCTCGCCCGGGCCCGCCCGCCGGTACGGTGGCGCTCGATGTTCGTGAAGATCTGTGGGATCACCAACGAGGACGACGCGCTGCTCGCCGTGGCCATGGGCGCGGACGCCGTGGGGTTCATCTTCGCCCCGTCGACGCGCCAGATCGCGGCCCAGGTCGCCTACGACATCACCCGTCGCCTCCCGGCCGAGATCCTCACGGTCGGGGTGTTCCGCAACGAGCACCCCAAGCTGGTGATCGACACGGCCCATCGTGCGGGCGTCAAGGCGGTGCAGCTCAGCGGTCGTGAAACCGCGGAGCAGACCCGTGAGATCGCGCAGCACTTCCGATGGGTGATCAAGGCCTTCGGCGCCGGCGACGAGAACCTGCCCCGGGCCGATCAGTACGGCACCGACATGATCATGATCGACTCCCCCGAACCGGGTTCCGGCAAGGTGTTCGACTGGTCGCTCGCCGGAGACGCCCCCGACTCGGTGAAGCTGATCCTCGCCGGCGGCCTGACGCCGGAGAACGTCGGAGCGGCGATCACCGAGGTGCAGCCATGGGGCGTCGACGTCGCCACCGGGGTCGAGCGCGCCCCGGGGAAGAAGGACGCCCTCGCCGTCAAACGATTCATCGAGAACGCCCGTGCCCACGCCGCCGAGCCGTACATCGGCGACGACGACCTCCCCTACGACTGGGACTTCGAATGACCACACTCGACCAACCACCCACGCTGTCGGCACCGCCCGACGCCACCGGCCGCTTCGGCGAGTTCGGTGGACGATTCGTGCCCGAGACCCTGGTACCGGCGTGCCAGGAGCTCGAAGCGGCGTTCGACGACGCCTGGGCCGACCCCGAGTTCCGCGCCGAGCTCACCCGGGTGCACACCCAGTACTCGGGGCGCCCGTCGATCATCACCGAGTGCCACAACCTCGGCGAGCAGCTCGGCATCCGGCTGATCCTCAAGCGTGAGGACCTCAACCACACCGGTTCGCACAAGATCAACAACGTGATCGGCCAGGCGCTGCTCGCCAAGCGGATGGGCAAGAAGCGCATCGTCGCCGACACCGGCGCCGGCCAGCACGGCGTGGCGTCCGCAACCGCAGCCGCCCTGATGGGGCTCGAGTGCACCGTGTACATGGGCGCCGTCGACGTGGCCCGCCAGGAACTCAACGTGTTCCGCATGAAGTTGTTGGGCGCTGAGGTCCACTCGGTCGAGAGCGGCAGCCGCACGTTGAAAGACGCGGTCAACGAGGCGATGCGCCACTGGGTGGCAAACGTCACCGACACCTACTTCTGCCTCGGCTCGGTCGTCGGGCCACACCCGTATCCGTACATGGTGCGCCAGTTCCAGTCGGTGATCGGCGACGAAGCCCACCGCCAGATCGAGGAGATGACCGGGGCGATGCCCGATGTCGTCGTCGCCTGCGTCGGTGGCGGCTCGAACGCGATGGGGATCTTCAGCGGGTTCGTCGACGAGCCCGGCACGCGCCTGGTCGGCGTCGAGCCGGCGGGGGGCGCGGCGATCGGCCGTGGCACCCCCGGAGTCGTCCACGGGATGCGCAGCAACCTGATGCAGGACGAGGTGGGCCAGGTCGAGGAGGCGCTGTCGATCTCCGCCGGGCTCGACTACCCCGGCGTGGGGCCCGAGCACTCGTATCTCGCCTCGATCGGCCGGGCCGAGTACCCGTCGGTCACCGACGACGAGGTGGTCGAGGGCTTCCAGCTGCTGTCGAGGACCGAGGGCATCATCCCGGCGCTCGAATGCGCGCACGCCGTCGCCTGGATCTCGCGCGAGGCGCCGAATCTGCAGGGCCAGACGGTGCTGATGAACCTGTCGGGGCGTGGCGACAAGGACGTCGCTCAGATGATGGACATCCTCGCGGACCGCATCGGATGAGCGTCGACACCGTGTACGGCCGCCTCGAGACCGAGTTCCGCGCCAAGCGTGACGCGGGCCGCAAGCTGCTCGTGCCCTACGTGACCGGCGGCTACCCGGGTTGGCAGGATGCAATCCGGGCCTGTGCTGCCAACGGCGCCGACGCGGTCGAGATCGGCATCCCGTTCTCCGATCCGGTGATGGACGGCCCGGTGATCCAGCAGGCCTCGCAGGCCGCGCTCGAGAGTGGCGTGACGCCGACCTCGATCCTCGACGAGGTGCCGTCGCTCGACGTCGACATTCCGCTTGCCGTGATGACGTACTACAACCTGGTGCACCATCCGGGCCCGACGCGGTTCGCCTCCCAGTTGAAGCGGGCGGGCATCAGCGCCGCCATTCTTCCCGACCTCCCGCTGGAGGAGTCCGGCCCGTGGTGCGAGGCGGCCGACGCGGAGGGCATCGAGACGATCATGCTGGCCGCTCCGACGGCGCCCGACGAGCGTCTGCCCCGGGTGGTGGCGCGCTGCCGCGGGTTCGTGTACTCGGTGGGACTGCTCGGCGTGACCGGCGAACGCGAATCGCTCGCCGAGACGGCGACGGCACTCGCCGCACGGTTGAAGCAGATCACCGACACCCCGGTACTCGTCGGCGTCGGCGTGTCGAACGCCGAGCAGGCGTACCAGGCCACGCGGGTGGCCGACGGTGTGATCCAGGGAGCGAGCGTCGTGCGTCGTCTGATGGACAGCGGCCCCGACGCGGTCGGCGACTACGTCGCTGAGGTCCGCGCCGCCATCGACGCTGCCTGAGCGGCCAGGTTCAGCCGAACGCCGGCCCGTCGAAGCGGTTCCGGGTGGCGAACGACTCGACCGGGTTGCGCTTCAGCCTGGTCGGCTGATGCACCGGGTGGCCGAGGAAGATCGTCGTCACGAGCGCGTGGTGCTCGGGAAGGCCGAGCGCCGGCGCAGCGGCCGGCTCGGCACGGCTGAGGAACGTCGTCATCACGCCGCCGAGGCCGTGGGCGCGTGCCGACAGCATCAGGTTCCAGCAGAACGGATAGATCGATGCGCCGCCGGTGACCGGTGGTCGGTCGAGTTCGGCGTCCATCATCGCCACGTTCGAGAGATCGGCGGCGACGGCGAGCACCACCGGGATCGTGTCGATGTGCTCCAGGAGCGCGTTCGCCTTGTTGGGGCTGATGTCGGTCGGCTTCACGTAGTCGACGACGTTGAACGGGGTGCCGCCCACCATCGCGGTCTCCAGGTACTCGTCCCACACCGGTTGCATCAGCGTTGCCAGTTCACGCCGAAGTGTCCGGTCGCCGACCACGGCGACCCGCCACGGCTGACGGTTGCCGCCCGACGGCGCGAACCGCGCATCGTCGAGGATGCTCGCGACCGTGGCGTCGTCGACCGGTTCGTCGGTGAAGTCCCTGACCGTGCCGTTGGTGCGGATCGCGTCGCGGATGTCCATGCGAGGACGGTAGCCGTTACGCCAGGGGTCAGACCCCCGGCGTAACGGGCAGGCGGGAAGCGAACGGAATGCAGCGTTACGCCGGGGGTCTGACCCCTGGCGTAACGGTCAGTTGGCGGCGGCGACCTTCTGGCGCACGATGTTGAGCGCAGAGCCCGCCTTGAACCACTCGACCTGCTCGGGGCTGAAGGTGTGCACCGCCTCGAAGTCGATCGTGGTGCCGTCGGGCTTCACGATCTGACACTGCACGTTCTGGCCGGGGACCGGTGGGAGGCCGAGCACGTTGATGCGGTCGTCCTCCCGATCAGGTCGTAGGTGTCGGGGTCGGCGAAGGTCAGCGGGAGCAGGCCCTGCTTCTTGGCGTTGGTCTCGTGGATGCGGGCGAACGAGCGGGCCAGGATCACGAGGCCGCCGCGGAATCGAGGCTCCATCGCGGCGTGCTCGCGCGACGATCCCTCGCCGTAGTTGCGGTCACCGATCGCCACCCAGTTGATGCCGGCCTCGTGGTAGCGCATGGCGATCTCGGGGTAGGGACGCGTCTCGCCGTCGGTGATGTCCTTGCCCATGCCGGCCTCGCCGGTGAAGGCGTTGATCGCGCCGGCGAACAGGTTGCCCGAGATGTTCTCCAGGTGCCCCCGGTACTTCAGCCACGGCCCGGCGGCCGAGATGTGGTCGGTGGTGCACTTGCCCTGCGCCTTCATCAGCACGGGCAGGCCCGTGGTAGTCGTTGCCGTCCCAGGCGAGGAACGGGGCGAGCAGCTGCAGCCGATCGCTGGTGTGGCGACACGACGACCTCGACGTCGGAGCCGTCGGCCGGGGGAGCGGTGTAGGTGTCGACACCCGGGTCGTAGCCGGCGTCGGGCAGCACCTCGCCGACCGGCTCGACCAGCGTGATCTCGGTGCCGTCGGGCGCCGTGATCGTGTCGACGGTCGGGTCGAAGTCGAGACGCCCGGCCAGCGCGATCGCCAACACCGTGTCGGGCGACGTGACGAAGCTGAGCGTCTTCGCCGAGCCGTCGTTGCGCTTGGGGAAGTTGCGGTTGAAGGAGTTGACGATCGTGTTCGGCTGCCCGGTGATCGACTCGGGACGCGACCACTGGCCGATGCACGGGCCGCAGGCATTGGCGAGCACCGTGGCACCGATCGCCTCGAGGTCGGCGAGCAGACCGTCGCGTTCGATCGTGGCCCGAACCTGTTCGGAGCCCGGCGTGATCAGCAGTTCGCACTTGGCGGTCAGGCCCGGCGGCTGCTGCCTGGCGGGCGATCGAGGCGACACGGGTGATGTCCTCGTACGACGAGTTCGTGCACGACCCGATCAGGCAGGCGGACGGCTCCAGGGGCCAGTCGTTCTCGCGGGCGGCAGCGCCGACACCGGCGGCGCCGACCTTGTGGGCGCGGTCGGGGGAGTGCGGGCCGTTGATCAGTGGCTTGAGCTCGTTCAGGTCGATCTCGATCAGCTGGTCGTAGAGGGCGCCGTCGTCGGCGCGCAGGTCGTCGGCCACCTTGTCGGCGGCGTCGGCGATCGCCTCACGGCCGGTCGCCTTCAGGTAGGCGGCCATGTTGGCGTCGTAGGCGAAGTGCGACGTGGTGGCACCGATCTCGGCGCCCATGTTGCAGATCGTGGCCTTGCCGGTTGCCGAGATCGAGTCGGCGCCGGGCCCGAAGTACTCGACGATCGCACCGGTGCCGCCCTCGACGGTGAGGATGCGGGCCACTTCGAGGATCACGTCCTTCGGGCTCGACCAGCCGCTGAGCGTGCCGGTGAGCTTGACGCCGATCACCTTCGGCCAGCGGACGTTGAACGGGAAGCCGGTCATCACGTCGACGGCATCGGCGCCGCCGACACCGATGGCGATCATGCCGAGGCCACCGGCGTTGGGGGTGTGGCTGTCGGTGCCGATCATCATGCCGCCGGGGAACGCGTAGTTCTCCAGCACGACCTGGTGGATGATGCCCGAACCGGGGCCCCAGAAGCCGATGCCGTACTTGGCCGACACCGAGCGCAGGAAGTCGTAGACCTCCTTGTTGGTGTCGATCGGCCACGCCGAGGTCGATCGCTGGCGCCGACCTTCGCCTGGATCAGGTGGTCGCAGTGCACGGTCGACGGCACTGCGGCCTCCGACAGGCCGGCGGTCATGAACTGCAGCAGCGCCATCTGTGCGGTGGCGTCCTGCATGGCCACCCGGTCGGGGTGGAAGTCGTTGTAGGTGACGCCGCGCTCGATCGCCTCGTCGGGGTCGGCGAGATGGTTGATCAGGATCTTCTCGGTGAGCGTCAGCGGGCGCCCCAGGCGCTCACGACCGGCGGCGACACGCTCGGGGAGGCTCGCATAGACGCTCTCGACGAGTTCGATGGGGGTGGTGGCGCCGTTCTGAGTCATGTAGACAACTATAATACAAGTTGACGCCAATTCAAGTTGACGCTCGTGCAACCCGTCGGGAGGGTACGTGAGACACATCCGCTACCAGGAGATCGCCGACGATCTACGGGCGCGGGTGCTCGCTGCGCCCGCAGGGTCGGTGCTGCCGTCGGAGGCCGAGATGTCCGAGGAGTTCCGTGCATCGCGCGTCACGATCCGTCGGGCGTTGGAGCTGCTCCGGGAAGAGGGCCTCGTCGCAGCCCGGCAGGGGTTCGGCTGGTTCGTCGCTGCCGATCCCGTCCCGCAATCGCTCGAATCGCTGGCGACGATCGAATCGCACGTCGAGGGTGTGGGCAAGCTGTCCCAGCGCAAGATCGAGGAGTTCGCCTACGAGGCATCTCCCGAGCGCGTCCAGCGCATCCTCGGTGTCGATCAGGTCCTGCGCGTCAAGCGCGTCAACCTCGCCGACGGCGAGCCGTTCGCCGTGGTCACCGTGTGGTGCCCGGCGGAGCTCGGTGCCCACCTCTCGCGCAAGGACGTCGAGCGCCGACCGTTCTACGAAGTCCTCGACGTCGACCTGCACGGCGCCACGCAGACGATCGCCGCCGATCTCGTCGACGTCGACGACGCCATACTGCTGGGCGTGCCCAGCGGATCACCGGTGCTTCGCTGCCAGCGCGTCACCACCGACCGCAGTGGTTCGCCCGTGCTCGTCAGCGAGCACATCTTCCCCGCCCACCGCACCGAGTTCGTCGTCGATCTTCCCCAGGCCGAACCGTCGATGACCCCGAGCGGCCTGCGCATCGTCGACTGACGCGTTCGCTGCGTACGCTGACGCCGATGGGAATGATCGAGACGTTCCGATCGGTGGTTCAGTTCAGGAGGCCGACGCTCGATCCGGTGGAGCGCCGCCTGCGCAGTGTGTCTCGGTCGACGACATGCGACGAATCGCCAAGCGACGGCTTCCGCACGGGGTCTTCGACTACATCGACGGCAGCGGCCGAGGACGAACGCACGATGGCCCGCAACGTCGGGGCGTTCGCCGGACTACCAGTTCGAACCGCGGGTGTTGCGCGACGTGCAGCGATCTCGACACGTCGGCAACGCTTGTTCGGCCGATCGATGACGATGCCGCTGATCATCGCGCCCACGGGGTACACCCGCATCGCCCACTCGCAGGGCGAGCTCGCCGTCGCGCGGGCGGCGGAACGTGCGGGGATCCCGTACTCGCTGTCGACGATGGGCACTCGATCGATCGAGGAGGTCGCCTCGGTGTCGCGACGGCGACAAGTGGTTCCAGATCTACACGTGGCGCGACCGCCCGCTCGTCGAGGAACTCGTCGGTCGGGCGAAGGCGGCCGGCTACACGACGGTGTGGCTGACGGTCGACACCGCGGTGCTGGGCCGTCGCGAGCGAGACGTTCGCCGCGGCTTCACGCTGCCGCCGAAGATCGGTCCGGGAACGATCGTCGACGGCGCGATCCATCCGGGCTGGACCTCGGATTTCCTCCGCAACGAGCCGATCAAGTTCGCCAACGTGGTCGGACGCAGCGAGATGGACGGCTCCACTCCGATCTCGCTGGCGAACAAGGTGGCGCAGCCACTTCGACCAGTCGCTGTCGTGGAAGGACATCGAGTGGCTCCGGTCGATCTGGGACGGCCCGATCGTGCTCAAGGGAATCCAGACGGTCGCCGACGCCAAGCAGGCGGTCGCGATGGGCGTCCAGGGGATCGGCTTGTCGAACCACGGCGGCCGTCAGCTCGACGACGCCCCCGTACCGCTGGAGCTCGTCGAACCGGTGCGCGACGAGGTCGGTGACGAGATCGTCGTCATCTGCGACGGCGGTGTACGGCGCGGCAGCGACATCGTCAAGGCGATCGCGCTCGGAGCCGACGCGGTGACGATCGGGCGCCCGTACCTGTACGCGCTCGGCGCCGCCGGCGAACGTGGTGTCGACCAGCTGCTCGTCGTTCATGCGCGAGGGCATGGAGCGCACGATGGCGCTGTGCGGAGTCCGGACGATCTCCGAGATCGACCGTGCTCTGGTGCGTCGTCGCACCTAGGCCAGCTGCCAGACTCGGACCCATGTCCGATCGCGTGCTCATCACCATCACCGACGGCGTCGCCGACGTCGTGTTCAACCGTGCCGACAAGCGCAACGCCCTCGACAACGCCATGTTCTCGGCGATCGCCGAGGCGGGGGAGCGGCTGAAGTCCGAACCCGGCGTGCGGGCGGTGGTCCTCTCGGGCGACGGTGCCTCGTTCTGTGCAGGCCTCGACTTCTCGTCGTTCCAGGCGATGGCCGGCGGCGACGACGCAGCGAGCGCGGCCACGCGATCCGACGGCAATCCCGGCCAGATGGACGGCGACCGCATCACCCACCTCGGCCAGCAGGTGTGCTGGGTGTGGCAGGAACTGAAGGTGCCGGTGATCGCTGCCGTGCACGGCCACGCACTCGGGGGTGGTCTCCAGATCGCGCTCGGCGCCGACATCCGCATCGTGCACCCCGACACCAAGATGTCGGTGCGCGAGGTGTACTGGGGGCTCGTCCCCGACATGACCGGCACGTTCATCCTGTCGAAGCTGGTCCGCCCCGACATCGCCAAGGAACTCACGTTCACCGCGCGGGTGTTCACCGGCACCGAGGCGGCCGAGCTCGGGTTGGCCACACGTCTGAGTGACGACCCCAAGGCCGATGCGCTGGCGCTGGCACACGACATCGCGGCGATGAGCCCGGGTGCGGTCCAGGGCTCCAAGGCACTGTTCAACCGGATCCTCGACGAGGGCGCCGCCGAACAGTTCGCCGCCGAGCGTCGCACGATCGGGGCCCAGATCGGCACGCCGAACCAGATCGAAGCGGTGATGGCCGGCTTCGAGAAGCGCCCCGCGGTCTACGCCGACGTCTGACCTGTTACGCCGGGGGTCTGACCCCTGGCGTAACGGTCAGGGCCAGAAGGCGTGGAGGCGGGCGACGAAGCGGTCGGGATCGACGAGGTGGGGGTAGTGGCCGAGCGGCGCATCATCGTCGGTCCAGTACTCGACGGTGCTGTTGGGGATCCGCTCACGTAGCCACTCGCCGTAGCCGTCGCCCGGGTCGATGCCGAACACGGCGAGGTACGGCACGTCGTTGCCGACATACCCGGCCAGTGCGGCGTCGACCGTCGCAGCGATCTCGTCCTCGGGTTGGGTGAGCAGCAGCTCCCACACACCCAGCACGACGTCGTGGTCGGCGTGTCGCAGTCCGTTGACCCGCTCGACCTCGTCGGAGGCCAATCGGTCGCCCATCATCATCTCGAACATCGCGTCGACCACGAGCTGGTACTGGTCGGGATCGCGAAGCATCGCCTCCGCCGGCATCAGTTGCCCCTTGAAGGAGTCGAGCTGCAGCGACTGGTCGATGTCGACGATGCTGGCGAACGGGAGCATCGATCCGGCAGCGGTCGCCACGATGCCGCCCAACGAATGCCCGACGATGTGAGGTCGTTCGAGACCAGCGGCAGCGATGACGGCGGCGACGTCGCCGGCCATCGAGGCGAGGTCGTAGGAGGGGGCGTTCCCCGACTCGCCGTGGCCGCGCAGGTCGAGCGTGATCACCTCGTTGGTGGTCGCCAGCCGCTCGGTGACCGGAGCGAACGACGCGGACGACTCGGTGATGCCGTGCACGAGCACGACGGGATGTCCCGACCCGGTTCGGCTCCAGGCGATCGACGTCCCATCCGCTGCAGTGGCTCGTTGCTGATGACTCATGGACGAAGTGTCGCGCAGCGACGTTCCGACCGCAGCGTCATCGCGGCGGGCACAGACGAGGGCCGCGCTGCGCTTCGAATCCCGAGGCCAGCGCGATCAACGTCGGCTCGGTCCATGCCGCGCCCATCAAGGTGATGCCCACGGGCAAGCTCCCAGCGGAGCCGGCCGGAACCGAGATCAAGGGGTAGCCGGCGGTCGCGGCGAGCGTCGACGTGCCGCCGAACCGAGCATCGCCGTTGACGAGGTCGATCGGCGTCGCCGGTGCCCCGGTCGGAGCGAGGAGGGCGTCGAGGTCGTGCTCGCCGAGCGCTCGATCCAGCCCCTCGGTGCGCGACAGGCGGGCGGCAGTCGCCACCGCCTCGAGGTAGACATCGCTCGTCAGGGGACCGCGGGCAGCGGCCTGCTCGAGCAGGTCCTGGTCGAAGTACTGCAGCTCCAGCGAGGCATGGCGGACGTTGTAGGCGATCACCTCACCCAGCGTTCTCGGTGGGCTCCCCGTCAGGGTGGCGAGGTGGTCCTCGAGCCCCGCTTTGAACTCGTGGAGCAGGATCTCGAACTCCGCGGCACGCAACTCGGGCCGCACGTGCAACTCGGGGACCTCCACGGTGACCGCTCCAGCAGCCCGGATCAACCCGATCGCGTCGCGAGCGACGCGATCGGCGTGCCGCGAGAACCCGAAGAGACCGGTCGCCACACCGATTCGCCGGCCGCGCAGGCCGTCGGGATCGAGGTACGTCGTGTAGTCGTCGGGAACCGACCCGCTCGTCGCCGGATCGCGGGGGTCGGGGCCAGCGATCGCGCTCAGCACGGCGGCAGCGTCGGCGACCGTCCGGGCGAGTGGGCCGACCGTGTCCTGCGAGCGAGAGATCGGTATCACGCCCGCCCGGCTCGTGAGCCCGACCGTCGGCTTGAGGCCGACCACCCCGTTGGCGTTCGCAGGCGACACGATCGATCCATCCGTCTCCGTGCCGATCGCAGCGGCAGCGAAGTTCGCGGAGGCGGCGACACCCGATCCCGAGCTCGACCCGCCGGGCGAACGCGTCGGGTCGTAGGGGTTGCGGACCTGGCCGTTGCGTCCGCTCCACCCGCTGGTGCCGGTCGTGGAGCGGAAGAAGGCCCATTCGCTCATCGCCGTCTTGCCGAGCAGTACTGCGCCGGCGGCTCGTAGCCGGGCGGCGACCGTCGAGTCCTCCGGCGGCTTCGAGCCGACGAGGGCCAGCGACCCAGCGGTGGTCTGCATGTCGTCGGCGGTGTCGATGTTCTCCTTGAGCAGGATCGGGATGCCGTGCAGCGGTCCGCGGGTACTGCCGGACCGGCGTTCGTCGTCGAGTGCGGCAGCGATCGCCGGTGCGTCCGGGTTCACCTCGACGACCGAGCGGAGGTCGGTGTCGAGCGCGGCGATGCGGGTGAGGTGGGCGTCGGTGATCTCGGCAGCGCTGCGCTCGCCCGAGGCCATCAGGTGCTGGAGATCGGTGATCGACCGTTCGACGATCCACGCCGCCTCGGTCGACGTCGGTTCACCCACGAGGCGGCGTGAGCGTCGGGCTCGTGTCGAGTTCGTCGCCGGAGTCGGCGACCACGAAGCGAGTGAGACGTCGACCGAACTCGGACAGCCCCAACCAGTCGGCGTGGCTGATCCCGGGAACCATCGGTTCGCGGAACCACGGGGCGTAGTACTCGACGTTGGGGATCGCCCGGACGTCGTCGCTGAGGTTCGGGGTGCCACCGTGCCAGGCGCGCACGTCGCGGATCTGGACGGCACCGGCGGGCGCCGGACAGACCGTGCTGAGACGCATCCACTCCGGCTCCTCCGATCGCCGTGGTATCGGCGCCCTCGATCGTTGGGTGCCGGGGATCTGGCGCGTCGGCCCGTTGAGCGGCGTCATGTCGACCGGGAGGAAGTTGACGCACACGTACGGGCACGGCAGATCTCGGATCGACACCTGGCCGGTGGGATCGTGGAACGAGCTGAACGGCGTCGCCTCGGCGTCGACGAAGTCGCTGATGTCGGCATGCAACGGCTGATAGTCGATCGCCCCCGGCAGGCAGAAGTCGCCACTCGCCGCTCGGACGATGTAGTCGGAGGACCCGAAGATCGCCGTCAGGATCGGCGTCACGGTCGGCAGATCGATCAACATCCTCCACTCGGGGCGGTGCAGCATGCTTCGCGTGGTGCTCGAGCCACCGAACGAGTAGCGGTGGGATCCACGGTTGCCGGCCCGGTGGGGATCGAGCGCCACGATGGCGTCGACCGCCTCGGCGACCCCGGCGCGCAGGAACTCGAGCTGTTCGACGTCGAGTGCGTCACGCACGACCACGAAACCGTCGCGATGGAACAGGCGCACCGCTCGTTCGACGTCTCCTGGCTCGACGATCTCGAGCCCGACGATCCCGTTGTTGGCCAGGAGGTGCTCACGGAGGTCCACGCCAGCAGTGTCGCACAGCCCCGCCCGTGCTTCTCGTGAACTCGTGCGGGCTCAGGCGGCTCACGAGTTCACGAGAAGTGGGTGGGGAGACCACCTGGATCACGATCGAACGATCTTTCCCATCGGCGGGTGTGTGCCCTATGCTGAGACTTCCCCCGCCTCGAGCCAGCGTTGTCTCGAGCGAACTCGTGATCGGTCGTTGCAACGTCGCGACGACGAGCCGCCGCAATGTCGCGGAGCGACTCACGACTCGTTCAACCTCGACCCTCGTGGATGTGATGATGCAACAGCCTCCGGGCCCCATCGGCCTGTACGACCCTCGGAACGAACACGACTCGTGTGGCGTGTCGTTCGTGGCCAACCTCAAGGGTGTCCGTTCCAACGAACTGGTGCTCACCGGTCTCAAGGCGCTCACCAACATGGAGCACCGGGGCGCAACCGGCGCCGAACCCGACACGGGCGACGGTGCGGGAATCCTGATGCAGGTCCCCGACGCCTTCCTGCGTGCGGTGGTCGACTTCGAGCTCCCTGCAGCCGGCGCCTATGCGGTCGGCGTGGCATTCCTGCCCGCCGATGCGGTCGCATGCGAGAAGGCGATGGCGGCGATCGAGGCCACGGTCGCCGACGTCGGACTCGTCACGCTCGGCTGGCGCGACGTGCCCGTGAACCCGGACTGTCTCGGAGCCACGGCGCGCGCCGCGATGCCGACGTTCAAACAGCTCTTCGTCGCCGACCCCGCCGGCGCGACCGGCATCGAGCTCGACCGCAAGGCCTTCGTCGCGCGAAAGCGCAGCCGTCGCGAGCTCGACGGCGAGCTCGACACCTACTTCGCCTCCCTGTCGGCGCGCACGATCGTCTACAAGGGCATGCTGACGACACCGCAGCTCAGCGAGTTCTTCCCCGATCTGCTCGACCCGCGGGTCGAGTCGGCGCTCCTGATCGTGCACTCGCGGTTCTCGACCAACACCTTCCCGTCGTGGCCCCTGGCACACCCGTACCGGTTCGTCGCGCACAACGGCGAGATCAACACGGTGCAGGGCAACCAGAACTGGATGCGTGCCCGGGAAGCGATGCTCGAATCCGAGGTGCTGCCCGGCATCGATCGGGCCTTCCCGATCTGCACGCCGGGCTCCTCCGACACCGCTCGGTTCGACGAGGTGCTCGAACTGCTCCACCTCGGCGGCTACCCGATCCACCACGCGATGTTGATGATGATCCCCGAAGCGTGGGAGAACCACGAGACGATGTCGCAGGAACAGCGCGACTTCTACCGGTTCCACGCCGCGATGATGGAGCCCTGGGACGGCCCGGCCAGCGTTGCGTTCACCGATGGCGACGTGATCGGCGCGGTGCTCGACCGCAACGGGCTGCGGCCGAGCCGGTACTGGGTGACCGACGACGACCTCGTCGTGATGGCCTCCGAGGTCGGCGTGATCGACATCGACCCCTCCAAGGTGGTCGCCAAGGGGCGTCTCCAGCCCGGCAAGATGTTCCTGATCGACACCCGCCAGGGACGCATCGTCGCCGACGACGAGATCAAGTCGGAACTGGCATCGCTCCATCCCTACTCCGACTGGTTGGAAGCCGGCATGGTCGAGCTGGCCGACCTGCCCGAACGCGAGCACGTCGTCTTCAGCCACGACAGCGTCCTCCGACGCCAGCAGATGTTCGGCTACACCCACGAGGAGTTGAAGATCCTCCTCACGCCGATGGCGGCAACCGGGGGCGAGGCGCTCGGCTCGATGGGCACCGACACGCCGCTCGCGGTGCTCTCGGAACGACCTCGGCTCCTGTTCGACTACTTCAAGCAGCTCTTCGCGCAGGTCACCAACCCGCCACTCGACGCGATCCGTGAGGAGGTCGTCACGGCGGTGTCGTCGTCGGTCGGTCCCGAGGCCAACCTCCTGGCCCCCGGCCCCGAGAGCTGCCGGCAGCTCGCCCTGCCGTTCCCGATCATCGACAACGACGAACTCGCCAAGATCATCCACATCAACGACGACGGCAACCACCCCGGCCTGCAGGCGCGGGTGCTGTCGGGGCTCTACCGGGTGGCCGACGGCGGCGAGGGCCTGCGTACGGCGCTCGATCGCATCTGTCTCGAGGCGTCCGAGGCGATCGCGGACGGCGCACGCATCATCGTCCTGTCGGATCGCAACGCCGACAGCATCGACGCCCCGATCCCGTCGCTGCTGTTGACCGCAGCGGTTCACCATCACCTCGTTCGCACCAAGCAACGCACGATGGCCGGGCTGATCGTCGAGGCCGGCGACGCCCGCGAGGTGCACCACATGGCGCTGTTGATCGGCTACGGAGCCGGGGCGATCAACCCGTATCTGGCATTCGAGTCGATCGAGGACCTGATCGCCGAGGAGATGCACGGCCTCGGCGGCATGGACGCCCACAAGGCGGTCAAGAACTACATCAAGGCCTGCGGCAAGGGCGTCCTCAAGGTGATGTCGAAGATGGGCGTGTCGACGGTCGCGTCGTACACCGGCGCGCAGATCTTCGAGGCGATCGGCCTCGGCAAGAGCGTGGTCGACGAGTACTTCACCGGCACGATCTCGCAGCTCGGTGGGATCGGCCTCGACGAGATCGCAGCCGAGGTCGGTGCCCGTCACGCCATGGCGAACCCGACGCGTCCCGAAGAGCGCGCCCACCGCAAACTGGAACTCGGCGGCGAGTACCAGTGGCGACGCGAAGGGGAACTCCACCTGTTCAACCCGGAGACCGTCTTCAAGCTCCAGCACGCCACACGTTCGAAGCGCTACGACATCTTCAAGGAGTACACCTCGAGGATCGACGACCAGTCCGAGAAGTTGATGACGCTCCGCGGGCTCTTCGAGTTCGCCGGCGACCGCAGCCCGGTCCCGATCGACGAGGTCGAACCGATCGAGAAGATCCTCGAGCGGTTCTCGACCGGGGCGATGAGCTACGGCTCGATCTCGGCCGAGGCCCACGAGACGCTGGCGATCGCGATGAACCACCTCGGCGCCAAGTCGAACACCGGCGAGGGTGGCGAGGACGTCGATCGTCTCTACGACCCCGAGCGCCGCTCGTCGATCAAGCAGGTCGCCTCCGGTCGCTTCGGGGTGACCTCGGAGTACCTCACCAACTCCGACGACATCCAGATCAAGATGGCGCAGGGCGCCAAGCCCGGCGAGGGCGGTCAGTTGCCGGGTCACAAGGTGTACCCGTGGATCGCGGCGACCCGTCACTCGACGCCGGGCGTCGGCCTGATCAGCCCGCCGCCGCACCACGACATCTACTCGATCGAGGATCTGAAGCAGTTGATCCACGATCTCAAGAACGCCAATCCGGCCGCACGCGTCCACGTCAAGCTCGTCGCCGAGACCGGGGTCGGCACGGTTGCCGCCGGCGTGTCGAAGGCCAAGGCCGACGTGGTGCTGATCTCCGGTCACGACGGCGGCACCGGCGCCAGCCCGCTCACCTCGCTCAAGCACGCCGGCGGACCGTGGGAACTCGGCCTCGCCGAAACCCAGCAGACGCTGCTGCTCAACGGTCTCCGCGACCGGATCGTCGTGCAGACCGACGGCCAGATGAAGACCGGTCGCGACGTCGTGATCGCCGCGCTGCTCGGCGCCGAGGAGTACGGCTTCGCCACTGCGCCACTCGTGGTGTCGGGCTGCATCATGATGCGGGTCTGCCATCTCGACACGTGCCCGGTCGGCATCGCCACCCAGAATCCGGAGCTGCGAGCACGCTTCTCGGGTCAGCCCGAGTTCGTCGAGACCTTCTTCGAGTACATCGCCACCGAGGTGCGTGAGCTGATGGCCGAACTCGGATTCCGGACGATGGACGAGATGATCGGTCACGTCGAAGTCCTCGACACGCGACGGGCGATCACGCACTGGAAGGCGTCGGGCCTCGACATCAGCCCGATCCTGGCGGTGCCCCAGAATCCCTATGGACAGACGATGGTGCAGAGCGTCGGGCAGGACCACGGTCTCGACGAGGCACTCGATCAGCAGTTGATCGAACTCGCCCAGCCGGCGATCGACGACGCTCGGCACGTGTCGATCGACCTGCCGGTGCGCAACGTCAACCGGACGGTCGGCACGCTGCTCGGCCACGAGGTCACCAAGCAGTGGAAGGGAGCGGGGCTGCCCGACGGCACGATCGACATCACGTTGACCGGCTCGGCAGGCCAGAGCCTGGGAGCGTTCCTGCCCGCCGGCATCCAGATCCGTCTCGTCGGTGATGCCAACGACTACGTGGCCAAGGGCCTCTCCGGTGGGCGGGTCATCGTCCATCCCCATCCCTTCGCCACGTTCGTGGCCGAGGAACAGATCATCGCCGGAAACGTCATCGCCTACGGGGCCACCGGTGGCGAGGTGTTCCTGCGCGGCATCGTCGGCGAACGCTTCTGTGTCCGCAACTCCGGCGCCACGGCGGTGAGCGAGGGCGTCGGCGACCACGGGTGCGAGTACATGACCGGTGGCCGCGTCGTGGTGCTCGGGCCGACCGGACGCAACTTCGGCGCCGGCATGTCCGGCGGGATCGCGTACGTGTACGACCCGGCCGAGTCCTTCGCCAGCAAGGTCAACTACGAGATGGTGGCGCTCGAGGATCTCGACGACACCGACCGCGAGTTCCTGCGCGACACGGTCACCCGGCATCGCGACCTCACCGGATCGGCCGTCGCCGAGCGGATCCTGCTGTCGTGGGAGACCGAGCTGCCCGCGTTCCGCAAGGTGATGCCGAAGGACTACAAGCGGGTCCTCACGGTCATCGCCGAGTCCACGGCTGCCGGCCTCGACGAGGACCAGACCGTCGACAGGATCATGGAAGCAGCCAGAGCATGAGCGTCGAGAAGAAGGACCACGGACATGGGTGAGCCGACCGGATTCCTGAAGTGGGATCGTGAGACGCCGCAGATGCGGCCCGTGCCGGTGCGCCTGCGCGACTGGAACGAGGTCTACGAGGACTTCGATCCCGACGTACTCAAGCACCAGGCAGGCCGTTGCATGGACTGCGGCATCCCGTTCTGCAACAACGGGTGCCCGCTGGGCAACCTGATCCCGGACTGGAACGACCTCGTCTACCGCGATCACTGGCAGGACGCGATCGAGCGGCTGCACGCCACGAACAACTTCCCGGAGTTCACCGGGCGTCTCTGCCCCGCCCCGTGCGAATCGGCGTGTGTCCTCGGGATCAACCAGAACCCGGTGGCGATCAAGCAGGTCGAGGTCGAGATCATCGACCGCGCCTGGGACGAGGGGTGGGTCACCCCGCACGTGCCGGCGGTTCGCACCGGCAAACGGGTTGCCGTCATCGGTTCGGGTCCCGCCGGCCTCGCCGCGGCCCAGCAACTCACCCGGGCGGGCCACGACGTCGTCGTGCTCGAACGCGCCGACCGGATCGGTGGGTTGCTCCGCTACGGCATCCCCGAGTTCAAGATGGAGAAGCGTCACATCGATCGGCGCATCGCACAGATGGAGGCGGAGGGAACCGAGTTCCGCACCAACGCCGTCGTCGGGGACAACATCGACATCGAGGTGCTCCGGGCCTCGCACGACGCGATCGTGCTCGCCTGTGGGGCGACGGCGTGGCGCGACCTGCCGATCCCCGGCCGGGAGCTCGGCGGGATCCACCAGGCGATGGAGTACCTGCCGTACGCCAACCGGGTGCAGCTCGGCGACATCGAGACCTCGCCGATCGACGTGGCCGGCAAGCACGTCGTGATCATCGGCGGCGGGGACACCGGTGCCGATTGTCTCGGTACCGCGCACCGCCAGGGTGCGGCATCGGTGACCCAACTGGAGATCCTCCCCAAGCCCCCCGAGCACCGGGGGCCGAACAACCCGTGGCCGCAGTACGCAATGACCTACAAGGTCACCTCGGCCCACGCCGAAGGCGGCGAGCGGCTCTACAGCGTCAACACCGAGCAGTTCCTCGACGACGGCGAAGGACGCGTGCGAGCGTTGCGTTTGCACGAGGTCGAGTTGATCGATGGAGCGTTCGTCAAGGTCGAAGGCACCGACCACGAGATCCCCGCCGACTTCGTGTTCCTCGCGATGGGCTTCGTCGGGCCGGAGAAGGGTGCCTGGCTCGACTCGCTCGACCTCGACTACGACCCTCGCGGCAACGTGGCCCGCGACGATCGCTACATGACCAATCAGCACGGCATCTTCGTCGCCGGTGACATGGGCCGGGGGCAGAGCCTGATCGTGTGGGCGATCGCCGAAGGGCGCGCATGCGCTGCCGGCGTCGACACCCACCTGATGGGGGAGACCCGGCTCCCGTCGCCGATTCGGCCCACCGAACGACCGCTGGTGTAGCACGCGTCACCCCTGACGACGCTCGGTGTGGCCGGGCGCCTACGCTGGGGACCATGCAATCGATCAGAGCACGCCGAATCAGCGCGGTAGCGGGCCCCGTGCTCGTCGGCGCCCTCTTCATGGCGTCGTGCGGCGCTGACGACACCGCTGCGACCCAGTCGACGATCGACCTCAGCGCAGCGTCCACGGCCTTCGTGGTGCGGCCTCCCGCCACGACTGCCCCGCCGACCGACTCGGTGGCCGCAGGCGATGTCGTCGCCACCGAGCAGGAGTACGTGGTCCAGGCCGGCGACTATCCACTGAAGATCACCGAGATGTTCGGCGTCTCGCTCGACGATCTCGTCGCGTACAACGAGTGGGGGAGTGCGAACGAGTTCCCCGGCCCGGGCACCACGATCAAGATCCCGCCCGGCGGTACCGTGCCCGGGGCCACCGCCACGGACGAGAGCACCGAGACGGCGACCGAAACGGCGACCGACGCACCCGCTGCCACGATCCCCGATGCCGGGGACAACTGCGGCGAGGGCACCTATGTCATCGTCGCCGGCGACATCCCGAGCCGGGTCGCAGCCAAGTTCGACGTCACGCTCGATGCGCTCAACGCCGCCAATGCGGGAACGGCCGGTTATGCCGGGTTCGTCGTCGGCATCGAGATCGTCATCCCTGCGAAGGCGGATTGCTGAGCGAGTCGAACACGAAGTTCGTCTCCTTCACGATGTCCATGGTGGCGCTGCTCGCGATCGAGTAGCGGTGGCCCGGGAACAGGATCGTCGAATCCGGGACCTCCGCGAGGCGCCGCAGGCTCTCGGCCATCTTCGACGGGTCGGATCCGGGGAGATCCGTGCGGCCGCAGCCCTCCAGGAACAGCGTGTCACCGGCGATCAGCCGATCGTCGACGAAGAAGCACTGGCTTCCCGGCGTGTGGCCCGGCGTGTGCACGAGGTTGATCTCGATGCCGCCGACGCTGACGACATCGCCCGAGTCGTGGCCCACCAGGTGGTCGGCGGTCACCGACGTCGACTTCGTGATCCACTCGATCTCGTCGTGCTGGACGTGGACCGGGCAGTCGACGTGGTGGAGCAACTCCGAGATCCCTTCG
Source organism: Ilumatobacteraceae bacterium (assembly GCA_963698565.1). Lineage (GTDB taxonomy): Bacteria > Actinomycetota > Acidimicrobiia > Acidimicrobiales > Ilumatobacteraceae > Sva-07. The sequence goes on from CAVORH010000020.1 coordinate 196,323, forward strand.
ATCGAGTGCCCCATCATCGATCCTCCGACGTGGTCGGGGTGGTAGTGGGTGGCGAGCGCACCCGTCACGGTCATACCGTCGGCACCCGCCAGGTCGACGAGCTCGCGTACGGCGTAGGCCGGATCGACCAGCACGCATTCGCCGGTGCGGCGATCGCCGACGACGTACACGAAGTTCACCATCTGTGACGCGAGCGGATCGCCGACGGCGAAGTCTCGACCGGAGAGGAGTTGGCGGAAGTAGAGCGGAGACGGGGGCACACGCCTACGCTAATTGCGATGTCGGCGGGACCAGAGATCGCACCACTGCTCGGACTCGTCGCCGGTCAGGAGATCCCGTTCGGCGGCGACCGGGTGGTGCGGGTCGACGCCGATCTCGCTGCATCGTTCCGTGCGGGCGACCGGCTCGTGGTCGTGCAGTCGACCGGCGCGCTGTTGCACGTTCCGGCCGAGGTGCACACCGTCGTCGATGACGCAGTCGGCGCAGCGGTCGACGGCTTCGCCGGGCTCGCGACCGTCGGCGACGACGCGATCTCGGACTTCTTCGACCGGTTCGCGGCTGCGCTCGCCGACGACGACGTGTTCGCGCTGATCGGTGCGGCCAACGACTCCGATGTCGCGGCTGCTCTGGAGCGGGGACGATCGACCACTCGTCTGCGGCTCGATGCCACCATGCGTCGCGACATGATCGACGGGCTGCGCGGCTGGCGCGACTCGCCGAGCCGGCGTGACGGAACCGTCGATCGCGTCGACCATGCCCAGTGGTCGGTCGAGGCCGACCGGGCGCCGCTCGGCGTCGTCGGTTTCGTGTTCGAGGGGCGCCCGAACGTGTTCGCCGACGCATGCGGGGTGGTCCGCACCGGGAACTCCGTGGTCTTTCGAATCGGTTCCGACGCGCTCGGCACCGCACGGGCGATCGTCGATCATGCGCTCGAGCCCGCGTTGACAGGTGCGGGGCTCCCACCGGGCGTGGTGCAACTCGTCGACTCGCCGACCCACGCTGCCGGGCATGCACTCTTCAGCGATCGCCGACTGGCGCTGGCGGTCGCCCGCGGTTCGGGGCCGGTCGTGGCCGAACTCGGCGCGGTGGCCTCGCAGTCCGGCATCCCCGTCAGCCTCCACGGTACGGGCGGAGCCTGGATGGTGGCGGCAGCCGATGCGCCCAGTGTCACCTTCGGGACGGCGGTGCGCAACTCGTTGGATCGGAAGGTGTGCAACACGCTCAACGTGTGCGCGATCGTGAGCGCAGAGGCGACTCGGCTCGTGCCGGTGTTCCTCGATGCGCTCGACGCGGCCGCCGCCGCACGTGGGGCATCGGCACGACTCCACGTCGTCGAGGGCAGCGAGCGCCACGTGCCGACCGAGCGGTTCCAGTCGGTCGTCGAGATCGCCCGCCCAGGGGGCGTCACGACCGAACCTGCCGCGTCGACGATCGAGGAAGCCGCGCTCGCCGAGGAGTGGGAATGGGAGAACGCCCCCGAGGTGAGCCTCGTCGTGGTCGACTCGCTCGAGGAGGCCGTCTCGCTGTGCAACCGCTACAGCCCTCACTTCGTGGCATCACTGGTGAGTGACGACTCGGACGCTCAGTCCTGGTTCGCCGCGACGGTCGACGCTCCGTTCGTGGGCAACGGGTTCACCCGATGGGTCGACGGGCAATATGCACTGAGCGCGCCGGAACTCGGCCTGTCGAACTGGCAGTACGGGCGCACGCTCGGGCGGGGGGCGATCCTCTCGGGCGACAGCGTGCACACCATCCGCTACCGCGCCACGGTGATCGATCACACGGTCAAGCGCTGAGTGGGGAGCGTCAGGTCCACACGCCGGTGACGTCGACGATGACGTTGGTCGGTGCGCTGGTGGTGATGCACACGTCACCCCGGGTGCCGAGCTTGACGTTCGCTCCGTTCGCCACCGCTGCGACGCCCGGATAGTTGAGATTGGAGACGTCGGAAGCGCCGCCACACGGCACGACTCGCAGCCAGCCACCGGAGTATCCGTCGGTCGCCACGAGGTTCAGGGTCACCGCACGTGCGTCGGCGGCGATCCCGCGGGCTCCAGCGACCTGGACACGCAGCTCCCTCCCCGGCTCGAGCAGACGGGCCCCGCCACCGCCGTTGAGGTCGGGGTGAGCCGAACGCGTGTCGGCGAGGCGAATCGGTGTCACGGGGACGAACCGCTGACCGGACTGCTCGCCGAACCAGCCGGTGATGTCGATGATCACGTGGGTCGTGATGTTGCTGGTCAAGCAGATCGTGCCGTTGGAACCGGTTGGGATGATCGCCGAGTTGGCGCGATCGCGCCCCGCCCGTGGGTTGAGCGTCGAGGCCTCGGGTTCGGCGACGCCGCACGGGAAGGCCTTGACGTAGCCGCTCTCGGTGGTGCCGGTGCCGGTCAGGTTGAGGGCCACCGCCACCGCCGCATCCGGTGCGGGGCTCGAACCCCCTTCGACGTCGACGCGCAGGATCGAACCGGGCCGCAGTGGCTGTCCGGCGCGGGTGTCGAGGATCCGGCGCGGCGTCACCGGTGTGAGCACCTGGCTCGCGCCCGGCGCGACGTAACCGTTGACGTCGATGAGCACGTCGGTCGCCGCGCTCGCGAACAGGCAGATGTCGCCCCGGTCGAGCGGGATGATCGCCTGGTTCGGAACCGAGTCGCCGGCTTCGAAGTTGAGGGTGGACACCGACGGATTCACCTCGGCACAGTTCGACGCGGTCAGGTAGCCGGCTGCGCTCGAACGGTCGACCGTGAAGTTCGCGCTCACGGCCGACATGTCGGCGGGGAGGCCTCCCCGTCCGGCGATGCGGACACGCACCTGCTGGTTGGCGGCGAGGCGCTCGAGGCCGAGTCCGGTGCGTGAATCAGCGAGCCGGAACGGCGTCACCGGCTCGAACGGCGTCTGGACGCCGAGCGCCGCCGTGGCAACCAGGGGCCCGGGCGCCGGCGGGGCTGTCCCGAAGAGCGGCGCATTCGGATCGACCGTGAACGACCAGTTGGCGCCCTGGCCGTTGTCGGTCAGTGCGGCGACCCGGTACGAGCCCGGCGCAAGCGGTGCGGCGGGGATCACGACGACGGCGTTGTCGCCCCCGAGGATCGAACTCGCCACGCCGGAGGTGTTCGAGCGCGTCAACACGCAGGTCGGGATCCGTCCGTTCGGCCCGTCGAGGGTGGCGACGGCACCGGTGAGCGATGACGGCATCAGCGCGATCAGCGGCAGTCCCACACTCTGGCCGCTCCAGCCGCAGAACGTTCTCGGGTCCGGCGATTCGGCGATGAAGCGCGTCAGCCGGGTGGTCGTTCCATCGCCCGGAAAGAAGACCGGTGTCGTCGGCTTCGGCGCAGCGGCATCGAGGCCGCGCACGACATCGAGGGTGGCAGCGGAACGCCACTGGGTGTTGGTCGGGTTGGGTGGGCTCGCACACATTCCGTAGCCGGCCTGCCGCAACGACGACCGCAGGATGCCGATCGCGTGGAAGGGGCCCGACATCCAGAGTTCGACATGCGAGCGGGCAGTCGCCCCGGGGTTGGAGGAGACGGCGACGTTTCCGCTGTTGCCGGCGGTGTCCCCCTCGGCGCTGTACCCCGCCGACCCTGGTTGCTCGTCGTGGGCGATGCCGTTCAGCAGCATCCAGCACGAATGATTGCGGCTCCCACTCGACCAGGTGGGGTTCTCGACGACCGGAGCGAGTCCGGATGCAGCCCGATAGGCGTTGACGACGCCGAGCCAGTCGTTGTCCGACGGGGCTGCCTGCACGGTGGTGTCGCCGGCAGCGCTGGTGACGACGATGGCACCGACCGCCATCGCAAGGGTGGCGGCGGCCACGCCGAGTCGTCGTCGAACGACCCGGGTGGTCGAGGGCTCGGATGACGGAGTCGCTGGCACGGAGATCCTTCGGGGCTGGGATGAGTGGCTGGAGCCGGTGGAGATCAGCGCTGACGCGTGGAAGATCGCCACTGGAACGCAGGGGTATCGGCACCGACGGATACGTTCTTGAGCGCTGTCGACGAAGTTGACCGATCCGTGACAGCTCCTTGAGCGAACCATGAGCCGCCCTCTCCCGCCCCCTGTGCCCGGCACCGCGGTGTCGAGCCTGCCGCTGGACACCTCGACATCGGCGCAGGTCGAGTCGACGCTTCCCGTCGTTGCCGCGATCGGGGCGATCGTGGTGCTGACCACGTCGCTCTTCGCCTCGAAGTACCTGCTCGACGCCGTGGTCGACCTCGGGTGGCCCGTCGCCGTCTACGTGGGGCTCCTTGCCACCGTCGGCTACGGCCCGTCGGTGTGGTGGTGCTGGTACGCGAGTCGCCGCTGGGCCACAGGTCGGCTCGGTCCGGACATCGGTCTGGATCCCCGGTGGGCAGACCTCGGCTGGGGACCGGTCGTCTGGCTCGGCGCACTGGGAGCGCAGCTCGCCGCTGCATCGATCGTCATCGCACTGGGACTGCCGATCGCCAGCAACACCGACGCGATCAGCGACGTCGACATCGATCGGACCTATGTGGTGTCGATCGTGATCACGGCGGTGATCGCCGCACCCGTCGTCGAGGAGATGGTGTTCCGGGGTGTCGTGATGCGCGGGCTGCGCAGCCGGCTGCACATCGTGGCCGTGGTGATCCTGCAGGGGATCCTCTTCGGTGCAGCGCATGTCGATCCGGTGCGCGGGGCCGGCAACGTGGGGCTGGTGATCGTGCTCTCGAGCGTCGGCATCGCCTTCGGCGTGGCCACCGCGCTGCTGCGTCGGTTGGGGCCGGCCATCGTGGCCCACGCACTGTTCAACGGCGTCGTGCTCCTGGTGGTGCTGACCGGTGTCGCCGACCGGCTGCAGGATGCCGCATCGGCCCGGTCGGAGCGCTCAGGCCTCGAGGTCGTCGAACAGGTCGGCGTTGTCGATGAGGCGGATGTCGCCGAAACGCACCGCGACGGCGAGGCGGTAGTTGCCGGCCCGGCGTCGTTCGGGATCGAACGCCGCGACCTCGCTGAGCAGACGAGCGTCGAACACCGTGACGTAGTCGAGCGTCGCGAGCGGTTCGTCCGAGATCGGCTGCCGAGCCGCGGCGAGCACGTCGTCGACGGACGTTGAGCGATCGGCGGCGCAGCCGAGCGCAGCCTTCACCGCCTGGGGAACGCAACGCGCAGCCTGCCGCTGGGGCAGTGTCAGACGGCGATTGCGGCTCGACATCGCGAGGCCGTCGGATTCCCTCACCGTGCGATGGCCGACGACGTCGACACCGAGGTCGAGGTCGACTGCCAGTCGACGGATCACGGCGAGCTGCTGGAAGTCCTTCTCGCCGAACACCGCCACCTCGGGCCGAACGGCGGCCAAGAGCTTGGTGACCACGGTGACCACCCCGTCGAAGTGCCCGGGGCGACTGGTGCCCTCCATCGCGTGGGCGAGGGGTCCAGCGACGACTCGTGTCTGGAAGCCCTCGGGATACATCACTGCGGCGGTGGGGGCGTAGACGGCGTCGACGCCGGCGGCGGCGCATGCTGCGAGATCGTCGTCGATCGGGCGCGGGTATCGATCGAAGTCCGCCGACTCGCCGAACTGCAGCGGATTGACGAAGATCGACACCACGACCAGGTCGGCGAGGTCGCCCGCTGCGCGCACGAGTGCCAGGTGGCCCTCGTGGAGCGCACCCATCGTCGGCACCAGTGCGATGCGTCGGCTCGATCGAATGGCGTCGTTCGACCACCGGCGCATCGAGACCGGGTCGGCGACGACCAGGGGGGATGTCGAGTCGCTCGGGGTCACGGTGTCCCCCGATGCCCTCGAGGCGATGGTCGAGCCGACGGGCAGAGTTCGAGGTACGCCGGTGCGTGTGCGGTGCCGGTTGCGCTGATGATCGCGTGCGTGCACGCTGACGCGAAGGTGTCGGCTGCTGCGGCGAGGAGGAGATTGAACGCCCGGGGTCGGGATGCGACCGAGCGCATCGCTGCCGGACCGTCTCCGAGGTCGATGTCTCCGGTCGCGAGGCCGAACACCGTGTCGCCGTCGGTCATCGAGTGGGCCGGACGGATGGCGCGGGCGAGACCGTCGTGGGCGACGCCGCACAACTTGGTGACCTCGGCCTTCGACAAACGGGCCGAGGTCGCAACCACACCGATCGTCGTGTTGAGGCCGGCCTGCTCCTGCCCGTCGAGCGCAGCCCGGAGTCGGGAGCGTTCGGTGCTCGACGGTCGCCGCAGACCGGCGCCCTCCGGAGCCCAGGGGAGACCGGTGGAGCGGTCGACCGGTGAGCCGTTCGCGTTCACCACGGCCACGGCGCCGACGGTGACCTCGACATCGCTGCAGTCGGTGCCGATCATCGCTCCGGGGATCGTCACGACGGTGCTGGCAGTGCCCACGCCGCCCTGGAGCCCACCGGCCTTCGCTCCTGCGCCCGCGCCGACCGATCCCCAGCGGCGTTGGTCGACCCGGGACGATCCGATCGCACGGCGGCCGAACGTGGCATCGGGACGGTGGCCGAAGTGCCCGGCGCGTCCGAGGTCGAAGATCACTGCGGCGGGGACCACCGGCACGACGCCGATCGGGTCGAGCGGGTCGCCGATGGGGAATCCCAGCCGGCGCTCCTCGAGCCAGGCGACGACGCCGTCAGCCGCCGACAGCCCGAACGCGCTCCCACCGGTCAGACAGACCGCTTGGATCTGCTCCACGAGATTCTCCGGGTGGAGTGCGTCGGTTTCGCGGGTGCCGGGACCCCCGCCGCGCACACTCACCCCGGGGGTCGCACCCCGCGTCGCGAAGACCACCGTGGTGCCGGTCTGCCAGCCGCGACCCGTGCGCTGGTGGTGGCCGACCTCGACGCCGGCGACGTCGGTGATCGAACCGAACGGTGGCGATGCCGCGGAGGAGGCGGCCGGCAGGGCAACGGGCGGGAGGGTCACTGGGCCCTCACTGTAGGGACCAACGGCCAGCGCACTAGCGTTCCCCGGCGTGCTCGAACGTCCGCCGGTTCCCGACACCGTGGTGCAGCGCCTGCGCACCGGCGTGAAGAGGGCGAGCGGCGAGTTGGTGATCAGGGCGTGGGAAGCGGCGGTCGAGCTCGGAGCGATCGGCCCGGACACTCGTCGGGGCCGTCGGTTCGGTGCGTTCGGATCCGGCAGCGTGATCTGCTTCCCAGCGAACACGATCTTCAACGAGCGGTACATCCACGTCGGCACCGGGACGCTGTTCGGCCCCCAGATCACGCTGTCGGCGGGCATGGTGCCGGGTCAGGAGATGGTCTCCGATCCGGTCATCTCGGTCGGCGACCGGTGCCTGATCGGGAAGGGGAGCGGCATCGTCGGACACCTGCAGATCACGATCGGCAACGACGTGTGGACCGGCCACCACGTGTACATCACCGATCAGAACCACGGATATCTCGATCTCGAATTGCCGATCTCGAAGCAGGTGATGCCCGAACGGCCGGTGTCGATCGGTGACGGATCCTGGCTCGGTCACGGCACGGTCGTGCTGCCCGGTGCCGTCATCGGACGACACGTGGTGGTCGGCGCGAACAGCGTGGTCACCGGGCACCTGCCGGATCACTGTGTTGCGGCCGGCGTGCCGGCCAGGGTGATCAAGACGCTCGCGTGATCAGACGATCGAGCCACGGGGTGGACCGCAGCTGGGCATCTCGTTGTCGCCGGCGAAGGTTTCGATCCGCTCGGTGATCGGTACGCCCTGCACGGCGGTCTCGGTGAAGGGACCGTCTTCGCCGCTCGCCAGTTGCTCCGCGTAGCGGTACCGATCGGCGAGCAGCGTGCGGTAGTCCTCCTCCCAGGCGGGAACGATCGCCTGTCCCTTCTCGTCGGACGGGGTGACCGCAACCACCTCGTCGAGCATGTCCGACAGCAGGTTGGTCGATTCGACCACGAGCGCTGCTCGCACCTGGAGGTCCGCGGAGCTCTCGGCTTCGAGCGCCCGGATCTGCAGGTCGTAGCGGGCGCAGATCTCCTCGGCCCGGGCGGCCCAGGCCCGGTCGTCGATCTTGTTGACGGCTTCCTTCGACGCGAAGAACAGTGCCCAGATCCAGAAGACGGTCAACCCGATGATCGCCGTGGCGAGGAGCACCTTGCGGGTGCGCGACCGTCGCCAGGGCCCTGGTTCGGCCCCGGGGATGTAACTGGGGATCGTCGACTTCGACGGCGGCTGGGTCGTCGAGTCGGTCGTCACAAACCTTGACGATATGGCGGACGGTCGCTGGTAGAAACGTCCTGTGAACGAGCGGGTCGACGAAACGGAGGTGGGAAGCGCCGATCGGCGCGTCGGTGCGACCGGGCGCGCTCGGCGCAACGCCCACTTCATCTGGTCGATGGTGCGGTTGCAGCCGAAGCTGTTCGCGATCGCCGTGAGCGGCGCCGCGGTCTTCGCCCTGCTCACGGTGGCGTCGAGCTTCGCGATCAGCTGGGTGATCGACAACGTCGTCGTGCCGCGGTTCGAGGACGGCGAGGTCGCAACCGCCACCGTCGTGGCCGGACTGGCCCTCGTTCTCGGCATCGGGGTGGTCCGGGCGGCCGCGATCGTGATCAGGCGCACGTTCGCCTCGATCACCCAGTGGCGCGTGGCTCAGATCTACAGCAACGCCGTGGTCGACCGGTACATCCACCAGCCGATGAGCTGGCACAACCGCCGAGCCGATGGCGACCTCGTGGCCCGAGCCGGCGTCGACGCCGAGGCCACCGTCGGTGTGCTCGCTCCGATTCCGTTCGCCACCGGCACGGTGATCATGGTGGTCGTCTCGACGCTCTGGATGCTGGTGATCGACTGGCCGCTCGGCGCGGTGGCGATGGTGGTCTTCCCGCTGCTGGTGGTCACCAACGTCGTGTACGAACGGTCGGTGTCGGCGCACTTCGCCCGGGCGCAGAACCAACTCGGCGAGTTCTCTGCCGGCGTCCACGAGAGCTTCGAGGGCGTGCAACTCGTCAAGTCCTACGGGGCCGAGGAGCGAGAAACCGAACGCTTGGCCGGCCTCGCCGATCAGGTGCGGGGGTCGCGTGTGAAGGCGATCCGTCTCCGCACGTGGTTCGAGGCGTTGCTCGACGTGATCCCGTCACTGACCAACATCCTGCTCGTGGTGATCGGCGCCGTGCGTGTGCGATCCGGCGATGTCACCGTCGGTGAGGTGTCCGGCGTGATCTTCCTGTTCACGCTGCTCGTGTTCCCACTGCGCCTGATCGGCTTCACGCTGTCGGAACTCCCTCGCTCGATCTCGGCGTGGAACCGGATCCAGGAGGTGCTGCAGGAGCCGATCGAGCCGGATCCCGTGGACCGGATCGCCACTGCGCCCGCGGGTGTCGGCATCGCGTTCGACGGCGTGTCGTTCGCTCACGAGGGCGATGGTCCGCCCACCGTCCGCGACGTGTCGGTCGCGCTGCCTGCCGGCAACGTCACCGCCCTGGTCGGGCCGACCGGGTCGGGCAAGTCGACGCTCGCGCAGCTCGCGATCGGTCTCGTGGGGCCGTCGACGGGCACCGTCGCGCTGGCCGATGGCACGCGGTGCATCGTGTTCCAGGAGGCGTTCCTGATGGGAGGAACCGTCCGCGACAACGTCCGGCTCGGGGAGGCGTTCTCCGACGACGAGGTCTGGGAAGCTCTTCGCTTGGCGGCTGCCACCGAGTTCGTCGAGCGGCTCCCGCTCGCGCTCGACACGGTCGTCGGCGAACGTGGGGTGAGTCTCAGCGGTGGCCAACGCCAGCGACTGGCGCTGGCTCGTGCCCTCGTGCGTCGGCCGGCGCTGCTCGTGCTCGACGACACCACCTCGGCGCTCGACCCGTCGACGGAAGCGATCGTGCTCGACAACCTGCGTCACGACTTGGCCGACTCGTCGGTGCTGCTCGTCGCTTCGCGTCCCTCGACGATCGCCTTGGCCGACGACGTCGTCTTCGTGGCGGACGGGCGGGTCGCGGCGCACGGTACGCACGAGGAGCTGATGGCGTCGACCGCCCCGTACCGGGACCTGGTGGAGGCCTTCGAGGCCGACCGCTCCGAGACGCCGGGGATCGCGACAGCGCAGGAGCTCGCGACGGTACCGGGCCACGTGAGCGGGGTGGCGACGTCATGAGCGTGCTCGACCCGACCATCGCCGTGAAGGCGGGAACGGTGCCGCCGGTCAGCGAGGACTCGGCGGTTCGCACGATCGGCCGCGGTCTCGAGACCGCACCCATCCTGAGGCAAGGGCTGGGGGTCACGTGGCTGTTGGCTGCGATCGGAGCGGCCGGTCGCGTCGTGGTGCCGCTCTTGATCCAACAGGCGATCGACAACGGCCTCGCCGACGGCGAGGTCCAACTCGACGTGATCGTCCGGATGGCGCTGATCGCCGTCGTCGCAGTGATCGTCTCCGGTCTGGCTTACCGGACCGCCGCCCTGCGCCTCGGCGAGCGCAGCGAGCGCGCCCTGCACGATCTGCGGGTGCGGCTGATCCGCCACATCCATCAGCTCAGCCTCGCCGACCACAACGACGAGCGCCGAGGCGGCCTGGTCGCTCGGGTCACGAGCGACATCGAAACGCTCGCCCAGTTCTTCCAGTGGGGTGGCCTCGCCTGGCTGATCGACGGAACCCTGATGCTGATCGTCGCGAGCGTGATGCTCGCCATCAACTGGCAGCTGGCCCTCGTGGCGTTCGTCGTCGCGTTGCCGCTGGTGTTCGTGCTGCGGTTCGTGCAAGCTCGCCTGCTGGTCGCGTACGACCGGGCGAGGCATGGCAACGGCCAGATGTTGGGCACGATCGCCGAGGTCGTGTCGGGCGCACCGACGATCCGGGCCTACGGCGCCGGGGCGACGATGGCGACCGACGTTCGCGAGGCCGTCGCGGTCAAGACCACCGCTCAGATCAAGGCGGCCCGTCTCGGGGCGTTCCTGTTCCCCTCGGGTGAGGTGTTCTCGGCCTTGACGGTCTGCGCCGTCGTCGCCGTCGGCGTCTGGTTGGGTCCGGCGAGCGGGCTCACGGCCGGAGCGCTCATCGGTTTCATGTTCCTCACGTACCGGTTCCTCGAGCCGATCGCCGAGTTCACCGAGATCATCGACACCACCCAGATGGCGGTGGCCGGTCTGCGCCGAGTGTTGTCGGTGCTCGACATGCCGGTGGGTCCACCGGAGCCAGACGATCCGATCCCACTGCCCGCCGGCAAGCTCCAGATCGATGTCCGCGACGTGACCTTCGCCTACCGGAGCCGGTCGGACGACGGCGCCGACGATGCGGTCCTCAAGCACCTCGACATCACGATTCCCGCCGGTCAGCAGGTGGCGTTGGTCGGCTCGACCGGGTCGGGCAAGACCACGCTCGGCCGCCTGATCGCGCGGTTCGCCGACCCGACGATCGGCGAGATCGACCTCGGTGGCGTGCCGCTCCGCAGGGTGAGTCGGGCAGAGCTGCGCAGCCGACTCGTCGTCGTGTCGCAGGAGCCCTTCCTGTTCGACGACACCGTCGAGGCGAACATCGCCTTCGCCTGGGAACATGCGAAGCACCGTGACGTGGAACAGGTCGTGGCCGACCTCGGTGTACAGGACTGGGTCGACTCGTTGGCCGAGGGGTTGTCGACGCGTGTGGGCGAGCGCGGCGATCAACTCTCGGCGGGAGAGCGGCAGCTCGTGGCGCTGCTCCGCGCCGGCCTCGCCGACCCCGACGTGCTCATCCTCGACGAGGCGACCTCGTCGGTCGATGCGCTCACCGAGGTTCGCATCGCTCGCGCCCTCGAACGCCTTGCGGCGTCTCGCACCACCATCGCCATCGCCCACCGGCTGTCGACGGCCGCTCGCGCCGATCGGGTGCTGGTGCTCGACCATGGCGTCCTCGTCGAGGACGGTCACCACGACGACCTGATCACGCGCGACGGCGTGTACCGCAGCCTCTACGACGCCTGGGTCTCGGCCACCACGGTCTGACCGGGGCGTGGGGCACTGCGTCGTCGGTCAGTCGACCGCGATGCCGAACGGCAGCGGTCCGTTGACCTCGACGACGATGCAGTCGATGGCGGCGAGGTCGACCTGGCTCTGGGCGGTGAACTCGGACGTGGCGCCGGGAGCGACATCGTCGACAGCGACGCGCTCGGTCCGGTGCGTGTTGTCGGTGCCCGGACGAACGAAGCCGACCAGCACCGAGTAGTCCGCCACCCGGTCACCGGTGTTCGTGATCTCTCCGGTCATGGTCGCCCGTGCTCCCTGCAGCTCACATGTGGTGATGGCCACCTCGTTCGGTGCAGGGTTCAGGTAGTCGTCGTACACGTCGAGCACGGTCCCGGTGAGCACGATGCCGATCACGGCAGCCGCGAGTGCGGCCACGGCGGTGGTGAGGCCGGCGATCGCGGACGAACGACCGGTCCCCGTTGCGCGCGAGCGTCGGAGGCCGATCACGCCGAACACGATGGCGACGACTGCAGCCAGCACACCGATCACGACGAGGAAGGGCAGCCAGGCGATCGAGACGGCGACGATGCCGAGCACCATGGCCGTGGTCGCGGCTGCGTTGGCGCCCGATCGGGGCGGAGCGCCCGACCCGGCGGCGGGCGCGCCGCCCGTCGGTGCCAATCCGAGCTGATCGATGAAGCGCTGCCCGCCGGTGGCGACGTCGGCGGTCCACTCCCGCCCGTTGTAGTACCGGTGCTCGTAGCGCCGCATGGGATCGGCGTACCAGCCCGGCTCGGCGCCCGTTGCGTTCGTCACTGGCGGCAAGCTATCGCTCGACCCGTACGCCCCGACCCTGCCCGTGCGCCCGACCGGCCCCATCACGAGGTTTCTCCGTCAGCGACAACGTCCGAACCGAGCATCTGCGCTGACGCAGAGACGGGCCGGGGATGCTCGCCGTAGTGTCGGAGGTCATGGAGATCGTGTTGATACGTCACGGCGAACCCGAGTGGGTTCGAGAGGGGCTGACGGTGGTGAACCCACCGCTCACCGATCTCGGTCACCGCCAGGCGCAGCGGCTCGCGGAGGCACTCCGTGCCGAGGAGTTCGACGAGGTGCTCGTGTCGCCGCTGGTACGCGCTCGCCAGACGGCCGCACCACTGCTCGAGGCGTTCGGACGACCGGAGGTGATCGACCCCTGGTTGGAGGAGATCCGCGATCCGGTCTGGCACGGCACGCCGGCCGAGAAGGCTGCCGAAGCGTACGCCGAGCTCAAGGGTCGCAAGGGTGAGGACCGCTGGCACGGCCTGAACGGCGGTGAGTCGGTCCGCGACTTCGTGGCCCGCATCCGGGCCGGTGCGTCGACGTTCCTGTCGGACCGCGGCGTGGTCCGCACCGAGATGGACCTCCCGATCTGGAGCATCGCCGAGCCGGGTGCGCGAATCGCGCTGATCGCTCACGCCGGCACGAACTCGGTCACGATCGGCCATCTCCTGGGGCTCGAACCGACACCCTGGGAGTGGGATCGCTTCGTGCTCGGCCACACCTCGGTCAGCCGCGTGGAAGCGATGCCGCTCGAGGACGGCTACACGTTCACGCTCACCAAGCTGAGTGATCTCGAACATCTCGACCGCGAGGATCGAACCCGCTGAGGGGCGCCGTCGACCCACGATCTACCTTCGTGAGATGGCTGAAGCTCCCGATCCCGATCGACTGAAGTTCTACTCGTTCTCCGTCTTCACCCAATTGAGCGGAGCGGTGACCGCCGGCATGATCCATCTCGGTGACCGGCTCGGCCTCTACAGTGCGCTGGCCGCAGCGGCCGGACCGCTGTCGACGCAGGAACTCGCCGACCACGCCGGCCTCGACGAGCGGTGGGTTCGCGAGTGGGCATACAACCAGGCCGCGGCGAAGCTGATCGCGGTCGACACCGCAGCGACGCCCGAGCGGTTCTGGTTGACACCCGAGGCGATCGCCGTGTTGGCATCGCCCGATCACCCGGCGTTCGGCATGGGCATGTTCCATCGCTTCCCCCAGACGATGGCCGCGCTCGAGGTGATGCCGGACAGCTTCCGCAGCGGTCTCGGCCACGACTACGACAGCCACGGACCCGAGGGGGCCGTCGGTATCGAGCGCAGCTTCGAGCCGTGGAACCGCCATCACCTGATCCCGACGGTGCTGCCCGAACTCGACGGTCTGGTGGACCGGCTCAGCGACGGCATCACGGTGGCCGACATCGGCTGTGGCGCCGGGGGAGCGGTGCTGCTGATGGCCGAGGCGTTCCCGAACAGCCGTTTCGTCGGCTACGACATCTCGCAGTACGCACTCGAGCGTGCCGAACACCGTCGGCGTGAGGAGCAGGCCGACAACGTCCGGTTCGTCGACCCGCGCGACGAACCGTTGCCCAGCGACCACTCGGTCGACTTCGTCACGACCTTCGACTGCATCCACGACATGACCGACCCGCAGGGCATGATCCACGCGATCTCCGACGCACTCGCCCCGGACGGCACCTGGCTGCTCGTCGACATCAAGGGCCGCGAGACCTTTGCGGAGAACGTCGAGAAGAACCCGATGGCACCGCTGATGTACGGCATCAGCGTGCTGTCGTGCATGTCGTCGGCGCTGTCGCAGCCGGACGGCGCCGGTCTCGGCACGCTCGGCCTGCCGGAGTCGCGGGCCCGGGAGATGGCGCAGGCTGCGGGCTTCACCCGGTTCCGCACCCTCGGTGTCGATCACTCGGTCAACTCGTTCTACGAAGTACGCCACTGACACCCTGTTCGCGCGGCGAGCTGGGATCACCATCAGCACCGTCCACGCCGGGTCGTCACCCGAAGTCGCGGTACCGTTCGCTCATGGGTGAGCGAACGGAACTCCAGCTCGGTGGGCACGGTGCGATCGAGCGTCGGTCGGCGACGTGACGCGTCTCAGTCGGCTGTCACGGTCGATCGAGGGCAAGGTGGCGATCGTCACCGGCGCCGCCAGTGGGATGGGTTTGGCCACCGCTCGGCTGTTGGCCGACGAGGGTGCCCGCGTGGTGGTCGCCGACCTGGTGTCCGAGCGTGTCGCCGCAGTCGTCGACGAGATCCGTTCGGTGCACGGCGATGCCTCGGCACTGGCCGTGCCGTGCGACGTCGGTGACCTCGTGCGACTGCGGGCACTCGTCGACGACACGATCGCCTGGGCGGGGCGCCTCGACATCGTCGTGAACAACGCCGGCATCTCGCTGGTGAACTCGACGTTCCAGGACGAGGCCGAGTTCGAGCACAACTGGGCGCGGACCCTCGATGTCAACCTCACCGCTCATGCGCGGCTCGTTCGGTTCGCCGCGCCGCACCTGATCGAGTCGGGAGCGGGGCGCGTCGTCAACATCGCGTCGACCGAGTCGATCGTCGCCACTGCCGGCCTCGCCGCCTACGCGGCGTCGAAGGCCGGCGTCACCGGCCTCACACGCAGTCTCGCGGTCGAACTCGGCCGCCACGGCGTGACCGTCAACTGCATCTGCCCCGGCCCGATCGACACCGGCATGACCGAGGCGATCCCGGCCGAGGCGAAGGAGACCTACGCCCGGCGCCGCGTCCCGCTGCGCCGCTACGGCGACCCGGAGGAGGTGGCGCACATGACGCTCAACCTGTGCTTGCCGAGCTCCAGCTACGTCAACGGGGCCACGATCGCCGTCGACGGCGGGATGACCATCCGCCACACCTGACGGGCACCGCGGTGCAGCGTTCAGCCCGCGAAGCCGTCGAAGATGCCCTCGAGCCCCGTGGGATCGTGCCGACCGATCGCGAGTTGCTCGAGCACGCCGAGTCCGCTGTGGTCGCCGAGCCCACCCGACGTCGTCGCTCGCACGATCGACTGCACGTGGACGTGGTGGGGTGCCAGGGGGTCGTCGACCGGCAACTCCCACCGCTCGCCGCCGACGACGAGTTCGCCCTTCCACACGCCGTGGGACCACTCGGGCGACAGGTAGCCGAGGCCCGACATGTGGAACTCGAACAACGGTTCGAGTCGAATCGTCGACGCTTCGCCGTCCCAGGGCGTCATGACCAACTCGAACGCCGAGGCGGTTCGCGTGCCGGGGCGCCAGGCGATCTCGTAGTCGACCGAACGCATCGCCACCGCAGGATGGGACCCCTCGGGATCGGAGATCGGAGCGACGAAACCACTCTCGTGCCATCGCTTGCCGTCGAAGTACTCGTTCACGTCGAAGTGGGTCGAGAAGGTGTCGAAGTTGACCGGTGCCCACAGCCAGAAGAACTGTGGGTCGGCGACCGGGGCCCCGGTGGAGCCGCGCTCGCCGACCGGCCGGATTCCCCACGAACGATCGCGACTGCCCAGGGTTTCACCCGGAGCGAGGTCGGTCAGTTCGCCGTCGACCTCGATCCAGCCCTCCCAGCCGCCGAACTGGGTGAGCCGGGTGTAGTCGAACGTGACGCGGAGCCCGATCTGCTGGCGGAAGTGGTCCTCTTCGATCGGCGCCGACCGACGGACGAACGTGAGGTCGGCGCGCAGGCCGTGTTCGGGGGCCTCGACCACGAGGCGCAGCGCGTTCAGCGGTTCGAGCACCTCGACGACGATCGGTCCCACTTCGTTCGCGTCCGCCCGGTCGGCAGGCGCGCGCCGCGAGGCGTGGACACTGATCTGGCGGGCGTCGACGGTGCCGCCGTCGACCACCACGCTGAACGATGCATCCGCAACGTGGCGGTTCGGGTACAGCCCCATCGCGAGCGCGAAGAACAGCCGCGTGTCCTTCGTGTACCCGTTGAAGAAGTACCGGTCGTAGTGATTGATGTCGGTCGAGGCCGTCTGCGCGATCGGGTGTGACGTCTGATGGATCGGAAAGTCGTCGAACGAACTCAGCACCCGGCCGACGCTAGTCGTATCGTGTGGAACGTATGACCAGCGACGGAACCCGACCGCGTTTCACGTTGTCGCTCCGCCGGTTCCGGCAGATCGCGATCGTCACCGTCGTCGGCGTCTGTTTCCTGACGGTCGCCGGCGCCGTCGTGCGCCTCACCGGCAGTGGGCTCGGATGCGACGACTGGCCGAACTGCAACAACGAACGCTTCATCGACGTGTCGAGCGGTCATGCGGCGATCGAACAGATCAACCGGCTCCTCAGCGGGGTGATCGGCATCCCGACCTTGTTGCTCGCGATCGGTTCGTTCCGTGTCTGGCCGCGGCGTCGTGGGCTGAGGCTTCCCGCCGTCGCCGTGCTGGTCACGATTCTCGGCAACGGTGTGGTCGGCGGGCTCGCCGTACGGGGCGACCTGCATCCCACGCTCGTACAGTCGCACTTCATCCTGGCGATGATCTCGATCGCCTTCGGCCTCGTTGCAGTGCACCGGTCCCGACCGGAGCCGGTGCTCGATCGGACCAGTGTCGGGGTCACGCCGGCGATCACCGGGCTGTTCGCTGCGCTCGGCCTCCTCGTGGCGGCGTCCCTCGTCACCGGCACGGTCGTCACCGGCGCCGGCCCCCACGCGGGGGACGAGACGGCGAGGCGTTACGGGTTCGACATCTCGTCGGTCGCGGAGGTCCACAGCGTCACCGTCTGGCTCGCCGTTGCCGTGTTCCTCGTCCTCGTCGTGATGCTGCGGCGTACGCAGGGGCCGTCCGGACGGCTCTCGGATCAGCTGTCGTGGCACATCACCACGTGGATGTTCGTCGCCGTGGTGCAGGGCGGAATCGGCTACCTCCAGTACTTCAACGGCGTCCCGGCCGTCCTGGTGGCCGCACACGTCGCGGGCGCCACTGCGCTCTGGGTGGTCACGGTCAACTTCCTGCTCGCGGCGCTCGAGCCGCCGGGGTCGGGTGAACGAAGAGTTCACGCGCTGGAAACGCTCGATGAACGGCCTTTCTCGTTCGACACCACCGCAACCGCCTAAGCTCCTGCCGCTATGTCAACATCCCACGCCGCGGGGCGGCGGAGTCTCAGCCTCATCGGGGCGCTCCTGTGTGTGATCGGCGTGCTGGGTCTGGTGCCGTCGGCCTCGGTCTCTGCGCAGTCCGGTGGCGAGGCGGTCGAGACGACGCTGCTCGCGAAACCCGACGACGGCTCCGAACGAGATCCGGTCGAAGGCGCCCAGATCGTCGTGTACGAGGCCGTGATCGTCGATCGTGAGGTCGAGTCGATCGGCGCAGAGATCGGTCGGGCGACGTCCGACGCGACCGGATTCGTCTCGGTGCCGCTCCCCGGACCGGGTCAGTACGCGGTCGAACTCGACATCGACACACTGCCGGAGGGCGTCGAGCTGGTGCGCGCCGACAAGCAGGTGTTGCCGATCGACGCCCGCATCGGTCAGCCGACACGAGTGCTGTTCAACCTCGCCGAGGGCGACGCTGCAGGAGCCGCACGAAACAAGACGAGCGACAGCCTGCTGACTCGGGCCGCCCGGCTGATGTTCGAAGGCGTCATCTTCGGCTTGATCATCGGCCTCTGTGCGATCGGGCTCTCGTTGATCTACGGCACCACGGGGCTGGTGAACTTCGCGCTGTCCGAACAGATCGTGTTCGGTGCCCTCGTCGCCTATTTCTTCAACTCGATACTGGGAATCAACTTCGTGTTCGCCGCGCTGCTCGCGTTCTTCTTCGGCGGCCTCGGCTCGGCCGCCGTCGACATCGGCATGTGGCGTCCGTTGCGCAAACGAGGCACCGGGCTCACCGCGATGATGATCATCTCGATCGGCCTCGCGCTCTTCCTCCGATTCTTCTTCCTGTTCCTGTTCGGCGAGCGGTCACGCCCCTACGAGCAGTACGCCGTGCAGACCGACATCCTCTTCTCGATCGGCCCGGTCGACGTGTTGCCGAAGGAACTGGCGATCATCGTCGTCGGTGTCTTTCTCCTGGTCGGCACCGCCGTCGGGCTGCGACGCACGAAGATGGGCAAGGCGATGCGTGCCGTCGCCGACAGCAACGACCTCGCCGCCTCGACCGGTATCGACGTCGACCGCGTGGTCACGTCGGTCTGGTTCGTCGGCGGTGCACTCGTGAGCGCCGGGGCGATCTTCTTCGGCCTGAACAGCCAGATCAACTGGCTGATGGGTCAGCAGCTCCTCCTGCTCGTGTTCGCAGCGGTCACCCTGGGTGGCCTGGGAACCGACTTCGGGGCGATGGTCGGCGGGCTCGTCATCGGCGTCTTCACGTTCATGGCCACGCTCGTCGTCGCACCGGAGCTGAAGAACGTCGGTGCGCTCCTCGTGATGATCGTGATCCTCCTGTTCCGGCCGCAAGGCATCTTCGGACGAGCGGAACGGATCGGATAGCGCCGTGGACTGGAACTCGATCATCTCCAACTCGTTCCGTTCGGGCATCTCGCAGCAGGCGATCATCTTCGCCCTCGCCGCGATCGGGTTGAACCTCCACTTCGGCTACACCGGCCTGCTCAACTTCGGCCAGGTCGCGTTCATGGCGGTGGGTGCCTACGGCGTCGGGATCACCACGAACACCTTCGGCGCGCCGCTCTGGGTCGGCATCATCGTCGGACTGCTCGCCGGCGTCGTCCTCGGCATCCTGCTCGGCCTGCCGACGCTACGACTCAAAGCGGACTATCTCGCCATCGTCACGATCGCGGTCGGCGAGATCATCAGATTGATCGTGCGCGCCGCCGCGCTCAGCGACACCACCGGTGGGTCCAACGGCATCAACGGCTTCGCCAACAGCTTCCAGAACTGGAACCCGTTCAGCAACACCAGCACCTACGGCTTCCGCCTGTTCGACCGCCTCAATCTCGAGTTCAGCGGCGCCGACCTGTGGGAGCTGACCGTCGGCTGGACGCTCGTCCTGCTGTCGGTGTTCCTGGTGTGGCGTCTCGTCAAGTCGCCGTGGGGACGGGTCCTGCGCTCGATTCGCGAGGACGAGGACGCCGCAACGGCGCTCGGCAAGGACGTGTTCCGATTCAAGATGCAGTCGCTGATCCTCGGCGGTTCGTTCGGCACGCTCGCCGGCATCTTCTACGCCGTGCAGCAGAACTCGGTGCAACCGGACAACTACGCCACCCAACAGACCTTCTTCGCCCTCACCGCGGCGATCCTCGGTGGCCTCGCCACGATCTGGGGTCCCGTGATCGGCTCGATGCTCTTCTGGATCATCCTGTCGTTCACGGAGAACATCCTGATCGAGCTGATCGACAACGACATCATGCCCGATGCGATCATGGAACGATCACAGGTCGGCCCCGTGCGCTTCATGCTCGTCGGTCTGACCCTGATGCTGTTGATGATCTTCAGACCTCAGGGAATCTTCGGTGACAAGCGAGAGATAGCGATCGATGCCCGAAAGTAACCCCAGCCCCGACGACGCCATCGAGTTCGGCCGTACCTCTGGCGGCGGCGGCGCGGCGAGGCCTGCAGCGCGACTGGGACAATCCTGCGATCGGGATGTTCGACGGGGTCGCGAAGGAGCCGGGCGCGCCCAAGCCCGACGCGATCCTCGTCGCCTCCGATGTCAGCCGTTCCTTCGGCGGCTTGCGGGCGGTCGACGTCGAGCACGTCGAGATCCAGCGCGGTGCCATCACGGCCCTGATCGGCCCCAACGGAGCCGGCAAGACCACCTTCTTCAACCTGCTCACCAACTTCGATTCGCCCGACACGGGCACCGTGGTCTTCAACGGCGAGACCACGAGCGGCGTCCGGTCGTACGAACTCGCCGAGAAGGGGATGGTGCGCACCTTCCAGCTCACCAAGGTCCTCGCCAAGATGTCGGTGCTCGACAACATGATGCTCGCTGCGCAGGGTCAGACCGGCGAGGGGATGGGACGAGCGCTGTTCAGCGGTTGGCGAGCTCAGGAACGCGAGGTCGAGCAGCGCTCGCTCGAGATCCTCGACGAGTTCAACATGATCCACATGAAGGACGAGTACGCCGGCGCCCTGTCGGGTGGCCAGCGCAAGCTGCTCGAGATGGCCCGTGCGATGATGGCCAAGCCGGCGCTGATCATGCTCGACGAGCCGATGGCCGGGGTCAACCCGGCCCTGACGCAGTCGCTGCTCGGCCACGTGAAACGGCTCCGGTCCGAGGGCATCACCGTGATGTTCGTCGAGCACGACATGGACGTCGTGCAGGACATCTCCGACTGGGTGGTCGTGATGGCCGAGGGTTCGATCATCGCCGAGGGGCCGCCTCGCTCGATCGGCGAGAACGCCGCTGTCGTCGACGCCTACCTCGGGTCGTCGCACGCAGCGCTCACCGAGGACATCCGCGAGGCCGTCGGCGACGACGAGACCGATCCGGCGCAAGCCGCTGGAGACGAGACGAACGAGGGGAGTGCCGACGATGCCTGAACCGTTGATCCACGTCCAGAACGTCGTGGCCGGATACGTTCCCGGCGTCAACATCCTCAACGGCGCCGAACTCGTGCTCGGCGACGGGGAGTTGATCGGCATCATCGGCCCGAACGGGGCCGGCAAGTCGACGATGCTGAAGGCGCTCTTCGGCCTGATCAAGATCAGCGACGGCACCGTCTGGTACCGCGGTGACGACGTCACGGGCAAGAAGGCGAACTTCCTCGTCGCTCGCGGGATCGGCTACGTGCCGCAGATCAACAACGTGTTCCCGTCGCTGACGATCCGCGAGAACCTCGAGATGGGTGGCTACCTCCGAAAGTCGGGCGTCGGCGAGATGATCGACCAGGTGGTCGGCATCTTCCCGCGCCTCGGAGAACGCATCGACCAGCGCGCCGGCTCACTGTCGGGCGGCGAACGGCAGATGCTGGCGATGGGGCGAGCGTTGATGATGGAGCCGTCGGTGCTCCTGCTCGACGAGCCGAGTGCGGGGCTGTCACCGGTCCTGCAGGACCAGGTGTTCGACCGTGTGAAAGAGGTCAACTCGACCGGTGTGTCGATCATCATGGTCGAGCAGAACGCCGCTCGGTGCCTGCAGATCTGCGATCGGGGCTACGTCCTCGACCAGGGCCGCAACGCCTACACCGGCACCGGCGAGGAGCTCCTGCACGACCCCAAGGTGATCGAGCTCTACCTCGGCACCCTGGCCAAGGCCCGCTGAACTCGACGCCGCTGCACGATCACCCGTTCGGCCGGCCCCTCGAACTCCACGCCCAGGCGGTGGCTGTCTGATCGCGCGCTGTGCAGGCTCGCTGATCCGGGACGCGAAACGGGGGCCGCCCGAAGGCGGCCCCCGTCACGGGTGTTTCAGTTCAGATCCGAGTGATCAGATCGCCGCGAACCGGAACTCGGTCGGGGCGTCGGCCTCGATCTGGTTGTTCGCGTCGTAGGTCAGGATCTTGAAGCTCGCCTCGGTCGGCTCACCTTCGGGTCCGAACGTCTGCGGGCCAGAAGGTCCGTCGTAGTCGATGTCGACGCCCGTCGTCGATCAGCGCCACGCAGTCTGCGTACGTGGTGCACTTCTCGCCGTCGCGGGTGACGCCGTTGATCTCAGCCGCAATCGCTGCAGGATCGTCGGTGCCGGCGATCTGCGCAGCGAGGGCCACGATGATCACCGCGTCGTAGGTCTCCGGGCCGTAGCTGAAGTCGATGAGCTCCGGATCGACGGCCAGGAGACGCTCCTGGAAGTCATCGGTGATCTCAGCCGCAGGCAGGGTGCCACGGATGCCCTCCATCGACCCGGGAGGCAGCTGCTCGCCGAGTGCGTTGCCGACGTTGCCGTCGACCAGGTAGATCTTCTTGCCCGACTCGGGGGTGTAGCCCGCCTCGAACAGCGACGTGAGGATCTTCGAGGTCTCCTCGAAGCCGATGATCACGAGTGCTTCGGGGTCACCCGACACGACGCGATCGACCTCGGCGGAGAACTCCGCAGCCTGCGGGTCGTAGGTGAACGAGTCGACGATCTCGCCGCCCTGGTCCGCGAACGGCTCGGTCGAGTACTGGAGCAGACCTTCACCGTACGGGTCCTGCAGCGCCATGAAGCTGGCCGTGGTGACGCCCTCTTCGATCATGAGATCGGAGAGCACGCGACCCTGCAGCACGTCGGAGGGCGCCGTACGGAAGTACAGGCCGTCGTCGGCGTAGTCGGTGAAGTCCGGCGAGGTGTTGGCCGGGCTGAAGTGGATCTTGCAGTTCTCGACGAGCTTGTCGATGAACGTGAACGACACACCGGACGACGCTGCACCGATGAACGCGTCGGCACCGGCAGCGAGCTGGCGGTCGACGGTCTGGTTGGCGATGTCGGTCGAGGTGTCGCCGGAGTCGCCCTGGTCGAGGGTGACGTCGGCGCCGAGGGCACCGCCGGCCTCGTTGATCTCCTGGATCGCGAGCTCGGCGCCGGCGAACTCGGGCGGGCCGAGGAACGCGAGGTTGCCCGTCTCGGGCAGCACGGTCGCGATGTTCAGCGACACCGTCGCTGTCGCCGGTGCAGGTCGGGACGGACTGGACGGTCTCGCCCTCGGCCATGTCGCCTTCGGTGGTGTCCGGGGCGGTGGTCTCCTCGGTCATCGCCTCGGTGGTCTCGGGCGCCGTGGTCTCCTCGACGGCGGCATCGGTGCCGGCCGGTGCTTCGGTGCTGGACGAGCTGTTGTCGTCGCTGCCGCAAGCGGCGGCAACGAGCGTCAGGCCGACCAACAGTGCACCGACGCGCTTCACGCGTGATTTCTGCATGTTGTGGGTTCTCCCCCTTGTTGGGGTACGGGCGGGATGCCCGTACTCGTAAGGTCCGGAAAGTGTAGGCGTCGTCCGGCGCAAAAGGAAGGCACTACGTTTCGGGACTGTGAACGATTCCGCAGCTCAGATGCCCGAAACGACACCGGATGCCCGTCACGACGCGGTGCGCGACGAGGTCCGCTACGAGGTGGTCGAGCACATCGCGACGCTGACACTCGATGCTCCAGAACGCATGAACACGATTTCCGGCCTCATGTTGCAGCAGATCAGCGATCTCCTGCTGCGCGCCGACCGTGACCCCGACGTCCGCTGCATCGTGCTGACCGGTTCCGGGCGAGCGTTCTGTGCCGGCCTCGACCTGCAGGCGCAGATGGCGGGGCCGAAGGGCGGCCTCGGCAACCTCGGCGGTGGTGACGGCGACGGCGGCTTCACCGGCGAGTTCGACCTGCGCTCGGCGCCACCCGTCGTCCTCCACAACCTCGACACCCCGACGATCTGTGCGCTCAACGGCGGCGCTGCCGGCTACGGCCTCGATCTCGCACTCGGCTGCGACATCCGCATCGCGGCAGAGAACGCCAAGCTCAACCCAGGCTTCGCGAAACGAGGGATCCTGCCCGAGAGCGGCGGCACCTGGCTGCTGCCACGGATGGTCGGCTACGCCAAAGCCGCCGAGATCGCGTTCACCGGACGCACCCTGACTGCTGCCGAAGCGCTCGAACTCGGTCTCGTCAACCACGTGGTACCGACCGACGAGTTCGCCGAGCGAACCGAGGAGATGGCGACCGAGATCGCCGCCAACGCACCCCTCGCCGTGCGGGCGATCAAGCGGATGATGCGGGCGGCCGAGACCGAGACCTTCGAGCAGAACGTGCACCACGTGTTCCTCCAGCTGCTCCCGCTCCTGCGGACCGAGGACTTCACCGAGGGTGTCACCGCCTTCATGGAGAAGCGCGATCCCGAATTCACCGGACGGTGAGCGGAGCCGTCGGCGTTCCCGACGTCACGCTGCTCGACGGGCTCGCCACCACGCGGGCGATTCGTCGTTACACCGACGAGCCGGTCCCCGACGACGACCTCGCAGCGATCCTCTGGCACGCCGGACGAGCCCCATCGGGTTCCAACCGTCAGCCGTTCCGGTTCCTCGTGTTGCGCGACGGCGAGCGGGCGGTGGCTGCAAAGGCCCTGCTGGGCGAGGCCTTCCGGGCCGGCTGGAACGCCAAACGGGAGGCCGACGGCTACCGGCCCTCGCGCTTCGCCGACTCGATGCAGCGCTACGTCGACCGGTTCGAGCACACGCCGGTCGTGATCCTGGCCTGCCTCGACCGCTACCGATCGCCGTCGCCCTACGAGGGGGCATCGATCTATCCGGCGTGCCAGAACCTGCTGCTCGCCGCCCGCGCGCTCGGGTACGGCGGAGCGCTCACGATGTGGCACCTCGGCGTCGAGGTCGAACTCCGCGAGCTGCTCGGCATCCCCGACACCGCTGCATTGTCGGCGTGCATCACGCTCGGCGTGCCGGAGGGCCACCACGGGCCGCTGAAACGCAAACCGCTCGACGAGATCGTGTTCGACGATGCCTGGGGCGAGCCCGCACCCTGGATCGCCGAACCTCACGGTTAGCTTGACGGCGTGCCCTTCGTCGCCGGCGTCGACTCCTCCACCCAGTCCACCAAGGTCGAGATCCGCGACCTCGACACCGGCAGGATCGTCGCATCGGCCGATGCGGCCCACCCGCCGGTCACGCCGCCGTGCAGCGAACAGGATCCCGAGAGCTGGTGGGACGCGTTTCAACGGGCGTGGCAGGAGGCGATCGAGCAACTGCCGGCCGGAACCCCGCCCGGCTCCGTGGTGGGTGTCAGCGTGGCGGGCCAGCAACACGGGATGGTTGCGCTCGACGAGGCCGACCGCCCCGTGCACCCCGCCAAGCTCTGGAACGACACGGAGTCGGCTCCCGACGCCGACTGGCTGCTGACACAGCTCGTCGGCGCCGAGGCGTGGGCAGACGCGGTCGGCAGCGTGCCGGTGGCTGCGTTCACGGTCACGAAGCTGTCGTGGCTCCACCGATCGCACCCCGACGAGTGGGCACGACTCGCCAGGGTGATGCTTCCGCACGACTACGTCACCCACCGCATGACCGGGGCCTTCACCACCGATCGAGGCGACGCATCCGGCACCGGGTACTGGTCGCCGTCCGCCGGTGAGTACCGATGGGACATCCTCGCGATCATCGACGGCAACCGCGACTGGAGCGGTGCCGTCCCCACCGTGCTCGGTCCGCTCGACCTCGCCGGCCACTGGAACGACGTCGCGGTGGCGCCCGGCACCGGCGACAACATGGGCGCGGCGCTGGGCCTGGGCTTGCGCGGCGGCGACGCGGCGATCTCGATCGGGACCTCCGGTACCGCCTTCGCCGTGTCGGAGCACCCGACCGCCGACCCGAGCGGCGCCGTCGCCGGTTTCGCCGATGCGACCGGCCGGTTCCTCCCGCTCGTCTGCACCTCGAACGCGGCGAAGGTCCTCGATGCGACCGCCCGGCTGCTCGGCGTCGATCACGACGAGTTCGACCGGCTGGCGCTCGCCGCCACGGGAGAGCGTCCGCTCCTGCTGCCCTACTTCGACGGGGAGCGGACGCCGAACCGCCCGGACGCCACCGGCGTCCTGAGCGGCATCCGCAGCGACGTGACCCGGGAGCAGTTGGCGCGAGCTGCGGTCGACGGGGTCGCTTGCGGCCTGCTCGATGCGCTCGACGCGCTGCGCCGCCACGCCCCGGTGAGCGGCCGTGTGGTGCTGACCGGGGGCGGAGCCCGCTCATCGGCGCTGCGGGCGGTGATCGCCGGGATGCTGCGTTCGTCGCTCGGCGACGATGTCGACGTCGTCGTGGCCGACGTCGCACAGGCGGTGGCGACCGGGGCCGCGGTCCAGGCGGCAGCGGTCGTCGAGGGGGCCGATCACCAGGCCGTGCAGGAGCGGTGGGGGCTCGGGACCGGAACGCCGATCGACGAGGTCGTCGATTCGGGGAACCTGCGCGACCGGTACGCCGAACTCCGCGACGCTGCGACCAGTGGCTGACGCGGCCGACGCCTTCGCACTCCTCGGCCTCGCGCCGAACGCCACCGCCGCCGAGGTCCGCGCGGCGCGCCGGGAGCTGGCGAGGCGGCACCATCCCGATCAGGGCGGTGATGCCGAGGTGATGCGAGCCGTCAACGAGGCGGCCGATCGTGCGTTGACCCACCTGGAGGAGTCGCCGGTGGTGATCGACGCATCACCACCACCGGAACCGAGCCGGCCCGTGCCACGGGACGCCTTCTGGTCGGGGGCGGCGCGTGACATCCCGTCGTTCACGGTCGAAGCGCTCCCCGTCGAGACGTTCGAGGGGCTGCTGGTCGCAGCGTCGTGGATCGGCGAGGTGCTCGACGACGATCCGCCGTATCGACTGGAGGTGCATCTCCACGCTCCATTGCAGTGCTGGTGTCGCCTCGAGGTCGTGCCCGATGCCGGCGCGTCGACCGTCAGCCTGACCGTCGCCGGTTTCGACGATGCGCCGTCGCCGGACATCATCGCTGTGCGCGACCTCTGGGTTGCCAGCCTCAACGAGGTCGACTGGGACTGACCGCCTCGCGTCCCGCGCGGCGCGGGCGAACGCCCGAGACGGTGATCAACGGCGTGGGGCCGCGGCCTTCGTCAGCCGGTCGCGGATCGCGTGGCCGAGTCCCGCTGCCGGCGGGAGCACGGCGATGACGGTGCCGACACCGCGGACGTCGGCGTCACGCAACCGTGCGTAGAGCTCGTGGGCGTAGACGACCAGGTCGTCGGTGAGGTCGAGGATCTCGCTGCGCGGCGTACCGGCCCGCAACGCCAGGGCGTCGTCGGCATCGTCGACCAGGCGGACCTGACAGCGGGGCGCGTAGTGCGAGGCGAGCATTCCGGAGGCGCGGCTCGGCCCGGTGGCAGGAGCGATCATCCCGTCGAGCAGGCGGCTCACCTCCTCGACCGTGACGCTGCCGGCACGAAGGATCTGCGGTGGATCGGCCGCGCAGTCGACGATCGTGCTCTCGACGCCGATGGTGGATGCACCCCCGTCGAGGATGACGTCGCGAGCGGGATCGAGGAACGGCCCGAGTTCGTCGAGCACGTGCTGCGCGGTCGTCGGGCTGACCGAACCGAAGCGGTTGGCCGAGGGTGCGGCGAAGGCGAGGCCCGACCGGTCGAGCAGGGCCTGGGCGAACGGGTGGGCGGGCACGCGGAGGCCGACGGTGTCGCGACCGCCCGTCACCTCGTCGAGGACGCGGCGTCCGCGGGGCAGGATGACGGTCAGTGGCCCCGGCCAGGCGGCGTCGACGAGGCGGCGGGCGGTCGATGGGACAGTGGCAGCCCACTCGTCGAGCTGGTCGGCCGATCGGAGGTGGACGATCAGCGGGTGGTCGGCCGGCCGACCCTTCACCTCGAAGATCCGCCGCAGCGCGCGAGGGTCGGCGGCGTCGGCGGCGAGGCCGTAGACGGTCTCGGTCGGTACCGCGACGAGCCCTCCGGCCCGGAGCGCGTCGGCCGCCCGCTCGATGTCGGTCGTGATCAGGGAGCGGTTCAACAGAGGGCGTCGAGGAACTCGAGGGCGGCGTCGAAGAAGCCGAACGACTCGGTGGTGGCGAAGTGGTCGACGCCGCGCAGGGTCTCGCACCGGCCGTCCGGGAACGCAGCAGCGAGTTCGTCGGCCGGGTACACGAAGTCCTTGTCGCCGACCACCACGAGGACCGGGCAGGTGACCCGAGCGCAGCTCTCCGGCGTGATCGGCTCGGCGGCCGGGCGCTTCATCACGGCGGTGAGCGCTGCGATGTCGTTGCCCGGTTGCCCGGCGTACTGGGTGAACAGGCGCACCGTGTTGTCGAGGGTCGACGGATCGCCGCCGCCGGCCACCGTCTCGAGGCCGGCGACGATCGCACGCGTGCCGGCCTCGTCGCGTTGGAAGATGTTCGAACCGATGCCGGCGAGCACCAACCGCCGGAATCGCTCGGGATGCTCGATCGCCAGCCGCAGGAGCGTCATGGCGCCGAGTGAGAACCCGATGGCGTCGACGGGCTCGTCGGGCAGGGACTCCAGGATGCGAGCGGTCAGGTCGGCATAGGCCTCGGGTTCGTGCGGCTTCGGTGCGGTCCCGTGCCCGAGCAGGTCGACGCCGATGATCCCGACTCCGGCATCTTCGAGCAGGGCGGTGAATCCGTTGCGCTGCCAGGTCGATGCGAACGATCCACCCCACCCGTGGACGAGGACGACGGGTGAGGCGGCTGCAGTCATGGAGGAGCAAGGTTACGGCCTAGCCTGTGGTCGCTTCCACTGTGGGTGACTCCGGTGGGGGCTTCGACGGGGAGAAGGACCGAACCACCACATGCGCATGCTCCATCCCGACCCGGGACACGACCTCACCTACAGCGACGTCTTCATGGTGCCGAGCCTCTCGGACGTGCGGTCCCGCATGGACGTCGACCTCCGCACGCCCGACGGCATCGGGACGACGATTCCACTGGTGGTGTCGAACATGACCGCGGTGGCCGGCCGGCGCATGGCCGAGACCGTTGCCCGGCGGGGTGGGATCGCCATCCTCCCGCAGGACATCCCGGTCGACGTGGTCGCCAGCGTGATCGACTACGTCAAGCGTTGCCACACCGTGTTCGAGACGCCGATCACCCTGACGCCCGACGCCACGATCGCCGACGCGCTCTCGCTGATCCACAAACGTGCCCACGGGGCGGTGGTCGTCGTCGACGACGGCGTCCCGCTCGGCGTGTTCACCGAGCGCGATGGCGACGGATTCGACCGGTTCACGCAACTGCGCAACGTGATGAGCTCGAGCCTCCACATCCTGAGCCCCGACATCGAGCCCGCCGATGCCTTCGATCACCTCGGCCGCAACCGGCTGCGGGTGGCCCCCGTCGTGGGCGACGACGGGCGCCTGCTCGGCGTGATCACCCGTGAGGGTGCGCTGCGCTCGACGATCTACGACCCGGCCGTCGACGCCGACGGCCGGCTGATGGTCGGCGTCGCCGTCGGGATCAACGGTGAGCCCGCCGCTCGCGCCAAGGAACTCGTCGGTCACGGTGTCGATGTCCTCGTCATCGACACCGCTCACGGGCACCAGACACGAACACTCCACGCGATCGAAGCGGTGCGTTCCGAACTGCCCGACGCCACGATCGTCGCCGGCAACGTCGTCACGGCCGAGGGCACCCGCCAGTTGATCGAGGCCGGCGCCGACATCGTGAAGGTCGGCGTCGGGCCCGGCGCCATGTGCACCACCCGCATGATGACCGGCGTCGGGCGGCCACAGTTCTCCGCGGTGCTCGAGTGCGCCGAGGAGGCCCGGCGACTCGGTCGTCACATCTGGGCCGACGGCGGCGTTCGCTTTCCGCGCGATGTGGCGCTGGCGCTGGCGGGTGGCGCGGCGAGCGTGATGTTCGGATCCTGGCTGGCAGGGACCTACGAGTCGGCCGCCGACACGCTGCGCGACCCCGACGGCCGGCTCTACAAGGAGAGCTTCGGCATGGCGTCGAACCGGGCGGTCAAGCACCGCACGCAGGGCGACCACGGTTTCGAACGGGCCCGCAAGGAGCTGTTCGAGGAGGGCATCAGCACGTCGCGCATGTACCTCGACCCGGAGCGTCCGAGCGTCGAGGACATCATCGACCAGATCGTCGCCGGGCTGCGCTCGGCGTGCACGTACGCCGGCGCCGACTCGATCGAGAGGTTCCACGAGCGCGCCGTGGTCGGCGTGCAGAGCACGGCCGGATACGACGAAGGCCGTCCACTGGGGGTGTCGTGGTGAGCACGGGCGATGCGCCGATGATCGTGGCGATCGACGGTCCCGCCGGAGCAGGCAAGAGCACGGTCGGCCGTGCGGTCGCCGACCGGCTGGGGCTGCAGTATCTCGACACCGGAGCGATGTACCGAGCGATCACGTTCGCCGCGCTGCGACGAGGCCTCGACCCTGCCGACGAGGACGACGTGGCGGAACTGTCCGAAGCGGTCGATCTGTCGGTCGACGCGGGTCCGAACGGCACGGTCGTGATCGTCGACGGCGTCGATGCGACGGTCGAGATCCGCGGGCGGGAAGTGACCTCGGCGGTCAGCGCAGTCGCTTCGAACAGCCGTGTGCGTTCGGAGCTGGTGCGTCGACAGCGCCGCTGGGTGAGCGACCATGCGGGCGGCGTGGTCGAAGGTCGCGACATCGGGTCGGTGGTGTTCCCCGACGCCACGCTGAAGCTGTACGTGACCGCGTCGCCCCGGGTGCGCGCCGAGCGGCGGGTGGCCGAGATCGGTGGTGACGTCGCCGAGGTCGAGGCGTCGATCATCGAACGCGATCGCAAGGACTCCACCCGCAGCGACAGCCCCCTGACCGAAGCGAACGGGTCGGTCCTGGTCGACACGAGCGGCCTGTCGATCGACGAGGTCGTCGAACGGGTCCTGGCCCTGCTCGAGCCGTGAACTCGACCGCATCACCCAGGCGTCGGCAGCTGCCGACCGCGGAGTCCCGTGCCAGCCGGATCGCCTACGTCGTGTGCCGCAGCATCGTGTGCTGGTTCACCCAGGCGTTCACCCGCATGCGGATCGAGGGCAAGGAGCACCTGCCGCCGACGGGCGCCTACGTGCTCGCCCCGGTCCACCGCAGCTATGTCGACACGCCGATCACGGCATGTGTGTCCACGCGACGGATCCGCTTCATGGGCAAGCAGGAGATCTGGAAGTACGCCAGCGTCGGATGGCTGGTGTCGGCACTCGGTGCGTTCCCCGTCAACCGGGGCCACGCCGACCGCGAAGCACTGGCGACGTGCATCAAGGTGCTGGAGAACGGCGAGCCGCTCACGCTCTTTCCCGAGGGGGAACGCAAGGACGGCCCGACGGTGCATCCGCTCTTCGACGGTGCGGCCTATGTCGCCGCCAAGGCCGGGGTGCCGATCATCCCGGTCGGCATCGGGGGGTCGGCTCGGGTGATGCCGCGCCACGCGAAGTTCATCCACCCTCATCGGGTGCGGGTGGTGATCGGCGAGCCGATCTGGGTCGAGCCGCCCGAGGGCCCGTCGGGCGGCTCCAATCGTCGCGTTTCGCGCCAGGCCGTGCGCGCGGCCACCGAGCAGCTGTCGATCGAACTGCAGCGGCTGTTCGACCTCGCCGAGTCCCGGGTCGGCTGACGGCCGACGCCCGGACGACGACTCAGCCGTCGAGGAACGCGCCGAGCGCCCGGGCCAGGTGCACGGGGTCGTCGGCGCCGCACAACTCGCGAGCGGAGTGCATCGACAGCTGCGGTACCCCGACGTCGACCGTGGCGATCCCGAGCCGTGTGGCGGTGATCGGACCGATCGTGGAGCCGCACGGCATGTTGTTGCGTGACACGAACACCTGCCACGGCACCCCCGCCGTTTCGCAGGCCCGCTGGAACTCGGCGGCCGTCTCGGCCGAGGTCGCGTACCGCTGGTTGGAGTTGACCTTGATCGCGGGGCCCGCGTTGACGATCGGGCGGTGGCCGGGCTCGTGGCGCTCCGGATAGTTCGGGTGGACGGCGTGCGCGTTGTCGGCCGAGATGCACGACGACGCGGCGAGCGAGCGATGGCGATCCTCGGCGGATCCGCCACGGGCGGTCACGAGCCTCGACAGCACCGTGTCGAGGAAGGGCCCTCCGGCGCCGGTGGCACTCGACGACCCGACCTCCTCGTGGTCGTTGAGGAC
The DNA here is from genome assembly GCA_963698565.1 of Ilumatobacteraceae bacterium. Classification (GTDB taxonomy): domain Bacteria; phylum Actinomycetota; class Acidimicrobiia; order Acidimicrobiales; family Ilumatobacteraceae; genus Sva-07. The sequence goes on from CAVORH010000020.1 coordinate 228,429, forward strand.
GATCACCGAGGCATGACCGGTCGGGCGCGCCTCGACCAGCGCGGTCACGGCCGCCCAGCACGACAGTTGGTTGTCGAGTCGCCCGGACGCGAGCAGTGACTGGTCGGCGCCGAGGACCGCAGCACCCTGGACGTCGTAGAGACAGAGCTCCCACCACGCCGGCGGCGCGTCGAGGTCGGCAGCGCCGCCGATCCACTCGGCGAACTCGCCCGGGGTCGAGGCGCCGACGCCCCAGACGGGCGAGAGATGCTGCTGGGTGTCGAGCAGCAGGCCGCCGCTGTTGACCTCGCGGTCGAGGTGGACGGCCAGCTGCGGCACGCGAGCGACCGGCTCGGCGACGTCGACGAGGACCGACGCACCGCCGGCGTCGACGAGTCGACCGGCGATGCCGAGGTCACGATCGAGCCAGCTGTTGTTGAGGATGCCGCCGTACACCTCGACGGCGAGCTGCTTCCAGCCGAAGCCGCCCGCGTCCGGGTGCGGCTTCACCCGCAGGCCGGGCGAGTCGGTGTGCGCCCCGACCATGCGGAACGGGGCATGGGGGGAGGTCGACGTCGGAAGACGCCAGGCGATGATCGCTCCACCGCGAACGACGTAGCCGGCGTCGGGCACGTCGTCCCAGACATCGGCCTCGTCGACCCGTTCGAACCCGTCGAGGCGATCGATGGTCGACGCCACCGCGTGCCAGGGCGACGGGGACGCATCGAGGAAGGAGATCAGGTCGTCGAGCACGTGGTTCCTCTCAACCGCGCTGGAAGAGGCCCATGGGGAGGCCGGTGCCGCGCAGGTGGCTGGTTTCGTTGATGGTGACCACGGACCGCTCGCCACTGGAGGCAGCGGCGACCCGGTTGATCGAGGTGTAGTTCGGATAGAAGAACCCACGGGCGAACGTGTCGAGGCCGAGCACGTGGGAGAGGTAGCCGTTGATCACTCCACCGTGGCACACCACGGCAACGCGCTGGCCACCGTGGTCGGCGATGATGGCCTCGATCGAGGCCACCACGCGGGAGCGGAACTCCTCCTCGGTCTCGTCGGCGTCCCACTCGCCGGCCAACATCGCCTGCCACCGGGGATCGTTCGCCGCCTTGAGCTCTTCGACCGGGACGTACTCGGGGCTGTTCTGGTCCCACTCGGCGATGCCCTCCGAGGTGCGGATGTCGAGACTCCGCTCACGAGCGAGTGGCGCTGCGGTCTCCTGGGCCCGGGTGAGGGGGCTGGCGTACACGGCATCGATCCGTTCCGCCGCGAGGTACCGCGCGAGGTGGGCCGCCTGCTCGTGACCGGCGTCGGAGAGCTCGGGATCCGCGGCCCCGGTGTCGAGCTCGCGGCGCACCGGGAGGGCATGGCGGATGATCAGCAGTTCCATTGTGCGATAGACAAGCAGAAATGACCGGACGAACGAAGATCGTGGCGACCATCGGCCCGGCGAGCGACTCGATCGAGGTGCTCGGTGCACTGATCGATGCCGGCGTCGACGTCGTGCGACTCAACCTCAGTCACGGCTCGCTCGAGGGCCATCTCGACCGGCTCGCCCGGGTCCGCCAGGTGGCCGCGCAGCGAGGCCGACCCGTCGGCGTGCTCGCGGATCTTCCGGGGCCCAAGATCCGGGCGGGGTCGTTCCCCGACGGCGGTGTCCGGCTGGAGACCGGTGACGTGATGACGTTGCGTTCGGGCGAGGGAGGGAGCGACGCCGAGGTCATCACGGTCGACTACCCGACGCTGCTCGAGGATCTGGTCCCCGACAGCCGGATCCAGCTCGGCGATGGCGGGATCTCGCTCCGCGTGCTCGACATCGGTACCGATGCGGTGACCGCCGTGCTGGAGACCGGGGGAGAGGTCAACGGGCGACCCGGCGTCAACCTGCCGTCGGAGCGCCTGCGATTGCCGTCGCCGACCGAGACGGATCTCGTGCTCGCCGACGCGGTCGCGGCCGCCGGTGTCGAGTTCATCGCAGTCTCCTTCGTGCGATCGCCCGACGACGTCAGCAAGGTCCGAGCGGTCGTCGGTGACCGTGCCCGGCTCGTCGCCAAGATCGAGACACGCTCGGCGATCGACCAGCTCCACGAGATCATCGCCGTGTCCGACGTGGTGATGGTGGCCCGCGGTGATCTCGGGATCGACTGCCCGATCGAAGACGTGCCCCACCTCCAGAAACGGATCGTGCGCCACTGCGTCGAGGCGGGCGTGCCCGTGATCACCGCCACCCAGATGCTCGAATCGATGATCACCTCGCCGTCGCCGACGCGCGCCGAGGTGAGCGATGTCGCGAACGCGGTGTTCGACGGCACCGATGCCGTGATGTTGTCCGGCGAGACGGCGATCGGCCGTGACCCCGCCGCCGTCGTTCGGACGATGTCCCGCGTCGCCGAGCGCGCCGAGTCGGAGGCCGCCTATCGTCAATGGGCGAACCGCCTCGGCCGCGTCCAGCGCACCGAGCACCACGAAGCGATGTCGTCGATCGACCCGATCACGGCGGCGCTCACCCATGCCGCGTCCTTGGCGGCGATCGATGCCGGCGTCTCTGCCATCCTGTGCTGCACGCGCAGCGGACGCACCGCCCGGGCGATGGCCCGGTTCCGGCCTGCCGCTCCGATGATCGGCCTCTCGCCGCACCCGTCGGTGGTGCGATCGCTGGCGCTGAGCTGGGGCGTCGAGCCGGTCGAGGTCGACATCTACGGCAGCACCGACGAGATGGTGTGGTTCGCGGTCGAGACCGCCCTCGGTGCCGGGCTGATCGAACGCGGCGACACGGTGCTCGTGTTGGCGGGGGCGCCGGATCACGACCGCCCGCGTCCCGCCGACGCGGCCACCGATGTCCTGCGGATCGTACGCGTCGGGTGATGGCCGCCGACGCCGCGACCTCGACGGTCTGGTCGGACGTCGCCGGCGACGACGCCGCCGACCCGGTCGTGCTGGTACACGGATCGATGGACCGCGCGGCCGGCCTGCTGCGGCTGAGTCGGCGCATCGACGGCGAGTTCCGAGTGGTTCGCTACGACCGGCGCGGGTACGGGCGTTCCGTCCACGTGGGTCCGCCGTGGACGGCGGAGGCCAACGTGCGCGACCTCGCCGACCTGGTGGAGCGGACGGCGCCTCGACGCAGCGCGATGATCTTCGGACACAGCTACGGCGGCAATGTCGCGCTGGCGTTGGCGGCGTCCCGCCCCGACCTGGTGCGCGGTGTCGTCGTCTACGAGACGCCGCTGTCGTGGCTCGACTGGTGGCCGGGCACCACCGCCGGCGCTGCAGCGATGGGCGCCTCCGACCCGGGCGACGCGGCGGAGGCCTTCATGCGGCGGCTGGTCGGTGACGAGGTGTGGGAACGCCTGCCGACGTCGACACAGCAGCAACGACGAGCGGAGGGGTCGGCGATGGTCGCCGAGTTGGCCGATCTGCGCCGGCAGGCGCCGTGGCGGGCCGACGACGTGCGGGTCCCGGTGCTGGCGCTGTACGGCGAGCACGGTCGGCCGCACCACCGGACGGCGATGGAACGGCTCGGCGAGACGTTGCCGGACTGTCGGGTCGAGATGGCGCCGGGCTGTGGCCACGCCGGACCCCACACGCACGCCGGCGCCGTGGCGGAACCGACCGTGCGCTTCCTCAGGTCACTCGGGGTGCCGTCCGCGCCAGGCGCTCCGTCCGGGCCGTCCGCCGACTGACCAGCAGGCAGATCCCCGCGGTGGCCGCGGCCAGGACCGACAACGAGGCGGTCCCGTTGATCCCGTGGGCACCGAACAACCATCCGCTGAGGATCGCCCCCGTGGCGCGTGCGACGGTGCCGACGGCGTTCGAGACGGCGAGGGTCGTTCCGCGAGCGTCCGGCATCGCCTCGCTCACCAGGGAGAGTGACGTGACGAAGGCGAACTCGAAGCCGAGCAGGAACACGAGCAGCCCGGCGATGCCGATGCCGAGCCGATCGTCCGCCATGAGCATGATGCCCAAGCCGACCACGAGCAACACGAGTCCGCCGAGGGTGCTGCGGAGTTTGCCCACGTTGTCGGCGACGGCAGCGCTCGTCAGGCTCGCAGCCAGTTCGACGGCGCCGAACGCCACGGCGACGATGCCGACGCCCCCCGTCGAGACGCCGAACGCGTCGTCGAGCCAGCTTCCCGAGATCACGAACACCGCCAGCCCGGCCATCGCGGTCGCCGCCGATCCGACCATCACCAGCCACGCCGTCGGGGTGATCCGCTGACGCGGTGCAGCCGGTGTTGCGCCGGTCAGGTCGTCGGAGACCGGTTGGACGACCGGAACGGGAACGTGACGGGGCAGCCGGCGTGCGACGACTCCTGCTCCGGCGAGCGCGGCCACGGCGAGCGCGATGAACGGCCCCCGCCAACCGAACCCGTTGATCAGCACGGCGACCAGCGGCGCGCCGACCAGCAGCGCGATCGCCCACGACGTCTCGTACAACCCGAGTGCTCGGGCCCGCGCCCGGTAGCCGACGCGATGGCTGATCCAGGCCTGTCCCGCAACCGTGTAGTTGGCGACGCCGGTGACGAGGACGAAGAACGCGATCGCGAACGTGGTCAACGATCCGCCGAGTGCGATCACCGACGAAACAGCCACGAGCACCAGCGACGTGACCAGCACGATGCGCTCGCGCCCGCGGTCGAGCTGGGCGCCGACCGCCATCGTCGAGAGCCCGGCGAGCTCGCTGGCTCCCAGCACGGTCGTCAACTGGGCCGTCGTGGCCCCGAATGCTCGTTCCAGCGTCGGGAGGAACAACGGGACCCAGCGCAATGCGGTGTTGGCGACCGTCTTGGCGCCCGTCAGCCGCGCGAGGGTGGGACCGATCGCCTCCGGCTCGGCCGGTGGGGCGAGAGGGTTCGACTGCTCGGTGTTCACTCCGATCGGGGGTCGGAGATCGTGATGGTCGTCCCGAAGAAGGTGCACTCGGTGTCGAACACCGTGACGGCGGTGCCGACGCGCTCGTAGTTGGCCTCGACCTTGTCGGCGCAGTCCTGCAGGGCCGTGCGCTGCGACCAGACGGCGAATGCGAGCACCGCCAGCAGGACCGCGACGATCAGCTTCTGGGCCAGCGACTTCATCACCCAGAACGACAGGATCGCTCCGACGACCAGCGCGGTCGTGGCGACGACTGCGATCGTCGTCGCCTGTTCGAGCGTGATGGCGAGCACGGGCAGCACTGTAGGCCGCCGCACCGACGGCACCTGGGTACGCTCGCCGCGGTGAGCGACCAACCGATCAACCTGTCATCCGGCCTCCCGACCACGGTGCTTCCGGCGCCGGATCCTGCGGTGGCGCACGCCCTGGCCGACGCCCTCGGCCAACCAGCCGAGCAGCGGCGGGCAGCGGTTGCGGCCGTGGTGGCGTCCGCGCCCCGCTTCCTCGACGGCTGGGCCGCGCTCGGCGATCTCGGTCGCGACACGATCGAGCGCTACGCCGCGTACCGGGTGGGCTACCACCGCGGGTTGGACGCCCTGCGCGCCAACGGCTGGCGAGGGAGCGGCTACGTCCGGTGGGCCGAGCCGACCAATCAGGGGTTCCTGCGCTGCATGCGGGGGTTGGGCGACATGGCCGCAGAGATCGGCGAGGTCGACGAAGCCGATCGTTGTCGGACGTTCCTGCTCCAACTCGACCCGACCGGCATCCCGACCGGCTGACCCGTGCTCGGTGTCGTCCTCACCGGTGGTGCGAGCCGGCGCATGGGTCGCACGAAAGCCCTGGTGGAGATCGACGGCGTCCCGATGGCGGCGATGGTGGCCGCCTCGTTGCGAGGAGCCGGCTGCGCACATGTGGTCGCGGTCGGCGGCGACCCCGACGAGCTGGCCGCACTCGATCTCCCGGTCCTGCCCGACGACGATCCGGGAGAGGGGCCGCTCAGCGGACTGGTCACGGCGATGCGGGTCGTCGAGCTGCACGACGTCGCCGATCTGCTCGTCGTCGCCTGCGATCTCCCGTTCGTCGGCCCGGACGACCTCGGACGGCTCGTTCGGGCGGCTGAGGAGCACCCCGACGTCGACGTCGTCGTCGCTCGGACCAGTGGCCGCGAGCCGGCGTGCGCCCTGTGGCGCCCGTCCTCGAGATCGGCAGTTGGTGCAGCGTTCGACGCAGGCGAACGCGCCGTGCACCGGGTGCTCGATGCACTGGTGGTCGTCGAGGTGGATGTGCCGGCTGCTGCGCTGCGCAACATCAACGCTCCCGGCGATCTCGGTCGGTACCCTTGAAGCCGTGACAGTCAAGGAGATCTCGGTTCACGAACTCGCAGCGCTCGGCTCATCGGTCAGGGTCGTCGACGTCCGCGAGCCCCACGAATGGGAGGCCGGCCACATCGGACACGCAGTGCTGGTCCCGCTCGGCGCCGTCGCCGACAACGTCGAGGCGTTCGGCGGGGGCCGCACCTACGTGGTCTGCCGATCCGGCGCGCGCAGCGGGCGAGCCTGCGAGTTCCTGATGGCGCAGGGGCTCGACGTCGTCAACGTGACCGGCGGCATGCTGGCCTGGGTCGACGCCGACTTCGACGTCGCCACGGGCACCGCGTCGGGCGCCGACGGTGGCTGATCGCACGCTCGACTATCGCTGGATCGACCAGCAGGACGACTTCGACCAGTTGGTGGAGGTGCTGTGCGAGCAGCCCCGATACTCGCTCGACACCGAGTTCCACCGCGAGCGGACCTACTACCCGAAGTTGGCGCTGGTGCAAGTGGCCTGGCGGACCGACCAGGGTCAACTGCTCGCCCTGATCGATCCGCTCGCCGTCGACGTCACTGGGTTCGCGTCGCTGTTCGCGTCGGACGCGTTGTGCGTGATCCACGCCGCCCAGCAGGACCTCGACGTGCTCACCCACTCGGTCGGGTCCGTACCGCAGCGGATGTTCGACACGCAGCTGGCAGCCGGCTTCGTCGGCTACGGGACGCCGTCGCTCGTGTCGTTGCTCCAAGGCGAGATCGGCGTCACGCCAGCCAAGGGTGACCGCCTGACCGATTGGCTGCGTCGGCCGTTGACGAACAGCCAGTGCCAGTACGCCGCGGTCGACGTCGAGTACCTGCTCGAGGTCCACGAGCGCCTGGTCGCGAAGCTGGCCGACGCCGACCGGCTCGGGTGGGCCGAGGATGCCTGCGAGGAACTGCGGACGCGCCCGACCAGTGGGTCTGCCCCCGACGATGCCTGGCTACGACTCAAGGACGCGAGGTCACTGCGCCCCGGTGCTCGCGCGGTGGCGCAGAGCGTGGCGGCGTGGCGCGAGCGCCGAGCGATGCGCACCGACATTCCCGTCCGCCAGGTCCTTCCCGACCTGGCCATCCTGGGCATCGCGCAGCGCGCACCCTCGACGGTGAAGGAGCTCGCCCAGGCCCGAGGGGTCGACGAGCGCCATTCCCGCGGCGGCCTCGCGGAGGAGATCCTCGATGCGGTCCGTGCCGCCAAGGGGGTCACGGCTCCGAGTGCCCCGCCCTCGGCCGACGATCTCGACCGCTCGCTGCGACCGGCGGTGACGCTGGTGTCGGCCTGGGTGGCCCAGCTCGCCCGCGACGAACGGCTCGATCCGGCGCTGTTGGCCACCCGCGCCGACATCGTTGCGTTCCTGCGGGGTGACGACGACGCCCGCCTGGGGACCGGTTGGCGCAACGATCTCGTCGGCGACGGCATCCGCCGCCTCGTCGGCGGTGAGGCAGGCCTGACGTTCGACGGTGAGGGTCGGCTCCGCCTGACCACGGTGTCCGACTGAAGCGTGTCGGACCGGCGAACGAAGGTGTTCGTCGACCGATCGATCGGCATTTCTGTCGATCCAGAGAAATCCCTGCACGCACCGCTACCCTGTGCCCGAATGTCAGCTTTCTAGTGTCTGGGAGCCCTGTCGTGAAGAAGGGTCGTCATCGCCGTTTCGAAGAGGCGAGAAAACTGAAGCAGAGCGGTCCGGGAGCGTTTGATCTCGGTTTCGGTGATCGCTCCGCGTCGTCGTCCACCAGCGATGGCGATGACGACGACGAGTACGCCGCGCTCGCCGAGAAGTACGGCGTCACCTTCGACGACGACGACGACACCGACGACTGACGGCCTAGCGGCCGCGTACCGCCGGATGGGGGAGCGGCACCCAGCCCGGGCGCTCCAACTGTTCGACCATCGCGTCGTAGACGTGCACTCCCACCAGCTCGACGATGTCGTCGCGAGCCGACACGTAGAGCGGCTCGGCGCCGACGAAGGCATCGGGCTCCTCGGTGCACCACCAGCCGAACTCGGTGCCTCCTTCGCCCCAGTCGCGTCGCTTCCACTCGCGCAGGCGTGAGGTGACGTGGCCGGACTCGTCGGTCGAGTGCTCCAGTCGCAGCGGCACCTGCCAGCACACCGACGGTTTCCAGTCCATCGGCCGATCGCCCGCCTCCAGCGCAGCGATGTGCAGTGCACACCCGACGCCGCCCTCGAAGCCGACCCGGTTGAGGAAGATGCACGCGTCCTCGACGCGTCGGGTCAGGGTGACCGGTGTGCCGTCGGCTTCGGGTTCGCCATCGGCGAGGTAGCCCTTCTTGCCGTGGCCCTTGCGATGGAACTGCCACTGGGCGGGCGTCAGACGCTCGGCATGGCTGCGGAGATTCGCGATGTCCTCGTCGTCGGCGAAGTGGGCGCCGTGGCTGCAGCAGCCGAGTTGGAGCTCCGGAGCGGGCTCGTCGAGGATCCCCTTGCAGCCGCATCCGTAGATGCACATGTAGTTCGAGCGGAGGTAGGTGGCGTCGAACACCCACGTCCGGTGCTCGTCGGGATCCTCGAAGCTGATCCACTCGTGCAGATCGTCGGGCGGTGTGGGGACGGTCGAACGTGTGCTGCGCGGGGAGCTACTCACTCGGGAGCACGCTAGCGGCGTCGATAGGCTCGCCCGGGATATGACGAGCATGCAGGTGTCGATGAACGCCGACCAACTCCGCGATTCCTTCTGCGACTTCTTCGCGGCCAAGGACCACACGCGCGTTCCCTCCGCGAGCCTGATCCCGCACGATCCCACCGTGCTGTTCAACGTGGCCGGCATGCTGCCCTTCAAGCCGTACTTCGTCGGCGACGAGGTCCCGCCGTACAAGCGCGCCGTCAGCGCCCAGAAGTGTGCTCGCGCCGGCGGCAAGCACAACGACCTCGACGACGTCGGCCGCACCAAGCGCCACCTCGTCTTCTTCGAGATGCTGGGCAACTTCAGCTTCGGCGACTACTTCAAGGAGTCGGCGATCCCCTGGAGCTGGGAACTGGTCACCGGCGACCCGGCCTCGGGTGGCTGGGGCTTCGACGGCGACCGCCTCTGGATCACGGTGCACGAATCCGACGACGAGGCCGAGGCGATCTGGCACGAGGTGGTCGGCGTGCCGATGGATCGCATCCAACGCCTCGGCGACAAGGACAACTTCTGGCAGGCCGGCGACACCGGTCCCTGCGGTCCCTGCAGCGAGATCCACATCGACCGTGGCCCCGCGTTCGGCCCCGACGGTGGCCCGCTCGGCGATCCCGCCGGCGACCGCTTCATGGAGTTCTGGAACCTCGTGTTCATGCAGTTCGACCAGGCTCCCGACGGCAGCCGCACGCCGCTGCCGAAACCGTCGATCGACACCGGCGCCGGGCTCGAACGGATCCTGGCGCTCGTCCAGGGCGTCGATTCGGTGTGGGAGACCGACCTGATGCGCCCGATGATCGACGAGGCGTGCTCGCTCACCGGCAAGACCTACCGGGTCGGCGACTACGACGACCGTGACAGCTTCGCGATGCGGGTGCTCGCCGAACACGCACGTTCCGGCGCGATGCTGATCAACGACGGCGTGTTCCCGTCCAACGAGGCCCGCGGCTACGTGCTGCGGCGCATCATCCGGCGCGCGGTGCGCTACGCATACCTGCTCGGCACCGAGTCGCTGGTGATGCCACGGCTCACCGAGACGGCGATCGACGTGATGGGCAACGCCTATCCCGACATCGTGAAGAACCGCGACTTCGTCGTCAGCGTGATGACGAAGGAGGAGGAACGGTTCCGCCAGACCCTGAAGAACGGCCTGAGCATTCTCGACAGCGAGCTCGAGGCGAACCCCGACGAACTGTCCGGGTCGACCGCGTTCCTGCTGCACGACACCTACGGGTTCCCGCTCGAGCTCACGCAGGAGATCGCCGGCGAACGAGCGGTCGCCGTCGATCTCGAGGGCTTCAGCGCCGACATGGCGGCCCAGCGCGACCGTGCGAAGGCTGCCCAGAAGGGCGCGGGCGACGGTGTCGACCTCGACGCCTACCGCGACGTCGTCGAGCAGTTCGGCGTCACCGAGTTCGTCGGGTACGTCGAGGACGAGGCCGAGGGCCGCGTGCTCGCGGTGGTCCCGGTCGCCGATCTCGACGCCGTCGACGGCGAGACGTTCGTCGACATCTTCCTCGATCGCACCCCGTTCTACGCCGAGTCGGGCGGCCAGATCGGCGACACCGGCACGATCGTCACCGAGACCGGCGTGGCCGACGTGGTCGACACCACGTTCGCGCTGCCGAACCTGCGCCGTCACCGCGCCCGGATCAGCGAGGGCACGATCACGCCGGGTCAGACCGCGACGGCGGCGATCGATGCCGATCGCCGGGCCGCGATCCGCCGCAACCACACCGCCACGCACCTGCTCCACCACGCGCTCCGCCACGTGCTCGGCGATCACGTCAAGCAGGCCGGCTCGATGGTCGGTCCCGATCGGCTGCGGTTCGACTTCAGCCACTACGAGGCCGTCACCGACGACCAGATCGCGGAGATCGAGCGCCTCGCGAACACCGAGACGCTCGCGAACTCGCCGACGCGCACGTTCGAGACCACGAAGGACGAAGCGGAAGCGCTCGGAGCGATCGCCTTCTTCGGCGACAAGTACGGCGACATCGTCAGGGTGTTGGAGGCGGGCTCGTCGATCGAACTGTGCGGTGGCACCCATGTCCGGGCGACCGGCGACATCGGCACGGTCAAGGTCGTCAGCGAGTCGTCGATCGGCTCCAACCTCCGGCGCATCGAAGCGGTCACCGGTGCGGCCAGCGTGGCGCTGCTCCAGCGCGACGAGCAGGTGTTGGCCGACGCTGCTCGCCTCGTGGGCGCGCCCACCGACGACCTGCTCGACGGTGTGCAGCGCAAGCTCGACGAGATCAAGGCGCTCAACGACGAGATCAAGGCGCTGCGTGGCCAGCTCGCCGCCGGTCGGGCGACCGAGCTCGCCGCGATCGCCCACGACGGCGTCGTGGTCACCCGCGTCGACGGGCTCACCCCCGGTGATCTCCGTGACCTCGCGATCGCCGTGCGTCAGCAGCCGGGGATCCGCTTGGTGATCCTGATCGGCGAGACCACCACGGGCGGCGTCGGCTTGGTCGCTGCCGTGCAACCCGGTGGCGACCGCCCGGCATCCGAGCTCATCAAGGACGCGGCCCGCGCCGTCGGCGGCGGTGGTGGCGGCAAGGGCGACATCGCAACGGCCGGTGGCAAGGACGTCACCGGGATCCCCACGGCGCTCGAACTCGCCGCCCGCGCCGCCGCCGAGGCCGTGTCCGCAGCAACGTGACGTCCCAGCCGTCGTCGTCGGCTCGTGTTCCCGGAGTCAGGGCGTTGGGCATCGATCTCGGCTCGAAGCGCATCGGTATCGCCGTCAGCGACATCTCCGGCACGATCGCGTCTGCGCTCACCACCGTGCACCGGTCGTCGTCGCGCCGCCACGACCACGCCGAGATCACCCGACTGGTGCGGGACGAGGAGGCCGAGGTGGTCGTCGTCGGCCTGCCGCTCTCGCTCGACGGCACGTCCGGTCCCGCTGCACGGTCTGCCGAGACCGAGGCGCGCCAGCTCGCTAGCGTGGTCGGGGTGCCGGTGGAGATGTACGACGAACGGTTCACGACCGTGACCGCCGAGCGCGGCATGCTCGAGGCCGGCCTCGACGCCCGCCAGCGCCGCAAGGTCGTCGACAAGGTGGCGGCGGCCGTGATGCTGCAGGCCTGGCTCGACCATCGGCGTTCCACCTGGGGTTCCCGAGCACCGGGGACGACATCGGGGACGACGTCGTGAGGCGGCCCGACCCGTTGCTGCCCGAGGCGCAGGTCGACCCCGACAGCCGCCCCGCCGTCGAGTGGCCGACCGATCCGTGGGACGACACCGACGCCACCGGCCAGGTCGAGCGCCTCCGCACCCAGACCCGCCCGATCAAGTGGATCGTGTGGACGTCGATGGTCGTCGCGGTGATCGGGATCCTGGTCGCCGGCGCGGTCGGCTGGTGGTACCTCGGCAAGATCAACCCCCCGGGTGCTCCCGGCGACGTCCAGAGCTTCACCGTCGACGAGGGTGACGATCTCGAGGCGGTCGCCGTACGGCTCGAGGAGCAGGGGCTCGTCTCCGATGCCGGCATCTTCGAGTGGTACGTCGAACGCGAGGGCGGGATCGAGCTGATCCCGGGCTACTACGAGATCCGTCCGGCCGACCACATGGGCAACGTGCTGGGACGGCTCCGGACGCCGCCGGCGCAGACGTACACCAAGGTCACGTTCCCCGAGGGGTTCACCGTTGCCCGCATGGCCGACCGGCTCGGGTCGTCGATCGATCGGCTCAGCTCCGAGGAATTCCTGGCGGCGGCCAACAGCGGCACGATCCGCTCCTCGTTCCAGCCGGTGGGCGTCACCTCGCTGGAGGGGATGTTGTTCCCCGACACCTACAACGTGTCCAACGCGGAGAGCGAGGGCCAGGTCATCGAGCGGATGATCGCGCTGATGGAACGAGTGGGCGACCAGGAGGACATCGCCAACCGTTCGGCGGCGCTCGGGCGTACGCCGTACGAGATCCTGATCATCGCGTCGATGATCGAACGCGAGGCGAAGATCCCGGAGGACCGGGCGAAGATCTCCCGCGTGATCCACAACCGGCTCGGCATCAGCGCGCTCGACCCGGAGAACCCGTTCCCGCTCCAGATCGACGCGACCGTGCTCTACGGCCGTGACCTCGCCGGGATCGACCCCGAGCTGCCGTTCTCGGAGCTGCGCCAGATCGACGGCCCCTACAACACGTATCTCCGCTACGGCCTGCCGCCGACGCCGATCGCCAACCCCGGTCGGGCGTCGATCCAGGCGGCGCTCAACCCGGCGCCGAACCCGCCCGCCGGCGACCCGATCTGTGCGGAGTTGGCCAACCCCACGCAGTGCTTCTACCTGTACTACGTGATCGCCGACGAGGACGGCGGCCACGTGTTCGCCTCCGAGGTTTGGCAGCACGAACGCAACGTCGAAGTGGCCCGCCAGGCCGGCCTGCTGTGAGCCGCCGCCTGGCGGCGCTGATCGGTTCGCCCGTCGCCCACAGCCTGTCGCCGGTGATCCATCAGGCCGCGTTCGACGCCGCCGGCGTCGACTGGTCCTACGTCGCCTTCGACGTGGCGGAGGGACAGGCAGCGGCGGCACTCGACGCGATGCGCGTTCTGGGGATCGCCGGGATGTCGGTGACGATGCCGCACAAGCGTGAGATCGCCGATGCGGTCGACCGGTTGGAGCCGGCCGCACGGGCGCTGCAGTCGGTCAACACCGTGAGCTGGGACGGCGACGATCTCGTCGGGTCGAGCACCGACGGCGCCGGGTTCGTCGCCTCGCTCGCCGAGGTCGGCATCGACGTGGCCGATGCACGCGTCGCCGTCATCGGCGCCGGCGGCGCCGCCCGTTCGGTGGTCGACGCACTCGGCCGGGCGGGCTCCACCGACATCACGGTGCTCAACCGCACGAGGGAACGCGCCGAACTGGCGGCCACGCTCGCCGCTGCCGCATCGGTCGGGATCGCCAGTGACATCGGGCGCGCCGACATCGTCGTCAACGCCACCAGTATCGGGATGGGTGGCACGAGCGCTGATGCGATGCCGTGCGATCCGTCGATGCTGCACGCCGAGCAGATCGTCGTCGACCTCGTCTACCACCCGATCCGCACCGCCTGGCTCGACGCCGCCGATGCGATCGGGGCGCGCACGGTCGACGGACTCGGGATGCTGATCCACCAGGCCGCGCTCCAGCAAGAGCGCTGGATCGGGGTCCGACCGGACACGGTGGTGATGCGAGCGGCCGCCGAGGCAGCGCTCGCCGACCGGTAGCCTCGACCCGATGTTGCGCTATCTCACGGGAGGTGAGTCCCACGGTCAGGCGCTGGTCGTCGTGATGGAGGGGCTGCCGGCGGGTCTCGAGATCACGGTCGAACAGATCCAGTCCGAGATGGCCCGGCGTCGCCTCGGCTACGGGCGTGGTCCCCGTCAACGGTTCGAGGCCGACGAACTCACGCTGATCGGCGGCGTCCGCCACGGCCGCACACTCGGATCACCCGTCGTGATCGAGATCAAGAACAGTGAGTGGTTCCGCAGCGACAAGTGGCACGAGGAGATGGATCCGGCCCCTGGAGCCACCAAGGACCCGCTCACCCAGGTGCGCCCCGGCCACGCCGACCTCGCCGGCATGCAGAAGTACGGCTTCACCGACGCCCGCGACGTGCTCGAACGGGCGAGCGCCCGTGAGACCGCCGCCCGGGTGGCGGCCGGCGCCGTCGCCAAGGCCTTGCTCGCTCCGCTCGGTGTCGAGATCATCTCGCATGTCATCCAGATGGGCGAGGCACGCGTGCCAGCTGATGCGGCACGTCCGACGCCGGACCAGCTCGATCGGGTCGACGAGAACCAGGTGCGCTGCTTCGACATCGAGGCGAGCGAGGCGATGATCGGCGAGATCAAGGCGGCCGCCAAGGACGGCGACTCGCTCGGTGGGGTCGTCGAGGTGCTCGGTTTCGGTGTGCCGGTCGGCCTCGGCAGTCACGTGCACTGGGACCGCAAGCTCGACGCGCTGCTCGCGCAGGCGATCATGAGCATCCAGGCGGTCAAGGGCGTCGAGATCGGCGACGGGTTCGAGGTCGCCGGCCGGCGGGGGAGCGCGGCACACGACCCGATCTCCTGGGACGCTGATGCCCACGCCTATCGCCGCGGCAGCACGCTCGCCGGTGGCACCGAGGGCGGCATCTCCACCGGTGAACTCCTGGTCGTGCGGGCGGCGATGAAGCCGCTGGCGACGCTGAACAAGCCGACGCTGGAGACGGTCGACACGCGGACCAAGGAGTCGGCGGTGTCGTTCAAGGAGCGCACCGACGTCACCGCGGTCCCGGCGATGGGCGTGGTGGCCGAGACGATGGTGGCGCTCGTGCTCGCCGCCGAGGCGCAACGCAAGTTCGGCGGCGACTCGGTCGACGAGTTCGTCCGCAACGCCGAAGCGTTCACGGCCTCGCTGTCGTGAGCGGTCCCGACGCCAGGCACCTCGTGCTCGTCGGGATGATGGGCGTCGGCAAGTCGACCGTCGGCCGCGCGGTCGCGGCCCAGCTGCACCGGCCCCTGTTCGACTCCGACGAGATGATCGAGGAGCGTGTCGGGCGGACCGTGCGCGAGATCTGGCTCGACGAGGGTGAGCCCGCGTTCCGAGCGCTCGAGACCGACGTGTTGCGCGAGGCGATCGAGCAGGAGGAACCCTCGGTGATCGCGGCCGCCGGCGGCGTGGTGCTCAGCGAGGCGAACCGGGCGATCCTGACGTCGCCGGACGCGCACGTGGTCTGGCTGCGCGCCGATGTCGACGTGCTGGTCGATCGTGTGCGCAGCGGACCGCATCGGCCGTTGCTCGACGACGACCCCGCCGGGGTGCTCCGACGGTTGCACGACGAGCGCGAACCGCTCTACCAGGAGGTCGCCGATGCGATCGTCTCGGTCGACAACCGCACGGTCAACGACGTCACGAAGGCGGTCCTGCGTTGCTGCGCGTGACCGTGCCCCTCGGCGACCGCTCCTACGACGCCGTCGTCGGCGACGGCGCGATCGCCGAACTCGACGCGATGCTGCCGCTGACGGCGTCCCGGGTCGCGATCGTCACCCAGCAGGGCATCCCCATCGAGTGGACGCCATCGGGCCGCTCGGTCGAGACCTACGTGATCGGTGCAGGGGAAGCCGCCAAGTCGCTCGGCACGATCGAGACGCTCACCCGGGGATTCGCCCGACAGGGCCTGACCCGCAACGACGTCGTGGTCGGCATCGGTGGCGGGATGGTCACCGACGTCGCGGGGTTCGCCGCCGCGTCGTGGCACCGTGGCACGCCGGTGGTGCACGTCTCCACCACGCTGCTCGGCATGGTCGACGCGGCGATCGGCGGCAAGACCGGCGTCAACCTGCCCGAGGGCAAGAACCTCGTCGGCGCGTTCTGGCAGCCGTCCGGCGTGGTGTGCGACCTCGCTGCGCTCGCCACGCTGCCGGAGCGGGAGATGCGCTGCGGGCTGGGGGAGATGTCGAAGTACCACTTCCTCACCGGTGACGACCTCCTGGCGATGCCGCTCGACGCACGGATCGCTCGCTGCATCGAGATCAAGGCCGACGTCGTGGCGTCCGACGAGCGCGAGGGTGGACGCCGGGCACTGCTCAACTACGGCCACACGCTCGCCCACGCCATCGAGATCGCGACCGACCACGACATCGCCCACGGCGAGGCCGTCGCGATCGGCTTGATCTTCGCCGCCGAGCTCGCCGAGGAGCTGGGCCGGATCGACGAGGCGAGAGTCGACGAACACCGCCGGATCGTGGCGGGCGAGTACGGGCTGCGGATCACGCCACCCGAGCGCCTCGACGTCGACACGCTGATGTCGCTGATGGCCCGCGACAAGAAGGCGCTGAACGGGCTGACGTTCGTGCTCGACGGCCCCGATGGCGTCGAGGTCGTCCAGGGCGTCCCCGAGGCCGCAGTGCGGGCCACGCTGGAACGGTTCGTGTCATGAGCGGATTCGCCCCGATCGATCACGGTGCCCGTCTCGCCATGATCCGACCGCGTCTCCCACTCGGGAACGGATGCGACGCGCTGCTCTTCACCGATCTGGTCGACGTGCGCTGGCTGACCGGCTTCACCGGGTCGAACGGCTGGGCGGTCGTGACGGCCGACGAGCTGATCCTCGGCACCGACGGCCGCTACGGCGAGCGGGCCCGGGCCGAGACCGCGTCGAGTGGTGCCACGGTGATCGCCGAGACGTCGAGGGCGAAGCTGCACGAACGCCTGGTCGAGTCGCTGGCGGCTTGTCGGCGCGTCGGCCTCGACCCGTCGTCGACGCCCCATGCCGAGTGGCAGCGTCTCGCTGCCGACATCGTGCTGGAGCCGACCGACTCGCTCGTCGGGTTGCAGCGCCAGGTCAAGGACGCCGCCGAGATCGAGCGCATGGCGGCGGCCGCCACCGCTGCCGACGCAGCGCTCGCGGAGGTCGAACCGATCCTCTTCGCGACGGTCGATGTGCCGGTCACCGAGGCCGACGTCCGCAACGAACTCGAGTACCGGATGCGGCTCCACGGTGCCGACGACCGCAGCTACGACACGATCGTCGCCAGCGGCCCCGACCACGCCGCCCGCCCGCACCACGAGGCGAGCCGCCGCACGATCGTCGAGGGCGACACGGTGATCATCGACGTCGGCGCGCTCGTCGACGGCTACCACTCCGACATGACCCGCTCGTACGTGATCGGCGAGCCCACGGACGAACAGCGCGAGATCTACGCTCTGGTCGAAGCGGCGCACGCGGCGGGGATCGATGCGCTGCGACCCGGCATCTCCGCTCGCGACCTCGATTCGGTGTGCCGGGACGTGTTCGACGAGGCGGACCGGCTCGACTGGTATCTCCACGGCACGGGTCACGGCGTCGGCCTGCAGATCCACGAATCGCCGTTCCATTCCCAGGCCTCCGAGGAGGTCATCGTCGCCGGCAACGTGGTGACCGTCGAACCGGGGCTCTATCGTGTCGGTTTCGGTGGATTCCGCATCGAGGATCTCCTCGTCGTCACCGAAACGGGCTCGCGGCCCCTCACGCACACCGTGCCGCGACCCTTCCCGGGCTGACCGCCCCGAACCGAACCACCCTGCCCGAACGACAAGGACCGACCATGCCGCAGATCTCCGTGAACGACCTGAAGAACGGAATCACCCTCGAACTCGACAACGGACTGTTCCAGGTCATCGAGTTCCAGCACGTCAAGCCCGGCAAGGGTGGCGCGTTCGTCCGTACCAAGATCCGCAACGTCAAGAACGGCTCGGTGATCGACAAGACGTTCAACGCCGGCATCAAGGTGGAGCAGGCGATCGTCGACCGTCAGGACATGCAGTTCCTGTACAAGGACGGCGGCGACTACGTGTTCATGAACACCTCGACGTACGACCAGATGAACGTGCCGAGCGTGGCGCTCGGCGAGGCGGCCGACTACCTGACCGAGCAGATGGTCGCCCAGATCGCGCTGTACCAGGGCGAGATCATCGGCGTCGAGATCCCGGCCTCGGTCGAGCTGACGATCGCCGAGACCGAGCCCGGAGTCCAGGGTGACCGCGTGTCGGGCGCCCGCAAGCCGGCGACGCTCGAGACCGGCAAGGTCCTCCAGGTGCCGCTGTTCGTCGAGCCGGGCGACAAGGTCAAGGTCGACACCCGCACCGGCGACTACATCACCCGGGTCTGAACCGGAACGCCCCAGGAACTGGACTGCACCGCCATGGCTGCCATGCCGCGCCCCGACGATCGCTCCGACGCGCGTGAGCGGGCGCTCTACCTCCTGTACGAGGCGTACTCGAAGGGCATCACGCCGTCGGACGCGCTCAGCCTGCAGGTGCTCGAGCCCGACGAGCTGACGGTGCTGCTCGCCACCGGCGTCGGTCGACACGTCGAAGAACTCGACGCGGCGATCGCCGCACGAGCCAAGGGGTGGACGCTCGCCCGGATGCCCGTACTGGACCTGAACGTCCTGCGCCTCGGCGCCTTCGAACTCGCCCACCGCCCCGATGTCCCGGTCGCCGTCGTGATCGACGAGGCGGTCGAGTTGGCGAAGCGGTTCTCCACCGACGACAGCGGGCGCTTCGTCAACGGCGTGCTCTCCGCACTGGTCGACGACCTGCGAGAGTAGGTCGATGTCCGAGACGTCGGCGCTCGATCCGTTGACGGACGAAGCTGCCGACGCGCCGTCACCCGCGCGGTGGTGGCACCGGATCCCACCGCCGTCCGCCCCGCAGGTCCTGCTCGCCGGCGCAGTGCTCGGCTGGACGTGGTACTTCAGCGTCCGATCGCTCGACACCCACCACGCGCTCGGCACCGCAACCTACGACTCCGCCCTCTACGACCAGGGCATGTGGCTGCTCTCGCGGTTCGAGGCACCGTTCGTCACGCTGATGGGTCGCAACCTGTTCGGCGACCACACGTCCTTCGTCCTGCTCTTCCTCGTGCCGCTGTACTGGATCGCCCCCGGTGCCTGGATCATGTTCACGGCCCAGTCGGCGGCGATCGCCGCCGGTGCGATCCCGGTGTTCCTCTACGGTCGCCGACGGCTCGGATCGGAATGGCTCGCCCTCGTCGGCGCCGCGACCTATCTCCTGCACCCGGCCGTGAGTTGGACGAACCTCGAGAACTTCCACCCGGACGCGTTCGTCGGGGTCTTCGTCGGATTCGCGATCTACGGCGCGCTCGAACGCAGGTGGCGGCTCTACGCGGTCTTCGTCGTGCTCTCGCTGCTGGTCAAGGAGGACGTGTCGCTGGTGATCGTGCCGCTCGGGATCTGGGTGGCGCTCCGCCGGGATCGGCGCATCGGGTTGCTGACGGTGGCCGGGAGTGTCGCATTCATGGCCGTGGCGATGCTGGTCGTCATGCGGAGCCTGATCGGGGTGCCGACGCGCAACGGATGGCGGATCCCGTTCGGTGGACCCTCCGGCGTGATCGACACGGCGATCACCAACCCGACGCAACTCGTCGAGCACCTCCGCAGCGACGGGCGGCCGTGGTACCTGGTGCAGATGACCGCGCCGTTCGCGTGGCTCTTCCTCCGGCTGCCCGACGTGGCGTTGATCAGCGGTCTCGTGCTGTTCACGAACATCCTGAGCACCTTCTGGTACCAGTACCAGATCGACTACCACTACAGCCTGATCGCGGTGCCGGCGCTGGCGATCGGCACGATCTACGCGATCGGGGCGATGCACGACCGTCACGTGATCGTCCGGGGTCGGGAGCGGACGGTGCGCACCAGGCACGTCGCCGTCGCCGTGCTCGCCGTGGCCTCGGTCGCGGGAGCGTACCTCTGGGCGCCCTCGCCGCTGGGGCGCACCCAGTCGTGGGTCGGCGATCCGGACAACGTCTACGCCGTCGCAGCGCGTGAACTCCTCGACGACATCCCGAGCGACGCGGTCGTGTCGGCCAACTACCGCCTCACGCCCCACCTCGCCTACCGCGACGAGATCTACCAGTTCCCGGTTCCGTTCCGGGTGGTGCTCTACGGCCCCGACGACTCGCTGGAGGGAACACGGCTCGACGATCGTGCCGACCGAGTGCAGTTCGTGATGTTGCCGGTCGGTCGCGACGCCCAGCTGGTGGCGGACTGGGCGGCGATCGAGGACGCCTTCGCCGAGGTCGGCCGCAACGACCTGTGGGTCCTGTACGAACGCGACCGTTCGGTCGCCCTGCCCACCTGAGTGACGCCAGGGGTCAGACCCCCGGCGTCACGAGCGGGGGCCGCGGACGAGGCGGCCGGGGAGTTCGCCGGTGAACTCGTCGTGATCGACGATCTGCACCCCGGCGACGAACGTGGCGTCGTAGCCCTTGGCCTTCTGCACGAGGCGACGTGCCCCTGCGGGAAGGTCGTGGGCCATGCGGGCGGCACCGAAGGTGAGGTGGTCGTAGTCGATCACGTTGAGGTCGGCGCGCAGCCCGGGCAGCACGGCGCCGCGGTCGTTGAGGCCGTACAGCTCGGCCGTCTCACGGGTCTGGCGGCGCACCACGTGCTCGAGCGGGAGCTTCGGCCCGCGTGAACGGTCGCGGGTCCAGTGGGTGAGCATGAACGTCGGAGTGCCACCGTCGCACACGACACCGCAGTGGGCGCCGGCGTCGGCGAGGCCCATCCGCGTGCCGGGGTGCAGGTGCGCCTCGTAGGTGAACGAGAGGTCGCCGTAGGCGTAGTTGAAGAACGGCGTCAGCACGATCCCGTTGCCGTCGTTGGCGATCAACTGGTCGATCAGCAGCTCGGTCGCCGGGGTGCCGGTGCGGGCGGCGGTCGCTGCGAGCGAGTCGTCGGCCGACGGCTCGTAGTCGATGTCGCCGTCCTCGACCGCCCAGAACCGGTCGAGGCGGTCGAGCACGAGCATCTGGTACAGCCCGCCGCCCTCGGCCGGGGCGGATGCGAACTGTGCTCGCAACGAGGGGTCGCGCAGGGCGGCGGCCCGCTCGGCGAGCGACAGACCGGCGATCGGTGCGTACGCCGGGTGGAAGGCGAGCGGGTTGAAGCTGCCCTCGAGGCACATCAGCAGGCCGACGACCCGGCCGGCGACCTGCGCAACGATCGGCAGCCCCTCCGCCCGGGCCTCGTCGAGCAGACCCAACACGTCCCGCCACAGGTCGGGCGCGTCATCGGGCTGGTTGAGGTTCACGCTCACGGTGCGACCGGTGCGCCGAGCGAGTTCCTTCATCCAGGGCCATTCGTCGCGCGGTACCAGCGCATGGTCGGGTGCGAACTGGAAGACACCATGGCCAGCGCGTGCCAGCGCATCGGCGATGCCGAACAGCTCGTCGCTGGTGGCGTGGGTGCCCGGTACGAGTTCGCCCGACTTCGACTTGTGGATCGGCGTCCGCGACGTCGAGAACCCCAGGGCTCCGGCCCGCAGCCCTCGTTCGACGATGTCGGCCATCGCGGCGATGTCGTCCTCGGTCGCCGCTTCGTTGGCGGCGCCACGGTCGCCCATCACGTAGCCGCGCACGGGACCGTGCGCCACCTGCGCACCGAGGTCGATCACGTACCGGCGCGAGTCGAGCGCGTCGAGGTAGTCCTCGAACGACTCCCAGTCCCAGGTGATCCCCTCCGTGAGGGCCGAGCCGGGAATGTCCTCGACGCCCTCCATCAGCTCGATGAGCCACTCGTGTCGGTCGGGAGCCGCAGGTGCGAAGCCCACGCCGCAGTTGCCCATCACCACGGTGGTCACTCCGTGCCACGACGACGGCGTCAGGTACGGGTCCCACGACGCCTGGCCGTCGTAGTGGGTGTGGATGTCGACCCAACCGGGGGTGACGAGCCTGCCGGTGGCGTCGATCTCCCGGGTTGCGGGACCGATCTCGTCACCCGAATCGGCATCGACGACTGCGCTGATCACCCCATCGTTCACGGCGACATCGGCGAGCCGCCCGGGCCGGCCGGTGCCGTCGACGAGAAATCCTCCGCGGATGACGAGATCGTGCATCCCGCCACGGTAGTTGCTGCTACCTTCGGGACTCACCGTGAAGCGAGTCCCGTGAGGCTCGCACGGAGGAGCATCATGACGAACGACAAGCGGGTCCTCGGGCCCGACGACGTGCGGCGAGCGATCACCCGCATCGCCCACGAGATCATCGAACGCAACCGGGGCCTCGACGGCGTGGTCCTCGTGGGCATCCAGCAGGGCGGCGTGTGGCTGGCATCGGCCCTCGGCGACGAGATCGCCCGGATCGAGACCGCCGTCCCCGTCGGTTCGGTCGACGCCAGCCTCTACCGCGACGACATCGGGCTGCGTCCGGTGTCGCCGGGTGCGGTCAGCGACCTCGCCTTCGACCTCGACGGCGCGACCGTCGTGCTGGTCGACGACGTGCTGTACACCGGGCGGACCGTGCGGGCGGCGCTCGATGCGGTCGCCGACTACGGTCGCCCGCGGGCGGTCCAGCTGGCGGTCCTGGTCGACCGTGGGCACCGTGAACTGCCGATCCGTCCCGACTTCGTGGGCAAGAACCTGCCGACGAGCACCGACGAGGACGTGACCGCCACGGCGGACGGCGTCGTGATCGCCGACGGCGCCGCCAGCACCGGTGGCACAGGAGGTCGGTCGTGACGGCGACGCGATCGCTCCTCACGATCGACGACCTCGGAGCGGCGGGGATCACCCGCATCCTCGACCTCGCCGATCACATGGCCGAGGTGAACCGCCGGCCGAACCCGAAGGTTCCGGCGCTGCGCGGCAAGACGGTCTGCAACGTCTTCTTCGAGGACTCGACGCGGACACGGCTCAGCTTCGAGACCGCCGCCAAGCGTCTGTCGGCCGACACGATGACGTTCGCGGCGTCGCAGTCGAGCCTCAACAAGGGCGAGAGCCTGCGCGACACGATCGAGACGATCGCGGCGATGGGCGTGGACGCGTTCGTCGTCCGGCACCGTTCGAGCGGGGCACCCCAGCTGATCTCCGGCTGGACGACCGCCAGTGTGATCAACGCCGGCGACGGCTGGCACGCTCACCCCACGCAGGCGCTGCTCGACGCCTACACCGTTCGCACCGCACTCGGTCGCTCCGGAGGGTTCGACGGGCTGCGGATGGCGATCGTCGGCGACGTCAAGCACAGCCGGGTGGCTCGCAGCACGGTCGCCGCCTTCCGGTTGCTCGGTGCGCACGTCACCGTGGTGGCCCCCCGTACGCTGCTGCCCCCCGACGTCGGCGAACACTTCGCCGACGCGGTCACCGATCGCCTCGACGACGTCATCGGCGACCTCGACGTCCTGTATCTCCTGCGGATGCAGCAGGAGCGCATGAACGAGGCGCTGGTGCCGAACCTGCGCGAGTACACCACTCGCTTCGGGCTCACGCCCGAACGTGCCACCAAGCTCGCCCCGCAGACGCTCGTGATGCATCCCGGCCCGATGAATCGCGGCGTCGAGATCGCCGTCGACCCGAGCGAACTCCCCGGCGCCGTGATCACCCAACAGGTCACCAACGGCATCGCCGTGCGGATGGCCGTGCTGTTCGACCTGCTGGGCTCCGGCTCGGCGCTCGCCCCGGCGGCGGGCCTACCGGAAGGAGACGCACTGTGAGCCTCGTGATCACCGGCGCACGCATCATCGACCAGACGGGAGAGCGGTCCGGCGACGTCCGGATCGCCGACGGACGCATCGCCGAGGTCGCCGAGGTCGGCACGCTCGCCGGATCGCCGGAAGCCGGCGACGACGAGCAGGTGATCGACGCGGCCGGCCTGGTGCTCTCGCCCGGCTTCGTCGACCTCCACGTGCACCTCCGTGAGCCGGGCAGGGAAGAGGCCGAGACGATCGAGACCGGCAGCCGGGCCGCCGCACTCGGCGGGTTCACGGCCGTCGTGGCGATGCCGAACACCGATCCGACGCAGGACTGCGTCGAGGTCGTCGACTTCGTGCGCCACCAGGGTGAACGCGCCGGCTGGTGCGAGGTGCTGCCGTCGGCCTCGATCACCATCGGGCGCGCCGGCGAGGCGCTGACCCCGTTCGCGGAACTCGCCGGGGCCGGCGTCAAGCTGTTCACCGACGACGGCAACGGCGTGCAGGACCCGCTGTTGATGCGCCGAGCGCTCGAGTACGCGAGCGGCTTGGGGATCACGCTCGCCCAGCACTGCGAGGTCGAGCGTCTCACCGAGGGCGCGGTCATGCACGAGGGCGACTGCTGCAGCCGGCTCGGCCTGCCCGGCTGGCCGTCGATCGCCGAGGAGCTGATGCTGCATCGCGACATCGAGCTGGTTCGCCTCACCGGGGTCGGCATGCACTTCCTGCACCTGTCGACCGCCGGAAGCGTCGATCTGGTGCGTGCAGCGAAGAGCGACGGGCTGCCGGTGACCGCCGAGGCGACGCCCCATCACTTCAGCCTCACCGACGAGTCCCTGGCCTCCTACGACGCCCTCTACAAGGTCAACCCACCGCTGCGCACGCCCGCCGACATCGCCGCGATCCGCGCCGGCCTGGCCGACGGCACGATCGACGCGATCGCCACCGACCACGCACCGCACGCCGCGGAGACCAAGGAGCAACCGCTCGATCAGGCGCCTCCTGGCATGCTCGGGCTCGAGACGGCTCTCGGCGTGTCGCTGGCGCACCTCGACATGCCGCTGGAGCACGTCCTGGCGGCGATGTCGTGGCAACCGGCCGAGATCGCCGGCGTCGCCGACCGCCACGGTCGCCCGATCGCGGCGGGGGAGCCGGCGAACCTCACGCTCTTCGATCCCGACGAGCGGTGGGAGGTGGTGCCCGCCCGCCTGGCGAGCAAGA
This sequence comes from Ilumatobacteraceae bacterium, assembly GCA_963698565.1. Lineage (GTDB taxonomy): Bacteria > Actinomycetota > Acidimicrobiia > Acidimicrobiales > Ilumatobacteraceae > Sva-07. Next base: position 253,415 of record CAVORH010000020.1, read on the forward strand.
GCCGCAACACGCCCTACGTCGGTGTGCCGCTGCGCGGGCGGGTGCGGCACACGATCTTCGGCGGGCGCCTGGTCGTCCAGGACGGAACGGCGGTTCAATCATGAATGAACATTCACTAGACTGGATGAGTATGCGTAGCGACGACCGACCTGGGGCAACGACATGATCCGCGAAGGCGCACTCGTGCTGGCCGACGGCAGCGTGTTCGAAGGCGAACTGATCGGAGCGGAACGACCGGTCGCCACCGGCGAGGTGGTGTTCAACACGGTGCTGACCGGCTACCAGGAGGTGATCACCGACCCGAGCTACGCGGGCCAGATCATCACCTTCACCACGCCGCACATCGGCAACTACGGCACCAACGCCGCCGATTTCGAATCGCGCGGCACCTTCTGCCGGGGCATCGTGGTGCGCGAGCTCGCCCGGCGCCACAGCAACCACCGCGCCGAGAGCGGCCTCGACGCGATGCTGCGGCACCACGACGTGCCCGGCATCGGGGGCATCGACACCAGGCGGCTCACCCGTCTGCTGCGCGACACCGGTGCGATGCCGGGAGCGTTCGGAGCGGCCACCGAGGCGGAGCTGCTGGCAGCAGCCGCAGCCGAGCCCGGCACCGACGGTGTCGACCTCGTCGACCAGGTGACGATCGGCGAGGGGTACACGATCGCTGCGCTCGACCCCGACAACCGCACCCGCATCGTGGCCGTCGACTACGGCATGAAGCGCAACATCGGCGTCAACCTCAGTCGGTTCGGCACGGTCGAGGTGGTCCCCGCAGCCACGACGGCTGCCGACATCCTCGCCCGCCGGCCCGACGGCGTGTTCCTGAGCAACGGCCCCGGTGATCCGGCGACCGTGCCCTACGCCGTCGACACGATCGCCGGCCTGATCGGCAACGTCCCGATCTTCGGGATCTGCCTCGGGCATCAGCTGCTCGGACGCGCCATCGGCGCCGGCACCGTCAAGCTGCCGTTCGGGCATCACGGCGGCAATCATCCGGTGAAGAACCTCGCAACCGGCAAGGTCGAGATCACGAGCCAGAACCACAACTTCGCGGTCGACCCCGACTCGCTCGCGGGCAAGGCGACGATGACCCACGTCAACCTCAACGACGGGGTCTGCGAGGGCTTGCAGGTGTCCGGAGAGCTCGCGTTCAGCGTGCAGCACCATCCGGAGGCCAACCCCGGCCCGCACGACTCGCACTATCTGTTCGACGAATTCGCCGAGATGATGCGGCGAGCATCGTCGGTCACCAGCAACTCGACGGGGAGCCGCTGATGCCCAAGCGCACCGACATCCACTCGATCCTGATCATCGGATCCGGCCCGATCGTGATCGGGCAGGCCTGCGAGTTCGACTACTCGGGCACCCAGGCGTGCCGCGTCCTGCGCGAGGAGGGGTACCGGGTGATCCTCGCCAACTCGAACCCGGCGACGATCATGACCGACCCCGACTTCGCCGATGCGACGTACATCGAGCCGCTGACCTGGGAGGTCGTCTCCGCGATCATCGACCGCGAGCAACCCGACGCCGTGCTCCCGACACTCGGTGGCCAGACCGGCCTCAACATCGCCATGGAACTCTTCGAGCGGGGCCTGATCGGCGTGCCCGGCACACCGGAGATGATCGGCGCCAACGCCGAGGCGATCGCCACCGCCGAGGACCGCGAGCAGTTCAAGCAGGCCATGGTCGGCATCGGCCTCGACTGCCTGCGCTCGGGCACCGCGCACACGATGGAGGAGGCGCGCGTCGTCATCGCCGACATCGGGCTGCCTGCGGTGATCCGGCCCGCCTACATCCTCGGCGGACGCGGTACCGGCATCGCTGCAACGCCCGAGGAGTTCGAGAAGATCGCCTCCAACGGCCTCCAGGCGAGCCCGATCAGCGAGATCCTGATCGAGGAGTCCGTGTACGGCTGGAAGGAGTACGAGCTCGAGGTGATGCGCGATCACGCGGACAACTGCGTGATCATCTGCGGCATCGAGAACGTCGACCCGATGGGCGTCCACACCGGCGACTCGATCACGGTCGCTCCGATCCAGACGCTGACCGACGTCGAGTACCAGGAGATGCGCAACTCGGCGCTCGCCTGCATCCGCCGTGTCGGCGTCGAGACCGGCGGGTCGAACGTGCAGTTCGCCGTCGAGCCGGCCACGGGTCGCCAGGTCGTGATCGAGATGAACCCTCGTGTGTCGCGATCGTCCGCGCTCGCGTCGAAGGCGACCGGCTTCCCGATCGCAAAGATCGCGGCCCGCCTCGCCGTGGGCTACACGCTCGACGAGATCCCCAACGACATCACCCAGACCGCTGAGCGCTCCACGCCCGCCAGCTTCGAACCGGTGATCGACTACGTCGTCACGAAGATCCCCCGCTGGGCCTTCGAGAAGTTGCCGGGAACCACCGGGGTGCTCGGCACGCAGATGCAGTCGGTGGGCGAGGTGATGGCGATCGGGCGTACCTTCCCGGAGAGCCTCCAGAAGGCGCTGCGGTCGCTCGAACAGGGCCGCCTCGGGCTCGGCTGCGATCCGGCGGCCGCCCACCTCGCCGCGCTGAGCGACGACGAACTGCTGGCGCAGGCCGCCATCCCGACGCCCGAGCGGATCCAGCAGGTCGGTGAGCTGCTCCACCGGGGCGTCCCGGTCGACGCGGTCAACGCGGCGACGGCGATCGACCCCTGGTTCCTCGATCAGATGTCGATGATCAGCGAGGAGCGCGCCGAACTGGAGCGTTCCGGTTTCGAGTCGATGACCAGTCGTTCGTGGCGACGGGCGAAGCGGCTCGGGTTCGCCGACGGCCAGCTCGCACACCTGTGGGGTCGCACCGACGCCGAGGTACGGGCCGCCCGCGAGGCGGCCGGTGTGATCCCCACGTACAAGACCGTCGACACCTGCTCGGCCGAGTTCGCCGCGGAGACGCCGTACCACTACTCGACCTACGAGGACGAGAGCGAGGTTCGTTCCTCCGACGGCCGCAAGGTGGTCATCCTCGGTTCCGGTCCGAACCGCATCGGCCAGGGCATCGAGTTCGACTACTGCTGTGTGCACGCCTCGTTCGCCCTGCGCGACGCAGGGTTCGAGACGATCATGGTGAACTGCAACCCCGAGACCGTGTCGACCGACTACGACACCTCCGACCGGCTCTACTTCGAGCCGCTGACGCAGGAGGACGTGCTCAACGTGCTGGCGGCCGAACAGCCCGAGGCCGTGATCGTGTCGCTGGGTGGTCAGACGCCGCTCAAGCTGTCCGGCCTGATCCCCGCCGAACTGGTGGCGGGCACCTCGCCGGACTCGATCGACGCCGCCGAGGACCGCGAACGGTGGAATGCGATCTGCGACGAACTCCGCATCCCGCAACCGCCGGGCGGCACCGCCGTCGACCTCGAGCAGGCGCTGGCGATCACCGACGACATCGGGTTCCCGGTGCTCGTCAGGCCGAGCTACGTGCTCGGCGGGCGGGCCATGCAGATCGTCCACGACCGCAACCATCTGGCGAACGCGATGGCGGAGCTGGCCGGCTTCGGCAGCCTCGGCAAGGAGGGCGGGCTGTCTGCCGAACGGCCGGTCCTGATCGACCGGTTCCTCGCCGATGCGACCGAGGTCGACGTCGATGCGATCCGCGATCACACCGGCGACGTGTTGATCGGCGGCGTGATGGAGCACGTCGAGGAGGCCGGTGTGCACAGCGGCGACTCCGCCTGCGCGATCCCACCGCCGACCCTGCCGTCGTGGGTGGTCGAGGTCATCGAGTCCTACACCGCAGCGATCGCAAAGCGTCTCGACGTCCGCGGGCTGATCAACGTGCAGTACGCGGTGATCGGTACCACCGTGTACGTGATCGAGGCCAACCCGCGTGCGAGCCGTACGGTGCCGTTCGTCGCCAAGGCGACCGGTGTTCCGTTGGCCAAGGTCGCCACCCGCGTGATGCTCGGTGCCACGCTCGCCGAACTGCGCGAGGAGGGGCTCCTGCGTCCGCCGGTCGGTGGGCATGTCGCCGTCAAGGAGGCCGTCCTGCCGTTCAACCGGTTCCCCGAGGTCGACCCTGCGCTCGGACCCGAGATGCGCTCGACCGGCGAGGTGATGGGCATCGCCGACACGTTCGGCAAGGCCTTCTACAAGGCCGAGCTCGCCGCGGGTACGTTCCTGCCCACCGAGGGAACGGTCTTCCTCTCGCTCGCCGATCCGGACAAACCGGCGGGTCTCGTGGTTGCCCAGCGCTTCCGGGCCCTCGGGCTCGGGATCGTGGCGACCGAGGGCACTGCGGCCTACCTGGCGGCGTTCGACGCCCCGGTCGACCAGGTGGTCGCCAAGGTGCAGGAGCGTTCGAGCGAGCAGGGAGCGGTGTCGCCCGACGACGACCGTCGTGTGACCGCGGTCGACCTGATCGCGGCGGGCAAGATCAGCTTCGTCGTCAACACGCCACGCGGGCGTCTGGGTCGCAGCGACGGCGAGGCGATCCGCAAAGCGGCGAGCCTCCACCGGGTCAGCTGCGTCACCACGGTCGACGCAGCCCTCGCAGCCGTGCAGGGCCTCGCCGAGCGCGACGGCGATCGCCTCACGGTCAAGACGCTGCAGGAGTACCACGGCGCCGGCGTCGCTCCCTCCGGAGCGTCGTGATCGACACCGCGGTGCAGGTCGGATCGGTGCGGCTGGCTGCACCGGTGATGACGGCCTCGGGAACGGTCGGCTACGGCACCGAGTTCGCGGACTATCTCGACTTCGGCGCCCTCGGCGCAATCGTCACGAAGTCGCTCGCTCCCTACGAGTGGCCGGGCAATCCGGCGCCCCGCCTGCACCCGACCGCAGCCGGGATGATGAATGCCGTCGGCCTCCAGGGCCCGGGCGTGCAGTACTGGCTCGAACACGTCGTCGACGATCTGGCGTCGACGGGAGCCACGATCGTCGCCAGCATCTGGGGTCGCTCGGTCGACGACTACGCCGCAGCGGCTGCCCTCCTCGCCGACGCGCCGGCGTCGGTGGTCGCGGTCGAGGTCAACCTCTCGTGCCCGAACCTCGAGGGCCGGGGTTCGATCTTCGCGCACGACGCAGCGCTGTCGGCCGAGGTCGTGGCAGCAACCGCGGCCTGCGGCCGCCCCCGCTGGGCGAAGCTGAGCGCGAACACCGACCGCATCGTCGAGGTCGCCGACGCGGTCGTCGGCGCCGGCGCCGAGGCGGTGACCTGCATCAACACCCTGCTCGGCTTGGCCTACGACCCCGACACGCTCGCACCGACGCTCGGCGCGGGCGGCGGGGGGCTGTCGGGTCGGGCGATCCACCCGGTGGCCGTGCGCGCGGTTCACGATGTCCACCGGGCCCTCCCCGATGTGCCGATCGTCGGTGTCGGCGGTGTGGCCTCGGGTTGGGATGCGATCGAGTTCCTGCTCGCCGGTGCCTGTGCGGTCCAGGTCGGCACCGCGTCGTTCGCCGACCCGGCGGCGGCGCAACGGGTGCAGGCCGAGGTGATCGCCTGGGCGGAGCGCCGCGGAGTGTCCCGACTCTCGGAGATCGCTGCGCTAGCTTGACCTCATGGCTACACCCCCACAGCTGACCCCCGAGCAGCGCACGGCGGCATTGGCGAAGGCGGCCGAAGCGCGTGCCGCTCGCGCCGAGATCAAGGCCCGCCTGAAGATGGGCTCGATGTCCCTCGCCGACGCACTCTCCTCCGACGACGTCAATGTCGGCAAACTCAAGGTGGTCTCGCTGCTCGAGTCCCTGCCCGGTGTGGGCAAGGTGAAGGCTCGCAAGATCATGGACGACATCGAGATCGCCGACAACCGTCGCGTGCAGGGCCTCGGCGCCCAGCAGAAGGCGAAGCTGCTCGAGTTGCTCGGTAGCTGAACGGTCACGAAGTGATCGTCGTCGTCTCCGGCCCCGGTGGGGTCGGCAAAGGCACCATCGTCGACGCCCTCGTACGTCGTGACCCGCGACTCTGGCTGAGCCGCTCGTGGACGACACGTGAGCGACGACCGTCGGAATCCGACGACGCGTACGTGTTCACCGACACCGCTGCGTTCGAACGACGCATCGCGGAGGGTGGATTCCTCGAGTGGACCGAGTTCCTCGGCAACTACTACGGCACCCCGACGCCCGTCGCCCGACGGGGAGCAGGATGTCGTGCTCGAGATCGAGGTCGACGGCGCGCAGCAGGTCAAACGGCTCTTTCCCGATGCGCTGCTGCTGTTCGTGGTGCCACCGTCACGAGAAGAGCAGGAACGCCGCCTGAGAGGGCGGGGCGATCCGGGCGACAAGGTGCTCGCTCGCCTCAAGAAGGCCGAGATCGAGGAGCCGATCGGCCGGGAGCTCGCCGACCACATCGTGGTCAACGACGATCTCGACCACACGATCGCCGAGATGCTGCAGCTGATCGATGGCGCACGGCCCCGGTGAGGCGACGGTAGGATCACTCCACTATGGCGCTCGACCACGACACGATGATCAATCCTCCCATCGAGAGTCTTCTCGGGACGGTCGATTCCAAGTTCACCCTGGTCACGCTGGCGGCCCGTCGGGCTCGCAACATCAACTCGTACTTCAACCAGCTCGGTGACGGCCTCGGCCACATGATCCCGCCGCAGGTGTCCTCGGTGGCTCGCAAGCCGCTGTCGATTGCGTTCGAGGAGATCTCCGAGCACAAGATCGTCTGGACCGAGGCGCCGGAAGAGATCGCGGAGATCGTGGAGTTCGACGCCGAGGCCGAGGCGCAGGCGATGGCCGACGCCGCTGCCGCCGAAACGGCATCCGCCGAAACCGGCGACTGAGCACCGCGACCCAGCGCGGAGCCGTACGGGAGGGGAGACCGGTGCTCGCAGGCAAGCGGATCGTGCTCGGGGTCACCGGGGGGATCGCCGCCTACAAGGCGGTCGAGGTCTGCCGTCGGCTCGTCGACGCCGGAGCCCACGTCGTGCCGATCATGACCGAGGGGGCGGAGCACTTCATCGGCCGCACCACCCTCAGCGCTCTCGCGAGCGAGCCGGTGCAGACCGAACTGTGGGACAACGCGACGACGCCGATTCCGCACACGAAGATCGGCCAAGGCGCCGACCTGATCCTGGTGGCCCCGGCGACCGCACGGCTGCTGGCCGCCTACCGCATGGGCCTGTCGACCGATCTGCTCACCAACACCCTGATCGCCACGCGGGCGCCCGTTGTGGTGTGCCCGGCGATGCACACCGAGATGTGGGAGCACCCGAGCGTCGTCGACAACGTGGCGGTGCTGCGAGCCCGTGGCGTGCACATCGTCGAGCCCGAGGCCGGGCGGCTCGCCGGCGGCGATGTCGGCGCCGGCCGCCTCGCCGATCCCGGAGCGATCGTCGCGGCGGTCGAGCGAGTGCTCGGGCCGCGCGATCTCGAGGGCGTCTCGGTCGTCGTGTCGGCGGGGGGCACCCGCGAACCGATCGACGCGGTCCGGGTGATCGCCAACCGGAGTTCCGGCAAACAGGGGTACGCCGTCGCTGCGGAAGCCTCGGCCCGTGGTGCACGCGTCACGTTGGTCTCGACGGTCTCGTTGCCCACGCCACACGGCGTCAGCGTCGTCGAGGTCGAGACGGCCGAGGAGATGCAGCAGGCGATGATTGCGGCAGCCGCCGATCACGACGTGATCGTGATGAGCGCCGCTGTTGCCGACTTCCGCCCCAAGGCCGCCGCCGACCGCAAGCTCAAGAAGCGCGACGGCACACCCGAGATCGTGTTGGAACCAACACCGGACATCCTGGCCGGCCTCGGTGCGTCGAAGCGCTCCGATCAGGTGTTGGTGGGATTCGCCGCCGAGACCGACGATCTGCTCGCCAACGCCACCGAGAAGCTCCGGTCGAAACGCCTCGACCTGATCGTGGCCAACGACGTCAGCGCGCCCGCGGTTGGCTTCGCACACGACACAAACGCGGTTACGCTGTTGCGGCCCGACGCGGAGCCTGTCGAGATCGACCTCGCATCGAAGCGAGATGTCGCTCGGGCCGTCATCGACACCATCACTGACATTCTCGTCTCCATCCGCTCGACACATCGACAGGACTTTGCATGAGCACGTACACGTTCACCTCCGAAAGCGTCACCGAAGGCCATCCCGACAAGATGGCCGACCAGGTCTCCGATGCCGTTCTCGACGCGATCCTCACCGAGGACCCCGATGGCCGTGTCGCCTGCGAAACGCTGCTGACCACAGGACTGTGTGTCATCGCCGGCGAGATCACCACGTCGGCCTACGTCGACATCCCGAAGATCGCCCGCGAGACGATCAACGGCATCGGCTACGACAACGCGGCCTACGGTTTCGACGGCAACACGTGCGGCGTGATCGTGTCGATCGACGAGCAGAGCCCCGACATCGCCCAGGGCGTCGACACGAGCGAAGAGGTCCGGGGCGGCAAGTCCGGCGAGGACATCCTCAATCTCCAGGGCGCCGGCGACCAGGGCATGATGTTCGGCTACGCCTGCAACGAGACCGACGATCTGATGCCGCTGCCGATCTGGACCGCCCACCGGCTGTCCGAGCGCCTCGCCGAGGTCCGCAAGTCCGGCCAGGTCCCGTACCTTCGCCCCGACGGCAAGACCCAGGTCACCTACGAGTACCACAACGGCTGGCCCGTGGCGCTGAAGGCCGTGCTGATCAGCACCCAGCACCAGGACGGCGTCGATCGCGACACCGTCATCCGGCCGGATCTGATCGACCAGGTGATCCGGCCCACGATCCCCGAGCGCTTCGCCGACGACGACTTCGAGATCTACGTCAACCCGACCGGGCAGTTCGTGCGCGGCGGCCCCTTCGCCGACGCCGGCCTCACCGGCCGCAAGATCATCGTCGACACGTACGGCGGCATGGGCCGCCACGGCGGTGGCGCCTTCTCCGGCAAGGACCCGAGCAAGGTCGACCGCTCGGCCGCGTACGCCGGTCGCTGGGTCGCCAAGCACGTCGTCGCCTCCGGCGCCGCTGATCGCTGCGAGGTGCAGTTGGCCTACGCCATCGGCATGGCGCAGCCGATGAGCATCCTCGTCGAGACCTTCGGGACGTCGCACGTCGACCCTGCAGTGATCGAGGCTGCGGTCCGATCGGTGTTCGACCTCCGTCCGGGCGCCATCGTGCGCGACCTCGACCTGAAGCGCCCGATCTACAAGCGCTCGGCCGCGTACGGTCACTTCGGTCGCGCCGGCTTCCCGTGGGAGGATCTCAGCCGCCTCGACGAGTTCAAGTCGGCCGTCGGCGTCTGAGCCACTCCCGGTGGCGAGCGTTGCCACCGTCGTTCCCGACGTCACGGGGCTCGACAAGCAGTTCGACTACCTGATTCCACAGGATCTGTCGGCGCGAGTCCGCGTGGGAACGATCGTGCGGGTCGAACTCCACGGCCGCCGGATCGGTGGCTGGGTCGCAGCGATCTCCGACTCGTCGTCGGATGGCCGCCCGGTCGAATCGCTCAAACCGATCGCGAAGGTGACGGGTCACGGCCCCGGACCCGAACTCTTCGCGCTCGCCGAGTGGGCGTCGATCCGATGGGCGGCCCGGCGGATCCGGCCGTTCCTGGTCACGGCGTCACCGGGCCGGGCGGTGGTGGCGCTGCCGACGGATCGACGAACCGGCATGGCGCCCGCACCCGTCTCGCCGGCGACGCGAGAGCTGCTGGAGGCCGGCGGCGGCGTGCTCCGCCTGCCACCGCGTGTCGACGTGATGCCGACGGTGCTCGCTGCCGTCGCGTCGGGGCCGACACTCGTGGTGGCACCCGAGCACGATGCCGTGATGCTCCTCGCGACGAGGTTGCGACGGGCGGGGCTGTCGGTGGCGATCGCACCTGACGACTGGGCGGCAGCGGCAGGCGGCGTCGATGTCGTGATCGGCACGAGGTCGGCAGCCTGGGCGCCGTGTCCGGGGCTGGCGGCGGCCGTGGTGCTCGACGAGCACGACGAGGCGCTGCAGAACGAACGGACACCGACCTGGCATGCGCGCGACGTGATCGTGGAGCGTTGTCGTCGAGCGGGAGTGCCGTTCGTGCTCGTGTCGCCCACGCCGACGCTGACCTCGGTGGTCGAGTACGCAGGTGAGCGAGGCGTCGTGCACCCCCCGGCGGCGCGCGAGCGGGCCGGTTGGCCGAGGGTGACGGTGGTCGATCGCACCGACGAGGACCCCTGGAAACGCTCGCTCGTCACCTCCGCGCTGATCGAGCGATTGCGCGATCCATCGCTGACGGTGGTGTGTGTCAGCAACATCACCGGGCGGGCACGGGTGCTCGCGTGCCGACAGTGTCGCTCGCTGATCCGGTGCGAGCAGTGCGATGCCGCCGTCGGCCTCGACGACGACGGTCGCCTGTCGTGCCGACGGTGCGGGGCCGCTCGGCCGCCGGTGTGCCAGGTCTGCGGTGCGAGCCGGTTCGCCAACCTGCGCCCGGGCGTCACCCGCCTGCGCGAGGAGTTGGAGGCCGCGGCCGCTCGCCCCGTCGTGTCGGTCACGGGATCCGACGCCGATCCGCCCGCCCGCGCCGGGGTCTACGTCGGCACCGAAGCGGTGCTGCACCGGGTCGGGGCCGCAGATGTGGTGTCGTTCCTGGAGTTCGACTCCGAGATGCTCGCGCCCCGGTTCCGGGCGAGCGAGCAGGCACTGGCGTTGATCGTGCGGGCGGGCCGCATCGCACCGGAGGTGATGATCCAGACCTTCTCCCCGGAGCACGAGGTGATCCTTGCGGCGGCCGCCGGCGATCCGTCGAGGGTGCTCGAGGCCGAACGCGTACGTCGCGAGTCGCTCGGCCTGCCACCCTTCGGGGCGCTGGCGGTGGTGTCCGGCACCGGCGCATCCGAGGTGGTCGAGCAGCTCCCCACCGACATCCAGGTCGGTGGGGACGGCGCCGACCGCTTCCTCGTGCGGGCGCCCGACTGGGACACGCTCGGGCTCGCTCTCAACGCTGCGCAGCGTCCCAGTGGCTCACGCGTCCGTGTCGAGGTCGACCCACCCCGGATCTGATCGCTCGCGCTGCTCAGACACCCATCTTGTTCTTGAGATGGTCGAGCACGGGGGTGTGCTCGGACTGAGGGCTGAACAGGATCAGGTTCGCGTCCTCCTCGACACGCACGCTGTGCCCGGCGGGCCAGTGGAAGAGATCGCCCTCGGCGCAGGTCTCGGTGGTGTCGTCGCTGTAGGTGACCGTGACGTTGCCGTCGATCACGTACCCCCAGTGCGCCGCCTGGCACATGTCGCCGTGCAGGCCGACGAGGAGCGGAGCGAGGTCGGCGCCCTTGGCCATCGTGAAGAACTCGGCACCCATCACGCCGAAGGCTGCGCCGAAGTCGGTCTGCTGTCGGGCGACTGCGCCCGGAGCGTCGATCTTGACCGGGATGTCGTTCTTGGTGATGTGCATGGTGTGTCTCCTCGGGTTGACGGCCCGGCCCCCACTGGGCCGGATACGAACCAGGCGTGACAGTCGGTGTCACAATGCGACATGGCAACCGACGCACTCGCGGAGCGCGTCCGAGCCGCGCGGCGGGCGATGGAGCTGGGGGACTGGACCGAAGCGGTGCACCTGCTCGACGTCGAAGGTGCCGCCGGCTCGGCCGACTGCCTCGAGGCCCGAGCCGAGGCCGCGTACGGTGCCGGCGACTTCGACGGGTGCGTCGGGTCGTGGGAGGACCTGCACTCCCTCCTCGTCCAGCGGGGAGAGCAGGTCGAGGCGGGCCGCGTCGCCGCGATGGTCGCGATGTACCTGATGATGGACACGGGGCTGATGGCACCGGTGCGAGGCTGGTTGCGCTGCGCCGAGCGGCACCTCGAGGGAATCGACGACCACCCGGTGCGGGCGATCATCGCGATGGTCAAGGCCTACGAACGCTTCATGTGCGGATCGATGGAGGCGGCACGCGTCGAGGCCGCTGCTGCCATCGAACTGGGCGAGCGGCACGGTGTCGTGCCGGCCGTCGTGATCGGGCGGACCTGCACGGCTCGTCTCACGATCTTCGACGGGGAGGTCGACGAAGGGCTCGACCTGCTCGACGAGGTCGGTGCCCTGTTGATGTCCGGGGCGGCCGACCCGCTGACGACCGGCATGATGTACTGCGAGATCATCTGTGCCGCGCAGGGCCTGATGCGCCCCGATCTCGCTGCACAGTGGACCGACGTGATGGAGCACTGGCGTCACGGAGCCGCGTACGGCGGCATCAACGGACGCTGCCGTGTCCACCGCGCCGAAGTGCTGCGGCTCAGCGGCACCTGCGAACTCGCCGAGGCCGAGGCGCTCGCCGCATGCGAGGAGCTGCGCCCGTGGATGCGCCGCGAGTTCGGATGGCCACTGGTGGAGCTCGGCAACGTCCGGCTCCGTGCGGGCGATCTCGACGGCGCGGAGCAGGCGTACACCGAGGCGAGCGCGCACGGCTGGTCGCCGCAGCCCGGTCTCGCGCTCGTGCACCTCGCCCGCGGCGACGCCGACGGGGCGGCAGCGATGATCGCCCACGCGATCGAGCATCCGATCGACGCTCCGTCCAAGGAGCGGCCACCGTTCGGGCCGCTGCGCCTGTTTCCACTCCACGACGCCCAGGCGGAGATCGCCTATGCCCGCGGCGATCGGGTCACGCTCGAGCGAGCTGCCGCCGCGATCGACGAGACGGCCGCGGCGTATCCGTCGCCGATGCTGCGGGCACGAGCACTGCTCGCGCACGGTTGCGCGTCGGTCCTCGATGGCGAGCCCGAACGCGCCATCGGCGAGGTGAGCCGTTCGATCGCCGAGCTGAACAGCATGGGCGCACCGTTCGATGCCGCCCTCGCTCGGCTGGTCATGGCCGATGCCTACCAGCTGGCCGGGGGAGCAGCCGAAGCGACGTTCGAGCGTCGGAGCGCTCGGGACGCCCTCGCCTCGTTCGGGGCGGAGTGGTGGGCCGAACGGGTGGACGAACTGATCGGATCCCCCGCTCCTGTCGGGGCTCCGTCGGTGACGCCGCACGGGGTGTTCCGCGCCGATGGAGACATGCGCACGGTCGGGTGGGGCACCTCGTCGACGGTCGTCCGCGACCTCAAGGGCTACCGCTACATCGCACGGCTGTTGGCCGAACCCGACCGTGAGTTCCACGCCGCCGACCTGGTCCGGATGGAGACCGGATCCGATCAGCGCACACCACTCGACCGGGGGATTCCCGTGCTCGACGAGCATGCGAAGGCTGCCTACCGTCGACGCCTCGGCGAGATCGACGAGGACATCGCCGACGCACGCGTTCACAACGATCTCGGCCGCGCCGAGCTCGCCGAGCGCGATCGGGACTACCTCATCGAGGAGTTGAAGCGGGCGACCGGGCTGGGCGGTCGCGATCGCGTGGTGCTCGACGACGCGGAACGAGCCCGGGGCAGCGTGACACGATCGATTCGCTATTCACTCACGCGCCTCGCCGAGTCGAGCCCGGCGGTTGCGGACCATCTCCGCCAGCACGTGCAGACGGGAACCTTCTGTCGTTACGAACGCGACTCGCTGCATCCCGTCGACTGGACCGTCTGAGTCCGCTGCTCGAATCAGCCGGACGGAGCGGTGAGCGCGTCGAAGCGCTGCCGGTCGATGTTGCCGCCGGAGAGGATGATGCCGACGCGGCGGTTCGCGAAGCGGGCAGGGTCGTGGAGCACCGCGGCGACACCGGCGACACCGCTCGGTTCGAGCCGCCGCCCCAGCAACGCCAGCGAGCGACGCATCGCATCGACGAGCTGGGCGTCGGTCACCGTGACGACATCGCTGACCAGTTCGCGGTTGATGGCGAACGTGGCGGCGCCCGGCGCCGTGACCGCGAGGCCGTCGGCGATCGTGTCGGGCTGGGCGATTCGCACCGGATGTCCGGCGGCGAACGACTGCCTCGTGTCGTCGCCGGCTGACGGTTCGACCCCGATCAGCTCACAGCCCGGATCGAGCTGGCGCATCGCCGACGCGCAGCCGGCCATCAGTCCGCCACCCGACATCGGCACCAGCAGGACGTCGAGGGCACCGACCTGGTCGTGGAGTTCGAGCGCAGCGGTTCCCTGCCCGGCCATCACCATCGGATCCTCGAACGGATGGACGAACGTCGCGCCGGTCTCGGCGACCTGTGCACGGGCAGCGGCTTCGCGGTCGACGACCGCACGGGGGAACGTGACGATGTCGGCGCCGAAGTGCTCGATCAGCGAGCGTTTGGCCGCCGCCACGTCCTCGGGAACGTGGATCGTGGCGTGCATCCCGAGCAGGTCAGCGGCGCAGGCGACCGCTGCGCCGTGGTTGCCCGATGACACCGCGACGACGCCCCGTTCCCGGTCGTCGAGCGGGATCCGGACGAGCCGGTGGTAGGCGCCACGGAACTTGAACGCTCCAGCGCGCTGCTGTGACTCGTCCTTGGCGAACACCGACGCGCCCGCGAGCTCGTCGAGATCGTCGGATCGCAGCACCGGCGTCACGATCGCCGCCGGAGCGATTGCGAGCGCTGCTGCGCGGATGTCCGCGAGGTCGATCATGCCGACAACTCCTCGGCGGGCCGGACGGCGAACAGACGGAACCCGGCCTTCGACGTGAGACGTTCGCAGACGTAGCCCTGCCCGTCGAGCCATCGCTGCAGGGAGTCCGCGCCGAGATGTTTCTGGACGACGAGCGCCGCGTTGCCGGTGGGGACGAGTCGTCCGAGCCAGGTGAGCAACAGGTCGTGGAGGGCGCTCTTGCCGATTCGGATCGGCGGATTCGACCAGATGGTCGAGAAGCGCACCTCGCCGGGCACCTCCTCCGGATGGGCGACCACGATGTTGGGCAGCTCGTTCCGTTCGGCGTTGCGGCGACAGAGGTCCCGTGCACGAGCGTTCACGTCGACGGCCCAGACCGTGGCGCCGGGCGAACGCCGTGCCATCGCGAGCGCGATCGGCCCGGCACCGCAGCCGAGGTCCAACACGTCCCCGGACGGGGCGAGCGGGAGTGAAGCTCGCAGCAGCATCGAGGTCGCCGTGTCGAGGTGGCCGTGGGAGAACACGCCGCGGTCGGTCTCCATCGTGAATGCCGTGTCGGGCAGGGTGACGTCGACGACGAGCGGAGACGAGGGCACGGTCGGGTCGTCGTCGAAGTACTGGTCGCTGGCCACTGCCTCTAGCCTGACACGGATGTCGTACACGATCCGCACCTACGGCGACCCCGTACTGAAGACCGTTGCCTCTCAGGTCGACGACGTCGACGGCAAGATCATCCGCCTCGTCGACGACATGTTCGACACGTTGGTCGACTCCGGGAACGGAATCGCCCTGGCTGCACCGCAGATCGGCGTGCAGAAGCAGGTCGTCGTCTGGGACATCGACGAGCGGCCACTCGCGATCATCAACCCCGAGGTCGTCGAATCCGACGGTGAGTGGGTGTACGACGAGGGGTGCCTGTCGATTCCCGGCCTCTACGTCGAGATGCTCCGCCCGAAGACCGTCCTCGTGCGCGGCGTCGATCTCAATGGCGAGATCATCGAGATCGAGGCCGACGAACTCGAAGCTCGGATGTTCCAGCACGAGATCGACCACCTCAACGGTGTCCTGATGTTCGATCGTCTCGAGGGCGACCAGCGCAAGGAAGCGATGAAGGAGTACCGCCGGATCGAGGAGGAGGCCGCTCGTCAGGCAGCGCGCCCGCCGATCCGTCGTCGTCTCGGTCTCGGATGAACGACCTGGTGGGGAGCGGAGCGTGAAGCTCGTCTACCTCGGGACGCCCGAGATGGCGGTGCCCCCGTTGCGAGCGCTGGTCGACGCCGGCCACGAGGTCGTCCTGGTGGTGACGCGGGTCGACAAGCGCCGAGGTCGGGGGAGTGAGGTCTCGCCGAGCCCGGTGAAGGCGGCTGCCCTCGAACTCGGCCTGCCGGTGTCGCACCATGTCGACGACGCGCTGGCCGCCGTGAGCGAGCAGGGCGCCGAGTTGGGCGTGGTCGTCGCGTTCGGGCAGATCATCAAGCCCCATGTGCTCGACGTGTTGCCGATGGTCAACCTGCACTTCTCGTTGCTCCCTCGGTGGCGTGGCGCGGCTCCGGTCGAGCGGGCGCTGCTGGCAGGCGACGAGGTGACGGGCGTGTGCGTGATGGCGCTGGAGGAGGGCCTCGACACCGGAGGTGTGTACGCCCGTCGTGAGGTGCCGATCGGAGCGGAGACCACGGCCGCCGAGCTGCGCGCGGAGCTGGTCGAGGTGGGCACGCAACTCCTCGTCGACACCCTCGGCTCCCCGCTCGGCGAACCCGAACCACAGGTGGGCGAGGTCACCCACGCCGCGAAGTTCGCATCGGCCGACTTCGAGATCGACTGGAGCCGACCGGCGCAGGACGTGCACCGCTTGATCCGCGTCGGTGGTGCGTGGACCACGTTTCGCGGCAAGCGCCTCAAGATCAACGCCGCCCGGCTCGTCGACGGCGTGGTCCGTCCCGAGACCGTGCAACCCGAGGGAAAGGCTCCGATGAGCTTCGATGCCTGGCGCAACGGCGCCCGCCCGACCGCCGACGAACTGTTCGGCACGCTGTGACGCAACGCTCCCCGCGCGGTGGCGATCTGCACACCAGCCGCTCCGGCCCCGCCGGCGACCGCTCGGCGCGCCGGGTGGCGCTCGATGCGTTGCGGCGGATCGAGGCCGACGGTGCGTATGCGAACCTCGTGCTCGGGCCGATGCTCGCCACCTCGGGGCTCTCCGACATGGACCGTCGCTTCGTCACCGAGCTCGTGTACGGCACGACGCGGATGCGTCGTGCGTGCGACTCGATCGTCGACCGGTTCGTGACCTCGCCACCCGACGACGCGACCCGTTCGGTGCTGCGGCTCGGCGCGTATCAGTTGGTCTTCGCGGGCGTGCCGCCGCATGCGGCGGTCGGCGAGACCGTGGGGCTCGCACCGA
This sequence comes from Ilumatobacteraceae bacterium, assembly GCA_963698565.1. Classification (GTDB taxonomy): domain Bacteria; phylum Actinomycetota; class Acidimicrobiia; order Acidimicrobiales; family Ilumatobacteraceae; genus Sva-07. The sequence continues at coordinate 270,219 of CAVORH010000020.1, forward strand.
AACGCACCCGCGGGTTCGTCAACGCGGTGCTCCGCAAGGTGTCGCGGCTGGCCATCGGGGAGATGAGCTGGCCGTCGGAGGGGGCCCGGCTGAGTTATCCGGACTGGATCGTCGATCGGTTCCGGAGCGAACTCGGTGACGACGCGACCTCGGCGCTCGAGCGGATGAACGAGGCGCCCTCGGTGACGACGCGTGCTGACGGATACGTCCAGGACGAGTCGTCGCAGTGGGTGGCCGCCGCCGTCGCCGTCACTCAGGGCGAGCGTGTGCTCGACGTGTGTGCGGCCCCGGGCGGCAAGGCGACGGCGATGGCGAACGCCGGCGCGCGTGTCGTGGCAGCCGATCAACGGCTCGGCCGCGCCCGTCTCGTGCAGGAGAACGCGGCAACCCTCGACCTCGACCTGCCGGTGGTCGCCGCCGACGGACTGGCGGCACCGTTCCGCTCGGCGTCGTTCGATGCCGTGCTGCTCGATGCGCCGTGCTCCGGACTGGGAGCGCTGCGCCGTCGGGCCGATGCTCGCTGGCGGATCGAGTCGAACGACATCGTCGAGCTCGCCGCGCTCCAGGCGCGGTTGCTGGCGTCGGCGGCCGACCTGGTCGCCCCCGGAGGCCGGTTGGTGTACAGCGTGTGCACGATCACGGCAGCGGAATCGGTGGATCATCCCACGCCGGCGGGCTTCGAGGTCGACCCGTCGGCCCCACCGGCCGGAACGTGGCGATCGTTCGAGCAGGGGTGGCGCGTGCTTCCCCAGGATGCCGACACCGACGGGATGGTGCTGATTCGGTACCGTCGAGTGCCGTGACCGACGCCGCCCGACCGCTCGCCAAGGTGCTGACCGTCAGCGACGGCGTCGTCCACGGAACCCGCGACGACCTGAGCGGGCGAGCGCTCGTCGAGCACCTGACGGCCAACGGTTTCGATGTCGTCGACCATCGGGTGACCGCCGACGGCGCCGACCTGGTCGCCGAGGCGCTGGTGTCGTTGTGTGACGGCTTCGCCGGTCTGGTCGTGTCGACGGGCGGCACGGGGTTCGCCCCCCGTGACCAGACGCCGGAGGGAACCCGAGCGGTGATCGAGCGCGAGGCGCCCGGCCTGGCCGAGGCGATGCGCCTGTGCAATCCGCTCGGTCGGCTCTCCCGTGGTCTCGCCGGCATCCGTGGCGGGGCGATCGTCGTCAACACGCCCGGCAGCACCAAGGGATGTGTCGAACAGCTCGATGCGGTGATCGACGTGCTGCCGCATGCCCTGCGGCTGCTCCACGACACCGAAACCGGCCACTGACCCGCCCGCACCTCCATTGCCCGGAATCTCGACGCAAATGTCGGGGCGGATGTCGGGGTGGGTGGTTAGCCTCGGCGGGCATGTTGCGACTGGTCCTTCCGAAAGGCTCCCTGGAGAAGGCGACGCTCGAACTCTTCGCTGCTGCCGACCTGCCGGTGAGCCGTTCCTCCACCGTCGACTACCAGGCGACGATCGACGACCCCCGGATCGACTCGGTGCGCATCCTGCGCCCGCAGGAGATCCCGATGTATGTCGCCGAAGGGCTCTTCGACATCGGGATCACGGGTCGCGACTGGGTGGAGGAGACCGGCAGCGTCGTCGAGAGCCTCGGCGAACTCAAGTACTCCAAGGCGACCAGCAACCCGATCAAGCTCGTGGTCGCTGTCGCCGGTGACAACCCGGCGACGTCGGCAGCCGACCTTCCGAGCGGCGTCCGGGTGCAGTCGGAGTACCCGGAGCTCACCAAGCGGTTCTTCGCCGACCGCGGCGTCGACGCCGAGGTGAGGCTCTCCTACGGTGCCACCGAGGCCAAGATTCCCGACATCGCCGATTGCGTCGTCGAGATCACCGAGACGGGTCGGGCGCTCCGTGCTGCTGGCCTGAAGGTGATCGACACGATCCTGCTCAGCTACACCGAGGTCGTGGCCAACCCGGCTGCTGCCAAGGATCCCGAGAAGCGTCGAGCGATGGAACAGATCATGACGCTGCTGAACGGCGTGCTCGACGCCCGTGGCAAGGTGCTGCTGAAGCTCAACGTCACCGAAGAGCGCAAGGAGGCCGTCCTCGCCGTGCTGCCGTCGATGAAGTCGCCGACGCTGTCCCCGCTCGCCGGGGGCGGGTACGCCGTCGAATCGGTCGTCGAGAAGCAGAAGATCAACCTGGTGATCCCAGCGTTGATCGACGCAGGCGCCACCGATCTCGTCGAGATGGCGATCGCCAAGATCGTGCCGTGACGGAACTCGATCGCGGAACCGGCCGGCGCGGCGTCGTGACCGTCGTTCGACGAGCAGTCCGGACTCGGGGTCGTCACAGCCGACAACGGCACCGAGCACCCGTTCCACTGCATCGAGATCGCCGACGGCACCCGCACCATCGAGGCCGGTGCCGAGGTCAGCTTCGACCTGCTGGCGAAGTTCGGCCGGTGGGAAGCGGCCAACGTCCGTCGATGACCGATCCGGCCGCTGATCGCGAGCGGCAGATCATCGACGTGTTGATGGCCCTGCGCGAGGGCGAGGTGACCACCTACGGCGACGTCGCCGATGTCGCCGGCCACCCCAAGCAGGCACGCCTCGTCGGAAGGATCCTGGCCACCACCGACGTCGACGTCCCCTGGTGGCGGGTGGTCAACGCGTCGGGGCAACTCGTCGCCGGTGATCCGCTGCTGCAGGCGCAGCTGCTGCGAGAGGAGGGTGTCGAGGTCAGCGACGGACGGGTCCGCGACGCTCCCTCGGGGCGATTCAGCCGGACGGCGCGTCGGAGGCCGCGTCGACCTGGCCCTTGATCTGGACGAAGGCCAGCCGGATGTTCGCCAGCGCGTCCTGCATCGTCGGGGCGTCCTCGCCGAGCCGATCGCCGAGCCCGTCGACCAGGCACGCCACCGCATCGATCGCCAGGACCGCCTGACGCAGGTCGGGCGGTGACGCCGACAGATGGATCGCGGCCAGCTCGTAGAGCCCCATCACGTGGTTGGTGACCACGACCTCCGCAGGAACGTCCGCCAGTCGGGCGCGGGCCTCGCTCATCTCGCGCTCTGCCTGGGCGATCATGTCGAGCTGCTCGTCGTCGAGCTCGAATTCGGTGTCGTCGGCGGTGGAGCCATCGCCCACCGTGGGATCAGAGGTTTCATCACTCACGTGCGCTACCCTACCGACCACAATTGAGGCGAAGTGGGGGAGACCCCCACCTGGCCACCACCCGCAGTGATGCGACCGGTGCGTCCAGGTCACAAGGCTGAGACCCGCAGGTTCTCCTGATGGTCGCTCCGCGTGCGGTTCGCGTCGAGCACCACCATATTCAGACACTGGGGAGGCCCATTGCACAGGAGTGATCAGCCATAGCACCGCGACCAGAACAACGGGGCGACCAGCACCGCGTGAACGACCGCATCCGGTCCCGCGAAGTCCGACTCATCGGACCCACCGGGGATCAACTCGGAATCAAGCCCGTTCCCGAAGCGCTGAGGATGGCCCGAGGTCTCGAACTCGACTTGGTCGAAGTGGCCCCGAACGCCAACCCTCCCGTCTGCCGGATCATGGACTACGGGAAGTTCAAGTACGAGGAAGGCCAGAAGGCCAAGGAAGCCCGCAAGAAATCGACCAACGTGTCGGTGAAGGAAGTCAAGTACCGGCCGAAGATCGGCAAGGGTGACTTCGACACCAAGACACGCAATGTGATCCGCTTCATCGACGAGGGTCACAAGGTCAAGATCACCTTGCAGTTCCGCGGACGCGAGATGGCACACCCAGAGCTCGGGTCGAAGATCCTCGACGACGTGCTCGAAGCGGTGGGTCCGGCAGCAAAGGTCGATACGCAAGCGCGCCTCGAGGGTCGCAGCATGTCGATGACCCTGTCGCCGGACAAGCAAGCCCAGGAAGCGATGAAGAAGGCGGCACTCGAAGCCGAGCGCAAGGCCCAGGCTGAACAGGCCGAAGCCGAACAGGCGCCGGAAACGGTCGTCGCCAGCGAACCAGAAGAAGGAGCATCCGATGCCGAAGATGAAAACGTCGAAGACGGCAGCTAAGCGATTCAAGAAGACCGGAACCGGTCGTCTGCGTCACGAGCAGCAGAACAACCAGCACAAGTTCGAATACAAGACGTCGTCGCGCAAGCACCGCCTCGACCGTGATGCCGACGTGCATTCGAGCGACGAGAAGAAGATCAAGCGCCTCCTCGCCGAGCGCTGAGACGACCGAGAAAGAGGAGGAACCGAAATGGCACGTGTCAAGCGTGGTGTGGCGTCGAAGAAGCGCCACAAGAAGGTACTGAAGCAGGCCAAGGGCTACTACGGCAACAAGAGCCGTTCGTTCCGGGCCGCCAACGAGCAGGTCATGCGGTCGGGCAACTACGCCTTCCGCGACCGTCGCGCCCGCAAGGGCGAGATGCGCCGTCTGTGGATCCAGCGCATCAACGCCGGGACCCGCCAGCACGACATGAGCTACAGCCGGTTCATCGCCGGGCTGAACGCCGCCGGCATCGAGGTCGACCGCAAGATCCTCTCGGATCTGGCGATCACCGACCCGGCCGCTTTCGGCAAGCTCGTCGAGACGGCCAAGGGCGCGCTGGCCTGAACGGCCACGCACGTGCACGATGAGTGCGCTGGCGTTCAACAACAGCAAGGTTCAAGAACTGCGGCGCCTCCTGGGGCGCCGCAGTTCGCGTCATGACGCCGGTCGCTTCGTCGTGGAAGGCCCCGTGCTGGTCGCCGAGGCGGTCGCCGCCGGTTGGACGTGTGTGGCGCAGTTCGTGCCCGCCGGCTCGGGTGCAGCGATCGACGGGGCCGGCCCCGTGTTCGAACTGGCCGATGGGGTGCTCGAACGGGTGGCACCGACCGAGGCACCGCAGGCGCCGCTCGCGATCGTGGCGATGCCCGACATCGATCCGGGGCTGCTGGTTAGCGGCCCGGTTCGTCGTCGTGCTCGAGCGTGTGACCGACCCGGGCAACCTCGGCACGATCCTGCGGTCGGCGGAGGCCGCGGGCGCCGATCTGGTGGTGACCACGCCTGGCAGTGTCGATCCGTACAACCCGAAGGTGGTGCGGTCGTCGGCCGGCGCGGTGTTCCACGTCCCGGTGGTCACGGCGACGATCGAGGAGGTCGCCGCCGCCGGCCTCGAGCTGTTCGGCACCTCGAGCCATCGCCATCCGGGTCGAACGGTGACATCGCACACCGATGCCGACCTGTCCGGCCGGATCGCGATCGTGATGGGCAACGAGGCGGCCGGTCTTCCGGACGACTGGAACGACGATGCCGGGCCGATCCGGTCGTGGGTGACGATCCCGCACCAGGGCCGCAGCGAATCGCTCAACGTCGCGATGGCGACCACGGTGCTCGTCTTCGAGGCCGCCCGCCAACGCGCGGGTCAGTGGTCGTCGAGCACGTCGAACGACGGCGGGTAGACCACGCGCCCCCGGAGCGCGGGGTCGTCGTTGGTCAACCGCAGCACCTGGGCGGCCTCGGGCGACGCCCAGTCGGGCAGCGGCATCGTGATCCCGTGCCCTGCGGCGGCTTCGAAGCCGAAGCGTGAGTAGTAGCGAGGATCGCCCTCGAGGACGACGAGCGGCTCGCCACGCCGGTCGGCCAGGTTCGTGACCGCTCGGACCAGTTCGCTCCCGACGCCACGACCGTGAAGATCGGGGTCGACGGCCAGTGGCGACAGCATCACGATGTCGTGCTCGGCGTCGGGTTCGACGGTGGTATCGAGGAGTCGGCAACCGCTGATCATCACGTGACCGACCACCGAACCGCCGACGGTGGCGACGAGCGAGAGCTCCGCGAGGTACTCGCCCGAGGCGCGGATGGCGTCGACGAGGCGCGCCTCGGCCGGCGAACCGAAGGCCCGTGTGACCACGACGGCGATCCGCTCGTGGTCGTCCGGTGTCTCGGGGCGAATCGTGACGGGGAGCGGCGCCATCTCAGATCGGATTCACGATCGGATTCACGGTCAGATCACGTTCAGCGCGACCATCGCTGCAGTCACCAGCGCGATGCCGATCCGGTACCAACCGAAGATCGACAGTGGTCTCGTTCTCAGGAACGCAACGAGCCATCGCACCGCGATCACGGCGGTGATGAACGCGACGATGCCGCCGAGGAGCGGTGTGCGCCATCCGTACTCGTCGAGAATGGTCTGGCCGTCCTTCGCGAGGTCGTAGAACGTCGCAGCGGAGAGCGTCGCGAGCCCGAGCAGGAAGCTGAACTCGACGGCGGCCGCCATGCTCGCCCCGATGGCGAGGGCGGCCGCGATCGTCACGAGGCTTCGGCTCATGCCCGGCCACAGCGCCAGGATCTGCGCGAATCCGATGATCGCTGCATTGCGGACGGTGAACGCCGTCAGCTCCGTCGTGCCGGGACGGGGGTTCCACCAGACGAGGAAGATGCCGCCGGCCATCCAGGCGGCGATCACCGGCCAGGTCCCGAACAACTGCTCCTTGATCGTGTCGCCGAGCAACAGGCCGACGAACGCTGCGGGCACGAATGCGATGATGAGGCGGCCCAGCAGACGGCGGCCATCGGTGTCGCGACCGATCATGCCGCTCGTGAGCTGGCCGAGGCGCCGCCAGTAGAGCAACACCACGGCAAGGATCGCGCCGATCTGGATCGCGATCACGTACGTGTCGGCGGCCGCTTTCGCTTCGCCCTCGCCGAGGTCGAGCAGCCGTTGCGTGACCAGCAGGTGACCGGTCGACGACACCGGCAGGTACTCGGTGAACCCTTCGACGGCACCGAGGATGATCGCCTTCAGCGGAGTGAGCGGTCCTTCGGTGTTCAGCGACAGCAGGATCATCGAGACGATGGCAACGATCCCTCCAACGATCAGCGCGCCGACGCGCTGACGATCGGATGGCCTGCGGCCGACTCGGGGTTCGGTGGTGGACATCCCGACGGACGGTAGTGGTCGTGCGTCGCCAGCGGGTGACATCCCGAGATCGGTCTCGGCGAGGTGTCGGCGTGCCGGCGTCGGTGCTCAGTGTGATCTCGTTGCCGTGGGGGTCGGTGATGTGCCAGGTGCCGTGGTCGTCGCGGTGGACCTGGTAACCCTGCTCTTTGAGGTGGTGGTGGCCGTGGCAGAGGCCTCCGCCGTTGCGGGGGACGGTGGGGCCGTGGGCTTTCCAGCTGAGTGAGTGGTCGGCGTCGCACCAGGCGATTGGTTGGTCGCAGCCGATCCAGACGCAGGTGGTCAACAGCAGCATGACGGCGTCGCGTGAGGATCCGCGGAAGAGGCGTTGGCGGCGGCCGAGGTCGATGATGGTGCCGGAGCCGTCGTAGACGGCGCGGCGGATGTGGCCGATCAGTGCGGTGTTGATGGCGTCGTCGGGGTGCAGGCGTCGTCCGGTGTGGGTGCGTACGACGACGTCGCGGTAGCGGCGCGGGTCGAGGGTTTCGCCGCGTAGGTGTGCTTCGAAGGTTTCGTGGTCGATCAGGACGTTGAGCGTCGTTCGCGGTGTTCGGGATCCGGGTGGGGTGGACAGCGGCGGCCCGTGCCATGGCGAGCAGGGCGTCGGCGCGGCGTTGGGCTTCGGTGCGGGGGAGGTCGTTGGTGGTTGCGGTGTCGCCGAGGCGGTGGCGGGCGTCGGCCCAGTCGGTGTGCCATTCGGCTTCGATGAACCAGGAGAAGATCTCGTTGAACTCGCAGCCGGCGAGCTCGGCAAGGTTCCCGGTGATCGTCCAGCCGCCCTCGGGGCGGGGACGCACCCGGATGTCACGGTTGGCGTGCAGGCGTTCGTGGCGGGCGAGGTCGCCGTCAGGGTCGGCGAGCGCTTCCCACCTGCGGGCGCGTCGTTCGAACTCGTCGAACGGCTGGCTGATCGCATCGTGCAGGAGTGCCGGCGAGTCACGCTCCAACACCGCAGCGGGGATGCGCGGGTTGGCTGCGATGCGTGCCATCAACTCCGACTGGGCGACGCCGACACGGCCGTCGGCTTCGGCGTCGGCCCACTCGGGCCGGTGGTGGTGCAGGCGGGCGGTCTGCACACGACGATGCGCTTCAGGTCCGGACAGTCGGCACATGTGCTTCACGTCGTCTTCGCCGAGAGGAAGCCCTGGCTCGCGGAACGGGTTCGATCGGTCGATCACCCCAGCGGCGGCGACCGCAGCGGCCTCGACGGTACGGCGCAGCGTCTCGACGTCTTCCAGCCATGCCCGCAACTCGGCGGGGTCGAGCTGCGACGGATCCACCTCCGACACCGCCGCCAGCGCCGCCGCTGCCCTCGACGCAGCGTCGCGTGCCCGGTCGGCAGGCGGCTCAGCCTCGATGTCGGTGACCAGACGCAACCGGATCGCCTCCAGCCGCTCGACGCCCGTCGGCACGCCATCACGTCCGCCGCCTGCGGCGAACTCGTCGACGTCAACCGAACCCATGCTCCCCATCATGACGAAGGGGTCTCACAGAGATGATGTGAGCACAGTTGGTCGGGTGACGCTCGACCAGCGGCTGGGCGCCGTCAGAACCGTCCGCCGTCGACGAGGAAGTGCTGCGCGGTGCAGGCCGCCCCGTCGTCGGCAGCGAGGAAGAGCACCATCTGGGCGAATTCGGTGGGTGAGATGCGGTGCTTGAGCGCCTGATCGCGCAGGGTGCCCGCCTCGCCCTCGGGCGTCCACCACTTGGTCAGCTGTCGCTCGGTCGCCACCCATCCCGGCAGCACCGTGTTGACCCGGACGTTGTCGGGCCCGAACGTCCTGGCCATCGTTCGAGTGATGCCCTCGACGGCCGATTTGGCGATCGCGTAGCCCGGGAAGAAGTCCTCCTGCATCATGTAGCTGCTCGATCCGATGTTGATGATCGATCCGTGCTGCGCTGCGATCATCCCCGGCGCAACGGCCTGGATGGCGAAGAAGTAGTGCCGGAGGTTCGTGTCGAGCCGATCGTTCCAGTACTCGACGGTCATGTCCTGCCACGAGTGGCGGTCGTCGCTCGCCGCATTGTTGACGAGCACGGTGATCCCGCCGAGGTCCGTCTGGATCTGTGTGACGGCGGCGCGCAGCGCCTCGATGTCCACCAGGTCGACCTCGTAGAAGCGTGGAACGTGGCGGGGGTCGCTCTCACGGCAGCGCTCGATCGTCTCGGCCGCCTTGGTCGGGTTGATGTCGACGAAGGCCACTTCGGAGCCCTGTGCGGTGAACTGCTCCACGAGGGCTGCGCCGATGCCGTCGGCGCCGCCGGTGATCAGCACGGTGCGGTCGACCAGCGAGGGATACGACGCATAGGCGGCGGGCGGGGTTGCATCTCGTTCGGTCATTCGGTCCTCTTCACGGTCGGGAGTCCACAGCGGGAACTCGTGGTCAGAAGTCGTAGAGCACAGCCGGGTTGTCGACCAGTACCCGGCGGCGGAGTTCGTCGGTCGGCAACCAACGATCGCGCAGTGCGACCAGTTCGGCAGCAGTCGGTGGGCTCGTCTGGCCCGGATGGGGCCAGTTGCTCGCCCACACCAGGCGGTCCGGCGCTCGGGCCACCAGCGCGTCGACGAGTCGGGTGACGTCGTCGAAGTCCGGGGGGCCGGTGTCGGAGGATTCATAGGGTGCCGACAGCTTCACGTTCGCTCCCTGGTCCATCAGGGTCAGGAGCGCACCGAACTCCGTCGAGTCGGGCTCGACCGGCGACATGAACCGTCCCACGTGGTCGATCACGAGGCCCACCGGAAGGCGCAGCAGGCGGTCGAGGTGCTGCGGCAACTCGCGGCCGTTCAACTGGAGCTGGATGTGCCACCCGAACGGCGCAATGTTGGCAGCGACCGCTTCGAGCGACTCCCACGGGACGGCCCCGCCTGGGAGCATGTGGAACCGTGCGCCACGCGCGCCGAGGTCGGTGAGACGTGCGAGCTCCTCCGGCTGGACGTGCGGATCGACGACCATCACCCCGCGTGCCGCGTCGCCGAACGTCGCCATCGCGTCGAGCTGACAGCGGTTGTCGAGGCCGTACGTGGTCGGTTGGACGACGACGATGCGCTCGACGCCCAACGTCGTCTGTTCGTTGCGGTAGTCGTCCGGAGTCGCATCCGGCGGGCGCAGCACCGCCGCCAGAGCCACCGGATACCGGTGGTCGTAGAAGTGGATGTGGGTGTCGCAGGCCGGCTGCATCACCGGAGGGAGCGGTCCCACATGGCACGCAGGCGTGTCGCATGTTCGGCATTCAGTGATCGGGGTGGGATCTCACCGGCGACCATCGCCGCGACCTGTTCGACGCTGCTCGCCGCTTGAGCGTCGGCGTTCTCGGGGGTCAGACCGCCGAGGTGGGGTGTCGCGACGACGCCCGGAAGTGCGGCCAATGCGGGGGACGGTCGTTGATCGGCAGCGCGACCGACATCGAGGCCGAGTCCGCCCAGGTGGCCCGAGCGGAGCGCCTCGGCGACGGCCGTCTCGTCGAGCAGCTCGCCACGGCTGACGTTGATCAGCAGTGTCCCGCGTCGCATGACCCCGAGCTCCGGCGCCCCGATCAGGTTCTCCGTCTCCGGCGATCCTGGAGCGAGGGGGAAGACCACGTCGGCGGTCTGCAGCAACTCGTCGAACCCGACGAAACGTATGCCGTCGACACGGGGGTCGGTGACGAACGGGTCGTGGACGAGCACCTCCATGCCGATGGCGACGAGCAGTGCGGCGAGGTGCGAACCGATCGAGCCGTAGCCGATGATGCCGGCCGTCCTGCCGGCCAGCTGCCGACCGGGGCGTTGGGGCGGTGTTCGACCGTTGGCGTAGTCGGCCGCTGAGACCGTGATGTTGCGAGCCACGTCGAGCAGCAGGCCCAACCCCAACTCCGCCGTCGAGGCCACGAACGACTTGCCGGCCCGAGCGATCAGGACGCCGTTGCTCGACGCTGCCTCGACGTCGATCGTCGAGGTGTCGACGGCGCAACGGAGGAATGCGACCAGGCTCGGTACCTGCTCGAAGACCGCTGCCTCGCCCGGCGTCGACCGGTGGGCGACGATGACGTCGCAGCCCCGGGCCGCTTCGATCAGCTCGGGGGTCGACAGGTCGCGGTCGAACGGATTCTGGACGACGTCGGCGATCTGCGTGAGCTCGGGGAGCGCCCGCCCGTAGTACGCCTCCCGATCCTCGGGGTTGTGGGTGAGGAACACTCGCACGCCGTCGACGCTACTGCCCGGCGCCGGAGCCCGTTCGGGCACGAATGGTCGACCGTCAGCTCAGCGAGAACGGCGGGTACTCGTCGGTCACCAGCAGGAACGCGTAGGCGTAGACCCGCAGACTCCACCGGCCCACGCCGACGACGAAGTCGAACAGTCCTCTCGGATACGAGCCGGTGAAGAGGATGGCGAACCACGCGACGATCACCACGACGATCGCCGCGATCCAGAGGAACGCGAGCACGATGAAGTGCGGGATCGCGAGGAACCACTTGACGAGCGGCAGCCACCGGTTCAGATCCCGCTCGACGTCGGGGTAGTCGATCTCGAGGTGCACGCTCTGCTCCTCGACCGTCGACGGATAGCGGTCGGTCACCAGCGCGAGGTAGGCCGAGACGCGAGCGCCGAACCGGGCGAGTTCGAGGGCGAAGTCGAACCACCACCGGGGGTACCGCCGGCGGAAGAGGATCATCAGCAGGGTCACGGCGAACAGGGCGCCGGTGATGCTCGTGCCGCCCGTGGTCACCCAGTCGCCGTCGTCGGTCTGCCACGTGGCCGAGCCACTGTTGGTGAGGATGCCGATGACGATGGCGATCGGGATGACCAGGATGATGCGGAACGCGGTCGTCACGCGGTCCAGCGACTCGGGGTAGTCGACCTCGAGCCGCGCCGCGTACGGCGGGCGCGGCGGTGCGCCGGTCGGGCCGGCCGCTCCGGGGACCGACGGCGGCGGCGGTGGGGGTGGTGGTCCTGGTGGTGGCTGCATCGACATACGAGCCCTCCTCGTGGTTGTTCGCAAGCTGCCGCGTCCATCGTCGGCCCGGTGAACGCCGAACGGTAGGGGCGTTGGGCCCGGCGAGCGGCTAGCCTTGCCGGCTGTGCAGCCGCAGTCGCAGCGATTTTCGTGCCCCGGGTGAACCCGGGGGTTCGACCACACGACCATTTGCTCCTGTGCCGTCTCCTGAGTTCGTCCGGGGTCCGTCCCACCCGACGCTCACGCTCCTGAAAGGTCCACGTGCTCACTGACATCACCGCCGCCCGCGATGCGGCGCTCGCCGAGATCGAGGCCGCCGGCAGCCTCGACGACGTCGCCGCGCTCACCGCACAGCTGCTCGGCAAGAAGGGCGCCCTCGCCCAGCAGAAGACCCGGCTCGGCTCCCTCGAGTCGATCGACGAGAAGAAGGCCGCCGGCCAGGCGATCAACGAGGCACTGTCCACCGTCTCCGATGCCCTCGAGGAACGGCGCACTGCCCTTGCTGTCGAGGCCCGAGCTGCCCGCGTCCAAGCGGAGCGGCTCGATCTCACCGAGTTCGTCGGCAAACCCACCCGCGGGCATGCGCACCTCGTCACCCAGGCGTGGGAGCGGCTCGAGGACGTGTTCATCGGGCTCGGTTTCCAGGTCGCCGAAGGCCCCGAGGTCGAGACCGACTGGCACAACTTCGAGGCGCTCAACATGGGGGAGGGGCACCCGGCACGTGGCGAGTTCGACACCCTGTTCGTCGACCACGTCACGCCCGAGGGGAAGTCGGGCACCACGTTGCTGCGGACCCACACCTCGCCGGTGCAGATCCGCACGATGCTCGACAGCGAGCCGCCGATCTACATCGTCGCTCCGGGGCGGGTGTTCCGCCGCGACACGCCCGATGCCACGCACATGCCCGTGTTCCACCAGATCGAGGGTCTGGTGATCGACCGTGACATCACGATGGCGGATCTCGCCGGCACGATCGAGGCGTTCACCAAGGCGTTCTTCGGACCGGGCTTCACCTCGCGTCTGCGACCGAGCTACTTCCCGTTCACCGAACCGTCCGCCGAGTTCGACATCCAGCGACCCGACGGCAGCTGGATCGAGCTGGGCGGCTGCGGCATGGTGCACCCCAACGTGCTGCGCGCCGGCGGCCTCGATCCCGAGGAGTGGAGCGGCTTCGCGTTCGGGTTCGGCATCGACCGCATGGCCAAGGAGCGTCACGGTGTCGAGGACATCCGCGACATGTACACCAACGACATCCGATTCCTGGAGCAGTTCTCGTGAAGATCCTCCTGTCCTGGCTCAACGAGTACGGCGACTTCGGCGACCCGACCGACCCCGATGCCGTCACCCGGGTCACCGATGCCCTGACCGCGCTCGGCCTCGAGGTCGACTCGGTCACCACGGTCGGCGAGACCGTTCCCGGGGTCGTGACCGCACGCGTCCTCCGCCTCCAACAGCATCCCGACGCCGCCAAGGTCCAGCGGGTGTACGTCGACGCCGGCGACGGCCACGAGCGCCACGTGTGGTGCGGTGCGTTCAACATGGCGGAGGGCGACATCGTCCCGCTGGCCACGCTCGGTACGACGATGCCCAACGGCATGACGATCGAGCGGCGGGGGATCCTCGGTATCGACTCCGAGGGCATGCTCTGCTCGGCGAGCGAGCTCGGCCTCGGCGACGATCATTCCGGCATCCGCATCCTGCCCCCTGACGTGCCACTCGGGCGTCCGTACGGCGAGGCGCTCGGGCTCAGCCTCGACGTGTTGATCGACGCCGACGTCACCCGCAATCGTCCGGACTGCTGGGGGTACGTCGGGGTCGCACGCGACCTGGCCGCCAAGCTCGGCGTCGAATTCCGGCCGCCGACACCGACGCTCACGGTGAGCGGGGCCGAGCGCACCGCCCCGGTCGAGATCGTCGACGGTGACCGGTGCGGTCGCTTCACCTCGACGGTGATCTCCGGCATCGAGGTCAAGCCGTCGGCCGACTGGATGGCGCAGCGCCTCACTGCGGCCGGGATGCGGCCGATCAGCAACGTGGTCGACGTCAGCAACTACGTGATGCTCGAACTGAACCAACCCAATCATGCGTACGACCTCGACACGCTGGGCGGGGGCGGCTTCCGTGTCCGTCTGGCGACCGAGGGCGAGCAGCTCACCACCCTCGACGGAGAGGCCCGCACCTTCACGCACGACGATCTGTTCATCTGCGACGCCAACGACGTGCCGATCGGTGTGGGTGGCATCATGGGTGGCCTCGACACCGAGATCAACGACGCCACCACCACCGTCGCGCTGGAGATGGCCTGGTTCTCGCTCGTCGGGATCGGCCAGACCGTCACCAGAACGAACCTTCGCTCGGAGGCGTCTGCCCGCTTCGAGCGCGGCGTCGATCCGTACGGGATGCCGTTGGCGATCGCCCGGTTCGTCGAACTGCTGTCGGAGACGTGCCCTGACCTCGTCGTGCACGCCGGGGCCGTCGATGCCCGGAGCGACCACCTGCCCCCGGAGCACCGTTCGGTGCCGGTGCGCATCAGCGCGGTCAACCGCACGCTCGGAACCGATCTCGTCGCCGACGACCTCCCCGGACTGCTCGACCCGATCGGGTTCACGGTGTCCGGCGACGGCGACACCCGCGACGTCGTGCTGCCGTCGTGGCGGCTCGATTCGACCGAGGAGATCGACGTGATCGAGGAGGTCGCTCGTCACTTCGGCTACGACCGCCTCGGCAAGACGGTCCCGAAGTCGGTCGTGCACGGCGAGCTCAGCGTCCGCCAGCACCGGCGTCGTCTCGCCCGCCAGGTGCTGCTCGGCCTCGGCATCTCCGAGGCGATGCCGAACCCGTTCCTCGCTCCCGACACCCTCGCCAAGGCGGGTCTTCCGTCGGAGGCGCTGCGGATCAGCAACCCGCTGGTCGCCGAGGAGAGCGTGCTGCGCACCTCGTTGCGGCCCGGACTGCTCCGTGCGATCGCCTTCAACGAGTCGCACCGCCGTACCGGCGTGGCGCTGTTCGAGATCGGCCACGTGTACCCGCCGGCCGAGGGCGAACTGCCGGGGGAGTACGAGGCGCTCACGGTCGTCCTGGCCGGACGGGAAGCACCGGCAGCGATGGCCGTCTGGCGTGAACTCGCAGCCGCGCTCGGGACCGGCGCCCGCGTCGACCAGTCGAAGGTTCCCGCAGGCCTGCACGCCACTCGGTCGGCCACGCTGCAGGCCGGTCGTGATCCTCTCGGCGCCGTGGGGGAAGTGGCCCCCGAGGTGCTCGAGGCGTTCGAGGTCAGCGAACGCGTGGCGATCCTCGAGCTCGATCTCGATCAGATGCTCGACCGGGAGCCCAAGCCGACGCAGTGGAAGCCGACCAGTCGGTACCCGTCGAGCGACCTCGACCTCTCGTTCGTCGTTCCCGAGGACATCCCGGCCGAGCGTGTCGAGAAGGCGGTACGCCAGGGAGCGGGGAAGCTGCTCGTCGACGTCGACCTGTTCGACGTCTACCGCGGCGAACGTGCCGCCTCCGGGACGCGGTCGCTCGCATATCGCGTACGGCTGCAGGCCGCTGATCGGAACCTCACCGACGCCGACATCGCCGACGTGCGGCGTGGCGTCGAGACCGCGGCGACCAAGCTCGGCGCCCAGCTCCGGAGCTGATGGCGGCCCCGGAATCCATCGCTGGAGATCGTCGTGGGGTCAGAGCGAGTCGGCGAACCCCTTGATGTCGCGAATCGTGGCGTGCCACACGTCGGGCATCGCGTCGAGGAAGAGGCAGTCGCCGGCGTGGCAGGTGCCGTTGACCGTACGACTGACGGCGCTCACGCCGGCGTCGAGCAGCTTGCGGTAGTACACGAGCCCCTCGTCGCGCAGCGGATCGAGTTGGTTGACCGAGATCACGTGCGGCGGTAGCCCGACCAGGTCGTCGGTGGAGGCGTGCATCGGCCACGCGAGCGGGTTGGTGGCGTTGGCGCCGTCGGGGTCGTACGTCTTCGCCAGTGCGCCCATGTTCTCGACGTTCAAGAAGTAGTTGTCGTTCTCGAACAGCGAGGTGAGCTCGGTCGGCGGGTCGGCGTAGGCGCCGGAGATGTACGGGCACTGGGCGTAGACCCCGGCGATCTCGTCGATCCAACCGTCCTGCTTCGCCTTCAGCGCAGTGGCGATCGACAGGTTGCCGCCTCCGGACTCACCCGAGATGACGATGCCCGACACCCCGAGTGCCGATCGATTCGCGACCACCCACTGCGCTGCGCTCGCGCAGTCGTTCAGACCGGCCGGGAACGGATGCGGCCCCAGCTTTCCCGCCGAGTTGCGGAATTCGACGCCGACCACGACCATGCCGGTCGCGGCGAGGTCGTCACGCCACTTCACGTAGCTCTCCCCGGTGGCGCTCAGGATCGCCATCCCGCCGCCGTGGGTGTGGACCACGCACGGCACCGGCCCCTGCGCCCCGTCCGGTCGGTGGATGTAGAGGGTGATCTGGTTGCCATCGACACCGACGATCGTCTCCTCCGACCGCTCCACGCCGGTCGTGGGAGCGGCGTTGGCCGTCAGCAGGCCGCCGACCGCCGCGAAGCCCTCCTCCGCGAGGAGTGCGTACTCGAGCAGTTCGGCGATCGGCGTGGCAGCGGTGACCGGTGTGGGCGGCGGTGCGACGTCGAGCCCGATCGGACCCATGGCGGCGACCATGCGCGGGTCTGCCCGAGGATCGTCGCGGATGTCGAGGTCCGGGTTGCCGAGGCGGCCGGGCAGGAGGGGTGACGTGGACATGGCGACGGGCTCCTTTCGAGAGGTGGAGCGATCTTCGCGCCACGGTTCGTCGTGCGGCGACACGGGGCGCGCCACACCCGTTTGACAGGGCTGGGACACTGGAGGCATGACCGCTCCTGGCGAAACCGATCTCGATGCGATGCTGGCGTCGCTCGCCGTCGATCGTCGGCCTGGCGTGTTCACCTACATCGCCGTCGAGATCCCGACTCCCGGGCTCCTGGCATCGGCGCACGCGATCGTCAAGGAGGGTCCGCTGACGACGGTCGTGCTCCCGGTCGAGGCCGCCGAACGTGCGGGCCAACTCGTCACCGTCCGGTTCGCGTGGCTCAGCCTGACCGTGCAGTCGAGTCTCGAAGCGGTCGGCCTCACCGCGGCGATCAGCGAACGGCTCGCTCGCCTCGACATCCCCTGCAACATCCTGGCCGGCTACCACCACGACCATGTCCTCGTGCCGGTCGAACGCGTCGACGACGCGATCGACGCCCTCACCGCCTGACGCACCAGCGTCAACCCCGCTGCCTGGCACGCTTCGCTGGTGTGAGACCGCCGGTGTCTGCACCGGTTTCTCGTGCGATGAACTCCCAGAATCGGGCGGCTCGATCCGCCGTCGGTGGGCCGACGGGGGTTTCGGTCTGGTCGTAGATGCAACGGACGAAGCCGGCTCCGGCGGTCACCTGTCCCGCTGCGCTCCGGGCGTCGCCGGCCCACGCCCACGCACCGCCGTCGAACGCCACCGGTCGTCCGATCGCCTCCAGGTCGTGGTCGAGGCCACCCATCCAGGTGCCGCCGCCTCGACGCTCGTCACCGACGGCCACGATGTCGGCTTCCAGCTGAGCGGAGGTGCGCCCGATGTCGTGGCCGGCGACGATCAGGTCGTTCACGAGGACCATCGGGATGCCGGCGCCGCGGGCGATCGTCATGATGCCCGCGCCGAACCTCGGGTTGAGTTCCGTGGGCCAGAAGCCGTCGTCAGCCACGACGCCGTCGACCGTGAACGTGCCACGGAAGCCGACGTCGTTGCGGAGTTGCTCTCCGGCGCGACGAGCGATCGACCGCATCTGCTCTCGGACGGTGGGCGTCGGGTCCCAGTACGTCGCGCACCCCGCGTAGACGAACTCGTTGCCTCGGCGCAGCGTCACCATCTCGACGGGTCTGAGCACCGCCACGCCGTCGGGCAGAACGATGCCGTGGATCGAACACGGGATGCCTTCCAGGAAGGGCATCACGCGCACGGCGTCGCACACGGTTCGCAACCGGGCCATCGCTCGGTCGGTGGAGGTGTCGTCGGTCACCCAGTGGGTCTGGTGTGCACCGCCGTGGAATCCCTCGCGGGCGTCGGCTGCCCACACGGTTCCGGAGCCACGGTCGATCGAACGGGCGGCTGCGACAGCCTCGCCGAGCGGCACGACGACGCTCTGCTGGCGCCCGATGCCGGCCCGGTCCCAGAACGCGTCGACGACCACCTTGTCCTCCAGCGCGACCCACTCCGGGCGCCGATGGGCCAGCAGGGGCCGGCCGGCGAGGTCGCCGGTCACCGCGAGGAACGTCCCCACGACGATCGCCTCGCGGTCAGGGTCGAAGCGATCCAGTGCGTCGACCATCTCCGGAGTGGGATCGGCGAGGGTCCGGTCGGCGGCGTGGATCCGCTCCATCTCGGACAGACCGCCGGGTGGCTCGACGATCACGGTCGGGACGTCGGGCTGCGCTCCCGCGCCGCGCCCGTCCGTCGCGACCACCAGGAGTCGATCGACACCGACCGACCGGAGCAGTTCGACGTGCTCGGTCCAGGAGGCACCCTTCGCACCGGCGAGGACGACCGATCGACCGTCGAACACCCGGCGCAGCGGGTCGATCCACCACTCGTCCATCGTCGGACCGTAGCGTCCGAGGCGTGTTCGAGATCATGACGTTTCGGTTGGCGCCCGGCATCGACGAGCAGGCGTTCCGCGCCGTCGATGAGCGGGTGCAGGTCGAGGTGGCCTACCACCAGCCCGGCTTCCTCCGGCGTTCGCTCGGTCGCCACACCGACGGGCGCTGGCTGGTGCTCACGGTGTGGGCCACCAGCGATGATGCCGCTACCGGCCGAGCCGCGCTCGATGCGTCACCGCTCGGCGCTGAGTTCCTCGCGCTGCTCGAACCCGGCAGCGTCGTCGTCGAACGGTTCGACGGCGTCGGCTGACCTACTGCTGGACGAGGACGAGCGGGTTTCCCTCCGGATCCTCGATCGATGCGATCGTCGGACCGCCGGGCACGTCGAACGGTTGCGACACGACGGTCCCACCCAACGCCGGCACCCGCTCGAGCGAAGCTGCGAGCTCCCGTACCTGGATGTACAGCGCGAATCCGCTCCGTTCGGCGCGACGCATGTGCCCGGCGGGTCCCGGCTCGGGCCCACCGAGGCCACTCGGGAAGTTCATGATCGGGCCGTCGCCGATCGGCCAGTTGAAGAGTTCCCCGTAGAACGCGCGCTGCGCCTCGGGATCACGCGCCAGGATCTCGAAGTGCACCAGTGGGCGCGCCCAGTCGGGTGCGGAGCTGGGGACGGAGAGTCGTGCATCGTCGGCCATCCCCGCGACGGTAGGCCGGTGCCGTCGACCGCCGTCAACCGGGTCGGTCGAGACGCAGGATCTCGTGCAGCCGATCGTGTGCAGGGTTGTCCGGGTCGAGCTCACCACGAGCGACCAACGTGAACCCGGCGCGCAGCAGCGCCCGCCACGAACGTTCGTTGGCAGAGTTCACCGGAACCACGAGATGTGTCAGCCAGGGATCGTGCGACCACACGAAGTCGACGAAGTCGGCGATCATCCGGCTCCCGACACCTCGGCCGACCTGCCCGGGGTCACCGACGAGGTAGTCGATCGAGCCGGCACCTTCACCCACCGGGTACACGGCCTCCATCTCCTCGACGTACTCGGGGTAGTCGACGAAGTGGCAGTACTGGATCACGCCGATCGGGGCCCCGTCGAGCACGGCGATCCAGTCCTCGGCCGGTTCCTCGCCGTCGATGGTCGGTCCGAAGTCGGCCTCGAGTGCGTCGCTGTCGTGTTCGTGGTTCCACCACTCGGCGACGTGTGGTGCGGCCAACCACTGCGAGAGGATCTCGAAGTCGTGGCGACTCAGGCGCCGGAAGGTGAACACGTGTGAATCACCTGGGGCCGAGTGGGTTCAGCGGACGTTGGTGCGGGCGGTCGGGACGGCATCGAGGCGAGCCGGGTCGATCGGTTGCCCGGTCTCCTCGTCGATGCCGTACGTGCCCAGTTCGATGCGTCGGAGCGCCGCATCGATCTCGGCGATCGCGTGGGCGAGATCGGAACGGAGGTTGAGCTCGATGGTGGCGATCGTGGTGTCGGCTCCGGCGTCACCGCCGAGCATGTCGATCGGTCCGTCACCGACCCGTTCGTGCTCGACGTCGTCGAGTTGACGTTGCAGCTTCGTGCGCTCCTCGAGCAGGCGGGTTCGGGCGTCGTCCAGGTTCGGCATCGGCGTCATCGTTGCACCCGGGGCTCGGCGGAGTCCAGCACGAACGACCGGTTCGGCGATGAGCGAGTCCCCCGTATGTGGGGACTCCGCTCATCGGTGGGCCGGGATCTGGCAGCAGGCGTCGAAGTGATGAGCCAAACCCCCGCATGCGGCGGATTCGCTCATCGGGCTGGCGTGTCGGCGGTCAGTTGGCGCTGAGGTCGTCGGGAGCGTTGGCCAGCCAGGCCAGTCGCCCTGGCTGGCGGCGCAGCACGGTACGCCACAGCTCGTCGGGGTCGTCGGAGAACACGTCGCCGGGCTCGGAGTCGAGCACCAACCAGGCGCCGGCTTCGATCTCACCCTCGAGCTGGCCCGGCCCCCAGCCGGCGTAGCCGCGGAACACCCGGACCCCCTTCACCTCGGCGGCGACCAGCGCCGGATCGGCCGTGAGGTCGGCGGAGGCGATCGTGCCGACGATGGGGGACAGGTAGTCACCGTTGTCGTGGAGGGGCTCGGTGGTCTCGGCCAATGCGATCAACGCGGATTCCTCCACAGGGCCCCCGGTGAAGACCGACGACGGCGCGGCCTGGAGGTCGATCCACCGGTCGAGGGGTTCGTCGAGTGCCTCGTAGCTCGGCCGGTTGATCACGACGCCGATCGCTCCCTCGTCGTGGTGCTCGAGCATGAAGATCACCGTGCGATCGAAGTTGGCGTCCTCGAGTGGGGGCGTGGCGACGAGGAGACGACCCTTCGTCGGCGGCGTACCCGGAATCATGTTCACAGTCTGCCCGACTCGGCTGCGTCCCGTGGTCGAATCATTGGACTTCGGCCGCAGGGTTGCATGAACATCCGGAAAGATGTATGTTCATGCAGATGTCGGGACCCTCCATTGCCGTCGGCATCATCGGCGCGTCCGGTTTCACCGGTGCCGAGCTGCTCCGCCTGGCTGCACTCCACCCGGCCTACGACGTCCGCCTGGCGACCGGTGACTCGATGGCGGGCCAGCGGGCCGCCTCGCTGTACCCGGCGCTCGAGGTCGCCTACCCGGACCTCGTGTTCAGCGCCTTCGACCCCTCGATGGTCAGCGGGCTCGACCTCGTGTTCCTCGGTCTCCCGCACGGGGCGTCGATGGAGCTGGCGCCGTCACTCGTCGGCGAGGTCGGGTGTGTCGTCGATCTCTCGGCCGCGTTCAGATTGCAGGACGCTGCGGCCTACCCCACGTACTACGGGTTCGAGCACACCCAACCCGCACTGCTCGCCGAGGCGGTGTTCGGGCTTCCGGAACTCCATCGCGCCGAGTTGCAGGGAGCGCGCCTCGTCGCCACGCCCGGCTGCCACGTCACAGCGGCGACCCTGGCGCTGCGGCCGCTCGTCGAGGCCGGTCTGATCGAGACGACCGGCGTGGTCGTCAACACGCTGACCGGCATCACCGGCGCCGGACGAGCGCCCACCGACACGAACGTCTTCACCAACATCGACTCCAACGCGACTCCCTACGGGTTGCTGTCGCATCGCCACACTCCCGAGATGGAGCAGGAGATCGGCGCGCGATTGATCTTCACTCCGCACCTCGTGCCGATGAGTCGCGGCCTGCTCGCCACGTGCGCGGCGCCGGCGGCTGCGGGCTGCACCGACGCCGCCGTCGCCGATGCGATGCGGACGTTCTACGCCGACGAGCCGTTCGTGGCCGTGCTCGACGCGCCCCCCGCCACCAAATCCGTGCTCGGATCGAATGCCGCCCACGTGTCGGCGCGATTCGACGAGCGCACCAACACCGTGATCTCGATGTGTGCCATCGACAACTTGACCAAGGGCGCGTCGGGCGGGGCCGTCCAGGCCGCCAATGTCGCACTCGGCCTCGCCGAGACCGCCGGACTCCCCACGATCGGACTCGCACCGTGAGCGCACAGCCATGACCGAAGCAGCGTCACTCAAGGCGTCGGTCCTCGTCGAGGCACTGCCGTACATCCGGCGGTTCGCCGGCAAGACCGTGGTCGTCAAGTACGGCGGCAACGCGCTCGCCGGTACCTCCGACCACGATGCGCTCACCCTGTTCGCCGAGGACATCGTGTTGATGCGCCTCGTCGGGATGCGGCCGATCGTCGTCCACGGCGGTGGGCCGCAGATCTCGGAGCTGATGCAGCGTCTCGGCAAGGAGCCCGAGTTCGTCGACGGGCTCCGCGTCACCGATGCCGAGACGGTCGACATCGCCCGAATGGTGCTGAAGGGGCAGGTCAATCCCCAGCTCGTGGCAGCGATCAACATCCACGGCCGGTTCGCCGTCGGGATCAGCGGCGTCGATGCCGGGCTGATCCGGGCAACGGCGCGTGACGCGAAGCTCGGCTTCGTCGGCGACGTCACCGAGATCAACCCAGAGGTCATCCACGGGTTGATCGACGACGAGTTCATCCCCGTGATCGCCACGATCGGCAGCGACGAGACCGGCCAGGCCTACAACATCAACGCCGACACCGTCGCGGGGGCGATCGCCGAGGCGATCGGCGCCGAGAAGCTCGTGTACCTGACCGACATCGAAGGGTTGCGCCGCGACGTGGCCGATGCCGCGAGCCTGATCCGCCAGGTCACGGCCGACGAACTCGATCAGCTGGTGACCGACGGCGTCATCGCCGGCGGAATGATCCCCAAGGTGGCCAGCTGCACCCACGCCGTGCGTCACGGCGTCCACCGTGCGCACATCCTCGACGGCCGCATCGCCCACGTGCTGCTGCTCGAGATCTTCACCGACGCGGGCATCGGAACCATGATCATGAACCAACGGGAGACTGCCGCATGAGCCACGCCTTCGAGCACGCACCGATGGCCAACTGCCCCTTCATGCCGGTGTTCGGACCACCGGCGATCATGTTCGAACGCGGGCGCGGTACCGAACTGTGGGACTCGAACGGCAAGCGGTACCTCGACTTCCTCGCCGGCATCGCCGTCGTGTCGCTCGGGCACTCCAACCCGGCGGTTGCCGAAGCCGTCGGTGACCAACTCGACACGCTGCTCCACGTCTCCAACTTCTTCGCCAACCCGGTTGCGACCGAGGCGGCGGTGAAGGTCAACGATCTGCTGCTCGACGCCACCGGCCACCGCGGGCAGATCTTCTTCACCAACTCCGGCGCCGAGTCGAACGAATGCGCCATCAAGCTGGCCCGCAAGCACGGTGGCCGGGGCCGCCACACGGTGGTCAGCGCGCTCGGGAGCTTCCACGGCCGGACGCTCGCCACGCTCGCCGCGACCGGACAGCCGGCGAAGCACGAGCCCTTCGCCCCCATGCCGGACGGGTTCCGCCACGTCGCCTGGGGCGATCTCGACGCGATGCGCCAGGCGGTCGACGGTTCGGTCGCCGCCGTCCTGATCGAGCCGGTCCTCGGCGAGGGCGGCGTGCATCCAGCAACCGACGAGTACCTCCAGGGAATCCGCGAGATCTGCAACGAGACCGGAGCCCTGATGATGGTCGACGAGATCCAGACCGGGTTCGCCCGCACGGGCCGATGGTTCGGGTTCGAGCACGCCGGCGTCAGCCCCGACGTGGTCACGCTCGCGAAGGCGATGGGCAACGGCATGCCCGTCGGCGCCTGCTGGGCCCGCACCGAGGTCGCTGCGGTCTTCCAGCCTGGCGACCACGGGAGCACCTACTCCGGTACCGCGCTCGCCACCGCCGCTGTCAATGCCGTCATCGACGAGATGCAACGGATCGATGCGCCTGCGGTGGCCGAGCGACAGGGCCGCCGCATCGTCGACGGGCTCCGCAACGTCAGCGGCGTGGCCGACATCCGCGGCCGTGGCCTGATGTTGGGAGTCGAACTGGCCGACGGCCTCGAGGCCAAGGCCGTGTACTCGGACCTCCTCGAGCGGGGGCTGATCGTCAACGCGGTCACGCCGACGACCCTGCGGCTGGTTCCGCCGATCACGGTGACCGACGCGGAGATCGA
This sequence comes from Ilumatobacteraceae bacterium, assembly GCA_963698565.1. Taxonomy (GTDB): domain Bacteria; phylum Actinomycetota; class Acidimicrobiia; order Acidimicrobiales; family Ilumatobacteraceae; genus Sva-07. Next base: position 294,196 of record CAVORH010000020.1, read on the forward strand.
CGAGGCGGTCGCCATGATCGCCGCATCGCTCGCCGCGAACGGAGCGGCGTCATGACCCGCCACTTGCTCGACGTCACCGACTTCACGCCTCACGAGGTCCGCGAGATCCTGGCGTTGGCGCAACAGCCCATCGACTCGCTCGATCGCCCCCTCGCCGACCAGGGCGCGGCGCTGATCTTCGAGAAGCCGTCGAACCGCACCCGCCACTCGATGGAGATGGCGGTCGTCCAACTCGGGGGACATCCCGTCTACACACGTGGCGACGAGGTGGGTTTCGACACGCGTGAGCCGGTGGAAGACATCGCCCGGATCATGGAGGGGTACCACGCGTTGATCGCTGCTCGTGTCTTCGACCACTTGACGGTCACGCGCATGGCCGCTGTCGTCGACGTCCCGGTCGTCAACATGCTCTCCGACCACTCGCACCCGCTGCAGGCGTTCGCGGACGCACTCACGATGCAGCAGTGCCTGGGCGAGCTGTCGGGCAAGACCGTGGCGTATGTCGGCGACTTCAACAACGTGGCCCGCTCGCTGGCCGAGGTCTCCGCGATGCTCGGCATGCACATTCGCTTCGCGTGCCCGCACGGATTCGACGCACCCCTGGTCGAGCTGGAGCGCTTCGGCCTCCTCGGCGCCGCATCGGTCGAGCAGTCGACCCGCCCCGCCGACGCGGTCGAGGGCGCACACGCCGTGCACACCGACACCTGGGTGTCGATGGGCCAGGAAGCCGAGAAACAGCAGCGCCTCCAGCAGTTCGAGGGCTACACCGTCGACGACCAGATGATGGCGCTCGCCGACCCGGCGGCGGTCTTCATGCACTGCCTGCCCGCCTACCGCGGCATCGAGGTCGCCGCCGAGGTGATCGACGGTCCGCAATCGGTGGTGTTCCAGCAGGGGCACAACCGCCTCCATGCGGCCCGTGGCGCGATGGCGTTCCTGCTGGGCGTCCGACCCCATCCCGATCCCGTCGACCCCGTCTGAGCCGGCCATGAGCAAAGTGCAACGCCAGACCACCATCAGCCGGCTGATCGGCGAACACGAGGTGACGAGCCAGCCACAGCTGATCGAACTGCTCGCCGAACACGGCATCGAGGCCACCCAGGCGACCGTGTCGCGCGATCTCGACGACATCGGGGCGGTCAAGGTGCGCGTCCCGAGCGGCAACACGGTGTACGCGATCCCCGAGTTCGCCCCCGACCGACTGGCGCCGCTCGACCAACTCCGTCGGGTGATGGGGGAGTGGGTCGCCGAGGTCGCCTGCTCCGGCAACATCGTCATCCTGCGCACGCCACCGGGCTGTGCCCACGTGGTCGCATCGGCGCTCGACCGCAGCCGCGTCGACGGTCTGCTGGGCACGGTCGCCGGCGACGACACGCTGATGTGCGTCGCCGCATCCACCGATGGCGGCACGCTGGCCGCCCACCTCCGCGACCTCGCAGGACTGGACTGACATGACCGACTCGCAGCATCCCGACCGATCCGGAGACGGCCAGACGCTCTGGCACGGCCGGTTTGCCGGAGGTCCCGCCGAGGCGTTGATGGCCTACACGGTGAGCCTGCCCTTCGACCGCACGATGTGGCGCGACGACATCGAGGGCTCAGCGGCTCACGTGCGCGGTCTGGCTCGCGTCGGCCTCTTGACCGGCGACGAGCGCGACTCGATCCTGGCAGCGCTCGACCAGGTCGGCGCCGAACTGGGTTCCGACACCTTCGTGTTCGTCGAGAGCGACGAGGACATCCACACCGCCGTCGAACGTCGCGTCACCGAACTCGCCGGGCCGGCGGGGGGCAAGCTCCACACGGCCCGCAGTCGAAACGATCAGGTCGCAACCGATCTGCGGCTCTGGTGCAGGCGCGAGCTGCTCGGCGTCGCCCGCTCGATCCACGACCTCCAGTCGGTGCTGCTCGATCGGGCGCTCGGCGCAGGCGACACGTACCTGCCTGGCTACACCCACCTCCAGCGGGCGCAGCCGGTCCTGCTCGCTCACCACCTGCTCGCCCACGGTTGGGCGTTCGCTCGTGATGTCGACCGGCTGCTCGCCACGATCGACCGTCTCGATGTGTCACCGCTCGGCGCCGGCGCGCTCGCCGGGTCGTCGCTGCCGATCGACCCTGTCGGCAATGCTGCTGACCTGGGCTTTTCCGCGACGTTCGACAACAGCCTCGACGCGGTCAGCGATCGCGACTTCGTGGCCGAGGCCGTGTTCGACCTCGCACTCGTCGGGATCCACCTGTCCCGCATCGGCGAGGAGTGGGTGCTGTGGACCTCCGGTGAGTTCGGATTCGCCAAGCTCGACGACGGCTATGCGACCGGCTCGTCGATGCTCCCGCAGAAGAAGAACCCGGACATCGCCGAGCTGGCCCGCGGCAAGAGCGGACGCCTGATCGGCAACCTGACCGGCCTCCTCGCAACGCTCAAGGGTTTGCCACTCGCCTACAACCGCGACCTGCAGGAGGACAAGGAGCCGCTGTTCGACTCGGTCGAACAGGTGACGCTCGCCGTCGCCGCGCTCACCGGGATGATCGCCACGGCGACCTTCGTCCCCGAGGCGATGCAGGCGGCCGCCGACGAGGAGACGACCGCAGCGACCGACCTGGCGGAGTATCTCGTTCGCGCCGGCGTGCCGTTCCGTGAGGCGCATGCGATCGTGGGTGCACATGTCAGAGCGACGCTCGCAGGCGAGGGTTCGCTGCGCGACCTCGTCGCCGCGGATCCTCGGCTCGGCCCCGACGCTGCTGCGCTGGTGGGGCCGGGAGTGGGGGTGCGGATGCGGACGTCACGCGGGGCGGCCGGCCCGGAAGCTCTCCCGCTCCAGATCGAGTCGTACCGGGCCATGCTGGCTCGCGACCAGGAGCGCCTCGGGCTCTGAGCGCCACGCCGCTCGACCACGCGTGGTTCGCGCGCGACGCCCCCGATGTGGCATCGGACCTGCTCGGCAAGCTGCTCGTCGTCGGCCGCGACGGCGAGGTGGTGAGCGGCCGGATCATCGAGACCGAGGCATACACACGCGATGACCCGGCCAGCCATTCCTTCAACGGACCGACGGCTCGCAACGCCGTGATGTTCGGCCCGGCCGGACGCCTCTACGTCTACCTCAGCTACGGAATCCACTGCTGCGCGAACATCGTCACCGGCGCCGATGGTGACGGCCAGGCGGTGCTGCTGCGAGCGGTGGCGCCGGTCGAGGGCCTTCACGTGATCCGCGGCCGGCGGCCGGGTCGACCGGATGCCGACTTGACCAACGGCCCGGGCAAGTTGTGCGCCGGCATGGGGATCTCGCTCGTCGACGACGGCTCCGACCTGACCCGACCCGATGGGCCGATTCGGATCGTCGACGACGGCTGCCCGGCCCCGAGCCACCTGGTGGCCGGACCGAGGATCGGGATCAGCAGGGCCACGGAGACGCCGTGGCGGTTCCGTGGCCGGTGGTGAACCCGCCTATGCGCCGAGGTACTTCAGGATGATCGGCACCGCGTCGTCGACGTTCAGAATGGGTCGGACGTCGAAGTCGAGCCATTCGGCGTAGGCCGTGACCGTCTCGTACACGACTGCCAGGTCGTTCTCGCTGGTGATGACCATGCCACCGCCGCCCGGATAGACGTAGTGGGCGATCGTTCCCGCCATCTCACCTCGTGCGCCGAACTCCTTCATGAGCGCAGCGGTGGAGTCCTTGGACACGGCCGACGGGGCGGTGGTGTAGTGAATGACGTACATGGGTTCCTCCTGATTCGCGTGATGACCGGACGCCTGGTGACGCCGGCCCAGCAACTGACTACACGGCCGACAGAAGTGCTGTCTGTGATCCCGATCACAGACCGCGTCGATTCAGCGCCAGTGGATCCAGAAGCCGTGGGGGTGGCACGTGGCGAGGTGCTGCACGGTCCGGTTCCCGTTGCGCCAACGGACCATCGACAGCACGGTGCGGTGCGGGTCCTTCGGGTCGGGTCCGGTCGGCAGCTCCGGGATCAGGGCGGGCGCTTCGGCGTAGACCCACGAGAGGTCGCGTTCGGCCCCGATCCGGTCGAGCTCGGCGAGGTAGGCGACTCGCTCGTCGGCCGTGAGGTAGTTGAGCACCCAGGAGTTGGTCACCACCGGGTGCGCGGACGATGCGACGCGCTCGATGGCGGGTGCCAATGACGTGACCGCATCGCCGGCGAGCAGTTCGGGGGGCGCAGATCGCGCGATGCCGATGGCCTCGACGAGGCGATGGAACCGGTCGGCCTGGTCCGGCCACACGCATGCCTCCAACCAGCGGGCTTCGCCGTCGTCGGTCACGTCGATCGGTGAGCGATCGACCCCGCAGCGGCTGGCGATCGTCGGCATCGTCGACGGAATCGGGACGGCACCCGTGGTCGAGCACTCGAGCACCACCGGCGAGTCGTTGCCGATCGTCGACCAGGAGCCCTCCTGGTCGACGAAGCGATATTGGAACCGATCGAGGAGCAGGTTGAGGCCACCACTGGCACCGACGTCGAGGTGACCGAGCGGACCGACCTCGTCGGCGAGGATCCCGAAGGCCGGAAGCAGGAACGCACACCGGCCGACCTCGTTGGTCTGGGTGGTCCGAGTGGCGAGCAGTCGCTGCAGCTGGTCGGAATGGTGGTGTACGAATCGCTCGAAGGTCGGCATCAGCGAACGATCCGACGGCGACCGATGATCCGAGGTCACGTTCGGGTACCAGCGCGCCAGCGGATCGGTCGGATCGTCGAGCAGCAGGTCGTGAACCGCAGCGAACAGCAGGACGGGCATCCGCTGCGTGGCCGGGGCGTGGAGGAGGAGGCGGGAGAGCTCTCGATCGCGCGAGATGCCTGCCGCGAGCGCGGCGTAGAGCGGGGCTCGCCGGCGCGAGGTGATCGCGAAGTGCGCGAAGAGGCGGGAGAGCTCCGCGTCCGTGGCTTCCTCGACTCCGTCGGGCACGAGGCGACAGTACCCTTGCGCTCCGTATGGCTGGTACCGATCTCATCGCCGAACTCGAGGCCCGAGGCCTCCTCCACGACTCGACCGATCGTGACGCGCTGCGGGCGTCGGTCGCCGACGGCCAGGTGGCGATCTACTACGGCTGCGACCCCACCGCCGACAGCCTGCACGTGGGCAACCTGATCGGGCTGATCATGTTGCGGCGCTTCCAGGACGCCGGCCACCGCCCGATCGCCCTGGCAGGCGGGGCGACGGGCATGGTCGGTGATCCGAGCGGGCGTTCCGACGAGCGCAACCTGCTCGACGACGACACCTTGAACCACAACGTCGCAGCGATCAAGGAGCAGCTCGGCCGGATCGTCGACATCGAACCGGGACGCGGCGAACTGGTCGACAACCGTGACTGGACGCAGCCGATCACGATCCTCGAGTTCCTCCGCGACGTCGGCAAGCACGTCACGGTCAACCAGATGCTGGCCCGAGAGAGCATCAAGCTGCGCGTCAACTCCGAACACGGCATCTCGTTCACCGAGTTCAGCTACATGCTGCTGCAGGCCAACGACTACCTGTGGCTGCACGACAACCTCGGCTGCACCATCCAGATCGGGGGGTCGGACCAGTGGGGGAACATCATCGCCGGCGTCGACCTGATCCGACGCAAGCGCGGTGTGCACGTCCATGCGTTCTCGTGGCCGTTGCAGCTCGCCTCCGATGGATCGAAGCTCGGCAAGACCACCGGCGCGCGCGTGTGGCTCGACGCCGCCAAGACCAGCCCGTACCAGTTCCGCCAACACTGGATGCAGACGGCCGACGACCTCGTGGAGTCGCAGCTGCTGACGTTCTCCCTGCAGCCGATCGAGCAGATCCGGGCGGTCGTGGCCGAACACGCGGAGGCCCCGCACCTGCGGTTCGGCCAACGGGCGCTCGCCGACGAGATGACTGCGCTCGTGCACGGTCCGTCGGCTGCCGTCGCGGCTGCCGAGGCGGCCGAGTTGCTGTTCAGCGGTGATCCGTCCACGGCCTCCGAGGAGGCGTTCGTCACGCTCGCTGCGGAGATCCCCACGTCGACGATGTCGGCGGCTGAGCTCGACGATCCGGTGAGCGTGTTCGTCGCGGCGGGTCTGGCGTCGTCGAATGGTGATGCGAGGCGATCTTTCGCGCAGCGTTCGTTCTACGCCAACGGCGAGCAACTCGACGAGAACTCCCTGCTCAGCGGCCAGAAACTGGTGCACGGGAAGTACCTGCTGCTGCGCAAGGGGAAGAAGTCGCACCACCTCGTCGAAATTTCTTCGTGAGGCGTGTTGCAATGCCTACCGAAACTGCTATCTTCTAACTCCGCCTCACGGAGCGCTCACAGCCTCCGGAAAGGCCACTCGGCACCAACGCCGAACGATGAAGACCCGCAAGGATCTCCACCGTTGCTGGTGCGTGCCTGAGCTTCGGCTCCTTGAAAACGGAAGAGAAGACAGAACGCCAGTGCGGGCAGTACGCGCCCACCCTCGGGTGGTCACGGAACTGTCTGTCAATTTCGCTGTCGTCTACCCTGACGGCAGCAACACGGTTAACTGGTCGGCTCGAGCTTTGTACCTCGGGTCGATCGAACAGCAAGGACGCATCGTCCACACGAGTCCTTCCCGACTCGGATGGTGCGCTCGCTGACTATCGTCGCCGGCTCGAACACCCACTTCGGTGGAGGGGAGAGTTGGCCACGTTTTTGTTGGAGAGTTTGATCCTGGCTCAGGATGAACGCTGGCGGCGTGCTTAACACATGCAAGTCGAACGAGGTCCATGGAGCTTGCTCCGGAAGACCTAGTGGCGAACGGGTGCGTAACACGTGAGAAACCTGCCCCGATCTCTGGGATAACAGTTGGAAACGACTGCTAATACCGGATGCCGTCACACCGCCTCATGGCGGAGTGCCGAAAGATTTATCGGATCGGGAGGGTCTCGCGGCCTATCAGCTAGTTGGAGAGGTAACGGCTCACCAAGGCATCGACGGGTAGCTGGTCTGAGAGGATGATCAGCCACACTGGGACTGAGACACGGCCCAGACTCCTACGGGAGGCAGCAGTGGGGAATCTTGCACAATGGGCGAAAGCCTGATGCAGCAACGCCGCGTGCGGGAAGAAGGCCCTAGGGTTGTAAACCGCTTTCAGTAGGGAAGAAAATGACGGTACCTACAGAAGAAGGTGCGGCCAACTACGTGCCAGCAGCCGCGGTGACACGTAGGCACCAAGCGTTATCCGGATTTATTGGGCGTAAAGAGCTCGTAGGCGGTTTGGTAAGTCGGGTGTGAAAACTCTGGGCTCAACCCAGAGAGGCCACCCGATACTGCTATGACTAGAGTACGGTAGGGGAGCGGGGAATTCATGGTGTAGCGGTGAAATGCGCAGATATCATGAGGAACACCAGCGGCGAAGGCGCCGCTCTGGGCCGTAACTGACGCTGAGGAGCGAAAGCATGGGTAGCAAACAGGATTAGATACCCTGGTAGTCCATGCCGTAAACGTTGGGCACTAGGTGTGGGTCTCAACCAACGAGATCCGCGCCGTCGCTAACGCATTAAGTGCCCCGCCTGGGGAGTACGGTCGCAAGACTAAAACTCAAAGGAATTGACGGGGGCCCGCACAAGCAGCGGAGCGTGTTGCTTAATTCGATGCAACGCGAAGAACCTTACCTGGGTTTGACATGTACCGAAAAGCTCTAGAGATAGGGTGTCCTTCGGGGCGGTACACAGGTGGTGCATGGCTGTCGTCAGCTCGTGTCGTGAGATGTTGGGTTAAGTCCCGCAACGAGCGCAACCCTTATCCTGTGTTGCCAGCAAGTAATGTTGGGGACTCGCAGGAGACTGCCGGGGTCAACTCGGAGGAAGGTGGGGATGACGTCAAGTCATCATGCCCCTTATGCCCAGGGCTGCAAACACGCTACAATGGCCGGTACAGAGGGCTGCGATCCCGCGAGGGTGAGCGAATCCCACAAAGCCGGTCTCAGTTCGGATTGGAGTCTGCAACTCGACTCCATGAAGCCGGAGTTGCTAGTAATCCTGGATCAGCACGCCAGGGTGAATACGTTCCCGGGCCTTGTACACACCGCCCGTCACACCACGAAAGTCGGCAACACCCGAAGCCGGTGGCCCAACCCGTAAGGGGGGGAGCCGTCGAAGGTGGGGTCGGTGATTGGGGTGAAGTCGTAACAAGGTAGCCG
>CAVORH010000021.1:0-17151 GCA_963698565.1 Ilumatobacteraceae bacterium
GGCCGTCGTGGGTGATCGCTCGATGGACCTGTCCGATCGACGCGGCGGCGACCGGCATGTCGGACCAGTCGAGGAAGAGCTTCTCCGGGGGTTTGCCGAAATCACCCCGCACGACGTTGGCCGCGAGGGTCGGGGCCATCGGTGCGGCGTCGGCCTGCAGGGTCGCGAGCGCTTCCTGCGCCTCGTCCGGCAGTGCTTCGAAGATGAAGCTGATCAGCTGACCCGCCTTCATCAACACACCCTTCATCTCGCCGAGCTCCTTGGCGACGTCCTCGGCGGTGCGGATCGCGAACTGCTCGTCGAGCTGCGCCCGCCGCTCCTCGGCCGAGCCGATCCCGCGCACCCGCGAGACGGCGAAGCGCGCCGAGTTCCGCGCCGACAGCTTCCACACCCGCGCCGAGCGGTTGAAGCGGCTGGTCAGCGGCGACTCCTTCGCCTTCTGAGCGGCGGCAGCGAGCCCGGCCGCCAGGGCGACCACGGAGGCGAGGCCGGCGACCGCCTTGCCGCGCATCAGGCCCGCCGTGCCATCGGGTTGCGCACCAGGACCTGTTCGGAGATCGCCTCGCCCGTGACCTCGTCGGTCCAGTAGGTCCCGTCGGCGAGCCGGTTCAGCGACGTCTCGACGTCGCGCAGGTCGCGCTCGATCGTGTCGAGGTCGACCTCCTCGCTCGTCGATGTACGAGATGTGTCGGACACATCGTTGACAGCGGAGGGTTGGTGCTGCGAGTCGCTCACGCTGCAAACGCTAGTCGGCGGGAGCGGCGCCCCCGGTGGCCGCATCGGGTGAACGCTCGGCGAACGCTGTCCTCCTTGTTCGCGTTCCGCCGGGCGGTCGCAATAGGGTCGGATCGTGGAACGCAGTGACCGCACGAAGCGATCGCGTTGGAAGGACTTCCCGCTCGCAGTGGTCATGTTGGCGCCCTCGGCCGTGATCCTCGGAGTGTTCGTGCTGTATCCGCTCGGTCGTGCGGTGTGGCTCGGCCAGCAACGCTGCGACAACTTCGGGGGCAACTGCCAGTCGCAGGGGTTCGGGCAGTACCTCGACATCTTCCGCTCCACCGAGTTCCAGAACGCTCTGGTGGTGACGGTGAAAGCCGCGCTGATCATCGTGCCGCTCGGATTGATCCTCGGTGTCGGCCTGGCGGTGCTCGCCGACAAGTACCTCCGGGGCATCGGCGTCTTCCGTGCCGTGTTCTCGTCGACCGTGGCCACCTCGGTCGCCGTCGCCAGCTTGATGTGGTTGTTCCTGCTCCAGCCGTCGGTGGGTGCGCTCGCAAACGTCTCGTGGTTCAACTCGATGTTCCCGTCGGTGAAGGACCCGGGGTGGTTGCAGGACCCCGGCACCGCGCTCACCGCCGTGTCGCTGTCGAGCGTGTGGGCAGGTCTCGGCTTCACGTTCATCCTCGTCACCGCCGGGTTGCAGGGCATCCCGCGCGACTTCTACGAAGCGGCCGCCGTCGACGGCGCGGGAGGGATCCGCCGGTTCTGGTCGATCACCGTGCCGATGCTCGGTCCGACCCTGCTGTTCGTGTTGATCGTGCTCACCACCCGTGCGTTCCAGATGTACGGCGAGGTCGACCTGCTCACCGACGGTGGACCGCAGCCGCAGGACTCGACCACCACGATCACGTACTTCGTCTACGGGCAGAACTCGCCGATCCGCAACGACGCCGGCCTGCAGGCGGGCGCTGCGGTGCTGTTGTTCCTCGTGCTGCTCGGGTTGTCGGCGATCCAACTCCGCGGCATCGGACGGCGGGTGCACTATGGCGACTGAGCTCCCGGCTGGCGTGCAGGGCATGGTCGACACCGCGCTCGCGAGTGTCGACGAACTGCCCGAGTCGACCGATCGTGGCCGGGGCCGGGGCCGGGACTTCGACGCACCCGTCGGCTGGCGGCGCGTCGCCCGGTACCTGCTGTTGGCGCTCGTCTCGTTCGTCGTCCTGTTCCCGATCTACACGACGGTGATTGCGGCCTTCAAGCCCAGCGATGCGTTCTTCGACCATCCGTTGCTCCCCGGACCGTTCACGTTCGACGTGATCGTCGACGCCTGGACTGCCGGCAACCTCGGCCGGTACCTGTTCAACTCGCTCGTCGTCGCCACGATCGTCACGGTGTTCCAGGTGGTCTCGGCCGTGCTGGCCGCGTACGCGTTCGCCTTCCTTCGCTTCCCCGGCCGCAACGTGTTCTTCGTGCTGTTCATCGCCACGCTGCTCGTGCCGCTCGAGGCGACGCTCGTCGTCAACTTCGACACCGTCGACGGCCTCGGCTGGTCGAACTCCTACCTCGGTCTCGCAGCACCGTTCCTCGCCACGGCATTCGGCGTGTTCCTGATGCGGCAGGTGTTCATGACGCTGCCGCGCGATCTTCGCGATGCGGCGTCGATCGACGGGGTGGGCCACTTCGGCTTCCTGTGGTACGTGGCGGTGCCGCTGGTGCGCCCGACGCTGGGCGCGCTCGCCCTGTTCGGATTCCTCGGTGCCTGGAACCAGTACCTGTGGCCGAATCTGATCATCAACGAGACCGACATGAACACGGTGCAGTCCGGCCTGCGCGTGCTCTCCAAGTCGAATCTCGACCAGCCCAACCTCGTGATGGCCGGCACGCTCGTCGCCGCCATCCCCGTCGTCATCGTTCTGCTCGTCTTCCAACGTCAACTCGTGCGCGGCCTGACCGCCGGCGCCGTGAAAGGCTGAATCCCATGTTCCCCTCCCGCCGTTTGCTTCCGCTGCTCGTGGTCGTCGGTGTCGGTGTCGCCGCCTGCTCCTCGGGCGAGTCGGCACTCCAGTCCGGCGTCGACGACCCCACGACCGACACGGCCGACGACACCACGACCGACGGCACCACCTCCGCTGACGGCACCACCTCGGGGAGCGATGCCGGTGCCGACACGACGGCGATGCCCACCACGACCGTGGCACCGCTGGCCGACTTGGCCCCCTGTCCGACCGAGGCGCTCGATGCGGCGGAGGGCCCGATCGACATCGTGTTCTGGCACGGCATGGCCAACGACCTCGAACCGCCGTTGATCGCGCTCACCGACGCGTACAACGCGAGCCAGGACAAGGTGCGTGTCGAACTGCAGAACCAGACCGGGTACGACTCGCTGATCGACAAGTACATCAACGCCAGCCAGGGCAGCCGCCCGACGCTGGCGCAGTTCCCGGAGTACACGTTGCGTTCGATCGCCGACTCGGGCACCACGGTGCCGGCTGCGGCATGTCTCGAGTCGAGTGGCCTCGACACGTCGACGTTCGTGCCGCGCACGCTGACCGCCTACGAGTACGAGGGCATCCAGCGGGGCATGCCCTTCAACGTGTCGAACCCGGTCCTCTACTACAACCGCAAGATGTTCGAGGCGGCCGGCCTCGATCCCGACGATTCGCCCGTGAGCCTCGACGAACTCCGAGCGGCCTCGGAGCAGATCGTGTCGTCGGGGGCCGCGCCGGTGGCGCTCGTGCTCGACTCCGGCCCTGACTCCGGTGGCGGCTGGTTCCTCGAGCAGTGGTTCGGTCGTGCGGGCGAGCCGTTCGCCGACAACGGCAACGGACGCATCGCGCCGGCCACCGAGGTGTTCTTCGACAACGAACTCGGCGTCGAGTTGACCACGTTCCTGCAGACGATGATCGACGACGGCCTGGCGATGACCGTCGGCGACAACCCCGGCGGTCAGGATGCGTTCTTCAAGCTCGCTGATCCGACGGCGCCGGGCGCGATGACGATGGCCACCTCGGCAGCGCTCGGCAGCGTGATCGCCGCGCTCGGCGGCGGGTTGGTGCCGGACCTCGGACCGGAGGACATCGGCGTGGGCCCGATGCCAGGTCCGGGCGACACGCCACAGGTCCAGGTCGGCGGTGCGTCGTTGTGGATCATGGCCGACAAGTCGCCGGAGGAGACCGCAGCGGCATGGGACTACATCACGTTCCTGCTCAGCGCGCAGTCGCAGTCGGACTGGGCGGCGGCCACCGGCTACGTGCCGGTGCGCACCGACGCACTCGATCTCGAGCCGATCGCGTCGACGTACGCGAACGACCCGCGCTTCGCCGTGCCCTACGAGCAGCTGCTGTCCGGGGTCAACGACGACACCGCCAACGCGCCGGTGCTCGGCCCCCAGCGTGAGGTCCGTGCCGCGACGTCGGCAGCGATGGCAGCGATCTTCGGTGGTGCCGATCCGCAGACCGCGCTCAGCGACGCCGCAACGGCGAGCAACCTCCTCATCACCAGCTACAACGACCGCAACTGAATGAGACGTGGGGTCAGACCCCACGTCTCATTCGGCCGGTAGGGTCGCTGGCATGGCTACGGCATTTCCCCCCTTCGATGGTTCCGCGCCCAAGACGCAGGACTTCAACGACGCCCCCGAGATGGGCATCGACCCGTCCAAGCGCTACACCGCCACCCTGTCGACCTCGATGGGTGACCTGGTGATCGCCCTCGACGCGATCAAGGCACCGAAGACGGTCAACAACTTCGTGTTCCTGGCACTGCACCACTACTACGACGGCGTGATCTTCCACCGGATCATCAACGGCTTCATGTGCCAGGGCGGCGACCCCACCGGCACCGGCCGCGGCGGTCCCGGCTACCGGTTCGAGGACGAACTGCCCAAGCCGCGCGAGTACCAGATCGGCTCGGTCGCGATGGCCAACGCCGGCCCGAACACCAACGGCAGCCAGTTCTTCATCGTGTCCGGCCCGTCCGGTGTCGGCCTGCCGCCGCAGTACAGCCTGTTCGGCCAGGTCGTGAAGGGCCTCGAGATCGTCGACGAGATGCAGCGCGTCCCGACCGGTGGTGGCGACAAGCCGAAGACCGACGTGGTCATCAACTCGGTCGAGATCTCCGTCTCCGACGACTGACGCTCGGCGCCCGCGTTGGCGAAGTCGGCCGAGCTCTCCAACGCGCAGGCGCGGCGGCTCGCGCTCGGTGCCCAGGGATTCACCGACCCGCGACCTACTGGACGCGTCGACCGCCGCCACCTGCGGCGTGTCGTCGACCGGATGGGTCTCATCCAGATCGACTCGGTCAACGTGCTGGTGCGCAGCCAGGAGCTGCCGCTGTTCGCGCGGCTCGGCGCGCACCCGCGCACGCTGATCGACGATGCCAGTCGCGCTGGTGAACTCTTCGAGTACTGGGTCCACGAGGCCTGCCACGTGCCGGTCGGCCTCCACCCGTATCTGCGATGGCAGATGAACTCCGAACACCGATGGAAGGCGGTCGCCGCGCTGCGGCACCGACGGCCGGAGTTCATCGACGAGGTCCGGCTCCGTATCCGCGACCACGGACCACTGGTCGCCGGTGACCTGAACCAACGCGTCGGTCCGAAGGGCACGTGGTGGGACTGGGACGACGGCAAGATCGCGCTCGAGCACCTCTTCTACGCCGGGGAGGTCGCGGCGATCCGACGTCCGAACGACTTCGCCCGCGAGTACGACCTCGCGCACCGCGTGATCCCCGCCGACATCCTCGCGCTGCCGACACCGTCGGAGATCGACGCCCGCAAGGAGCTGCTCGTGCGCGCCGCTCGACATCACGGCGTCGCCACGTTCGAGGACCTCACCGACTACCACCGCCAGCGCAACCCACCGTGTCGACCGCTGATTCGCGAGTTGGTGGAGGAGGGTCGTCTCGTCGAGACCACGGTGGAGGGCTGGTCCAAGCCCGCCTACCTGCACCCGGACGCCGTGATGCCTCGGCGCGTGAATGCCCGGGCGCTGCTCAGCCCGTTCGACCCGGTGGTGTGGAACCGCGATCGCACCGAGCGACTCTTCGGCTTCCGCTACCGCATCGAGATCTACGTGCCGGCCGCGAAGCGACAGTACGGCTACTACGTGTTGCCGTTCCTGCTCGGTGACGAACTGGTCGCCCGGGTCGACCTGAAGGCCGATCGTGGCACCGGACGGCTCCTCGTGCAGAGCGCATTCGGCGAGCCGGGGATCGACGAGGTTCGGGTCGCGGCAGGAACTCGCGGACGAACTCGCCACGATGGCGGAGTGGCTCGGGCTCGAACGGGTCGAGGTGGTGCGACGGGGAGATCTCGCCGACGCGCTCGACCGCGCCGTCAGCTCGGGCAGCCGCGCAGGTTGAACTCGCCGCCCTCGATGTCGGCGAAGGTGACCGTGTACTCCTCGGCGTCGAGCGTCATCTCGGCCTCGCTGATCGACTGGCCGCCGCTGGTGGCGTCGAGGGTGAGATCGACGCCGGTGCTCGGGTCGAACACGCCCTCGTAGACGCCCGGTTCGAGACCCTCGGCCACCACGGTCACGAGCGTGCCACCGCCCTCGGGGTCGCAGTCGACGGCGACCACGATCTCACCGTCACCGCCGTTGAAGAGGATCTCGTCGTGGGACTCCGACGCGATGATCGCGTCGTTGTAGGCGCTGCCGGTGCCTCCCTCGGGGACATCGGGGGTGGCGTCGTCGCTGCCACACGCCGCAAGCGCGAGCGCCACGGCCACCACGGCGGCACCGCGCCGGACGAAGCGAGCGGGGGTGGACGATGAACGGGTCGTCGATCTCATGATGCCCCCGACGGTATCGACGGTTGCACAGTCGCATCAAGGCACTTGGTCCTGATTGCGCCCGACGCGACGGTCAGGTGGGAGCCGGTGTCGCCCATCGGATCGTGCGGGTGATCGCGGCGCCGGCGGGCCGGAGCGCCACGGCCTCCGACACGGGCAGCCAGGGCAGGCGCAGGGGGAACCGGGTCCAGGCGGGCATCAGTGCGATCGCCGACGCGGCGATCATCCCGTAGGCGGGCCGCGCGGCGAGTGGCAGCGGCGGTTGGATCAGGAGGTAGCGGGCCGCGTCACGCGCCTCGCGAGTGCCGGCGAGTTCCGGTCGGAACCGGTCGAGCCGGGCGCGCAGCGAGGCTTCCGACTCCGGGGGGTCGATCACACCCAGCGCTCGCGCGACGACGGCGGCATCGGCGACGTAGCGATCGCGTTCGATGCCGACGAGGGGTCGCTCGCCGTAGCGGTCGTGGGCGGCGAGGAAGCTGTCGAGTTCGGCGATGTGGACCCACTCGAGCAGGTGCGGATCGTTCGCTGCGTACGGCCGGCCGTCCGAAGCCGTGCCGACGACCCGTTCGTGGACCCGGTGGACGGTGTCGACGGCCCGCTGCGCCTGGCTGGCCGGACCGAACGTGGTGGCGGCGAGGAAGTCGGCGGTGCGTTGGAGCCTCCCCCACGGGTCGGACCGGTAGTCGGAGTGCTGGGCGACGCCGGCCATCGCCAGCGGATGCAGCGATTGGAACAGCAACGCCCGCATGCCGCCGACGAACATCGACGCGTCGGCGTGGACCCGGCGGATCGGTGCATCCTCGTCGAACCATCCGGGCTCGTCGGTCTCGAACAGTTCGGCGTGGCGCGTCGGCCCGTCGGGCCCGATCACGCGCGAGCGGATCTGATCGCCCAGCCAGGTTCGCAGGTCCATGGTCTCATCGTGCCACGCCCTCGTGAGTACCATCCGGACGTGACCGAGGAAACGTCGACCGACTCTGCCGCAGGTGGCGCAGCCGACGCCGACGGGCGACGCTTCGACCGGCGCGCCACCGACCGCACGCTGCCGCGATGGGCGATCCCGGCGATCCTGATCTTCTGGCTCGGCTATCTGCTGACGTTCACCGCGCTGCACGTGTTCCACCGCTTGTCGAGCCTGCTCCTGCTCCTGCTCGTGTCGGTGTTCCTGTCGCTGGCGGTCGAGCCCGGGGTCAACCGCCTGGCGGCGCGGGGCTGGCGGCGCGGGCGGGCCACGATCATGATCCTGCTCGGCGTGCTCTTCGCGTTCCTGATCTTCGTCGGAGCGGTCGGCACGCTCGTCGGCACGCAGGTGGCCGAGCTCCTCCAGGATTCCGATCGGTACATCACCGACACGGTCGGGTTCCTCAACGACAACTTCGGGACCAACATCGACCCCGAGGACGTGATCTCCGAGTTCAACGATCCCAATGGACGCGTGCAGGAGTTCATCCGGTCGCAGAGCGATGAAGCGATCCGTCTGTCGCTCGCGGTCGTCGGGGTGATCTTCCAGGGCCTGTCGGTGCTGCTGTTCACCTACTACCTCGTGGCCGACGGCCCGCGATTGCGCCGAGGGATCTGCTCGCGCCTCACACCTGCTCGTCAGGCCCGGGTGTTGCAGGCGTGGGAGCTGGCGATCACGAAGACCGGTGGCTACCTGTACTCCCGGGCGCTGCTCGCCCTGCTGTCGACGTTCTTCCACTGGATCGTGTTCCAGTCGATCGGTACGCCGGCCCCGATCGCCCTCGCGCTGTGGGTGGGCCTGGTCAGCCAGTTCCTGCCGGTGGTCGGCACGTACCTCGCCGGGATCCTGCCGGTGCTGTTGACGCTGGTCGACTCACCGCTCAACGCCCTGATCATCATCGTGTTCATCGTCGTGTACCAGCAGATCGAGAACTACTTCTTCGCCCCGCGCATCACGGCGCGCACGATGGAACTCCACCCCGCGGTCGCGTTCGGTGCTGCGCTCGGCGGCGCCGCGCTGCTCGGGTTCGTCGGTGCATTGCTGGCGCTCCCGGCTGCCGCGATGGTCCAGGCGTTCGTGAGCGAGTGGGGGAACCGGTACGACGTGGTCGACAGCCACCTGACGGCGATTCCACCGCCGAAGAACCAGCGGGCGAAGAACGGCGACCCACCCCCAGAGCCCGAACCGGCATGACCCGATTCGACGATGCGTTCGCGCCGCTCGCCGTGGCGACGCGCAGCGGGTTCGACGAGTCGCTCCATCACGGCGCCGGCGTTGCCGTCGGGGCCGACGGGACGATCCTGGCTGCGGTGGGCGATCCTTCGCTCGTCGTGTACCCCCGGTCGTGCCTCAAGCCGATGCAGGCCGATGCGATGGTGGCCCTCGGCCTCGACCTGCCCGACGAACTCCTGGCGGTGGCATGTGCCAGCCACGACGGCGCCCCGATGCACCTCGCAGCCGTCGCGGCGATCCTGTCGACCTTCGGCCTCAGCGAGGCCGACCTGCAGAACACGCCCGCCCAGCCGCTCTGCGATCCGTGCTCGGCCGATCCGCCGTCGTCGTTGCGCCAGAACTGCTCCGGCAAGCATGCGGCGATGCTGGCGACGTGTGTCGTGCGAGGTTGGCCGACGTCGTCGTACCTCGATCGCACTCACCCGCTCCAGGTGGCGATCACCGCGCACCTGGCGCGACCTGGGCTGCGCAGTTCACCATCTCGGCGTCGACGGGTGCGGTGCCCCGACCCATGCGCTGGCCCTCGACGACCTGGCCCGGGTGTTCGGCGCCCTCGCGTCGGGCGATGCTGCAGTGGCCCGGGCGATGCGGGCCCACCCGGAGATGGTCGGAGGTGCGGAGCGCGATGTCTCGCTGTGGATGGGCGCCGTGCCCGGCCTGATGGCCAAGGAGGGCGCGGCCGGGGTGATGGCGGCAGGGCTGGGCGACGGCCGAGCGGTGGCGTTCAAGATCGCCGACGGGTCCGACCTCGCCCGCCGAGCCGTGACACCCGAGGCCTTGCGGAACCTGGGCGTCGACGTCGACGGGGCCGGCGCGTTCACCCGTGACCGGGTGGCGGTGCCGATGCTCGGACACGGCGAGCCGGTCGGTCGGATCGATGCACTGCGGTGGACGTCGTGGAGTTCCTGACGCTCGATCGCGACTCGTTCACCTACGGCTCGTCGCAGCCGGTGGTGCCGCACGTGCGCCGTGTGATCGCCGACAACCCGTCGAAGTTCACCTACCACGGCACGGGCACCTACATCGTCGGCGGCGACGAGCACGGCCGTGGCGACGTCGTGGTGATCGATCCGGGGCCGAAGCTGGACAGCCATCGCGACGCGCTGGCGGCGGCGCTGGAGGGCTCCACCGTGCGGGCGATCCTGGTCACGCACTGCCACGCGGATCACTCGCCGCTCGCGGCCTGGTTGGCGGCCGAGTCGGGGGCGCCGACGGTGGCCTTCGGTCCACACGGCGACGACGAGTGGGACATCGGCGAGGATCCCGTGGCCGACGAGCCCGAGGAGGAGTCGGCGTCGGCCGACGATCCGACGGCCGAGGCGGCCGAGCCCGTCGTCGAGGAGTCGACCGACCGCGACTTCGTGCCCGACGTGGTGGCGGTCACCGGCGACGTGGTGGCATCGGCCGACGGATGGGTGATCACCGGACTGCACACACCGGGGCACACGTCGAACCACCTCTGTTTCGCACTCGACGACGGTGAGCGGCGCACGCTGTTCACCGGCGACCACGTGATGGGGTGGAGCACCACGGTGGTGTCGCCGCCCGACGGCGACATGGCCGCGTACCTCGATTCGTTGCGGGTCGTGGCCGGCCGGCACGACGACGTCGCGATCCCGACGCACGGCCCGCCGATCCCGAACCCGTCGGCGTTCGTCGACGAACTGATCGCCCACCGGCTCGAGCGTGAGCGCCAGGTGCTCGAGGCCGTTCGCAGCGGCCTCACGACGATCCCCGAGATGGTCGAGGTGCTGTACGCCGCCGTCCGCAAGGAACTCCACAAGCCGGCCCGCCGCAGCGTGCTCGCACATCTCGTGAAGCTCGTCGACGACGGCACGGTCGTCGTCGACGGCGGCCCTCGCCCCCGCCTCGACACCAGCTACCACCCCCGCTGACCGTTACGCCAGGGGTCAGACCCCCGGCGTCACACCCCGCGATTCGCAGCGTGTGTGGCGGTCGGGGATCTTCGAGGGGTGAATCGACGTCTCGCCGCACTCCTGCTCGCCTCGCTCACGGTCCTCGCTGCGTGCAGTGGGTCGGAGGACGACGGCGCATCGGTCACCGAGGCGCCGCCGACGAGCGAGGCGTCGACCACCGAGCCCGAGGCCGTCACCGTGGGCGAGTGGACGTCGATCCCGGGCGGTGACGACTGTCAGTGCGCCGACGGCACCCCGTTCGAGATCTGGGAACGACCGGCGGACCCGACGAAGGTGATGCTCTACTTCGAAGGTGGCGGTGCCTGCTTCAGCGCCGAGACGTGCGGTCCCGACAACCCGACGTACACCCGCAACCTCGAACTCGGAGTGGCCCCCGACCGAGGTGGCGTGTTCGACGAGACCAACCCGGAGAATCCGATCGCCGACTACTCGATCGTGTACGTCCCCTACTGCAGCGGCGACGTCCACCTCGGCGACAGCGTCACCGAGTACTCCGACACCGTGACGATCGATCACAACGGTTTCCCCAATGCCGACAAGGGCCTCCAGACCGTGCTCGCCAACTATCCCGACGTCGAGCAGTTGCTGGTGGCGGGCTCGAGCGCCGGATCGATCCCGACGCCGCTGTTCGCCGGTCTGGCCGCCGACTCGCTCCCCGACACGGAGATCATCACCTTCGGCGACAGCTCCGCCGCCTACCCCGACGTCCCGGCGTTGAACGCGGCGATCGGTGGCCTCTGGGGCGTGCTGGAGAACGTGCCGGACTGGCCGGTCAACGAGGGCCTGACGGCGGAGGAGTGGAGCTTCCCGGGGCTGTACGTCCAGTCCGGCGCACAGCATCCCGACATCACCTTCGCCCGCTTCGACTACGCCTATGACAGCGTGCAGGCGACCTTCGCCGGGCTGGCCGGCATCGCCGCCGACGACCTGCTCGGTTTCATCGAGCAGACCGAGTCCGACATCGAGGCCGATGGTGTGCCGATCGCTTCGTACATCGCGCCCGGGACCTCACACACGATCCTGGGCAGCGACGGGTTCTACGACATGGAGGTCGACGGCGTGCGCCTCGTCGACTTCCTCGCCGCACTGGTCGCCGGTGAGGTGCCCGCCGACGTCCAGTGCGTCGACTGCCAACGACCCGCCTGATCACCTCGCGGGTCTGGCCCCTGATGTAATCGTCTGCGGCGGTCGGAGGTGCCGTCAGATTCCGTCGGCCGCGGCGGCGCCGGCAGCGTCTTCGACGGTGGGAGCGCTCGCTGCAGCCCGCATGCGCGCGAACACGTCGGGCGGTTCGCGCCATGGATCGGCGAGCGTGCCGGAGCGGGCGTCACGGATCGTCGACCACACGCGTTCGGGCGTGCACGGCAGGTCGATGTGGCGCACCCCGAGGTGCGCGACGGCGTCGATCACGGCGTTCTGCACTGCGGGGGTGGCCCCGATCGTTGCCGCCTCGCCGATGCCCTTTGCGCCGAGCGGGTTGAGCGGCGTCGGCGTCTCGGTCGAGAGCGTCTCGAACGACGGCAGTTCGGCTGCTGTCACGATGCCGTAGTCGGCGAGGTTCGAGGTCACCGGGTTGCCGTCGCTGTCGAAGCTCACCTCTTCGAACAGCGCCTGGCCCACGCCGGCTGCGATGCCACCGTGCTGTTGGCCCTCGACGAGCAGCGGTGCGAGCACCGTGCCGCAGTCGTCGACGGCCACGTGGCGCAGGAGCCGGACCTTGCCGGTGTCGGCATCGACCTCGACGACGGCGATGTGCGCACCGAACGGGAACGTGGCACCGTCCTGGTGGAAGTCGAACTCGCCGTCGAGTTGCTCGCCGACGTCGGCTGCACGGGCGGCGAGGTCGCCCCACGTGAGCGCCTGGGCGGGTACGCCCGCGACACCGATCGTCCCCGCTGCGGTGTCGACCACGATGTCGGCCGCGTCGGCCTCGAGCAGCCGCGCGGCCAGCTGTTTGGCCTTGGTGACCATCGCCTCGGTTGCGCCGCGCACGGCCGAGCCGCCGAGTTGCAGTGAGCGTGACCCGCCGGTGCCCCCGCCGGTTCGTACCCGGTCGGTGTCGCCGTCGACGAGCGTGATCCGCTCCACCGGAATACCGGTCTGGTCGGCGACGAGCATCGCATACGCGGTCTGGTGCCCCTGCCCGTGCGACTGGGTGCCGGCGTAGATCGTGGCCGAGCCGTCGTCGTGGACCTCGATCGCGCCGAACTCGTCGGCACCGCCACCGGCGGTGATCTCGACGTAGGCCGCCACACCGATGCCGAGCAGTCGGTGGTCGCCGTTCGCTCGGCGCTCGGCCTGTTCGGCCCGGAGGCGGTCGTAGCCGGCCGCTTCGGCAGCCCGTTCGAGCGGGAGCAGGTACCGGCCCGAGTCGTAGGTGTTGCCGGTGAGCGTGCGGAACGGGAAGACGTCGTCGCCCAGGAAGTTGCGTCGGCGGATCTCGATCGGGTCGATCCCCAATTCGAGCGCGGCCTGGTCGACCAGCCGTTCGAGCAGCGCGGTCGCCTCCGGCCGGCCCGCGCCGCGGTAGGCGCCCATCGGTGTGGTGTTGGTGACGGCGACGGCGACGTCGAATTCGATCGTCGGGAACGCGTAGGTGCCCTGGGCCATCCGTCGGGTACCGCCCGGCAGGAACGCGCCGACCGACGGGTAGGCGCCGGCGTCACCGACCAGGCGCACCTTCAACCCGGTGAAGTCGCCGTCGGCGGTGCAGCCGAGCTCCGCGTACTGGATCTGACCGCGGCTGTGGGGGAGCGCTTTCATGTCGTCGCTGCGCGGCGGCACCCACACGACGGGTCGCCCGGTGCGTCGCGCCGCCGCGGCAACGACCGAGTACTCGGCGTGGATGCCGGCCTTGCCTCCGAATCCGCCGCCGACCTGGGGCGTGACGACGCGGATGTCGGCCGGATCCATCTCGAGCGCGGCAGCGAGTTGACCGTGCAGCCCGTGTGGCATCTGGGTCGAGGCCCAGAACGTGAGCCGTCCGTCGGCCCCGACCTCGGCAGCGCAGCAGTCGGGCTCCATCGGTACGACCGCCATGCGCTGGTTGACGTAGCGCCCGCGCACCACGATGTCGGCCACCGACAGATCGGTTCGCGGCTTGTCGACGATCATCATCGCCTCGTTCGACCCGTGTTCGACGAAGATCGGCTCGGCGCCGATGGCGAGCGCGTCCTCGGCGTCGACGTGCGCGGGGAGTTCGGTGATGTCGGCCCACACCATCCCGGCGGCATCCTCGCCCTGCTCGAATGTTTCGGCGAGCACCACGGCGACCGGTTCACCGACGAAGCGCACCTTGCCGTCGGCGAGTGGTGGGCGGCGGAAGTCCTCGTGGACCACGGCGAACCCGTGGTGCGGCGCCACGCCGAGCTCGGCGGCCGTGAGGATCTCCACCACGCCGGGCATCCCCGCAGCGTCATCGACGTGGATCGCGTCGATCGTGCCGTGTGCCACCTCGGAGCGTACGAAGACGGCGTGCAACCGATCGGGGAGATCGAGGTCGGCCAGGTACCTGCGGCTGCCGGTGAGCAGTCCCGGGTCTTCGGTTCGCAGGACGCGGGTGCCGAGGATCGAGCCGGGCCGATGGGTCGAGGGCGTCGGCGAGTGATCGGTCATGGCGGCCGAACCTAGCTTCGAATGACAGCGCAGGTCGGGCCCCCGTCATGGCCCGACCCCGCTCTCAGCCGTTGGTGGAGCCGCCGAGCGCTTCGATCACCGGCTGGGCCAACGCCCGGCCGTATCGGTGCGCCCCGCTGGACCACACCGGGCAGGCGTCGGTGACGCCCTGGACGGCGTCGCCGCTGACCGGGCAGAAGTGGACCCCGTCGGGCGCTCGCACGACGTTGACCGGGAGTCCGTCGGAGTTGTAGCCGCCCTCGCACGGTTCCGACGACAGGCAGGGCAGCGTGATCGTGTAGCTGTCGTCGTCCAACACCGCGGCGCCGGCATCGGCGTACCACACGCCGTCGTGGCCCGCAGCGATCTCACGGTAGAGATCGTTCATCCGTCCCACCGCCGCCGAGGTGGGCCCGGACACCGGTGCTCCGGCGAAGACGACGTGGGTCCCGATGGGCGCGAACGTCGAGATCACGGTGGCGGCGTCGACGGCGTAGCGCTCGGTGATCGCCGGCTCGGTCACCGGTACGCCGTTCGCGTCCTGCATGCAGGGGGTGAAGCTGTTCCCGCTGAACTCGACGACGACGATGCCCGGCGCCAGCGACGTGGCGTCCGCGGCCATCTCGTCGAGCCAGTCGCAGATCGCCGTGCCGCCGAACGTCCGGGTGTACACCTCCACATCGGGCCGGTCGGCGAACGCCTCGGTGAAGGCATCCCGGGATTCCCAGGCGAGCGAGTCGCCGTACAGCACGACGACCGGTCGGGTCAGCGGCCCGATCGTGTCGACATCCGGCGGTTCGGCGACCGTAACCGTGTCGGGTGTCGACGGTGCGACCACCGTGGTGCTCTCGCTCGCGGTCTCGGCCGGTGCCTGTCGCAGCGCCGCCGCCTGTGCTCGGGTGTTCGTCGGTGCCGTCGTCGTGGTCGTCGTGGTCGTCGTGGTCGTCGTGGCCGGCGGGACGACGGGCGGGATCTCGGTGGCCGGTCCTGCGGCGCCGCGGCCGGCGGATGGGCCGCCGGTTGCGTACAGCAGTCCGACCATCAGCACGGCGATCGCCGCGACGGAGATCCAGCCTGCCAGTCGGCGACGGAGGTCCTCGGGCGGATGCACATCGCCAGGGTCTGCTGATCTGCGGGGTGTGACAAACCCCGTGCGCACACATGGACTGTGCGCTCGGCGACACAACCGGGACGAGCCCCTCACCGATCCCGCTACGGTCGTGCCGATGGGGGACCTGTCGTCGTCACCATCTTCGGCACCGGACTGGAGAGAACTCAGCTCGATCGCCGGGCTCGACGAGCGCGAACTCCGCGCTTCGTGTCGCCGCCACCGCTATTCGCGAAACGAGGTGATCTTCCACGAGGGTGATCCCGCTGGCGCGCTGCATCTGATCGACAGCGGGCACGTGGCGATCCGCCTCACGACGCTGTTGGGTGACGTCGCGATCGTCGACGTCCTCCAGCGGGGCGATTGTTTCGGTGAACGCGTGCTCGTGCACGGTGACGGTGAACGGTCGGCGGCTGCGGTGGCGCTCGACAGCGTCGAGACGTTGACGCTCGATCCGGCGAGCTTCGAACGCTTGAGCGAGGGCCGCCCGGAGACCAGTCGCTTCTTGATGTTGGTGCTGAGCGAACGTCTCGGGGCGACGAACCAGCGGCTGCTGGAGGCTCGCTACACGTCGGCCGACCAACGGCTGTACCGCTGCATCCATCGGTTGGCAGGGCAGTTCGGCGCATTCGACGGCGATCCGATCCCCCTCACGCAGTCCGACATCGCGTCGATGACCGGGATCACGAGATCCACGGCGAACCGCCTGCTCCGGCAGGCGGTGGACGACGGGGTGATCGCCACGGGGCGGGGCCGGATCCATGTCGTCGATCCCGAGATGCTCCGCCGTCGGGCCGGCCTCGCCGCCCCGTTCTCGTGAACCCGTACGCGGTCAGGGCGCTCATCTGTTCACGAGATGGCCAGACTGGCGGGCGATGACGGCCAAGTTGCTCGGTGTGCCCTACGACGCGCATTCCTCGTTCCTGCGCGGGCCTGCGCTCGCGCCGGCCGCAATCCGTGCTGCGCTCGAGTGCGGTTCGGCGAACTGGTGCACCGAGGCGGGCCTCGACCTCGACCCGACGGTGACCGATGCCTGGACGGACCTCGGCGATCTCGACCTGTCCGCCGAGCCGGGCGATGTCGCCGACGTCATGGCGACGGTGCGCGCGGCAGCAGCGGCGGCAATCGTCGACGGGTCCGGTCTCTTGTCGTTCGGTGGTGACCACATCGTGACGTGGCCGCTCGTCCAGGCGATCAGCGACCGCCACGACAGCCTCACGATCGTGCACTTCGATGCACACCCGGACCTCTACGACCACCTCGACGGTGATCGCTTCTCGCACGCCTGCCCGTTCGCGCGGATCATGGAGGAGGGCCGTGTCGCTCGCCTGCTCCAGTTCGGGATCCGCACGATGAACCCCCACCAACGCGCGCAGGCCGAGCGGTTCGGGGTCGAGGTCCACGAGTTCCGCGACTGGGACGGGGTGATCCCGCCGCTGGCAGGCCCGGTGTACGTGACCGTCGACCTCGATGCGCTCGATCCGGCGTTCGCTCCCGGCATCTCGCACCACGAGCCGGGCGGCATGTCCACTCGTCAGTTGCTCGATTCGCTCCGCCAGATCGGCGACAGCGGTGCCGCCGTGGTCGGGGCCGACGTCGTGGAGCTCAACCCGACCCGCGATGTCAACGACGTGACGGCGATGGTGGCCGCCAAGGTCGCCCACGAACTGCTCGGACTGCTGCTGACCACGACCCCGCCGTTCTCGTGAACCCGTCGCGCGATTACTCGCGCACGGGTTCACGAGAAGGCGGGGGGGTGCGGTGGGCGGCAGCAGCGAGGACG
>CAVORH010000022.1:0-7752 GCA_963698565.1 Ilumatobacteraceae bacterium
TGCGACGGCGCGGGCGAGTTCCTCGACGACGAGGACCAGTTCGTCGATCCCGTAGCCGGATCCGCCGACGTCCTCGGGCAGGTGGAGCCCGAGCCAGCCGAGCTCGGCGAACTCGGACCAGAACTCCGGCAGCACGTCGTCGGACGACTCGAGCCGCTCGCGGGCGGCGCCGCGCAGGTTGCGCTTCTCGGCGAAGCTGCGCACGGTCTCGGCGAGCGCCTTGTGGTCCTCGGTGATGGCAATCGACATGGTGAACTGACCTCTGTGGCGAGATGGTTGGCGAGATGGTTGGCGAGATGGCTGGCAGGAGATGGGACGGCGCCATCATCCCCGACCGCCACCGCCCGCAACGACCCGGGGCAGGAATGCGGCGGCGCCGGCTGCACTAGGGTTCTCCCGTGGTTGCAGAGGGGTCGGCACGCACGGGCATGGCAGTCGTGCTGTTCGTCGACCAGGTCGGCTCGACGAGGCAGATGACCGCACTCGGCGACATCGCCGCCCACGAACTCCGTCGAGCGTGTGCCGCGCTGCTCGACCATGCGGTGACCCGCAACGACGGATCGATCGTGAAGTGGCTCGGCGACGGGCTCGCCGCCACCTACACGTCGGCCGCGGCAGCGTTGTCGTCGGCCTGCGACATGCAGCGCGCGATCGACGCCCACAATCGCCGCGCGCCGGCGGAGCGGCAGGTGTCGATCCGAGTCGGCATCAGCGCCGGCGACGTCACCTGGGACGGTGGCGACGTGTTCGGGACCCCCGTGGTGGAGGCCGCCCGACTCGAGTCCGCGGCGGACCCCGGCACCATCTTCTGTTCCGACGTCGTGAAGGTCCTCGCCGGGTCGCAGACCCAGGTCGCATTCTCGGACGCGGGCGAGCTGGAACTGAAGGGTCTGGCGGCCCCGCTGCGAGCATGGTCGACCGAGTGGCAGGCCGACACCGACCTGGCCCCGCCCCTCCCCGATCGTCTGGTGGTTCCCGAGCGGACCGCGCTCGTCGGACGCCAGCGGGAGTCCGACGTCCTCGACCAGATCTTCGTCGAGGCACGACAGCACGGGATGCGGACGGTGCTGATCGACGGCGAGCCGGGTGCCGGCAAGTCGCGCCTCGCCCGCGAGTTCGCACGTCGCGCCCACGACGCGGGTGCACTCGTGATCGCATCGCGATGCGACGAGGGGGTCCGCACGCCGTACTGGCCCTTCGTGCAGTCCCTCCGGGTCGCCGCCACCTGGCCGTCGAACGGTGATCGGAGGGGATCCGATCCGGAGGCGCTCGACCGTCTCCTTCCGTCATCGGAGGAGCCGCCCGAGGGGTCGACCAACGACGGATTCCAGCTCCGGGCGTTCGAAGCGACGCTGTCCTGGCTCGAGGACCTTGCGACTGCCTCCCCCGTCGTGATGTTGATCGACGACATCCAGTGGGCCGATGCAGCCTCGCTCGACCTCCTCCGGTTCGGCCTGCGGGCCGGTTCGAAGGCGCCGCTGCTCCTGGTGTTGACCTACCGATCCGACCCGCATGCGTCGAGTGAGCTGCATCGATTCCTGGCGGCGGCGCGCTCCGAGCCGACGACCGCAGAGTTGACGCTGAGCGGACTCGACCGCAGTGCGATCCAGGAGTTGCTCGAACCGCTCGGCGCCGGCTCGGCGGTCGACGAGGTCCTCGCCTCGACCGGGGGCAATCCCTTCTTCCTCACGGCCGTTGCCGACGCCGTCGAAGCCAACGGCGGCCTCGGTCCCGGAAGGATTCCGAGCAACGTGCGGGTGCACGTCACCGCTCGTCTGCAGGCGTTGTCGCCGGGCGCCCGGGAGCTCCTCGAGGTGGCCGCGGTGATCGGTCCCGAAGTCGACATCGCCGTGCTCCAGGAGGTGTTGACGACTGCGTCGTTCGACATCGACCAGGCGATCGACGAAACCCTCCGGGACCATCTGTTGATCGAGCTTCCCGGTCTCCCGATCCGGTTCCGGTTCGCCCACGCCATCGTTCGCGACACGGTCTACGACTCGATCGCGCCGACGCGACGCGCCCGGCTCCACCATCTGGCCGGCGACGCACTCGAGCGATGCTTCGCCCATCGGGTCCACGAGAATCTCGACCGCCTCGTGTACCACTTCAGCAGGGCGGGTGATCCGTCCGCGATCGATCGCGCCGCGCGGTACGGCCTCGAAGCCGGGCGGGCCGCGGTGGACCGGATGGCATTCGACGAAGCCCGTGACTACTTCGAGACAGCGGTCGCGGCGATGCACCAGGCCCACTCGACGGCGACGGAGACCGAACGATGCGCCGCCCAGCTCGCGCTGGGGCAAGCCCAGCGACGCTGCCGCGACGCACGGGCCAGGGAGACGCTGCTCGCCGTGTCCGACCGCGCTGCGGCGTTGGGGGCGTCGGAGTTGATCATCGACGCTGCGTTGGCCAACAGCCCGAGGTGGGCAGACGACGATTCGGATCCGGCGCGCGCCCACTCCTACGAGCGTGCGCTCGCCGCACTCCCGGCCGACGACACGAGCCGGCGCGCTCGGCTGATCGCGTTCTCGAGCGTCGACCGTTTCCTGGCCGGCGACCCCAAGTTCGCAGAGCTCTCCGACGAGGCGCTCAGACTGGCCCGGCTGTCCGGCGACGCGTCCACACTCTCCGACGTCGTCCACTATCGGCACCTCACCCACGCTGCTCCGGGGTCGGTGTGGGAGCGACGCGACCTCGCGGACGAGGTTCGGGCAGCGCTGGCCGACGACGCCTCGGTGTGGGACATCAGCTCGTGGACGCTCGAGGCATTCGGCGCCGCCCTCGAACTCGGCGACATCGAACTGATGGACGATGCGCTCGCGTCCCTGCACGACGCATCGGTGCGGATTCGCGAGGTGAACCTCGGGTATCACCTCCGGTTGATGGAGGCCACACGGGCGGCCCTGGCCGGCCGGCTCGACGAGGCGCTCCGGCTCGGCGACGAGATGCTCGCGCTGGGCCGGGCTGCCGACCAGAAGACCGCTGGACTCTGGTACATCGGCGTCCGGATGAATGCGCTCTTCGCGCTCGGACGGCTCGACGAGCTGCTGCCCACCGTCACCGCGCTCAACGACCAGCTCGCCGGGATGCCCGGCACACGTTCCCGGCGCACGCTGTCGATCACCGACGTGGCGGCGGCCCGGATCCATGCGGAGAACGGCCGATTCGACCAGGCGCGCGCGGCGATGGCACGGCACGTCGACAGTGGGTTCAGCACCGTTCCGCTCGACCGGGACTGGACGGTCACGATGTGCTGGGCCGCCCGGGTCATCTGGCAGATGGACGACGCTGCCATCGCTCGGACACTCGTCGATCTCCTGGAGCCCTACCGCGAGCTGTATGCGTCGAACGTGACCAGCTGGGTCGGCAGTGTCGACGCGCACTGCGGCCTGCTGTACGCCACCCTCGGCCAACCCGAGGAGGCGGCCCGGCGCCTCACGAAGGCCGTCGACGCGTACGACGCGATGCAGGCGCGTGCGGCGCAGGCGATCGCGTTGGCCGATCTCGGCGACATCCTGGCCCACACCGATGCCGAGCGATCCGCCCGAGCTCGGGGCGAGGCACGTCAACTCGCCGGTCGGTGGGGCATCACCATGGTCGCCGATCGTGTCGAGGAGTTCTCGACCACCCCAGCGTGGAGGCCCCACTCATGAGCGACCCCGATCCGCGATCGCCTCGTCCGGCCCGACCACCGGAGCCAGTCCCCGATCATGCGCTCGGCCACACCCTCGTCGAGGACATCCTGCGCGACTATCCCGACCACAGCGTCGATCCTCCGCTGCGCCCCGTGCACTCGTTCGGGTTCGGGGTGCAGGGCGAGTTCCGGCCGTCGGACGTCGCGGCGCGGTACTGCGCGGCTCGGCTGTTCACGGCACGGTCGACACCGGCGACCGTTCGCTTCTCGAACGGGTCCGGCGACGGCGTCGAGGACGACGCCGCCCCCGACGTCCACGGCATGGCCACCAAGTTCGAGATCGACGACGGCGAGACGTTCGACCTGATCGCCATGACACTCGGCGTGTTCTTCGTCCGGCGGGTCTCACTGTTCGAGAAGTTCACCGCTGCCGCCGAGCCGGTCGCCGCGCCGCCACGCCCCGGATGGTTCCGGCGGATCCTCGACACCTTGCGGTTGCGTCCGTCGGCACCACCTCCGCCCGCATCGGGCAAGAGCGGCCTCGAGGGCATCGTCGAGTTCGCCGATGACCACCATCGCTCGATGGCCGGCGTGATCGGCGAAGCCACGCTGCCCCGACCGTCGAGTTGGGCGCGCGCGAAGTACAGCGCGGTCCACGTGTTCGGTGTGCGCGACAGCGCCGGTGTGGTGCGCAGGGTGAAGTTCGACTGGACGCCGGTCGCCGGGCTCCATTCGCTCGCCGTCGACGAGCACGGCGATCCGGAACCGATCGCCGGTGGGAGCCTCCGTCAGGAACTCACCGATCGGATCGCACGCCAACCGGTCCGCTTCCAGCTCCTGATGACGATCGGCGAAGCCGGTGATCCGATCGACGATCCCACCGCGGGGTGGCCGCTCTGGCGGACGAAGGTGGTGATGGGGACGTTGACGCTCGGCGAGGTGGTTGCCGACCAGGACCTCGGGTGCGAGCGACTGAGCTTCAATCCCACCCGGTTGCCGAGGGGCATCGAGCTGCCCGACGACGCCATCATCGCGGCACGGCGGGTGGCCTACGAGGCCTCGTTCGAGCGCCGGACCGGCGCGACGTGCCCACTCGGACTGGGGTTCTCGTCGTGAAGGTCAACTGGCAGGCACCGGTGATCGCGCCGTTCACCCACCTCTTCGAGAACGCCCTCGCCCGCTACTGGGCGTGGCGCGAGCGCGATCTGGAGATCGTCGAGAAACAGGTCGGCGGGGCGCCGCCGTCGAATCTGCTCCAGGTGTCGATGAACCTGGTGATGCCGCTCAAGGACGCCACTCCGGTCGGCATGGCGCACGTGATGGGCGCGGTCGGAGGCTCGATCGACGAGGTGTTCGTCGGGATGGACAACGTCGGCACGGTCCACTTCGCCAGGTTCGACCTGGTCGCCGGCAACCTGTGCATGTTCTCGGTCTTCGACGGAGATCCGCGGGCCTACATCCGGGATTTCATCGTGATGTTCGGGGGTGTCTTCGACGCATTGATGGACCTCGTGAAGGATCCGCCGCCGACACCGAGCGAACGCCACGTCGAGGAGTTCATCGAGTGGATCATGCGTCACGACGCCTTCCACACCCCTGGAAGCGTCACCGACACGTTTCCGAAGCTGGACGACATCGAGAACGCAGGACGGGATCTGGTGCTGATGATGGAGAAGAACCGCCGCGAGGGCCGCTCGGTCGAGCTCGGCATCTATCGCCGATATCCGGGCTTCTCGGCCGCGCAGATCCGCTCGAAGCTGGGGATCGGCTGGTGAAGGAGCTCCTCGACGACGTGCAGGGAGGGGTGCTGCGGGGGTACAACATGGCCACGGTCCGCCATGTTGCGCTGGCGGTACGCGATCGATCCGCCGCGACGGCCTGGCTGCGCGACGTGTTGCCGACCGGCACGTCGCCGTACCGGATCCAGACCGCGGCGCCGTGGACGACCAAGCCGGACGTGACCGTCAACGTGGCGTTCACGTTCGCCGGTCTCGCGGCGATGGGCGTGGCGGCGCGGACCCTCGATCAGTTCCCACCGGACTTCCGGGAGGGCATGGCCGCGCGAGCGACCAAGATCGGAGACGTCGCCGAGAGCGATCCGCGTCATTGGCTCGAGCCCTACCGGTCGGCGGGCACGGTCCATCTGGTGGTGACGATCCACGCCGCTCGGGCGGCTGATCTCGATCCGGTTGCGGCATCGCTCCCCACCGCGGCCTTCGACCGGCTCGACTCCCACGACGGCGCGGCCCACGCCGGCGATCTCGTCCACTTCGGGTACCGCGACAACATCAGTCAGCCCCGCTTCGCGCTCACCCATCCCGATCGACGCGACTGGGACAGCCAGCCGTACGCACATCTCGGCATGGCGTTGCTCGGGCACGAGACCGACTTCGAGGGGCTGTACTGGAACGTGCCGGCCCACATCGGCAACAACGGCAGCTACAACGCGTTCCGCATCCTGCGCCAGGACACCGTCGCCTTCGACGACTACCTGGAGGAGAGCGCCCGGCTCGTCGAGTCGCACCCGTGCGCCGACCGGCTGCTGGCGCCGGGCGACGAGGTGCACTTCGGTGCCGAGGTGACCCGACACGAGGCGTTCGTCGAGATCGTGGCGGCGAAGCTGCTCGGCCGGTGGCGCAACGGGAACTCGTTGATCACCGATCCGAACTGGCCGGGCCCGCCGCGGCCGCCGGAGGAACTGAGCCGCTTCGACTACGTCGACGACCTCGACGGGCAGCAGTGCCCGATCGGTTCGCACGTGCGGCGCAACAATCCGCGAGGGGCGAAGATCGTGCAGCGCTACGCGTCGCACACTCGCAGGATCATCCGGCGCGGGATGCCGTACGGACCGTTCGACGGGCCGGGCGAGCGTGGCCTGCTCGGCAACTTCATCGGCGCGAGCCTGTCGGCCCAGTTCGAGGCGTTGCAGAACGACTGGATGAACCTCGGCCTGCAGGACCCGAGGATCACGGGCACGAACGATCCGGTGCTCGGGGCGAACGAGCCGTCGACGAGCGTCCACGCGATCCCGGTCGGCGACGACGTCATCGAGTTGCGGGGATTTCCGCGGTTCGTCACCACCCGCGGCGGTGCCTACACGTTCATCCCGAGCATCAGCGCGCTGGAGCACATCACGTCGTGAGCGGCGATCTCGTCGAGGTGCGGCGCGGCGACGTCACCTTGTCGGTCCGGGTGGCCGGGCCGGCCGACGGTCCGAGCGTGGTGTTGCTCCACGGGTTCCCCGACACCGGCGACATCTGGCGCGAGCAGGTCGCCGCGCTCGCCGAGGCGGGCCACCGGGTGGTGGTGCCGGACCTGCGCGGGTGCGGGCGTTCGTCGAAGCCGACCGACACCGGCGCCTACGCCATCGCGGAGCTGATCGGCGACGTCGCGGAGATCTGTGCCGCGCTCGATCTGGGACGTCCGAGGATCGTGGGCCACGACATCGGTGCCACACTCGCCTGGGCGATCGCCGTCGCTGCACCGGCGCTGTGCGACCGGCTGGTCGTGTTGAGCACCGGCTACCCGACGGGTTTCGGTCGAGCGGACCTCGCGCAGTGGCAGCGCTACTGGTACATCTTGATGTTCCAGACCTCCGAGGCGGAGAACTTCCTCCGCTTGGACGATTGGCGGGGCCTGAGACTGCTCGCACCGCAGCATCCCGACCTCGACGGCGTGATCGCCCGGTTCGGCGACCCGGCTGCGCTGACGGCGGCGTTGGGGTTCTACCGGGCCAACACGTCGCCTCGGTCGTTCACGTCGTGGCAGCCCCCGAGCCGGTTGGTGGCGGCGCCCACCCTCGCCCTGCTGGGCGCCGAGGATCCGTACGGAGGTCGGGAACAGTTGAGTTCGTCGGCCGAGTTCGTCGAGTCGTCGTGGACGCTCGACGTGATCGACGGGGCGGGGCACTGGCTGCAGGTCGACCAGAGCGCCGAGGTGTCCGACGCCATCCGGCGGTTCCTCGCCGACTGACCACGATCCAAGCGATGAGCGAGACCACCGCATACGGGGCGTTCGCTCATCACGTCACAGCACCACACCAGAGCGATGAGCGAGACCACCGCATACGGGGCGTTCGCTCATCGCCTGACTGGTTGCACTGGGGGGTGGCGGCCAGGGGT
>CAVORH010000023.1:0-16907 GCA_963698565.1 Ilumatobacteraceae bacterium
TGTGAACCATCCCGGGTCGGAGTGCTCACTCGATCGGCGTCCCGTCGGGCATCGCCGCTAGGTTCTGAGACACAACTGATTACCTGCGGGGTTGGGTGAAAGTCCCGACCGGCGGTGAAAGCCCGCGAACCCATCGTCCTCTGGACGGTGGGCCGATCCGGTGGAACTCCGGGGCCGACGGTCACAGTCCGGATGGGAGCAGGTGCGCGTCGAGGTCGACTCGCGTCCGTGAGCGGGCGCGAGTGATCGTCGTGCTGCTCCGTTTGCCCGCGAACCGAACCGAATGGCACGGAGATGGACGACACGACAGCGATGAGCACGGCGATCACGGCAGCGGCCGCGGTACGTGCGCGCACTTCGCCGAACCCGTGGGTGGGCGCGGTGCTGCTGTCGCCCGGTGGCGCGCTCATCGCAACCGGCGCCACCGAACCGCCCGGCGGTCGCCACGCCGAGATCGTGGCCCTCGACGCCGCCGGCGATGCTGCGCGCGGTGCCACGCTCGTGTGCACCCTCGAGCCGTGCTCACACCACGGGCGCACGCCGCCGTGCACCGATGCGATCATCGCCTCCGGAGTGGAGCGGGTCGTCGTGGGCATCACCGACCCCGACCAACGCGTCGCCGGCTCCGGCGTCGACGCACTGCGCGAGGCTGGTGTCGCGGTCGACGTCGGCGTGTCGGCCGCGGAGGTGGAGGCCCAGCTCGCGCCGTACCTGCACCATCGTCGCACCGCACGGCCGTACGTGGTGTGCAAGCTCGCCACCTCGGCCGACGGCGGAACGGCCGCACCGGACGGCTCGTCGCAGTGGATCACCGGCGAGGCCGCCCGACGAGACGCCCACCGGTTGCGCGCCGAGAGCGACGCGATCCTCGTCGGCGCCGGCACGGTCCGCGCCGACGACCCGGCGCTCACCGTTCGTCACGTCGAGGGCGACGACCCGCTGCGGGTGGTGCTCGGCTCCGCACCCCCGGACGCCCGGGTGCATCCGTGCCTCGAATGGAGCGGCGGCCTCGACGAACTGCTCGACGAACTCGGCCGCCGGGGCGTCGTGCAGCTGATGGTCGAAGGTGGCGCCCGGGTGATCGGTTCGTTCCACGCGGCGGGCCTCGTCGACCGTTGGGTCCTCTACGTCGCGCCCGCACTGTTCGCCGGAGCCGACGCCACGCCCGCCATCGCCGGCGCAACCGCACCCACGATCGACGATCTCTGGCGCGGTCGCTTCGACCGCGTCGAACGCGTCGGCGACGACGTGCGACTCGAGATCGTCCCGCTGCACGGAACCCCCCACGAAGTACGACAGGAGAGAACCTGATGTTCACCGGAATCGTCGAAGAACTCGGCCGACTGGAATCGCTACGCGATGGGCGTCTGCGCATCGCTGCGGCGCGTGTCATCGACGGCGTCGAGATCGGCGAGTCGATCGCCGTCAACGGCTGCTGCCTGACCGTCGTCGCGCACGGCGACGGTTGGTGGGAAGCCGACGTGTCGGACGAGACGATCTCTCGCACCAGCCTCGCGAGGCTGAGCGACGGCGACGGCGTCAACCTCGAACGGGCCGTCCGCGCCTCCGACCGCCTCGGCGGCCACATCGTCCAGGGTCACGTCGACGGTGTCGGCGAGGTCGTCACGCCCGTCCCCGACCTTCGAGTCCGCGTCCCCGATGGGCTGCTGCGCTACCTGGTCGAGAAGGGCTCGGTCACCGTCGACGGCGTGAGCCTCACCGTGGTGGAGGCGCTCGACGACGGGTTCACCGTTGCGATCATCCCGCACACCGCCGAGGTCACGACGCTCGGTACCAAGCAACCCGGCGACCTCGTGAACCTCGAGGTCGACGTGATGGCCAAGTACGTCGAACGGCTGGTGTCGCCCTACCTTCCCCCGGACTCCGGAGCAGCACGATGAGCACTCTGTTCGATCCGATCGAGGACGCGATCGCTGCGATCGCCCGCGGTGAGATCGTCGTCGTCGCCGACGACGAGGACCGCGAGAACGAGGGCGACCTGATCATGGCGGCCGATGCCGCCACCCCCGAGGCGATTGCGTTCTTCGTCCGACACACGTCCGGCGTCATCTGCGTCGGCCTGACCGGTGAACGTTGCGACGAACTCGGGCTCACCCCGATGGTCGTGGCCAACCAGAACACCGAGTCGCACGGCACCGCGTTCACCGTCACCGTCGACCTCGCCGAGGGCACGACGACCGGCATCTCGGCCGCCGACCGCTCGGCAACTCTGCGAGCGCTCGCCGACCCCACCGTCGGCGCGCACTCGTTCAACCGGCCCGGCCACATCTTTCCGCTGCGTGCTCGGCCCGGCGGGGTGCTCAAGCGGATCGGTCACACCGAGGCCTCCGTCGACCTCGCCCGGCTCGCCGGCCGTGCGCCCGCCGGCGTGCTCTGCGAACTCGTGCTCGACGGCGGCGACATGGCCCGGGGCGCTGACCTGCGTCGGTTCGCCGACGACCACGGACTCGCCTTCGTCTCGATCGCCGACCTGGTCCGCTACCGGCATCGTCACGAGAAGCTGATCCAGCAGACGGCGGACGCCCGGCTGCCGACCGAGTGGGGCGAGTTCCGCTGCCACTCGTACGAGAGCCTGCTGGACGGCGAGACCCATCTCGCGTTCGTCGCCGGCGACGTTGCCGGTGACGAGCCCGTGCTGGTGCGGGTGCACAGCGAATGCCTGACCGGTGACGTGTTCGGCAGCGTCAAGTGCGACTGCGGGCCGCAGTTGCACGAGTCGATGCGGCTGGTCGCCGACGCCGGGCGCGGGGTGGTGGTGTACCTGCGCGGTCACGAGGGTCGAGGCATCGGGCTGAGTCACAAGCTGCGCGCGTACGAACTCCAGGACGCCGGGCTCGACACCGTCGACGCCAACCTCGAACTCGGCCTGCCGGTCGACAACCGTGAGTACGGCATCGGCGCGCAGATCCTCGCCGACCTCGGCGTGCGCAACCTGCGGCTGCTCACCAACAACCCGGCGAAGTACCGGGGCCTCGAGGGGTTCGGCCTCACGATCACCGAACGCGTCGGGCTGCACCTTCCGGTGCATCCGGAGTCCGAGCACTACCTGCGCACGAAACGCGACCGGATGGGGCACCTGCTGCCCGACGATCTCGACGCCGTGCTGACGGGGGAGGCGTCGTGAGCTCCAACCTGCGCTCCGCTGACGCATCGACCCCGACCATCGATGGCACCGGCCGCTCGGTGGCGCTCGTCTGCGGTCGGTTCAACGACCGGATCGTCGAGCAGTTGGAGCAGGGTGCCCGCCGAGCGCTGACCGGCCACGGTGTCGCTGCCGAGGCGATCACCACGTGGTGGGTGCCGGGAGCGCTCGAGGTGCCGCAGGTTGCGCAGGCCGTCGCCGGGACCGGCCGGTTCGATGCGGTCGTCGCGCTCGGTGCCGTGGTGCGCGGCGACACCTACCACTTCGAAGTGGTCTCCGACGCGAGCGCGGCGGGCCTGATGCGCCTGTCGCTCGACTCCGACGTCGTGATCACCAACGGCATCCTCACCGTCGACGACGAGGCCCAGGCGCTCGTGCGCTCTGGCGACGACGACGGCAACAAGGGTGCTCAGGCCGCGCTGGCTGCTCTCGAGACGCTCGCCGTGATCGACTCGATCGGCTGAACCGCTGGACCGTGCCGCCCCGATCGACGCGGCGATGAGCGAAACCCGCAGATGTGGTGGGTTCGCTCATCGGCTTGCGGTGGAACGCGGCCGAACGGTCAGACGGCGCTGACCCGCCCGTAGCTGGTGGTCCGCTGTTCGAGGGGCCGCCCGATCGACGCAGCGAACTCGGCGAACCGGTCGCCGGTCATCGCCTGGCCGTGGCTCGCGCCGGCTGCCCGCGAGATGTTCTCGTTGATCAGCGTGCCGCCGAGGTCGTTGCAGCCCGCCCGCATCATCTGGGCCACCCCGTCGAGGCCGACCTTCACCCAGCTGGCCTGGATGTTGGGGATCAGCTCGCCGTAGGCGAGACGGGCGACGGCGTGCATCAGCAGGTTCTCGCGGAACGTCGGTCCGCGCCGGGCCTTGCGCTGGAGGTAGATCGGTGACGCCATGTGCACGAACGGCAACCCGACGAACTCGGTGAACCCGCCGGTCTCCTGCTGCAGGTCGCGGGTGCGCACGATGTGGCGGGCCCAGTGCACGGGCTGCTCGACGGCGCCGAACATGATCGTGACGTTCGAGTGCAACCCGACGGCGTGGGCGGCGCGGTGCGCGTCCAGCCACTCCTCGGTGTCGATCTTGTCCGGGCACAGCACGGCACGGATCTCGTCGTCGAGGATCTCGGCTGCCGTGCCGGGAAGCGACGCGAGGCCGGCCTCCTTGAGCCGGCCGAGGTAGGTGGTCAGGTCCTCGCCGAGGCGCTTGGCGCCCTCGGTCACCTCGAGCGCGGTGAAGCCGTGGACGTGCATGTCGGGCACGGCGTCCTTCACCGCACGGGTGACGTCGATGTAGTAGTCGCCGTCGAAGTCGGGATGGATGCCGCCCTGCAGGGTGACCTCGGTGGCGCCGAGCTCCCAACCCTCGCGTGCGCGCTCGGCGATGTCGTCGAGCGTCAGCAGGTACGGCGTGCCGCGAAGGTTCAGCGACAACGGCCCCTTGGAGAACCCGCAGAACTTGCACTTGAACGTGCACACGTTCGTGTAGTTGATGTTGCGGTTGGCGACCCACGTCAGCGTGTCGCCGACGAGTGCCTGGCGCATCCGGTCGGCCGCGTCCGCCACGGCGACCACCTCGGGGCCGCGGGCGCGGAACAGGGTGACGATCTCGTCGATGCCCGGCTCCTCGCCGGCGTCGATGCCCGCGAGCACCTCGGCCACCGCGCCGCGGATCGGGGCAGTGGGAGCGGGGACGAGCTTCGGCGGCTGCTGGTCGGAACCCGAGTACCAGGCGGTCGAGCGGTGACCGACCAGCACGAACTCGGCGCCGTCGGCGACCGTGTCGGCCGCGGTCGTCTGCTCGGGCCACACCTGGCCGGGATCGTCGCGGCCGAGCCACTCGGCGTCGGCGCGGTCCATCACCGGGAAGTGCAGGGCGGGATCGAGCCACCGCTCGCGATCGGCGGCGAACTCGGGGTAGATCGTGAGCCGCGGCGCGAGCGCGAAGCCGCGCTCGGCGGTCACCTCGCGCAGCACGTCGAGGTCGGGCCACGGCCGCTCGGGGTTGACGTGGTCGGCGGTGACCGGCGAGACACCACCCCAGTCGTCGATGCCCGCGTCGAGCAGCACGCCGAAGTCGTCCGACAGGTTGGGCGGCGCCTGCAGATGGATGTCCGGCGGCAGGATCACCCGTGCGGCGGCGATCGCCCACAGGTAGTCGTCGCTGGGGCACGGCTTCGAGCCGCGCATCGCCGTTCGCTCCTTCGGCAGGAAGTTCTGGACGATCACCTCCTGCACGTGGCCGTGCCGGCGGTGACTGTCGGCGATCGCCTCGAGTGCCAGGAGTTGATCGCTGCGGCTCTCACCGATCCCCACGAGGATCCCCGTGGTGAACGGGATCGAGAGTT
The DNA here is from genome assembly GCA_963698565.1 of Ilumatobacteraceae bacterium. Taxonomy (GTDB): domain Bacteria; phylum Actinomycetota; class Acidimicrobiia; order Acidimicrobiales; family Ilumatobacteraceae; genus Sva-07. The sequence continues at coordinate 5,513 of CAVORH010000023.1, forward strand.
CGCCGGCAGCCTCCAGCGTCTCGAGTCGCCGCGCCGGGGTCTTGTCGGGGGCGTTGCGGTGGGCCTCGAGGTCGGGGTTCAGCGACTCGATCATCATCCCCTGGCTGGGGCTGACCGGCCGGAGCTGAGCCAGTTCGTGCGCGTGGAGCGCCCCGGCGTTGGCGTGGGGGAGCAGACCCGTCTCGCTCAGGACGAGCTGGGCCATCTCGGCGACGTAGTGCACCGTCGAGTCGTAGCCGCGTTCACGGAGCCAGTCGCGGGCGACGTCGTAGCGGTCCTCGGGACGCTCACCGAGGGTGAACAGCGCCTCGTGGCAGCCGTGGCGGGCCCCCTGCCGCGCGATCCGCAGCACGTCGTCGGGATCGAGGATACGGTTTGTCGACGCGGGCCGGCGGCTGAGCGAACGTGCAGTAGCCGCAGGTGTCGTTGCAGAGGAACGTCAACGGGATGAACACCTTCGGGCTGAACGTGATCCGCGTGCCGTGTGCACGGTCGCGGATCGATGCGGCCTCGGCCATCAACGCTGCGGTCGACCAGTGCAACAGGCGGTGGTCGTCGGTGGTCGGGGCGGGCTCGGTGGTGGTCATGCGGATCCTCGTGTGGTGGTGGGATGGCCGGGGCGGCTGGCGATGGCGCCGCTGCCGAAGGTCTCGTTGCAGTGCCAGCAGACGAACGCCTGGTCGAGCGGCTCGCCGCACACCTCGTGGATCAGCGTCGTGGGCGGGCCGTCGTCGGACAGCCACTCGTCACCCCAGCGCATCAACGCGACGAGCGTCGGCGAGAGAGCTGCCCCCATCGGCGTCAGGCGGTACTCGTCGCGGGGCGGGTGCTCGCAGTAGCGGCGCCGCTCGAGGACGCCGGCGTCCACGAGATGCTTCAACCGGTCGGCGAGCACCGGGCGGGCGATGCCGAGGTCGCGGCGGAGATCGTCGAAGCGGCGGATGCCGCGGAACGCATCGCGCATGATCAGGATCGTCCAGCGGTCGCCGAGGATCTCGAGGCTGCGCTGGATCGAGCACGGAGTCGGCGGGTCGGCCATCGGCCGACCCTAGGGTGAGTTCGTCTGGCGAACCAAGTCGGTTCGTTCGGCGAACCCACCAGGCCCGCGGGGCTCGCTACGGCTCGAGCACGACCTTGATCGCACCGTGGTCGCGGCTCGCCGCGGTGGCGAACGCCTCGGGCGCCGCGTCGAGCGGGAAGCGGTGGGTGATCAGCGTGTCGGCGAGAGCCGGAGTGGTGGCGAGCAGCGCTGCGGCGGCGTCGATGTCGCGGCCGCCGGCCGTGCGGGAGTAGAGCGCCGTCGGACACAGCGACACCTCCTTGAAGCACCATGCCATGCCCGGGACGGTCACAGGACCCCAGTAGACGCCGGGGATCATCACCGTTCCGCCGGGTCGAACGAGGTCGATCGCGTGGCCGAGGGCGCTCTCGCTCCCGGCCGCTTCGATCACGATGTCGTAGCCGCCGTCGGTTGCCTCGGTGGCGCCGAGGCGTTCGCCGGCAGCACGCTGTGCGTCGTGACGGGCGACCAGCGCCACCTCGCAGCCACGGGCGCGTGCTGCGGCGACCGCGCAGAGCCCGATCGTGCCGCCACCGATCACCACGACGCGCTGGTCGGGCCGCGCCGCCGACCGGCGCAGCGAGTGGACGACCACGGCGAGCGGCTCGACGAGCGAGGCATCGCGCACGTCGATGCCGGCTGGCAGCGGCACCAGGCACCGCTCGGGCACCTCGATGCGGTCGGCCATCCCGCCGTCGAGGCCGACGCCGAAGAGCATCGCGGAACTCTGTGCGCACAGGTGCTCGTCGCCACGTCGACACGGGTCGCAGTGACCACACGGAGTCAGCGGTTCGATCGCGACGGGCGTGCCGTTCTCGGTGACCCCGGCGATCTCGTGGCCGAGCGTGACCCGCGGTGGCGGGAAGTCGGCTCCGCTGATCAGGTGGAGGTCGGTGCCGCAGATGCCGGCTGCCTTCACGTCGACCATCACACCCGATCCCTTCGGTGTCGGCACATCGCAGACCTCGACGGTGCCGTTGCCGGCTCGCACTGCGCGCATCGGGCGAACGGTACTCAGGCCCGGGGTTCGAGGACGAAGACCCGGATCGTGCGGTGGCTCGCCCGGGCCCGGTACTTGCCGTAGCCGGGGTAGAACGTCGCGGCGACCGCGAAGGCCCCGTCGGCCTCGGAGTCGCTCGCCGGACGCGCCGTGACCTCGACCGACCGGTCGCGGTACGACACGGTGGCAGCCGGATCGGCCTCCAGGTTGTACACCCAACCGGGCGTCCGTTGCTGGCCGTAGTTCGACCCGATCACGGCGAGGTCGTCACCGAGCGGGATGCCGACGAGCGGCATCGTCCGTGGCTCGCCGCTCTTCGCGCCGGTGGTCGTCAGCATGATCACGGGCAGGCCCGCCACCAGGCCGGGCACGGTCAGCCGACCGTCGCTGCGCCGGTACAGCAGCTTGTCGATCGGGTACAGCGTCCGCTGGAACACCCACGAACCCGGGGCGCTCGCGGCGATCCGCTGCGTCACCCGTTGCGCCGCGTTCGCCGGCTTCAGTACGTAGTCGAGGTCATCGAGCACGCCCATCGGTTCCTCCTTCGTGGGCCCATCGGGCCAGGTCGGCGGGCACCAGTTCGGCGACCCGTTCGTCGTAACGCGCCCGGTCCGCAGGCGTGGTGCGGTCGATCCACTCGCCGGCCGCGCCGGAGCGGAAGAAGCCGGCCGGGTCCTTCCAGTGGCCCGACACGGCGATGCCCGGCACCATCTCGTCGGCCCGGTCGCGCATCCGGCCGATTCCCGCCTCGGGAGCCAGTTCGGCGAGCCGGTCGCGATCGAGGTCGAAGGCGCACAGCTCGGCGAGGCGAGCCATCTCGCCGACCAGGTCGCGCTGGTAGTCGAGGAAGTGGAAGAGGCCGACGTTGGGCTCGTGGCGGTGGGCCCACCCGGTGTCGAGGTGGTGGAGCACGTTCGGGAGCGACATCAGCTCGCTGGGCTCCCACTCGGCTTCGATGAAGGTCCGGAAACGGATGGTCGGGTCGGGTTCGGGAGGGGCCGGAGGCCCGAGGCCGACGAGATCGTCGGCCCCGACTGCATCGATGCGACTCTGGATCAGGATCTCGAGGTCGGTGTTGTCGAGGTGGTGCTCCCAGCTCACCATCACGTCGCGGGGATCGCGGCCGACCACCACGTAGGTCACGTCATCGCGCAGCGGCAGGCCGTCGAGCGGTGTGTGGGTCTTGATGAAGCGACGGTGCGTCTGATCGGACAGGAGCTCGAAGACCTCGTTCTCCGATCGGATCCGCATGTCGAGCCACGGCGACATCGCATCGAGCTTGGCCGGGAAGTCCGGGCCGTCGAAGACCATCAACGCGCACAACATCTGGGTCCACGTGGTCCCCGACTTCGGTGGCGTGGAGATCACGATGTCGCCCGGCCGGTGCTCGAATCGCTCCCACCGCTCGCTGTCGACGAGCACCCCCCGGTACAGCACGCGCTCGTCCATCGGCCGGCTCAGTGCTGGCCGACGCCCTGCACCACCACGGGGCACGGCGCATGGCGGACGAGGTAGTCCGAGGTGGAGCCGAGCATCGCCCGGCGAAGTCCTCGACGTCCGCTGGTGCCGACGACGATCGCGGTGGCCGGCAGCGACGCGGCGAGTTCACAGATCGCCTCACCCGGTTGACCGACCAGCGCCATCACCTCCACATCCTCGAGGCCGAGTGCCTCGACGGTGGCGTCGATGTGCTGTTTCGCCGCATAGTCGCCACTCGTCTCGATCTGCTCCGCGAGATCGTCGGTCGATCGTCCCCGGAAGCCCGTTCCCGTGATCAGCTCCGGATCCATGTACGGCTCGACGGTGACCACGATGGTCCGGTCGGCCGGCGCGAGGATCGGCAACGAGTCGCGCAGGGCATCGATCGACAGTTCGGAACCGTCGGTGCACAGCAGGACGATGGACTCCATACCCCGAGTCTTGCAGGATGCGCGCCGTGTTCCCGCCGCGACGCTACCGCTCGAGTTCGGCGGCGATGTCGGGATACACGGCCTGACACGCGTGCAGGAGCGGTTCGAGACCCATCGCCTTCGACTTCGAGCCCGACACCTTGAGCTTGCGGAAGAGCAGCGCCTTGCCGAGCGGGAGTGTGCCCAGCAGCAATTCGTGCATCGAGTCGGCGCTCAGCGTCGCCGTGAGCGTGGCATCGACGCCGTCGATCGGAGCGAACGTGGTCGCGACCGGGCGCGAACGACCGTCGACCCAGATGTCGGCGTCGGGATCGTTCAACCGGAAGTTGATCACCATCTGCGCATCGACCAGCGTGTCCATCGAGTCGTCGTCGGCGACGGCATCGAACATCGTGGTGTAGGCGCTCTCGAGTTGGTCGGCGTCGGCGTAGTGGTGGCCCATGGCCAGCAACCCTAGGGCCGGAGCGCGTCGCGCCAGGAGTGGCGCGGCGCGAACCCGACGAGACGCTTCGCCTTGTCGTTGGCGTAGAACGTCTCGTACTCGCCCAGGTCGCGAGCGGTCGGGACGCCGTCGTAGAACCGTGCGAGCACCTCGGCACTCGTGATGCCGACCGAGGTGTCGTCGTTGCTCACGTTGAACACCTCGTATCCGAGGCCGTCGGTGCGCAGGCAGCAGTCGACCATGTGGCCGAGGTCGCGGGCGTCGATGTAGGCGAAGATGTTGCGGCGGCGCAGCGCCGGGTCGTCCATGAACGCCGGGAACTTCGTGGCGTACTCGTGCGGCTCGATGACGTTGTTGATCCGCAGCCCGTAGATGTCGATGCCCGAGCGGGCCTGGAACGACCGGGCGGTCACCTCGTTGACCACCTTCGACATCGCGTAGCTGTCCTCGGGCACCGTCGGGTGCTCCTCGTCGACCGGCACGTACTGCGGCTTCACCTCGCCATCGGCGAAACAGACGCCGTAGGTGGTCTCCGAGCTGGCGAAGATCACCTTCGGGATCCCCAGCTTCACCGCGGCGTCGAGCACGTTGTAGGTGCTCAGTGTGTTGACCCGGTACGTCTCGTTGTCGGGCCGGACCAGGATCGCCGGCACCGCCGCGAAGTGGACGACCGCGTCGTAGCGCGGCACACCGGTGCCGGGTTCGAGCTCTCGGTGGCGCGCGTAGGCCGAGAGCGCGTTGAACACCTGGCCGGCGTCGGTGAGGTCGACACGAAGGTCGGGCACGTGGTCGAGCCCGGCCGGGACGAGGTCGCCGTTGGTCACCTCGTGGCCCCGGTCGACGAGGTACTCGATTGCATGACGCCCGGCCTTGCCGCTGCCGCCGGTGAAGAAGATGCGCATGGCGTCGACCGTATCGACCGGATCGAGCGGTTGGCGATGGCGGTGACGATCGGCCCTTGAGGTGGCGCACGCGGTCCCGTACCGTCGATCGAGAAGGCCATGCCGAGGAGGTTGCACCGAGGAGGTTGCGATGCAGGACCGGATGTCGAAGGACGAGGTGCTCGAGTCGATCAAGGGAACCCACGACTCGCTGTCGGTGCGACGGTGCTACGGCGACCCGGTCGAACTCGACGGGGTGACGGTGATCCCCGTCGCCCGCGTGTCGGGTGGGGCCGGCGGAGGCGGCGGCGAGGGAACCGACGAGAACGAGGCAGGCGGCGGAGGGTTCGGCACCGGGTTCGGGCTGAAGGTCAATCCGATCGGCGTGTACGAGGTACGCGATGGCTCGGTCGTGTGGAAGCCGACCGTCGATGTCAACCGGTTGCTCAAGGGCGGCCAGGTGCTCGCCGGCATCATGGCCGTGTGCACGACACTCGTGCTGCTCGTGCGCCGTCACTGACTGGGACCTCCGGCACTGGTGGCGCCGCATCGAATGGCCGAGGATCGGAGAGTGTTCGACGCCGTCCGTCAGTGGGTCTCCCGGGCCGAGGGGGACTGGCGAGCCCACGGGACGGCGTACGAACTGGTCCGGGTGCTGACCGCTCCCGCCCGTCGCGGCCTCGTGCAATTGCGCGTCGAGGGTGCGCAGCACCTGCCCGCGGACGGCCCCGTAATCCTCGTGGCCAACCACGTGTCGTTCTTCGACTCGATCCTGCTGATGTTCTCGCTGCCGCGTCCGGTGGCGTTCATCGGCAAGGCCGAGTACACCGACAACCCGATCACCAACTGGCTGTTCTGCGGCGCCGGGATGATCCCGGTACGCCGCGAGAACCCGGGCGACCTCCCGCACGTGTTCGACGAGGTCGCCGAGGTGCTGGCACGCGGCGAGGTGATCGGCGTCTTTCCGGAAGGCACCCGCTCGCGCGACGGCCTCCTGCACCGCGGGCATGTCGGCGCTGCGCACCTCGCCCTCACCACCGGCGCACCGATCGTACCGGTCGGCATCATCGGCACCGATCGTGTGTTGCCCACGGGCGCCCGGATCGTGCGGCCGTTCCAGCAGGCGACGATCACGCTCGGCGAATCGATCAGCGTGAGGGAACTCGGCTACACCAAGAGCACCAACCGGGCGCGGCGAGAGGTCACCGACCGGTTCATGGCCGACATCGCTCGTCTCTGCGAGGAGCGCTATGTCGACGACTATGCCCCGCTTGCGCACTCGGAGACTCAAGGGCGCGCCGCTTCGCGTCGATGAACCCCCATGGTGCGCCGCCCGCCGACCACGCTCGATGCAGCGCGCCGCGGCGACCGTGATGCGCTCGCCGAACTCTGGCGGACCCATCAGGCGCCGTTGCTGCGATACCTCCGGGCTCGTCGTGCACCGTCGCCGGACGACCTGGCGTCACAGGTGTGGATCGACATCGCGACGTCGATCGACCGGTTCGAGGGTGACGCCGACGACTTCCGCCGCTGGCTCTTCACGATCGCGCACCGTCGCAGCGTCGACGAGATCCGCCGTGTGGTGCGCCGCTCCGACTTGACGGTCAGGGCGGCCGACCACGCGGTCGGCGCCGATTTCGAGCACGACCGAAATGACGCCCTGGATCGTGCGATCGCGCTGGTCTCCACGCTGCCCGACAACCTCGCCGAGGCCGTGATGCTGCGGGTGGTGAACGACCTCCCGATCGTCGACGTGGCCGCGGTGATGGGCACGACGGAGGGGAACGTGCGCGTACTGGTCCACCGGGGTCTGACCCGACTTCGACGGAAGATTTCTGTAACAGACGATCGTCCCCAGGCGATGAAGAGGGTGCCATGAGCGATTTCGACGACCTCGACGACCTGTTGGGCCCGCTGCGCAGCCCTGCGACACCGGCTGAACTCGCGTCGGAGCAGCACGTCGTCGACCTCATGGCCGCCAATCACTCATCGAAGGGGACCACCATGTTCACGTCACGTCGCGCCCGCGTCGCCACACTGATCGCCGCCGGCATCATCGGATTCGGCGGTGTCGCCGCCGCCGGACCCGCCGCCTACCAATTGCTCGACGACCCTCCGGCGGACGATCAGACCGAGATCGAGACCGAGGACCCGGCGACCGAGGAGGTCGAGGTCGAGGAGGTCGAGGTCGAGGAGCCGGTCGAGGATGTGGAGCAGGTCGACGCGGACGAGCGGGACCTCGACGACGAGGAGCAGGACGTCGACGAGGAGAAGCAGGACGTCGACGAGGAGGAGCAGGTCGAGGAGGAGGAGCAGGTCGAGGAGGAGCAGGTCGAGGAGGAGAAGTCCGAGGACCCCACGCTCGCGGCCGAGGAACCGACCACAGCCGACGACCCGGACACCTTCTTCGACGAGGAGAACGACTGCAAGCCCGGCAATCACGGCAAGACGGTGAGCGCCGCGGCACGCGGCGACGCCGATCTCGCGAAGTACGAACAGCGTCAGGTCGCCCAGTCGTCGTGCGGCAAGATGGGCGATGCCGTCGCCGACGACGATGACGACGAGAACGAAATCGAGGTCGAGAACGAAACCGAGGTCGAGGAGCAGACCGAAGTCGAGGAGAAGACCGAAGCGGTCGTCGAACAGCCGGCTGCTCAGAGCAAGGGCAAGTCCGACCAGGCTCCCGGCAAGTCCAAGGGCAAGAGCGGCGGCGACAACGGCAAGAGCAACAACGGCAAGAAGGGCGGCTGAGCGTCGACCTGGCGGTGGGGGACACGTGACCTTCGGTCCCGGCCGAGCCGCTGGGCCGTCACGCGGTGCTCAGGTGATCGTGCCGATCTGATAGAGCCGCACCGGATCGTCGAAGCCCTTCAGGGCGATCGGACCCCGATCGATGAAGCCCAACGACTTGCCGATCGCCAGTTCCTTCACGGCCGCAGACACGAGGATCTGGCCCGGCTCGGCGTGTCCGCAGATGCGGGCGGCGAGGTTGACGACGGCGCCGTACAGGTCGTCGTCGCGATCGACGGGCTCGCCGGCGCTGATACCGATCCGCACCCGACCGCCGGGCCGATCGTCGCCGAGTTCGCCGAACTGCTGCTGGATCGTGACGGCGCAGTCGACGGCCCTGCTGATGTGGTTGAAGCAGGCGAGGATCCCGTCGCCGGTGTGTTTCACCTCGCGCCCGCCCGCCGCCGCCAGCGCGGTTCGCACGATCGTGTCGTGACGCTCGATGACCTCGATCGCCCGGCCGTCGCCTTCGCGGCTGCTCACCGCGGTCGACCCCTCGAGGTCGGTGAACATGATCGCTCGCAACCCTGAATCGAGGCTCGATCCCGGACCGGCGATACGGGCGATGTCGGGGACGTTCGCCTCCCAGTCGCCCATGAACTGGTTGACGGTCGGGCGTTCCACTTCGATCATGTCGTGCGGCACCAGTCCGTGCGAGGCCTTGTGGCAAGCGATCGCCGACTCCTTGTCGGGAGCTTCGACCAGGCAGAACGCGTGACCGTCGGGCTGGTTGAACCAGAACGTGAGGAAGCGCACGCCGTGATCGCCCTGGATCTCCAGGTCGCGTTCGTGTGCCGCGCGGATGTCGTCCTCGGTGACATCGCCGAGATCTCGATGAACATCCATGAAGATCGGCATGGGGCACCCCATACCGGTGCCGGAATGCGCGACGCCGGCTACTGCTGTGCCATCAGCCCGCGGAGTTCGGCCTCGTCGTGCTGGAGCAGGTCGCCCGAGATGTCGACCGTGAGGCGATGCAGGGTGCCCCGGAACCGGAACGGCGCGGTGTAGAGATCGGGGGCAACGGTGTCGAACGCTGCGTAGCCACAGCTGAAGCCGACCGGACCCATCCGGTTGGTGGTGCTGAACGGGAACTCCGTGGCCCCGACGAGCCGTCCGTCGACGTAGAGGAGGCCACGGCCGGGTGATCCCTTGCCGGCACCGAGATCGGGAGCGCCGGTCGGCTCGAACTCGAAGCGCACCTCGTGATCGCCCGGCGACAGGACCTCGGTGCTCACGGTCGTGAACCGTGCCGAGCCGACCCAGTTGTACACGTGGAGGAGGCGGCCGTCGAGCACCATGAACGCGTACCCGCCGTGGCGGTTCCCGTGGCTGGCGAGGATGCCGTCGGACGCGCCACCGGCGATGTCGCCGTCGGGGATCGTCAGCTCCGCGGTGATCGCGTACGGGCGGTTGTAGAGGCGCGGTGAGGCACCGAAGTACACCGGTGCCGCGTCCGGATACCAGACGAGCTGGTCGCGTGGCGGGGCGATCGTCGGGCGCACGGTCAGCAGACGCGAGATGCCGGCCGAGGCGAGCGGGAACACGCCGTACTCCTCGGCCTGCTCGTACCAGAGCGCACGCATCTCGGCGAGCTCGTCGGGCATCTCGGCCGCCAGGTTGCGGGTCTCGGCCGGATCGGATGCCACGTCGTACAACTCCCAGCCGTCGACATCGAGCTGCTCGAGCATCTCCGCGGTCAGCGCCTGCCCGAACCGGCGGCCCTGCTCCGCCGCCTCGGCGAAGCTCGGGCCAGGCACCGGGCAGTTCGCCTTCCACCCCTCGTGGAAGATCGACCGGCTGCCGAACATCTCGAAGTACTGCGTCGTCTGGTTCGAGGGTGCATCCGGTGCGTCGAAGCTGTGGGCGAAGCTCGTGCCGTGGATCGGCGACTGGACGACGCCACGGATCACGTCGGGCGGCTCGATCCCGAGGGCGTCGAGCAGCGTCGGCAGGACGTCGGTGACGTGCGTGTACTGGGTTCGCACCTCGCCGTGGCCGTCGATCCCGGCGGGCCACGACACGATGCACGGGTCGGTGACGCCGCCACGGTAGGTCTCGCGCTTCCACCGGCGGAACGGCGTGTTGCCGGCCCACGCCCACCCCCACGAGTAGTGCGGGTAGGTGTCGGGCCCACCCCAGCGGTCGAAGTACTCCATGTTCTTCTCGAGCGTCTCGGGGACGCCGTTGAAGAACTGCACCTCGTTGAACGTGCCGTGCACACCACCCTCGGCGCTGGCGCCGTTGTCCGACATCACCACGACGATCGTGTTGTCGAGCTCGCCGAGTTCGTCGATGAAGTCGATCACGCGGCCGAGGTGGTGGTCGGACTGTTCGACGAACCCTGCGAACACCTCCATCTCGCGGGCGTACATCCGCCGTTCGTCGTCGCTCAGGCTGTCCCACGCCGGCACGTCCGGGTCGCGTTCGGAGAGCACCGTGCCGGGCGGCACGATGCCGTCGGCCAGTTGGCGCTCGAACACGACGCGGCGGTACTCGTCCCAGCCGGCGTCGAAGCGACCTTCGTACTTCTCGATCCACTCGGGTTCCACGTGGTGCGGCGAGTGGCCGGCGCCGAGCGCGTAGTAGAGGAGGAACGGTTTGTCGGGCGCGTGGACGTGGGCGTCCTTGACGAACTGGATCGCATGGTCGGCGAGGTCGATGTTGAGGTGGTATCCGTCCTCGGGCGTCGCCGGCGCCGGGATCGGGTGGTTGTCGTACACGAGGTCGGGGTACCAGTGGTCGGTCGAGCCGGCGAGGAACCCGTAGAACCGTTCGAACCCCCGCCCGAGCGGCCACCGGTTGAACGGCCCGGCGGTCGTCGATTCGGTCGGCGCGGTCAGGTGCCACTTGCCGATCGCGAACGTGTTGTAGCCGTGCTCCAACAGCATCTCGGGGAGGAAGCCGTGCTCGAAGCCGATGAAGCTGTTGTGCGCAGGGAAGCCGAGTGACGTCTCGGTGATCGCCGACAACCCGAGCGAGTGGTGGTTGCGGCCGGTCATCAGGCAGCCGCGGGTCGGTGTGCACAGAGCCGTGGTGTGGAAGTTCGAGTACCGCAGACCGCGGGCGGCGATCCGGTCGAGCGTCGGCGTCTCGCACAACCCGCCGAAGGGCGAGAGCTGGCCGAAACCGACGTCGTCCCAGAGCACCACCACCACGTTCGGCGAGCCCTGCCGCGCCCGCTTGGGGGCCGGCCACGCCGGTGACGACGTGTCGAGCGTCCGCCCGATCACCCCCGGGAACGGCTCGGTCGGCGGGTACTCGGTGATCTGTTCCTGCGCCATCGCCGAACGGTAGGCGCGACCGGGACCG
>CAVORH010000024.1:0-13555 GCA_963698565.1 Ilumatobacteraceae bacterium
CGTCGGGAGGTGGATCGTCGTAGTGGGTGAACCCGGTCCCGAAGATCGCCTTGTTGAGCCCGGTCACCGCTTCCGACGGGATCCAGCTGAGGCTGGTGACGCTCGATTCGATTCTCATGACGTCACCGTGAACTCGTGCACCATTCCCTGCGTGAAGTGAGGCGGACCGTCGCCTTCCGAGTCGCCGACCGATCCGAGCGAGATCGCACAGAAGACGGCGTAGCGTCCCGGCTCGGTGACGTTCCAGGAGACGACGTCGCTCGAACCCGGTGTGGCGTAGACCGCGTTGACCGGGGTGATCTTGCTGAACACCTCGTCCTCGGGCAGTTCGAAGATGTCGGTGACCGACTCGATCGATTCATCGTCGATCCGGAAGGCGAACATCTCGTGGTTCTCCGTGCCGCTGTTCGTGAAGTCGACGACGTGGTATCCGGTCGACAGTTCGTCCGGCACATCCTCGAATCGGAAATCGACGGCCGTCACGTCGAGTGTCTCGACGTCGCAGTTGTCGCCGACCCAGGTGATCGTGTTGCCGTAGAGATCGAGGGTCTCGTCGGACCCCTCGGTCTCGGGGTCGGCGATCTGCGCCTGGGCCGACGCCTTGAGGTCGGTCATCGTCTGTTCGATCTCCGGGTCGGCGGCTTCGATGGCAGTGTCCAATGCGGCGTTGACCGAGTCAGCGTCGCCCTGACCGGTGAACAGGTAGTCGATGACGGCCGTGTCGGCCTCGAACCAGGCGTTGCACGCGGCGTCGTTGGTCGCGCTCGCGTTGTCGTCGGAGCCGCATGCGCTGAACAACAGCAGCGGAACAGCGCCTGCGGCAAGCAGGAGGTGGTTCTTGTGTGATTTCACGACACGGTGCCTTTCTCGATGGAGCCCGAATGCAGTCGGACTCGATGAGTCGAACGTACGGACCGAGGTCGTGGGAGAGGAGGTGGCAGCCCGGTGTGTTCGGTGTGGTGCCAGCACCCCACGATCGGTGACGCCTGCGTCCTTGTCGTCGGCGTGGAGACGTGGTCTGATCTCGGGGTGCGAACTGCGCTCCGACTCGATCCTGCCCGTCGACCCGCTGACGTGCCGCGGAGCGCGTGATGGTCTCATCCGGTCGCAGTGCGGTCGTTGTCGGTGCCGGGCCGAACGGGCTCGTGGCTGCGATCGAGCTGGCGCGGGCCGGGTGGGACGTGACGGTGTTCGAGGCCGCGGCCCGGCCGGGCGGTGGCACTCGAACCGAGGAGCTCACGCTGCCGGGCGTGCTGCACGACGTGTGTTCGGCGATCCATCCGCTCGCCGTCGGTTCCCCCGCATTCCGGGCGATCGCCGAGAGCGATCTCCCGCTGCGTGATCACGGGCTCGAGTGGATCCAGTCGCCGGTGCCGCTCGCCCACCCGCTCGACGAGGGGCGAGCCGCCGTGCTGCATCGTTCGGTCGACGAGACCGCCGACGGGCTCGGCCCCGATGCGAAGGCGTACCGGCGCCTGTTCGGCCCGTTCGTCGACGCCGGATTCGACCTGACCGACGGGCTGCTGTCGCCGCTGACGATCCCGCCGAAGCACCCCGTGACGCTCGCTCGCTACGGCGCGGTCGGGGTGCTCCCCGCGCACACGTTGGCTCGCCGCGGCTTCGACACGGACGAGGCGCAGGCGATGTTCGCCGGGCTCGCCGGCCACTCGATCCTCAGCCTGAAGGCACCGGTCACCGCTGGCTACGGACTGATGCTCGGGGTCCTCGCGCACTTGGTCGGGTGGCCGCTGGCTCGTGGCGGTTCGCAGCAGATCGCCGACGCGCTCGTCGCGGTGCTCGAGAAGCTCGGAGGGCGGGTGGAGTGCAACCGGCGCATCGAGTCGCTCGCCGAGTTGCCGTCGGCCGACGCCGTGCTGCTCGACCTCACGCCGCGCCAGGTCTTGGCGATCGCCGGCGATGCCGTTCCCGATCGCTACCGCAAGGCGCTCAACCGCTTCCGGTACGGGCCGGGCGTGTTCAAGCTCGACTGGGCGCTCGACGGCCCGATCCCGTGGGCGAACGCCGACTGTTCGCGTGCTGCGACCGTCCATCTGGGCGGCACGCTCTCCGAGATCACGGCGTCGGAATCCGATGTCCAGGCCGGGCGACATCCCGAGCACCCCTACGTGCTGCTCGCCCAACAGAGTCTCTTCGATCCGTCCCGCGCGCCCGCAGGGACGCAGGCGGTGTGGGCCTACTGCCACGTCCCGAACGGCTCGACCGTCGACATGACCGAGCGCATCGAGCGCCAGGTCGAGCGATTCGCGCCTGGGTTCCGCGATCGGATCATCGCCCGGCACGCGATGAACACCGCGGCGGTCGAGGCGCACGATGCCAACTACATCGGTGGCGACATCAACGGCGGCGTGGGCGACCTCCGACAGTTCGTCCGACGCCCCACGCTCGGGCTGCATCCGTGGAAGACGCCGATCGAGGGTGTGTACCTGTGTTCGAGTTCCACGCCGCCGGGTGGGGGAGTGCACGGCATGTGCGGCTGGCACGCCGCGCAGGAAGTGATCAGGGGATCGCGATGACCGCCGAGCCGAACGGCGACATGCCTGACCGTGTGACCGTGATGATCGTCGACGATCAGCCGCCGTTCCGCGCCGCTGCACGAGCGGTCGTCGACCGTGTCGCCGGCTTCGAACTGGTCGCCGAGGTGGCCTCCGGGGAGGAGGCGGTGGAGACGTGCGCCCGCATTGCACCGCAGCTCGTCCTGATGGACATCAACATGGGGGACCTCGACGGGATCGAGGCGACGCGGATCGTCACCGGATCCGACCCGAGCGTGAAGGTGATCCTCGTGTCGACCTACGCCCTCGACGATCTCCCGCCTGGAGCGCGCACCAGCGGCGCGATCGCCTACGTCAACAAGGACGAACTGTCGCCCCGTGTGATCCGTCGCCTCTGGGAGTCCGGCGGCGACCCCGACTGGCTCTGAGTGTTACGCCAGGGGTCAGACCCCCGGCGTAACACCCCCGGCGTAACACTCACTCGGTGCGCAGGAGCTGGGCGGGACGGAGACGCCGGGCGCGTCGGGCGGGGACCGCCGTGGCGGCGTTGGCCAGGGCCACGATTGCGACGACACCGACGGCAATCAGCGCGAAGGGGATCGCGGCATCGTCGACAGTTCCCATGTTCCGCGCAAACGCAAGGAACACCAGTCGACCGGTGATGAACCCGAGCGGGACGCCGACGGTGGCGCACACCAGCGTGAAGAGCGTTGCCTGCCAGTGGACCGCACGGGAGATCCACCCACCTCCGGCCCCGAGCGAACGCAGGATCGCCAACTCGCGCCGGGTGCCGCGGGTCGAGGTCACCATGACGTGGCCCACCGTGAGCAACGTCAGCGCAGCGAGCACCGCCGCGAGCGCGAACGGAATCGCGCGGATCCGTGAGACGTTCACGATGGCGGCCGGTACGTAGGTCGAATCCGGGGGAACGTCACCGAGCTCCGGTACCGAGGTGGCGAACTCGGCGACGCTGCTGCTCAGTTGGACTGCGAGGATGGTCGGTGGCGCCGCATCGTCGATGCGTGCCAATCCGCTCGTCGTGACCACACCTCCGACACCCAGGCCATCGTTGGACCCGAACCCGGGCATCACGACGAGACCGCTCACGCGGAACACTGCGCTGTCGGTGTCGCCGACGATCGTGACCGCATCGCCGACGTCGACGCCGATCGCTCTCGCGCTGACGCGTCCAAGGGCGATCTCGTCGTTGCTGACCGGGATCCGTCCGCTCAGCACGGGCGGGGTCCCGTCGCCGCTGATGACGTCCATGCCCAGGATCGGAAGGTTCAGCTCACCCACTCGGGCGAAGTCGTCGGTGTAGCGGGTCAGCGACGTCACGTCGGGATTGGCGTCGATGCGTTCGGTGAATCCATCGGGGAGTTGTTCGGCGCCGTTGCCACCCAGCGCCACGTCGTAGTAGCTGCCGTAACGGAACGGTTGGCCGACGAGCCGGTCGAGGCTCGCCCCGAACGTGATCGCTGCGGTCACGCCGGCGACGGTGAGAATCACGCCGATCATCACTCCTCTCGCCGAGCCCCGACCGTCAGCGAAGTTGCCGAACGCGAGTCGCATCCCGGTCGCGGCCGTGGGACTGGCGGTACGGCTCGCCACGGCCTCGACGGTCGGTGAGGGAAGCGCGGACCGGACGGTCGATCCGGTGAGCGTGAGCGAGACCAGGGTCCAGAGAGCGAGCGCCACGATGAACACGACGGCGCCGCCCGCGAGGACTTCCCAATCCACGAGGAGACCCGGACTCGGCTCGATCACGCGCACGAAGCCCGTCGGAAAGACACCGGAGGGGGCGACGGCCACCGCGGCACCGAGCAGGGCGCCGAGCGTGATGGGGACCATCGCCTGGCCCATTGCGTCGGCGATGACCTGTGTGTTCGTGAAGCCCACTGCTGTGAGCCGCTCGCGTTCGGCCCGAGTCGGGCGAACCTGACGGGTGATCAGTTGGCCGAGTGCGGCGACCGCGGCGATCGCCGCCGCCAGCGCGAGGAGCCACAACCCGCGAGCCTGTGTCTGCACGGCCCGGCGCACCTCGTCGCTGATCAACGCAGCGGCGCGGAGGCTGAGTCCTGCGCCGTCGGGCAGCGTGTCGAGCTGGGCCCGGAACTGTGACAGATCGACTCCCGGCCGGAGGTCGACGGCCATCATGGTCACCTTGATCCCGAGGTCAGGTTCGTCGAGCAGCGCCGGCGAGACCACGATGAGCGGTGTCGAATCATCGAGTTTCCCCGGTCCGTCGACCACGCCGACGAGGGTGGCGGCGAATCGGGGACCCTGTGGCTCGCCGGTGAATCCGTTCTTGTCGGCCTGGTCCTGCGACAGCGCCGCGAAGTCGAACGAGTCCCCGAGTGATGCGTGAGCCTCGTCGACGAAGCTCTGCGTGGCGACGAATTCGTGCTCGTTGTCGGGGGCTGCCAGTCGGCCGCTGACGAGTGCCGCACCGACAGCCCGAGGGGAACCGGTGAACAGGAGCACATTGCTGAGTTCGTCGGCCCGCGGGCCCGCGATACCGCCGAAGACGAACGTGACGCCATCGATCGCGGCGACTCCGGGGAGGGCAGCGACCTCGTTCGTCTGCGGTCGGCCGCCCTTCTCCTGGGTGACGATCCCGTCGGCGGTGAGCGTCGACGCCGAGGTGTACCGATCGGGTGCGGTCGCTGTTCGATGGGCGCCTGCAGCGATCGTGATGACGATCGAGCAGACGGCGGCGACGATCGAGGTGACTGCGAGCGTCCTGGCCCAGCGTCGACGCAACACGCTGCGAAGCCGGTAGACGACGGCACCCATCGGTCAAGCCTCGGTCGGGAGCGGAATCGTCCCGGTGATCATCGTGCCCGCCCCCGGGGTCGAGATCACCTCGATCGCGCCGCCGAAGGCACCCAGCCGGTCGGCCATGTTCACGAAGCCGTGGCCGGCAGCGTTTCCGAGCATTTCGAATCCGGCGCCATCGTCGCGGATCTCGAAGCGCAGCACGCCGTCAACCTCGGCGACGTGCACCGTGGCACTCGCATCCTCGCCGGCGTGCTTGCCGGCGTTCTGGAGCGCCTCGAGCGTGCAGAAGTAGACGGCCGCCTCGATGTCGTTGCCGTAGCGCCCGACGCCGTCGAACTCGACCGTGGTCGGCAGCGCCGCCCGGCCCGCTGCGGCCGGGAGCGCTTCGCACAGTCCGCCCGACACGAGCAGCGGCGGGAAGATGCCGTGCGCGAGCGCTCGGAGTTCGGCGATCGCGGTCTGCACGTCGAGTTTGATCTCGTCGATCATCTCGATCGCGTCCGCGGCGTCGTTGTCCTCGACGGCATCTCGCGCCAGCCGGAGCTTCACCGCCAGCGCGACGAGGTGCTGCTGGGCGCCGTCGTGCAGATTGCGTTCGAGCTTGCGGCGCTCGCTGTCGCCGGCGGCCACGATGCGCGCCCGGGAGTCCTGCAGTTCCTGGTTGCGGACCTGCAGCTCGTCGAGGCTCGCCTGCAGCGCGGTGTCGAGCTGCACGTTGTGCAGGGCCAGGGCGATCTGGCGGGCGATCTCGGTGAGCACCGTGTCCTCGGTCTCGCTGAACGGCTCGCCATCGGGCTTGCGGGTCACCACGATGAACCCGAGGAGCATGCCGGCGTGCGCGAGCGGTGCGACGCGCATGGCTGAGCTCCCGGTCGGGCCGACGAGTTGTGGCACCCAGATGTCGAGCCACGTGCCACCGCTCACACCGGCCCGGGCGACGACGGGCAGCTCCTTCGGGCCGATGGCGACCGGTGGCGGCTGCCGGTGTGGCACGCCGGCAGCCCGCTCGTACCGACCGGCCTGGCCGGTCCAGACCTCGGCCGACTCCAGCACCATGCTGCTGCGGAGGTTCTCGGCCAACTGCAGGAGCAGCTCGTCGAGCGGGATCGATCGGGTGAGACGCTGGCCGAAGGTTCGCAACGTCTCGTCGGGGGCGACCCTGGCCCCGTAGACGAGTCGGTTGGCCCGTTCGGTGAGCCAGCGTCGGGCAGGGAGGTAGAGCAGCGCGGCGATGGCGGCGGCCAGCATCGAGAGCAACAGCAGCGAACGCTCGCTGCCACGTGGGTGTGCGACCCAGGCCGAGGACGACGATCACGTAGATGACCAGGATGAGCGCGGTGAGTCCGGCGAGCGCGACGGTGTGGGTGAGCAGCCGATCGACTCGCGCCACCATCTTCGGGAGCGTGCCGGCGATGATCGCGATCGGAACGAGACCGGTCATCGCGAGCGCAACGGCGCCGGGATCGTGCGGCCACTCGGTGAGCAGACGCAGCGCGGCAATCACGAGGACCCCCTCGGCGGCGACGGTCAGACCCCATCCCGATCCACTGGATGCGCCGCCGGTCGATCGCCCCCGCCGTCCGGTACCGGGAGTACGCGGCGGGCACCCCCGCCGCGAACGAAGCCGCCCACAACATCACGACCGGCCACGTCGACACGGTGTCGAGATCCAGGCACAACGCGGCACCCGCGAGCAGACCGACGAGGTAGCCGACGATCACGCCTCGACGCCGACCCGATGTGGCCAATCGACCGTCCGGCAGTGCGACCAGCAGGTGGAGCGCGAATGCCGGCAGCACGCCGATGGAGAGTCGGAGGGCGATGGCCGCAGGATCGTCGGTCGAGCCGGAGGCCGCAGCCTCGTCGACGAGGGATTGGGTGAGACAGAGCACACCGGCAGCGACCGACCCGGCGAGCACGATCAGCCCGAGGCGGTCCTGTCGCCGCCGTACTCCCAGCGCCCCACCTGCAGCGGACCACAGGGTGACGAGGAGTGCACCGATGATCTGTGTCGGCGTCGGCCCGTCAGCACCGGCTGCCACGATCAAGCCGGCGACCGCCAGTGCGATGGCGATCGGCGCCGCGAGCAGGCACCACGCCGCCCCGAGCTCCGGAGGGGTGCGACCACCCGTCGCCGCGGCATCGGCCACTGTCTCCGGCGAACTGATCAGCGGGTCGCGTCCGCCCGTCGCAGCACCATTCGACGGTGCTCCGCTCGGCGCGTCGGAGCTGGTGATGACCTCCATCGACTCGAGTGGAGCCGATTGCGCCGCCGCCGGCAAGGGTGGCACCTCCTGCGTCGCCGGGGTGCCAGCATCACTGGGTCGCGGACTGCTCCGAGCCGTCATTCCGATCGCAGCTCTCTGCTGAGCTGGAGCGTCGCGAGACGTCTTGACGGCCACACCGCGAGGAGAGCCGCCGTGAAGAAGACCGCGAATGCGACAAGGCCGACGGCTGACCAGTCGCGAGGAACGACGAACTCGATCGGCGTGTCGAGGGCCACCGATCTCCACACGGTTCTACCCAGCACGAGGCCCAGTGGAAGCCCGACGATCAGCCCGACGAGGGCGATGGTTCCCGCTTGCACGAACACGATCGCGCCGCTGTTGCGAGGTCGCATGCCGAGCGCTCGGAGCATGGCGACGTCGTGACGTCGCCTGCGGGCGGTCGAGGCGAGCGTATGGGCGACGGCGCCGACCCCGAGCAACGCGAGAAATGCGGCGAGCAGGAGCGGGACCGTCTGCAGCTCGGCGAGTTCGCCGCGTTCGACCGGCGGGATGATCGGGCCCCGGGTCGACGCTCGATGCCCTCTTCAGCGAGGCGATCGATCACCACCTGCGGGTCGACGCCCGGCGTCGTCGAGAACAGACCGAAGTGGAATCGGAACCCGTCGAACAGTCCGTGAAATGCGTCGGGGAGCACCCACCCTCCCGATCGCGTAGCCGTTGTGGGGACCGGCCGGCACGAACGCGATGCCGGTCACCGTGAGGGTCGCCGACCCGCGTGGCCCTGCGAGTGTGATCGTGTCACCGGTACCCACACCCTCCTGTTCGGCCGAGAGCGGCGCGAGGGCGATCTCCGATGACGTCGTTGGGAGGCGACCCTCGGTGACGACCAGGTCGATCGGATCCCCGACCGGTTCCCAACTGAACAGCGAGATCGATCCGGAATCGGTGCGAGCGACGTCGTTGGCGCTATCGAGCACCCCGTCCACGTCCGGGTCGCTCGCGATCGTGGCCAACGTCGAGGCTGGATCGACGAAGTCCTGGCCGCCGGCACCCAGGAAGGTGCCGAGTTCGTAGGTCTGGCCGAAGCGTTCGAAGCCGTTGGTGGCGTCGGCGATCCCGTGGGCGAACGTGAGCGCCCCGACGACGCCCGTGACGCCGAGGATCGCTCCGAGCAGGGCTGAACGCCCCGAGGCCGAGTTGCGCGTCGATCGACCCGACAGTGCGAAACGAGTACCGAGACCCAGGGTCAGCGGCCACGTGGATGTTGCTGCATCGACGAATGACACGCGGTCGGCGGACTCGTTCGTGCGGTGGGCAGAGCGCAGCGACACGAGGCTGGCGCCGACGACGAGCAACGGAACGATGATGATCGGAGGGAGGAGCACCAGCGGGTCGAACGACGTTCCCGGCGATGGTTCCACCAGTGCTGCACTCCCTACCGGGAACCAGCGGGATACCCAGAGCGCCCCCGCTCCTGCCAGCACGGCTCCGCCCACGGCGGCCGACGCCGGACCAGACGCGCACGCGAATCGGATCTGTGCAGGAGTGAGACCGAAGGCCCGCAGCACCTCGAGATCCGCCAGGGCGGCTGCGCAGTAGCGCGAGACCGCCACGCCGAGCAGCACGATGCTGGCCAACAGGGCTGTGAGGGCAAGCAGCAGCATCGCCCGCGCCTCGAACGAGGTGACGTCACGCGTGTGCTGTGCGGCGTCGTCCAGGTCCTGGAAGTCCGCGTTCTCGATCCCCGTGACGTGAGTGAACTCCTTCTCGAACTCTTCGACGTCGGCCGCGCCATTTCGGAGACGCACGATCGCGTTGACATTGACCGCGCCCGCCGTGCCGACCACGTTGTCGGGATACTGCTGGTACAGGCCGGCCGACGCAATGAGGCCACCTGCCGGACTGTCGGCCGTGTCGTGAATCCATGGAGATCGGATGACACCGACGATCGTCACATCGACGGCCGGGCCGGTCGGAACGCCCTCGTCGTAGTTGTCGAGCTGCTCGGTGCTGTACAGACGCAGGGTGACGTGGTCTCCGACCCCCTTGTCGAATTGATCGACGAAGTTCGGAGACACCACCACCTCGTCGGCTCGCGATGGGTCCGGCACCCGACCGTCGAGCACGACCGGGCGTTCGATCGTGTTCAGCAACTGGTCGTCGATGAAGGGGAACAAGCCGAGCTCCGTCGGGTCGATCTCCGGGTGGTCGCCGATGCCCTCGACGCCGAATCCCGTGACGGCGAAGGCGGAGATGGAGGCGACCTGCGGCATCGACCGAACGACGTCCCAGTCGAATGCCCCCTGGTTGAGCAGGACCAGCATGGTCGCGGGTTCGGTGCGTTCGAGCAGACGGTCCATCGCCGTGGCACCTCGCCGTGCGCCGGCAACGCTTGCCTCGACCGCCACGGTCGCGAACGCGATCAGCAGCAGCAGCCCGACCAGCGCACGCCAGCGGCTGCGCCACTCGACCCGGAACCACATCCAGACTGCACTCACCGTGCAGCTCCCTAGCCCAGTCCGTCGTCGTCGACGCGGCCGTCCTTCATCCGCACGATGCGCTCGGCGGCGTCGGCGACCGGCTGGTCGTGGGTGACCATCAGGATCGTCTGGCCACCCTGGTGGAGACGGCGGAAGAGTTCGAGGACCTCCTCGCCGCCCTCGCTGTCGAGCGCACCGGTCGGCTCGTCGGCGAGCACGATCGTCGGTTCGTTGGCGAGCGCTCGGGCGATCGCCAGACGTTGACGCTGACCACCCGAGAGCACGCCGGGTGCCTGCTTCGCCTTGTCGCCGATGCCGAGCAGATCGAGCAGGTCTCGGGCGCGGGACTCGGCCACCTTGCGTTTGCGGCCGGCGATCACCGCTGGCATCACCACGTTCTCGAGCACGGTCATGCCTTCGAGCAGGTTGAAGAACTGGAACACGATGCCGACGTGCTGGCGCCGCATGATGGCGAGTGCGTTCTCGTCCTTTCCGGCCAGTGACTCTCCGGCGATCACCACCTCGCCTTCGTCGGGAACGTCGAGACCCGCGACGAGGTTCAGCATCGTCGACTTCCCGCACCCCGAGGGGCCCATCACGGCCACGAACTCTCCGGAACGAACGGTGAGGTCCGCGCCGCGCAGCGCTCGGACGGGAGCGGTGTCCTGCTCGAACGTGCGATAGACGGCGGTGACCTCGACGGCCGCGCCGGTCGAGGTCGGCTCGGTGGTCGAGGCAGCGACGAGGGGTCCGAGTTGGGCGGGATCGAGCGAGGCGGTCGTGTCGGTCATGTCGCGGCTCCTTCGGGATGCAAGACGGGCGGGGTCATGTCGAGTCGGGGGAGGCGGTAGGGAACGACGGGGGTGTCGCGGCCTTTGACGAGTTGCGAGTCGAGTCGCTCGAACTCGACGGGTTGCTCCGTGAGCGACGTCCACGTCGGTTCGCTCAACACCGTCTGGCCGGGCTCCGCGAACTGCTGGAGTCGCTGACAGAGGTTCACGGCGTCGCCGACGAGCGTGTACTCGACGCGCTCCTCGCTGCCGAGCAGGGCCGCGGCGACCGTGCCCGTGCTGAGCCCGATCCCGAGCCCGAACGGCGTGCGACCCTCGGCCGACCACTCGTCGTTGACGGCGTCCTGGTTGCGGTGCATCGCCATCGCAGCGGCGAGCGCCCGATCGGCGTGGTCCGAGGTCGCGACGGGCGCGCCGAAGACCGCCATCACCGCGTCCCCCACGTACTGCATGACGGTTCCTCCCTCGGAAAGAATTGCACGATTCATCTCGGCGCGATGACGGTTGAGCTGTTGGGCCAGGACCGCGGGGTCGGCATGCTCGGCGATCGTCGTGTACCCGCGGATGTCGCTCATCACGACGGTCACCTCGAGGGTCTCGGTCTCGCCGACGGCGCGTCCCTCGGCGATGAGTTGGTCGGCGACGCCGGTGGGCAGGAGCCGGCTCAGGCTCTCACCCTGTTCCTCGCGCTCGACGATCGCCCGATGGAGTCGCCGCAACCGGTCGAGTGCTCCGGCCTCACCGCTCGAGACGCCTTCGGCCAGGTGCACGAAGAGCCGCTCGACGCGATCGTCGATCGCCGTCGCGGTGGTGTTCAGGGCGCCGGCGATCGACTTGATCGTGCGGCCGTTGGCGACCATCTCGAGGAGTTCGTCGTCGTCGGTGCTCAATCCGCCGGTCCGTCGGACCGGATTGATGAGCGCCGACACGATCACCGGATCGAGCATCGAGCCGCCGGTGGCGACCTCGCGGATCGCTCGTGCCAGCTGGTCGCCTTCTGCGATGCGGTCCTTCAGCAGATAGGCGTACCCGGCCGATCCTTCCGCGAGGAGCGAGACGGCGTACTCCGGGTCGTCGTACTGGCTGAGGATCACGATCCCCGTACCGGGGTGGCGCTTGCGGATCTCCTTGCAGGCGTCGATGCCCTCGGACTCGAAGTGCGGCGGCATCCGGATGTCGCTGACCACCACGTCGGGATGGGCTTCGATCGCGCCGGAGACGAGCGTGTCGTAGTCCTCGGCGATGCCGATCACCTCCACGTCGGGGTCGCGTTGCAGCATCGCGCTCACCCCGGCTCGGATGATCGCGCTGTCGTCGGCGAGGAAGACGGTGATTGCCCCCATTGACCACCATTGTGCGGATCGCAAGCGCCGCCGGCGAGGGCGTCACCCTGCCTCGTCATGGGGGTGCCAGCCACACCCTCGATGTGTGGGTCTCAGGCGTCGCGGTCGGCGAGGTAGAGCAGCACGGCCTTGACCCGACGATGGACGTCGGGCTCCTCACCCAGGCCCAACTTGGAGAACAGGGAGTTGATGTGCTTCTCGACGGCACGTTCGGACAACACCAACGAGGCGGCGACCGCGGCGTTGTTCTTGCCCTGGGCGATCTCCGACAACACCTCGAGCTCCCGGGGCGTGAGGTGTTCGAGCGGCGAGTGCTTCGTGCGGCTCCGGGCATCGACGAGCGACTCGACGACCTTGGGGTCGATGACCGACCCGCCGGTCGTCACCTCGTGGAGTGCCTGGACGAGCTGTTCGACGTCCGACAGGCGCTCCTTGAGCAGATAGGCGCGGCCTTGCGAACCGCCGTCGAGCAATTGGAGGGCGTACGTCGGCTCGACGTACTGCGAGAGCACGACGACGCCGATCTCCGGGTGGAGCTCGCGGAGGGTGGTGGCGGCCACGATCCCTTCGTCGCTGTTGTCCGGCGGCATGCGGATGTCGGTGAGCACGGCGTCGGGCAGGTGGGCCTCGACGGCGGCGAGGAGTTCGGGCAGATCGACGCACAGCGCGACGATCTCGATGTCGTCCTGCTTCTCGAGCAACCGCTCGATTCCCTCGCGCACCAGGAGTGAATCCTCCGCCACGACGATGCGAACCACCATTGCAGGCAGACCCTAGTCAGGACTGAACATCGTCTTGCTGATGTACTCACCGTCGTCTTACGCCGCTCCCGCATGCTCTTCACCGAGGTCGTTCACGATGAGTGGTGTCGGCGACGAACCGGTCGCCGACCAACTGTTGAAGGGAACGACACCATGAGCAACGAGACCACCACATCCAAGCCGGGCGGACGCCGGGGACTGACCATCGGACTCGCAGGCGGGCTGCTCGCCGGGACGGCAGCAGGGCTCGTCTTCGGCGTTCCGGGTCTGTCGAGCGCGTCGTCGGACGCCGCCTCGGCGCCGGCTGCCCTCGTGCAGCAGACCGACGAGACGCGACCCGAGCACGGATGCTGTCGATCCTGCCGAAGCTCCCGACGCGCCGGAGATGGGGACACGGCTCCGCGAGGCGCTGCAGCCACTCGTCGACGACGGCACGATCACCGCAGAGCAGGCCGACGCAGTCACCAGCCAGCTGGTCGAGAATCGGCCCGAGCGCGGAGAGTTCGGTGAGGGTCGTGGGCCCGACGGTCACCGTCGCGGCGCCCGGGAATGTTCGCTCGCGGCGTGGGCTCGGAGGCGCTGACCGACCTGCTCGGCATCGACGCCCAGGAACTGCGCACACAGCTCCGTGACGGCGCAACCCTCGCCGAGATCGCCA
>CAVORH010000025.1:0-29692 GCA_963698565.1 Ilumatobacteraceae bacterium
GCAGTGTCGGAACCCGGTGTCTGATCGCGCTGTTCGAATCGGGCGACGGAGAACCACTGTTTCTCCAGATCAAGGAGGCAGCCCCGTCGGTCCTGGAGGAGCATCTGGCCCCGAGCGGGTTCGACCAGGAGGGTCATCGCGTCGTCGATGGGCAACGAAAGATCCAGGCGACACCCGACGCGCTGGTCGGGTGGGCCCGCTACGAGCGTGGCGACGAACCCGCCACCGACTTCTACGTACGTCAGCTCTGGGACGGCAAGGCGTCTGCCGACGTCGAGACCATGACGGCGGATGTCCTGCAACGCTATGCCATGGCCTGTGGCGCAGCGCTCGGACGCGCTCATGCCCGGTCCGGTGATGCGTCGATGATCTCCGGGTACATCGGCGACGACGATACGTTCGATCGGGCGGTCGCCCGGTTCGCCGAGGCCTATGCGGATCGCACCCAGCAGGACTACGACGAACTGATCGGTGCCGTCGACGACGGCCGGGTGCCCATCGTCCGCGACCTCTGAACCGGACACCGAGGCCAGCGCCTCGATGTCGGGCCCCACACCTCCAGCGACGTTCTGAGGGGTTTCCGCTACCCTGTGCGGGGACCATGAGCACCGGGATCGACGCCATCGACGCGCACCAGGTCCTGGTCGATGCGAAGACGGGTGTTCCGCGCGTGCGCTCGGGGATCATCGGGCGGCCGCGCCTCACGAGCTTGCTCGCAGCGAGCGTGGATCTTCCCGTGATCGTCGTGTCGGCGCCGGTCGGATACGGCAAGACGACGCTGCTCGTCGACTGGCTGGAGCACGACGATCGCGCGGTCGCCTGGGTGTCGTTGGATCGGGCCGACGACGACGCCGCCACGCTGATGACATCGATCGTCACCGCGGTGAGGCGGGTGCGAGAACTCGACGACGCCATCTCCCGTGAACTGATTTCGCCTGTCGTCTCGGTCCTCGGTCGGGTGGTGCCGGGGTTGGCGGCCTCGATCGGTGCGGTCGACGAGCCGCTCGTGGTCGTCCTGGAGCATTTCGACGAGATTCGGTCACGGGACTGCCGTGACGCTGTGGGTCTGCTCCTCGATCTCCTGCCTGATCATGTCCAGTTGGTCGTCTCGAGTCGCCGGGAGGTGTGGCTTGCCAGCGGCCGACGACGGGTGCGTGGCGAGGTGCTCGAGATCGGTGCGACCGACCTCGTCTTCGACGCCGCCGAGGTGGCGGAACTCCTTGCGCTCCAAGGGGTGGAACCCTCGCCCGAACGGGTTCGTCGGTTGCTCGAGCGAACGGAGGGATGGCCCGCTGGCCTGGCGTTGCTCGCGCACACCCAGGGCAGCGACGGCGCAACGGTCGGTACCAGCATCGCACCGTCGTCGCCCGACCGGGCCGTGGCCGACTTCATCCGATCCGAGGTCCTGGATGGGCTCCCGCCGGAGATCGATCGCTTCCTCCACCAGACGGCGATCCTCGACGTGTTGAGCGCACCGCTGTGCGACGCCGTCCTCGACTCCACGCAGTCAGCCGCGGTGTTGGAGACGTTGACGCGTGCCGGCTTGTTCATCACGCCACTCGACGGCAGCGGGGCGTGGTTCCGCTACCACCCGCTGTTCAGAACCGTGCTCCTCGACGAGGCCAGCCGTTTCGAACCAGACACCGTTCAGGAGCGCCACCTGCGTGCCGCTCGGTGGTGGGCGGCAGCCGGTTCCGTCGACCACACGATCGAACATGCCCGAGCCGGCGGAGATCTCACCATCGCGGCTGACCTGATCGCTAAGGTGATTTCGCAGGCCTACAACGAGGGACGGTTGAACGACGTCCGGAGATGGCTGGACCAGCTCGGCGAGGAGATGATCGAACGGAACCCGGAACTGGCGGCACTGGTCGGATGGCTGGAGGCGCTGACCGGAAATGCCGTCGAAGCGCAGCGATGGGCGGATCGCATCGAGCAGCTGACGTCCGAGGGTGACTCGGAGGTCGAGTCGTTCGTGTCGAGCCGTGCTGCACTCGGCGCCTTTCTCTGTGCGCATGGCATCGAGCAGATGGAAGCGGACGCGACATCGGTCGTGACCATGGAGCCGGTCTGGGGCCCATGGCGGCCGGCCTCCCTCGGTTTCTTGGCGGTCGCCCGATGGCTGCTGGGTGACGACGACGAAGCGTTCACGCTGTTCTCGGAGAGCATCGAGGTGACGACCGTGACCGACGGATTCGGCGATCCGGCGGCGCGCTACCTCGCGTACCGGGCGGTGCTCTCGATGGATCGTGGCGACTGGGCGGATGCAGCACGCGATCTCGAGCTCGCCGTCTCGGTGGTCGATGGAGCACATCTCTCCGAGTACGCCGTCAACTCGATCGTCGAAGCGGCCCGCGCCCGTCTGTTGGTGCACCGCAACGAGACCGAGACGGGTCGGGCATCGTTGTTCCGAGCGATGCGTTTGCGGACGTCGGTCACCTGGGTGAACCCGTGGGGCGCGGCGTGGTTGCGTCTCGAGATGGCCGATGCGCACCTCGCGCTGGGCGATCCCGAGGCGGCCAGGATCCTGCTGCAGGAGACCGAAGGGGTGCTGTACCGGCGACCCAAGCTCGGCCGCCTCCAGGCGCGCACCGATGTGCTCCGCGAGACGTTGAGTCGATGGCCGACCGATCTGCACGGGACGGCGCTGTCGACTGCGGAACTCCGCTTGTTGCCGTATCTGCAGACGCATCTTTCGCTCAAGGAGATCGGTGAACGGCTCTACGTGTCGAGGAACACGGTGAGCACCCAAACCAACTCGATTTACCGGAAGCTGGCGGTGTCGGGCCGGAGCGAGGCGGTCGACCGGGCCCGGGAGTTGGGCCTGCTGGCACCGAACGTGCTCGGCTGACATCGGGCATTGGCCTGTCGATCCCGTCGGTGATCGGATCACCCAGGTTGCATGACTGCCGCCGTGCTCGTCGGGGTCAGGATGGCGTTGTCAGACAGTTTTCACCGAACGAAGGAGCAGGACATGGCAATGGACACATTCATGGCGTACGTCGGGGTGTACTCGAACGTCGATGACGCGAAGGCCGACTACGACGCGGTCCACGATCTCCACACCAAGGAAGGCCTCATCGATGCCTACGATGCCGCCGTCATCGAGCGCAAGGACAACGGCAAGGTCAAGATCGTCAAGAAGCACGAGACGCCGACTCGTGTCGGTGCGGTGGGCGGCGGAACCGTCGGCCTCGCCACCGGCCTGGTCATTGCGCTGTTCCCGGCGGCCGCGATCGGTGGCGGACTGTTGGCTGCGACGACCGGTGGTGGTGCGGCGCTGGGTGCGCTCGCCGGGCATGCAGCGGCCGGCATGAGCCGCAAGGACCTCAAGGAGCTCGGCGAGAATCTCGACGCCGGCCAGGCCGGTCTGATCGTGGTCGGCGTGTCCGACATGGGCGCGAAGATCGAGGGCGTCATGGCCAAGGCCGACAAGGTCGAGGAGAAGCAGCTCGAGGCGGACACCGCCGAGATCCAGAAGGACGCCGAGGCAGAGAGCTGATCCACGATGGGCGCTGAGGGTGGCCAGGCCGGGACAGTGGCTGAACCCACCAAGGGTTCGATCAAGCGGTTCATTCCGATCCTGGTCTGGCTGCCCCAGTACCAGCGGTCATGGCTGACGAAGGATGTGATCGCTGGGCTGTCGGTGTGGGCGCTGATGGTGCCGACCTCGCTGGGTTACGCGTCGCTGAGCGGCGTGCCGGTTCAGAACGGGTTGTATGCCGCGGCCTTCGGGATGATCGTGTTCGCGCTCTTCACCACGTCGAAGCAGTTGGTGCAGGGTCCGGGTTCGTCGACCGCGCCGGTGTTGGGTGCCGCGGTCGTGTCGATCGGGGCGGCGGGCTCCGATGACGCGGTGGCGATCGCAACGGCGATCGTGCTGGTCGCCGGGCTGCTGTTCGTGGTCATGGCCGTGCTCAAGATGGGCTGGATCGCCGAGTTCCTGTCGGCGGCCGTACTGACCGGGTTCATCTTCGGCGTCGCCATCAACGTCGTGTCCGGTGAGCTGTTCAAGATCACGGGGACCGAGAAGTCCGGTTCGAACACGTGGCAGAAGCTCTGGGAGTGGGCGACGAGTCTGTCCGACGCGAACCGGACGACGGTCGTGGTCGGGGTCGTGGCGTTGATCGTGTTGTTCGGCCTCAAGTTCCTCGTGCCGAAGGTGCCCGCCGAGCTGGTCGCGGTGGTGCTCGGCATTCTCGCGACCGTGGTCTTCGGTCTGGGTGACCGTGGGGTCGAACTGATCGCGGACGTGCCGCGGGGTCTCCCGAATCCCTCGTTCCCGGACTTGCAGATCATCTTCGACAACTGGTCGGTGGTGGTCGGCGCCGCGGTCGGGTTGGTGCTGATCGGGTTCTCGGTGACGACGGCCGGGGTGCGCCAGTACGCGACCAAGCACAACTACCGGATCGACGTCGACCAGGAACTGCTCGCCCAGGGCATGTCGAACGTGTCGTCGAGCGTGTTCCAGGGGATCTTCAACAACGGCAGCCTGTCGAAGAGCCCCGTCAACGACGGCGCCGGCGCACGGTCGCAGGTGTCGAACCTCGCCCAGGGCGGCTTCGTCATCCTGACGCTGCTCTTCCTCGCGCCGATCTTCTCGAAGCTCCCCGAGGCGGTGCTCGGAGCGATCATCATCGAGGCCGTGACGCTCGGGATGATGAACGTCGGGGAGATGAAGCGACTGGTCACCGTCAAGCGCTACGAGTTCGGCGCCGCGATTGCCGCCCTGCTCGGTGTGATGACGTTCGGCATCCTGCAAGGCGTCTTCATCGGCGTCGGGATCTCGATGATCTGGCTCATCGCAGTGTCCGCGCTGCCGTACATCCCGGAGCTGGGGCGCAAGCCGGGGACCGATGCGTTCTACGACCTCGAACGCCACGACGACGTCGAGACGATCCCCGGGCTCAAGATCCTGCGGTTCGACGGCGGTCTGTTCTTCGTCAACGCCGATGCGCTCGCGGACCGTCTCCGGCAGATCCGCGTCGAGGAACCGACAGGAATCGATGCGGTGATCCTGAGCATGGAGGGCGTCAACTTCATCGACACCGAGGGCGCCGACGTCCTGATGGCCATCGCCCGGGCCGGTATCGACCACGGCATCGACCTCCACCTCGCCCGTGTGAAGTCGCAGGTGATCGACGTGCTCGAACGCGACGGCTTCTTCGACCTCGTCGACCGCAGCCACATCCACGACAACATCGACGCCGCCGTCGCCATGCACCAGACACTCCACCCGACCGCGCCGCCAGGCTGACGACGCCGGGACCGTCACCGTGCGCTGGTCAGGCGTGCGGTTCGGGAACCTCGACCCGGCGTGATTTGATCAGCGCGACGACGGTCGAGGTGGTCAGGTAGGCCACTGCCACGGCGATGATGACGGGTGCCGCGGTCAGCGGGCCGAGTCCGACGGCCAGCACTGCGATGAACGTGAGTCCGATCGGTGCCTTGATGGTTGCTCCGGGCACGGCCGCCAGCATGGAGCCGACGGCGATCGCGTACGGGATGTCGGGAAACATCAGGTGCACGACGACGCCGGCGGTGCCGCCGACGAAGAGCATCGGCAGCACGTTGCCGCCGATGAAGCCCGCCGCCAGGCTGATCGCCATCGCCAGCATCTTGCCGACGAGTACCGCGACGAGCAGCCAGATGCTGATCGACGCCGACTCGTCGATCACCGTCGTGAGCTGATCGTTGCCCGCTCCGATGGTGAGCGGCAGCGCGAACGCGATCAGACCGACGAGCGCACCGCCGACGGCGCCGCGCACGTACGGATTCGTCAACTTCGCGGCGACCATCTGGATCAGCTTCACGATGATGACGAACACGATCATGATCACGCTCGAGACGAGGCCGAGCCCGGCGCCGACGAGGAGGTGCCAGCTCGCAAAGTCGTCGACGGGCACCGCGAAGCTGTTGAGGAACGTCGTTCCGACCGCGCCGAAGAACACGGCGAACGCAACCGTTGCGGCGATCAGTTGCGGCAGGATCGACTCGATGTAGCGGTCCTTCGGTGTCGGCGCCAGCTCGCTGACGATCAGTGTGCCGAGGCCCGGGGAGGTGAACGCGCCACCGAAGCCACCGGAGATGCCGGCCATCGTCGTGTCGAGACGGGCGGTCTCGTCACCGGGCCATCGCTTCGAAGCGATCCACGACCCGAGGCCACCACCGATCATCACCAGGGCGAACGACGGCCCGAGGCTGGCGCCGGCGATCGCCGAGACGGCCGAGAGCAGGATCCATGACGGTGCAACCTTGTGGTCGACGGCGCCCGATTCGATGACCGCGACGCCGCCGGGTACGTGATCGGTGATCTTCAGCCAGCTGCGCACCGCGGCCGCAACCAGCCCACCGGCGGCGATGAACGGGATCCACCACCAGTCACCGGACCATGTGTCGATTCGTGGATCCCCGAAGATCTGATCGGTCAAGCCGCCAGTGATCCCGAGATAGACGAGCCCGAGCAGACCGATGACGAGGCCCATCGCCACGGCGATCGCGAGAAGTTGTCGGTACCAGGTCCGGTCGATGGGGAGCGCTGTCGTCATGTTGATGCCTCGAGTTCTCTCTCGGACGTCACAGTGTTGCCGCGCCGGGTACGCGCACGGGACTCCGAACAACGATGTCAGCTGCCCGTCGAGCAGCGATCATCCACAATGAGCAATTACGTCGCCGGTGGTGTCTGGGAGGATGTGCTTGATGAGCGAGGACCCAGGCGCGTCGGACGCGTCTGGCTGAACCTGCTGTTCCTACTTCCGGTGAGTCTGATCCCCGTTCGCGGCGTCGGTGCTCGGCAAGTATCCGAACGCACCGGTCGCGATGCACCTCTACGGTGTCGTGCTGATCACGGCCACCCTGATGCGATTCGCTCTCTACCGGTACGTGGTCAAACGTCGCGCTCTGTTGTGGCCCGACGTGTCGACCGACGGAGCGGGCTTGGGGCTCGCCGTCACGGCGGCACCGATTGCCGTCTGCCCCGTGGCGATCGCCTTGGCCGACAGATCGACTACGGTCAGTACAGTGTTGTACTTCTCGGTTCCGGTGCTGTACTTCATCCTCGTCACCGTGTTGCGCGAGCACCCGAGCACCCGATCCGAGGCCGACGAGTGCACGTGAATTCTCCGATCGTGAGGTGAGTGACGTCCACGCCGGCAGGGCCTGCGACCCCCTGACCCCTGTGAGGCGGTCACTGATACATCTCGACCGTCGTGTCTCGCCAGGGTCCTGCTGCGGCCGACAGGGGGTTGTCCGCCGCTCTTGGCCGGCCGTCGATGTATCAGAGATGTATCAATCCGAGGTGCACCGGGCTGTGTCAGTCTGTTCGGACGGTGTCTACCCGTCCACACGTCGTCCCTGCTCAACGGTATGATTCGACATGATCCGGTACGAGCCGGATCTCACTGATATTGCGCTCTTTCAGATTTGGGAGCAGGAGGCCGGGAGTTCGAATCTCCCCATCCCGACCAGGTGACCGGCGAGCGCGTTCGGTCTCGCCCATCTCGGAGTCTCCACGGCCACGCGAGCTCGGCAACGAACCCTGAGTCAGTGAAGTCAGTCCGCCCGGATCTCCGCGTCGTCGAGCAGGTGGGCGAAGCTGGATCGAACTGTTCCACGGCGCCGTCGACGAGCACTTCGTCGGGGCCACCGCAGACGTCGCGAAGACCCGAGGCGCCAGGATGATCTCGGCACTGCAGCGCCTTCTCACGGGATCGCGCGCTCCTGCGATCGAGCCGGTCCAGCCGCTCTGGGCGATCGGTGCCGCGGATGCCGGTCGCTGACATCGATCGCCGGTCAGCACGATGCGAACCCATCCTTGATCCAGCGATCGCGTGCCGGTACCGTCGGCAGCAGACCTGACAGACGAAGCGAGGGGCGCACCGCTCATGAGTCCAGCTACCGGGACACCCAGCTCGTCGTCCCGGTCGACCACCGGAGACGAACCCCGAGCGCTGGCACGTCGGGCCCTCAGCCTCGCGGTGAGATCATCGCCCTCCTGGTCGGGAGCCGCCTCGGAGATGATCGAGCTGTCTCGACGGCAGCCGCACGAATTCGACAACGACGCCATCGACGCGGCGATTGCACTGGTCACCACCTTCACCCGGCCCGGGCCGATGATCGACGAGGCGATCGAACTGCTCGTTGGACTCCGGCAGGTAGCACCTCGTCCGCGACGAGTTCCGGAGGTCCGCGACTCGAATGCGGCTCCCACGGTCACCGGCACCGCCCTGCCCCATCCGGAGCGCTCGATCCTCAGCATCGTGACGATCGAGGGCCGAGGCATCTGGATCGAGTTGACGGGCGCGCTCATCGACGGAGGATGCGACGTCGTGGCGGCTCGGCTTGCACAGCTCGGCGCCCTCGATTTTGCGGTGGCGGTCGTGGACGTTCGACGAGTCACGGCGCTCGATGTGGTCGGCTTCGCCTCGATTCTGCAGTTCGCCGAGCCGATCATCGAGGCAGACGGCACCGTTCACATCGTCGATCCGGACGAGCGCCTCCACCAATTGGCCGACCGCTCGCAGTGCGGGATCATCCACAGGGCGGAGCCACCGATCGGAAACTGGTGGGGGTGCACCAACGCCCTCGACGGTTCGACCTCTTGACGATGGGCCTCCTGGAAACTGCTCGCCGCGTTGCGGCCGCTGACCTCCGGGGCTGCCGCGTCGTGACGGGTTTCGACGGTTTCGTCGACGAGATGATCTCGGTGGTGGATGAGCGCAGGACACTGGATGACTTCACGCCGGTTCCGGACATCGGCACCTTCGCAGCGTTGATCGCTGCCGCCGCCGGGCAGAGCAGCCTGCGCGAGATCGTCGTCACGACCGTCGAGCCGGGCGGCTGCGCTGTCAACCTGGCAGACGGCTTGGCGAGTCTCGGTGTGACCGTGGACTGTTTTGCCACGATCGGCGAACCGCCACATCCGGCCTTCAGCGACATCGCCGTGAAGTGTCACGGCTTCTCTTCCTGGGGTCTCGAGCCGGGGCGGACGCTGGCGTTCGAGTTCAGCGACGGCAAGCTGATGTTCAGCGCCGTCGAACAGCTCGCAGCGTTCACGCCGCGCTCGGTTCGGGAGCTCCTGGCAGACGGGGCGTACGCCACCGCCTGTGAGGCTGCGCAGGTCATCGCTCTGACCGATTGGAGCCTCTATCCGTACATGACGCAGGTGTGGCGCCTGCTCGAGAGCGAGGTGTTCTCACTCCTCACTCACCGCCCTGCGTTCTTCATCGATCTCGTCGACCCGTCCACCCGCTCGGTGGCGGACATTCGCGACATGGCGGACATCCTCCATGAGTTCGAGCCGGTGGGGCCGGTGACGCTCGGCTTGAATGGCAACGAGGCGAACGTGCTCTGCCGGGCGCACGATGTGTCGTCCGCTCCGGGCGACGCGACGCCCGAACAGACCTTGCAGCAGGCGTTCGCCCTTCGTGATCTGTTCGGCGTCACCCGCGTCGTGATTCATCGGGTGCGGTTCGCCGTGAGCGCGGCCGCTCAGGTGCGGGGCGATGCAACCGGGTCCGTACAGCGCGGGCACGAAGAAGAGCACCGGTGCAGGCGACCGTTTCAACGCGGGCTTCTGTCTCGGGCTCGCGTTGGGCCTCGACGACAGCGAGTCGCTGGTGCTCGGCTGTGCCGCTTCCGGGTTCTTCGTGCGCAACGCCCGCAGCGCAAGCCGCCAGGAACTGGTGAGCTTCCTCGAGGATTGGGCCGCCGGTTTCGTCGATCGCCCGAGCTGACACGTTCGGCCGGGAACTCGAACGGCGGGCGGCTGCAGCCGACTGTCGAGAGGTGACAGGAGTCGCTCGGGCCGCCCGCCATCCGAATCGGGGCGTCCGTACACTGCCGCGCCATGGCGAGCGATGCCCTCCTGGCGACCCGAACTGCTCTCGGCGAAGGCGCAGTTCAGGTCGAGGCCTTCGGGCTCGTCGATTCGAAGTTCCAGGCGCCGTGGTCCCGGCCCGGGATCATCGGTCGCCCTGCGCTCGTGGATCGGTTGACGGCGACGGATGCCCCGGTCGTTGCGGTCGTCGGACCCGCCGGCTACGGCAAGACCACCCTGCTCGGCCAGTGGGCGGCCACCAGCGAGTTCCCCGTCTTCTGGCTCGCTCTCGACGGTCACGACAACGATCCGACGATCCTGCTGTCGTACCTCGTCGAGGTCATGAACCGGATCGAGCCGGCCGATCCGCAGTTGTGCCGGTCGCTGTTGGCGGAGGCCGCGGTCGACACGAACTGGTCCCTGCGTCGTTTGGCGATGCTCGTCTCCTCGCGGCGACGCCGATTCGGCCTCGCCGTCGACCACGCCGAATCGGTGACCGACGCACGCTCGGGCGACTTGCTCACCACGGTCGCGCTCAACCTGCCCGCTGGCTGTCGAATCGCCTTCGCGTCGCGTGTCGAGCTGCCACTTCCGATGGCCAGGCTCAGGGCCCAGGGCGCCCTCGAGGAGATCGGCGTCGAGCAGTTGGCGATGGACGACTCCGAGGCGGCTGCGCTGGTCGGAGAAGTGCATGCTGGAATGGGTACGACGGAGATTCACGAGCTCGTGCGGCGCACGGAGGGGTGGCCCGTCGGTCTGTACCTCGGCGCCCTGACCAGCCGTTCCGGCCGGCCGGCCAACACCCATCGCGCCTCGGTGCGGGGAGACGACCGGATGGTGGCGGACTATCTCCGGAGCGAGGTTCTGGAAAGCCTGTCCCCGGCTGAGGTCAGCTTTCTCACCCGCACATCGATCCTCTCGGAACTCAGTGGCCCGCTGTGCGACGCCGTCACCGGCAACCCCGGCTCTCAGCGGATGCTCGAGTCGCTCGAGCGATCGAATCTGCTGCTGATCCCGCTCGATCGGCAGCGCCGCCGCTACCGCTGCCACCACCTTCTTCTCGAGTTGCTTCGCGCCGACCTCGAGCGGTACGAACCCGACCTGATCGCGGAGCTCCATGACCGCGCCGCCGTGTGGTTCGAGGCCGCTGACCAGCCGGAGAGTGCAATCGATCACGCTCTCGCGGCGAACGATCCCGACCGAGCAGCGCGCGTCTTCGGGCGGATCTGTCAATCGGTCTACGCCTCGGGTCGAATCGAGACACTGAACCGCTGGATCTCATGGTTCGAAGAACGTGGCCTGCTCGATCAGTACCCGCACGTCGCCGCGATCGGGGCCCTGGGGGAGACCCTCACCGGGCACGGGTCGAACGCCGACCTCCTCGCTGCGACGGCCGCGGCCGGTGATCCCGACGCTGTCGCGCCGGACGGGAGCTCGGTCGCCGGTCTGCTCGCACTGGTGGATGCTTGCCGGTGCCGCAACGGCGCACCCGGAATGGAGTCGAGCGCGGCGACGGCCACCCGCCTGCTCAGGCACGACAGTCCGTTCCGAGGACCAGCGATCTTCCTGGAAGGCGTCGCGGCTCTGCTCCAGGACGAGACGTCGGCGGCCGATCGTCTGTTCACCACCGCCGCCGCGACATGCTTCCGGTACGGCGGCACACCGACCGGGCTCTCCGCGCTGGCGCTGCGTGCATCGATCGCGCTCGGTCGCGGGGACACCGCCGCGGCGTACGAGCTCTCCGACGAGGCCGTTTCGACCACCGCCGAAGCCCACCTGGACCTGCACGCACAGTTGACCGCCGTCCACGCCGTCGCCGCGCGAGTCGCCCTTCGGCGCGGGGACCCCGAACAAGCCCATGCTCACGTGGCGCTGGCCGTGCGCAACCGACCGTTGTGCCTTCCTGCGGTGCCCTTCAGCGTCGTCTTTCTCATCGAGCTCGCCGAGGCATACGTCGCACTCGCCGACCCCGCTGGGGCCAGGGCGGTCCTCCGCCAGATCCACGACATCGTCGCCGGGCGACCCGGCCTCGGGGTGATCGTCGATCGATGCGACGTGCTGCGCGGCAAACTCGACGGGGCCAGCCCCGCCCTCGTGGGCGCATCCTCGTTGACGGCAGCCGAGCTTCGACTCGTGCCGCTCCTGTCCACCCATCTCACCTACCGGGAGATCGGTGAGCGCCTCTACGTGTCACGAAACACGATCAAGTCGCAGATGTCATCGATCTTCCGGAAGCTCGGTGTCTCGTCACGGAGCGAAGCGATACGCGCCGCGGAGCAGCTCGGCCTTCTCGGACCAGGAGCGCCGATGAACTGGCGCGACACCACCTCCGCCTGAGACCCGGGCCGGGCATCATCCGTTTCACCCTGATGAGGTGGTGAGGCCGAGAGGGTCGATTCGTACCCTCGCGACGTGACCGCAGACGTCGCCTCCGTGATCGACAGCCACCGTTCGGCGGGGGTGTTCTTCGATGTCGCCGGCATCCGTTCGTTCGTGCGCACCGCTGGCGAGGGGGAGACGGTCGTCCTGGTCCATGGGCTGCCGGCATCGTCGTTCCTGTATCGAAAGGTCATCGGAGAACTTGCCGGTCGAGGCCTCCGCCCGGTCGCGTTCGACCTCCCAGGGCTGGGCCTCGCCGATCGTCCGACCGACTTCGACTACTCGCTGTCCGGGCTCGGCCTGTTCGTCGCTGCAGCGATCGATGCACTCGACATCGACCGGTTCCACCTGGTCGTTCACGACGCCGGCGGGCCGATCGGATTCGAAGCTGCTTCTCGACTGGTCGACCGGGTGCGGTCGTTGACGGTGCTGAACACGATCCCCGAGCTCGACGCCACGCCGTTCCCCGGCGAGTTCCTGGCCCGGTTCACTCGCAAGGTCGGCGGACCGATGAGTTCGGTGGCCCTCTGGCGCACGATGATGTACCGGGTCGGCATCCTCGATCGGTCGGCCGTTCCCGAGGCCGAGGTCGACGCATACCGTGACCTGGCGCTCGGCTCCGACGACGGTGCCGCCTACCTGCAGATCATGCGTGGCCTGCGCGCGGCCCGTGGCGAGAAGAAGGACTACCGGCCGCTGCTGCACGTCGACTCCGCCCCGTACCCGGTGCAGATCGTCTGGGGAGCCAAGGACCCGATCCTGACGATGAAGCGCTTCGGCTGGCGCGCACTGGAGGCCACCGGCCTGCCGTCGATGTCGATCGTGCCGGCACGCCACTTCCTCCAGGAGGACCAGGCTCCCGCAGTTTCGGCGCTGATCGCCGAACACGTGGATCGAGCCGCCAGATGAAGAACGAATCCCCCCGTGCACATTCGGGCTCGGCCATGAGCCCGTCAACAGACAGGAAGTTACGGCGATGAAGCACCAGCAAACCGGAAGCACGCGGATGCGAACCATGGCGATCGGCCTTGCCGCTGGCGCACTGTTCGTCTCCGCCTGTTCGTCCGACGGCGACTCGGCGAGCACCGAGTCGCAGCCCGACACGTCCCCGGCTGCGACGTCGGCAACGTCAGAGCCGGCGTCGACGGACCCCTCCGTGGAATCATCGACGCCGCGTGACGCCGACCCGGCCGTGACCGGCAACGAGTGCCCGATGGTCGTCGACGCGTCGTCAGCCGACTTCTACCCGATTCAGCCGAGCTTCTCGGCCGGCTACACGGCGGCGGGGCAGAAACTGAACAGCGACACCGCCAACTGGGCCTACGTCGTCGAGAGCGACTTCCCGTACTCGAACTGGATGGCCTGGTACCTGTACGACACCAACGGCGTCCCCGTCTACAAGGTGTCCGACCAGGACATCATCCCCGACGAGGGTTCGACCAACCCGTTCGTGGACGGCAACCCCATTCTCGCTCCCGAGCGCTCGTTCACGCTCTACTTCATGCCGAGCACGACCCCCTCCAGCGTGGTGTCGGACATGCAGGCGCAGGGCAAGAACGTCGCACTGCTTCCGGCGCAAGGCGACAGCCCCGGCGTCTCGTTCGTGTCCCGCAGCTATTGGTCGTTCGGAAACGACGGCATCGGCAACTACGACCGTTTCGGGTTCGCCGGCGACACGAACACGCCGTATCCCACGATGACCGCGTTCCTGACCGATACGAGCACCGGCGAACTGACGTCGACACCGGTCGACGACTGCGGCTCCCAGAGCCAGCTCCCCGAGGAGTTCTGGTACAACGCCGAGACGAACAGCCCGGTCATCACCTTCGCCGACGCCAACCCGCCGTCGAAGGAAGACCTCGACGACCTGCCGAAGTTCCTCGTGCAGACCGGGTCGTTCTCCGGGGCGATGGGGGAGGAGTTCCCGCCGTCGCCGGTGCCGAACGAGGTGCAGTTCTACCGCAACGTGGCGACCAACGCGCCGTATGCCGACGTGAGTTCCGCCCCGCCGAAGGGCAACCCGCCCGACGCATGCGGTGGGTACGTCATGGCGAACCTCCCGAACGACGTGGTGTCGCTGGTCCACATCCCACAGGTACCGAGCTTCCCCGACTACACGGGCGCGACCGAGTCGACGCTGAACACCGGCGACGACTACGACGTCAGCTTCTACAGCATCGTGATCTACGGGGCGGAGAAGCAGCTCGACGCATTCGGGACGCTGCAGAACTCGCAGCTCGGCAACACCCAGATCGCTCAGAACCCCGACGGCAGCGCGACCGTGGTGCTCTACCCGGACACGGCAACGCAGGACCAGATCGACCAGATCGCGGCGGTCGTGGAGGCCAACGGCTGGAACCTGCTCAAGAGCGGCAGGCAGACCGATCTTGCGCCCAACCTGCTCGTCGTCCGCGAGAAGGGTCAGAACCAGAACTGGGAGAACGCACTCAGCGCCAACGACGTGACCCAGGGTGCACCGTGCCCGCAGTCGACGGACCCGTCGTTGCCGTTGCCGCAGGACCCGCCCGACGCCCAGGTCACCCAGGACAACGGCATGGGGCTCACCGCCCCGGCCGGCGAGAACTGTTCGATCGATGCGTTCCTGTCGGGCCAGTGCCTCGCGGACTTCCAGAGCCGTCAGCAGGCGGCGGGCCAGCAATGGTCGGCTTCCGGAGACTGGCCGACCCAGCTGTCGCCCTGAGTTCGCGTCGCGGAAGGGCAGGAGGTCATCCGTCGGCTGTCGACGTCTCAGCGACGTCGACAGCCGAGCCGATCCGGACGGGATGAACGGTCCGTTGCTCGCCAGCCGACGATGCGTGAGGTCCAGGTACGTCCGACGGCGACGCGCTGCTGGATGCCCGCTACCCGCACCGGTCGCGAGTGCTCCATGCTCCCGTCACCAGCGGCCACGACGACGGACGCGGCGACCACGACAACGGAGATCGTCGTGGTCTTCCCGCCGGTCAGCACGACACCGGCGGCCAGTGTCCCGCCCCAGGCGTCGCCGCCGAGTGGTGGCACACCAACCCAGGCCACGCCGCCCGTGACGCAACTACCGGAAACGGGCTCGTCGCCGTGGGTCGCCTCGCTGCTCGGCATGACCGCGCTCGGCGCTGGGCTGCTCCTCACGAAGCTCAGCCGACGGTCAGCCTGACCGTTCGGGTCGTCGCGACGAGCGCCGCAGCACGACCGGCGAACAACCGATCAGCAAGCCAGCGGGGCAGGCCGCGACGTCATGGAGCGCAACGGCTCGACGACGTCTCGTTTGCAGCGGCTGGGCTCAGGCGAGCGAGCTAACGTCCGAGCATGATCGAACCCTCCGGTCGAGGTCGCGCTGACGATCGTCGGCACCTCGTCGGTCGGCGCCTCACGACCCCGCGGGCGGCTGCGTTCGCGGGAATCCTGTTCTCGGTACTGTTGACGGTCACTTACGTGCTGTTGCGGTCGACGGTCCCCGAGGATCCCTCCGACGCGGGGACCTGGCTGTCGACCGGGAGCGGCCGAGTCGACTTCGCGCTCTGGCTCGTGCCGTTCGCCGGCATCGCCTTCCTCTGGTTCATCGGGGTGATCCGCGACCGGCTCGGCGAGCACGAGGACCAGTTCTTCTCGAGCGTTCTCTTCGGCAGCGGTCTGCTGTTCATCGCGATGACGTTCGTTGCGACCGCGCTCGCGGGGGCCCTCATCGCGTCCTATCAGCTCGACCCCGTGGCCACGATCGACAACGGCATCTACACCGTGGAACGCGAGGCGATCTTCAGGATCACCAACGTGTTCGGGGTGCGCATGGCGGGCGTGTTCATGTTCTCGGCCGGCACGATCTGGCTTCGTTCGGGCACGATGCCTCGCTGGATGGTGGTGATCACCTACACCGTGGCGGTCGTCCAGCTCTTCTCCCTGGGCTTCACGCTGTGGTTCACGCTCCTCTTCCCCGCATGGGTGGTGATCGTGAGCGTGCACTTCCTCGTCTATCCGCCGACGAACGGCGACAGCGCCGACCACCCCTCGGCCGAACCGCTCCCGGCCTGAACGCGCCCGGGACTACTTCTTGGCGGCAGCCTTGGCGAGGCGCTTGGCGGCCTTGCCGATCGGCTCGATCTGGCGCTTGTCGAGGTCGCCGACCTCCGCACCGTTCTCGAACAGCACCCGGTAGCGCTGCCAGTTGAAGCCGTTGGCGAGGATCACCTTGCCCTCGGTGCCCGCCGGTACGCCGTGCATGTCGACGATCGTGCGAACCTTGTCGTTCATCCGCAGGTCGAGCTGGTCGGGGTGCGGCGTGGCGAGGGCGTGCGGCTTCCAGTACTCCATCGTCCCCCATTCTGCCCGCTCGACGGCCGAACGCGCGACTCCGCTCGCACGGTCGGTTGTTCCGGCGCTCCGAGGGGGAGGTCGCCGCCGGTGTGGCCGGACCGCTGAGGGAGCGTCGCCGGTACACTCGCTCGCCTGTGAAGAGTTCGGTGGAGACCCTCGAGGGCAACAAAGTCAAGCTGTACGTCGAAGTCGACGAAACGGAGTTCGAACACGACATCGATCGGGCGTTCAAGCTCATCGCGAAGGAGGTCAACCTTCCCG
This sequence comes from Ilumatobacteraceae bacterium, assembly GCA_963698565.1. GTDB lineage: Bacteria > Actinomycetota > Acidimicrobiia > Acidimicrobiales > Ilumatobacteraceae > Sva-07. Next base: position 16,766 of record CAVORH010000025.1, read on the forward strand.
GCTTCCGAGCCGGCAAGGCGCCACGGAAGGTCCTCGAGGCCCGTGTCGGCATCGGCCCCGCTCGCGAGCAGGCGCTGCGTGACGCGGTTCCCCAGTACCTGGCCAAAGCGGTGCGCGAGCACGAGATCGACCTGATCGCCACGCCCGAGGTGGAGATCACCGATGGCGCCGAGTCCGGGCCGGTCGAGTTCGACGCCACGTGCGAGGTGCGACCCACCATCACACTGCCCGGCTACGACGCACTGCGCGTCGAGCTGCCCGGCCTGTCGGTCACCGAGGACGACCTCGCCGAGGCCCGCCAGGCCGAGTTGAAGCGCGGCGGTTCGCTCGTCGATGCCGACCGCCCCGTGCAGAACGGCGACTTCCTCACGCTCGATCTCGCTGTCACCCGCGACGACGAGGAACTGACGGGGCTCAACACCGAGGGCTGGTCGTACGAGGTCGGTCAGGGCTGGGTGACCGAGGACTTCGACGATCACCTCGTCGGCGCCTCGACCGGCGACGTCCTCGAGTTCGTCTCGACGCCGAAGGGGCTCGAGGAGCCTGCCGACTTCGTCGTCACGATTGTCGCGGTCCAGGAGATGACCGAGCCCGAACTCACCGACGAGTGGGTGTCCGACAACCTCGGCGAGTTCGACACGGTCGAGGAGTGGAACGAGAGCCTGCGGACGTCGCTCGTCGACGTCAAGCTGAACCAGGCCCGTCAGAGACTCGTCGCGTCGCTGAACGCCGCGCTCGCCGAACTCGTCGAGGCCGACGTGCCCGAGGCCATGGTCGACGCCGATCTCAACCAGCGCGTCCAGGCGACGGTGCAGCAGTTCCAGTCCCAGGGCGTCGACCTCGGCCAGTGGCTCGCCGCCACCGGCCAGGAGCCGGAACAGTTCATCGAGTCGATGCGTGGCGCCTCGGTCGAAGCCGTCAAGGTCGACCTCGCACTGCGCGCCGTCGCCGACGCCGAGTCGATCGAGGTCGAGCCGTACGACTTCGACGCCGAGTACGCACGGATGGCGATGCAGTACGGCCAGAAGGCCAAGGACATCCGCAAGGCGTACGAGCAGAACGACGCCGTTCCCGAACTCCGTGCGCAGATCCGCAAGTCGAAGGCGTTCGACTGGCTGCTGCACAACGTCGAGTTCGTCGACCCGAGCGGCGACCCGATCGACCGCGACACGCTGCTCGGCCACACGCACGACGACGACGGTGGCCACGGCGAACCCGATGTCGACGTCGACGCCGCCGCCTCTGCGGTCATCGCTGCCACCGATGCCGCCACCGCCGAGGCTGCAGCCGACGAATCCACCGATCAGCCAGAAGACACCGACGACGAGGAGACCACCCGATGAATCTCGATGCCGTGAACTATCTCGTTCCGAACGTCGTCGAACAGACGAGCCGGGGCGAGCGTGCGTACGACCTGTACAGCCGCCTGCTCAAGGACAACATCATCTTCCTGCAGACGCCGGTCGACGACCAGATCGCCAGCCTGCTGTGCGCGCAGTTGATCCACCTCGAGTCGGAGAACCCGGACAAGGACATCAACATCTACATCAACAGCCCTGGTGGCGACATCACGGCGCTGTTCGCCATCTACGACACGATGCAGTTCATCAAGAACGACATCGCCACGATCTGCCTCGGCCAGGCGGCCTCAGCTGCTGCCGTGCTGCTCGCTGCGGGCACCAAGGGCAAGCGTCTCGCCCTCCCGCACAGCCGGATCCTGCTGCACCAGCCGAGCGGCCAGGTCGGCTACGGCCAGGTCACCGACCTCGAGCTCGCCGCCGCCGAGATCATGCGGATGCGTGAGCTGATCGACCAGATCCTGGCCGAGCACACCGGCCAGCCGATCGAGCGGATCCACGCCGACACCGACCGTGACTTCGTCATGGAAGCGGACGACGCGATGGAATATGGCATCATCGACAGAGTGATCTCGTCTCGCGAGGCGGTGGACCGCACCGGTCCCATCCGCTGATCGGGGCGTGATCGGCCCGATCCGTCGGGCGGGTCCACGCCTCGACGTGCTGGATGCGCCAAACTGACGGGCTCCAACCGGCACGACGCAGCGCAGGAACGACACGAAGGGGTACCGACAGTGGCGAAATTCGGGGACACCGGCGAACTGCTGAAGTGCTCGTTCTGTGGCAAGTCGCAGAAGCAGGTCAAGAAGCTGATCGCCGGTCCGGGCGTGTACATCTGCGACGAGTGCATCGACCTCTGCAACGAGATCATCGAGGAGGAGCTCACCGAGACGGCCGAGCTGAGCTTCGACAACCTTCCCAACCCTCGTGAGGTGCGCGCCTTCCTCGACGACTACGTCGTCGGCCAGGACTCGGCCAAGAAGATCCTCTCGGTCGCGGTGTACAACCACTACCGCCGCATCCAGCACCAGAACCAGGCCACCACGGTCGGCCGTCGCGACGAGGTCGAGCTCGCCAAGTCGAACATCCTGCTGCTCGGCCCCACCGGGTGCGGCAAGACCCACCTCGCCCAGACCCTCGCCCGCCAGCTCAACGTGCCCTTCGCCGTCGCCGATGCGACTGCGCTGACCGAGGCAGGGTACGTCGGCGAGGACGTCGAGAACATCCTGTTGAAGCTGATCCAGGCGGCCGACTTCGACGTCAAGCGGGCCGAGACCGGCATCGTCTACATCGACGAGATCGACAAGGTGGCGCGCAAGAGCGAGAACCCGTCGATCACGCGCGACGTGTCGGGCGAGGGCGTGCAGCAGGCGCTGCTCAAGATTCTCGAGGGAACGCAGGCGTCGGTGCCGCCGCAGGGCGGTCGCAAGCACCCCCACCAGGAGTTCATCCAGATCGACACCACCAACGTGTTGTTCATCCTCGGCGGAGCGTTCGCCGGGCTCGAGCAGATCATCGAGTCCCGCATCGGCCACAAGGGCGTCGGCTTCCACGGCACGGTCCGATCGCAGACCGATCGCGACCCGGGTGAGCTGTTCGCGCAGGTTCTCCCGGAGGATCTCGTCAAGTTCGGCATGATCCCCGAGTTCATCGGGCGCCTGCCGATGATCGGCGCGGTCGGCAGCCTCGACCGCGACGCGCTCGTCCAGATCCTCGTCGAGCCGAAGAACAGCCTCGTCAAGCAGTACGAGAAGGTGTTCAGCTTCGAAGACGTCGAACTGGAGTTCACTCCGGACGGTCTGCAGGCGATCGCCGATCAGGCGATCCTGCGCGGTACGGGCGCTCGTGGCCTGCGGGCGATCCTCGAAGAGGTGCTGCTCAACACGATGTACGACCTGCCCGGTCGAACCGACATCGGCAAGGTCGTGATCGACGAGACCACCGTGACCGAGAAGGTCAACCCCACGCTGGTTCCGCGCTCGACGGGTCGCCAGCGCAAAGCCGCCTCCTGAAATGAGACGTGGGGTCAGACCCCGCGTCTCATTTCGTCCCTAGCCTGAGCGCTCCATGAACTACGCCGACGCGCTGCGATATCTCGACGAGCACGCCACCTACGAGAAGACCGGTCGGATCGAGTCGCCGTCACTCGACAACATCACGGCGTTGTGTTCGGCGATGGGCGATCCGCAGCACGCGGCGCCGGTGATCCACATCACCGGCACCAACGGCAAGGGGTCGACCGCCCAGATGATCTCGCGGCTGCTGGTCGCGAGCGGTCTCACCGTCGGCACCTACACGAGCCCGCACCTCGAGCGTGTCAACGAGCGCATCAGCCGCAACCTCGAACCGATCGCCGACGAGGAGTTCGCCGAGCAGGTGGCGGCGATCGCGGAACTCGAATCGATCGTCGGGGTGCGTCCCGGCTACTTCGAGATCATGACCGCGGCTGCGTTCCGGTGGTTCGCCGACGTCGCCGTCGACGTGATGGTGATCGAAGTCGGGCTGCTCGGTCGGTGGGACGCCACCAACGTCGCCGATGCGACCGTGGCGGTGATCACCAACATCGGGATGGACCACACGGAGTTCGCCGGGCCGACGCTCGAACACATCGCCACCGAGAAGGCCGGCATCATCAAGCCCCGCTCGGCGACCGTGGTGGGGGAGACGCTGTCCGCAGCTCGTGGAGATCTTCAACGCTGCAGGCGGGGCGACGACGCTCGTCGTCGACGACGATTTCGAGCTCGTGGGCAACCGCCTCGCGATCGGTGGACGATTGCTCGACATCCGCACACCGACCACGATCTACACCGATGTCTATCTGCCGCTCAACGGCGCTCACCAGGGCAGCAACGCTGCAGTGGCGCTCGTGGCCGTCGAGACGTTCTTCGCGGCGCCGCTGGCCGAGGAGGTGGTCATGGAGGGCTTCGGGGAGGTCTCGATGCCCGGTCGGTTCGAGGTGCTCGGACGCCAGCCGCTCGTGATCGTCGACGGCGCCCACAACCCTCCGGGTGCCGACACCTGCGCCGGGGTGTTCTTCGAGGACTTCAACCCCGACGGACGTCGGTTGCTCGTCGTCGGCACGCTGCGCGACCCCGAGGAGATGCTTGCGGCCTTGCGCGCCGACGAGTTCGACGTCGTGTTCGCCTGTACGGCCCCGTCCCCGCGGGGCGTGCCGGGCGTCGACGTGGCCGATGCCGCTCGACGCCTCGGCTGCGACGACGTCTACGTCTTCGAGACCGTGGAGGCCGCCTGCCAGCGGGCGATGGAGTACGCGGACGGCGACGACGCGCTGCTCGTCACCGGCAGCCTCTACACCGCCGGCGCCGCCCGCCCCGTCCTGCAACGCTCGTCCAACTGACCCGCCCCGCCCCCGAAAACCCCGAAAAGTGCCTCGATTGTCGCGGCCAGCGGGCAGATCCGGGCATTTTTCGGGTTGGGATCGGTAGGTTCGCCGGCATGTCTGATCGCACGCTGGTCCTGTTGAAGCCCGATGCCGTCGAGCGCAAGCTCGTCGGCGAGATCGTGTCACGGTTCGAGGCGAAGAACCTCGACATCGTCGCCATGGAGCTCCGCCAGCTCGACACCGACACGCTGGCTCGACACTACGAGGAGCACGTGGGGAAGGGCTTCTACGGCGAACTCGTCGAGTTCATGAGCCGTGGACCGGTGGTCGCCATGGTGATCGAGGGCCCCGAGGACACCTGGGAGGTGGTCCGTGCGATGATGGGTGCAACCAATCCGCGGCACGGCAGCTCCGGGCACCATTCGTGGCGACCTCGGCATCCTGTTCACCGAGAACCTGGTGCACGGCAGCGATTCGCTGGCGTCCGCCGAGCGCGAGATCGGGATCTTCTTCCCCAATCTGTAACATTCAGGGATTCCGGTTGATGGCACGGTTGGAGTGCCGGATCGGTTCTCTCGACAGCTCGCGAAAGGTGGCCAGTTCATGGCCCGCAACAATCCGCTCAGTCTCGGTCGTGACCTCGCCATCGACCTGGGCACGGCCAACACCCTGATCTACGTCAGGGGCCACGGCGTGGTCCTCGACGAACCGTCGGTCGTCGCGATCAACGCGAACGACGGCCGCCCTGTCGCGGTCGGTATGGAGGCCAAGCGGATGATGGGGCGCACGCCGAACCACATCAAGGCGATCCGGCCGCTCAAGGACGGCGTCATCGCCGACTTCGAGGTGTGCGAGAAGATGCTGCGCTACTTCATCCAGAAGGTGCACGGCTCGAAGTGGAGCAAGCCCCGCATGGTGATCTGCGTGCCGTCGGGCATCACCGGTGTCGAGCAGCGCGCCGTGCAGGACGCCGCCGAGTACGCCGGCGCGCCGCGAAGCCGGTGCACATCATCGAAGAGCCGATGGCCGCGGCGATCGGCGCCGACATGCCCGTGCACGAGCCGTCGGGCAACATGATCGTCGACATCGGCGGCGGTACCACCGAGGTCGCGGTGATCTCGCTCGGCGGCATCGTCACCGCCCAGTCGATCCGCGTCGCCGGCGACGAACTCGACGACGCCGTCCTGCAGTACGTCAAGAAGGAGTTCTCGTTGGCGATCGGTGACCGCACCGCCGAGGAGATCAAGATCCAGATGGGTTCGGCGTGGCCGCTCGAACTCGAGCTCACCGCCGACATCCGCGGTCGGGACCTGATCTCCGGGCTGCCCCGCACGATCCAGGTCACGACCGAACAGGTGCGTGAAGCCCTCGCCGAGCCGATCTCTGCCATCGTGGACGCCGTGAAGACCACCCTCGACAAGACGCCGCCCGAGCTCGCGGCCGACATCATGGAAGACGGCATCACGATCACCGGTGGTGGCGCGTTGCTCGGCGGACTCGATCAGCGACTGATGCACGAGACCGGCATGCCGATCCGGATCGCCGACGAGCCGCTCTACAGCGTCGTGATCGGTTCCGGTCGGGCGCTGGAGAACATCGATGCCATGCGTGGGCTGATGTCTCTCGGCGGCGAGGACTGACGGCCGCATCCGGCATCGGACACCGCCATGGCCATCTACTCCGTCGGGCGCAAGCGCATCATCCTCGCGCTGCTCGCTGACCTCCGTGCTCCTGCTCACACTCGATCTGCGCGGCAACCCGGTGATCAACGCCGTACGCGACGGCTTCGGTGTCGTCCTCGACCCGGTCGAGTCGGCCACCGGCGTGGTCACCAACCCGATCGAGCGGGCATGGCACGGCATCACGAACTACGACGACCTCGAGCAGGAGAACCTGGCGCTCCAGGAGCAGGTCGACCGCCTGATCGGCACACAGGCCGCCGCCGAGGCCGCTGTGATCGAGGGCAAGGAACTGCAGGCGCTCTACAGCCTCCCGTCGCTGTCCGGAATCGACACCGAAGTCGCCCGCGTCGTGGGGTATGCCGCGAACAACCTCGACCAGGTCATCGAGATCAACAAGGGGAGTCGGAGCGGTATCGCAGTCGGGATGCCGGTGGTCAACCAGGCCGGCCTCGTCGGCAAGGTGACGCAGGTGACCGCCAACTCGGCTCGCGTGATGCTGGTGACCGACGCGCGGTACGCGGTCGCGGTCAAGGTGACCTCCTCCGATCAGGTGGACGACCTGGTGCCGACCAACACCACACCCTCGGGTCTCGACCCCGACGAGGTCGAGGCGGCCGGCACGACGGCTCCGAGCACCACGGTGCCGGTGGCACTCGTGCCGGGGGCGACGCTGCCGGGTGGCGCACCGGTTCCCGCCACCACGCTCCCGAGCGGCTCCGACTTCGACCTGTCGCAACTCGTCGACGAGAACGGCCGTCGGCTGACCGAAGCCGAGATCCGTGAGCTCGCCGCTGCCGCCGAGGCGGCGGCGACGTCGACGACGCTCCCGCAGGCGACCGAGGGCAGCATCGCGAGCACCTCGACGACGTCGACGACGCTGCCCCCGGTGATCGAGAAGGAGTACGGAGCGCTCGAGGGTCGCGGCCGCCTGCGTCTGCCACAGATCAAGTTCCTCCAGGACTCACCGTCGCTGGCGGAGCTGCAGGCGGGCGATCTCGTGGAGACCGCAGGCGGTTCCGAGAGCCTCGCCCCGACCGGGATCCCGGTCGGCCGTGCTCAACCGTGCCGACCGTCCGGGATCGGGCGGCCCGCTGCTCGACGTCGAACTGAACGCAGACCTCGCCCGGCTCAACTTCGTGCGCGTGGTGCTGTACCGGCCGCTGTCCGAAGTCGAGCAGTGAAGCAACACGGTCCGACCGGCTGATGCTCGCCGCGTTCGTCCAGGGTCCGCTCGTGCGGGTGATCCCGCTCGGGCTGCTCCTGCTGGCGCTCCAGCGCACGATCTTCGTCGAGGTCCAGGTGGCCGGCGTGATCATCCAGATCATGATCGCCACGGCTGCGGCCGCCGGCGTGGCCGGTGGGAGCGAACGCGGTGCGCTCGTCGGGTTCGTGTTCGGGGTGATGTTCGACCTCGCCGAGGGCACGCCGCTCGGCTCGACGGCGGCCGCGATGACGATCGCCGGCGTCGTCGGCGGGCTGCTCGCCCTGATCGCCGCCGACCCGCACTGGTGGCTCGCCGCGATCTTCACCGGACTCGGAGCCGCTGTCGGCGCGCTCGATGATCCCCGTGGTGCGCGTGTTGATCGGCGAACCCGAACCGTTCCAGGAGGAGCTGTACGTCGTGGTGCCGATCGTCGCGGTGTCGGCGGCGATCATGAGCCCGTTGCTCGTGCCGCTGGCCCGCTGGAGCCTGCGACTGCGCCGGCCCGAGTGGACCCAACCGGTCAAGGAGCCGACCGCCTGATCGCCCGATCGCGGTGCGACCCAGCGGTCGCCGGGTCGCGGCTCTTATGTAAGAGTTCGTCGTGATCGCAGCCCCGGCCACCCGCGCCCCGCAACGGGTTTGTAACATGCAGACTGGTATCTCCATGGTGACCCGACGACGAGTACTCCGCCACGCCCCGACGGTGCGTCATGGCCGCTGACAAACGCGCAGCGTGCCGGGGGGCGTCCTCGCGCTCGTCGGGCTCCTGCTCTTCGGGCTCGTCGGCGCCCGCCTCTGGTTCCTGCAGACCGTGGAACAGGAGGCACTCCAGGCGAAGGTCGACACGACCAAACTGCGCACCGTGCCGCTGCTGCCCGAGCGCGGACGCATCTTCGACGCCGACGGCCGAATCCTGGCCGACAACGATCGTGTGCTCACCGTCGGCGTCGACTGGGAGCTGATCCGACGATCCGACGACCGCGCCGAGATCTTCCGGCGTCTGTCGGGGTGGGTCAACGTCCCGATCGAGGAGATGGAAGCCCGCTACGACAGCGGCGTCTACAGCCCGTTCCTGCCGATGCCGGTCGCCGAGGACATCGACGAACGCACCGCCATCGCGATCGAGGAGCGCATCGAGGACCTGCCGGGCGTCACGATCCTCGAGCAGTCACGCCGCGTGTACCCGTACGCTCCGCTCGCAAGTCACGTGGTCGGCTACATGGGCCGGATCACCGCCGAGACGAAGGACTTCTACCAGGAGCAGGGCTACTTCCTGAACGAGCGCGTCGGCCAGTTCGGCATCGAGCTGAGCATGGAGGAGGACCTCCACGGCGTCTGGGGATCAGTCACCTACGAGGTCGACAACGCCAGCCGGATCGTGCGCGAGGTCGAGCGGATCCCGCCGATCAACGGCAACGACGTGCAGTTGACGATCGATCTCGACCAGCAGCAGTTCGCCGAGCAGGCCCTCGAGACCCAGATCAAGCGACGACAGGCCGAGGTCGCCGTCAACCCGAAGGACCCCGAGACCAACTTCACGACGCTGGTCTTCCCCGACTACCGGCGAAGGTCCCGTACAAGGCGCCGGCGGGATCGATGGTCGTGCAGAACTACCAGAACGGTCAGATCATCGCACTGGCCAGCTACCCCACGTTCGACAACCGCTGGTTCGAGTCGGACCTCGGCGGCGGCAAGTTCGAGGAGATCTTCCCGTCGGTCGACGAGAACGTAGATCGGATCGACCCCGACGAGTCGATCCTCGTCAACCGGGCGATCCAGGGCCGCTACAACCTGGGGTCGACCTTCAAGCCGTTCACGGCGTTCGCCGCACTCGACACCGGGCTGCTCGCCGTGAACGACTACTACGTCGACGAGGGCTCCTACCGGATGGAGTCGGTCGAGGCAGACCGCTGCAATTCGGGTCTCGTCCGCTGCGTCTATCGCAACGCCCACCTGCAGCGGCACCGGACGTCCGTGCGAGATACGGCTCGGTCGACGTGGAGACGGCCCTCGCGGTCGTCGTCGGATGCGTTCTTCTACCGCATCGGCGAGTTGATCATGACGACGCGCAACTACGAGCCGGTGCTGCAGGACGAGGTCCGCAAGTTCGGCTTCGGCGCCGACCCCGGCATCGAGTTGCCGTTCGCCTTCGACGGCACGGTTCCCGACGTGGATCTCAAGGCGGAGTATGCCGAGCGTGGCGTGATCAGCGAGTCCGAGGGCTCCGGCTACTTCACCGGCGACAACGTGCAGCTCGCGATCGGGCAGGATTGCGTCGGCGTACCGCTGCAGCTCGCGATGGGCTACTCGACGATCGCCAACAAGGGCAACGTGTTGCGACCCGAGATCATCAAGGCGGTGTACCAGCCGGGAGTGCCCGATGCCGATGTCCAGGGCTACGCCGATCTGACCGAGGCCAGGCTCGCTCGCGAAGCCGAACGTCAACGGAGGACTCTATCCGGCAGCTCCCGCTCGCCGAGGAGTCGTGGCAGGAGATCGACCGCGGCCGCACGAGGGTGATCAACGGTCCGGGCACGACCAGCGACTACTACCACTCGACGACCGGTGAGAACCTCTTCTACTACTACCCGGACAGCGTGATCCCGATCGCCGGTAAGACCGGCACGGCGCAGGGCGCCGGGAACTATCCCTGGAACGATTCCTCCGCCTTCGCCGCCTACAGCCGCGACCCGTCCGCCCGTACACGGTCACCGCCTACCTGGAGAAGGCCGGCTACGGTCGCAGGCGGCAGCGCCGGTCGTGAAGTGCATGTTCCTGCAGATGAGCGGCCTCGCTCCGGCCGACCCGGTGGAACTGTCCGACGCGGCCTCGACACGTCAAGTTTGACGCCGCCGGCGCAGCCGAAGACACTTGCTGACACGAAGTGCTACGACGGCCGGTTCAGCGCAGTTCGAACGACGGAGAGGGGCCGTGCTGGCTACCTCCTTCCTCTCCCGCAAGCCCGACTCGGGCCTGGGCAACATCGGTGCGAGTCCTGCGGCGCCGAGCCGCAACATCGACTGGGTGCTGATGACGGTCCAGTTCGCGTTGACCGTCATCGGCTGTTTCGTGGTGTTCTCGGTCTTCTCGAACCCGCATCAGCGACGACCCCTACGCGTTCGTGACCCGGCAGGTGGTGGTCTTCGCGATCATCGCCACCGTCGTGATGTTCGTGGTGATGTCGGTCGACTACGAGTGGTGGAAGGACCGTGCACGGTTCCTCTACGGCCTGACCCTGGTGATCCTGACGTTGCTGTTCCTCGTCGGGATCGCCGTGGGGGAGGACCGCATCTCGTTCGACCTCGGTCCCTTCAACTTCCAGCCAGCCGAGATGGCGAAGTTCACCACGCTGCTCATGCTGGCGACGTACCTCGCCGAGGAGCGCAGCGACGAGGTGTCGTACGCGAGGTTCCTTGGCGGCTCATGATCGCCGGCGCTCCTGCCGTCCTCGTGATCATCCAGCCCGACCTCGGTTCGGCATCGGTGCTCGTGTCGATGGCGATGGGCGTCCTGCTCGTTGCCGGGGCCAAGGCCCGCTACATCGTGTTGATCACCGTGCTGTCGGTGATGACGGTCCTCGCCGCGTTCGTCGGGCGTCTCGTCAACAGCTATCAGGCGGCCCGCATTCGTGCGTTGGTGAACCCCGCCGCCGCCGACCGCGACAGCCACCTTACCAGGCGGAGAACGCGATGCGCGCCATCGGCACGGGAGGCATATGGGGGAAGGGATGGCTGCGGGGCCCGCTCACCAACGGGCGCGACATCCCGGTGATGTGGGCCGATTTCCCGTTCGCGGCGATCGGCGAACAGTTCGGGCTGGTCGGCTCGTCGCTGGTGCTCGGGCTGGTCGCGATCGCCCTCGTGCGGATCTGGCGCATCGCCCACCTGTCCCGAGACCTGCTCGGCACGTACCTGTGCGCCGGCGTGTTCACGATGGTCCTGTGGCAGACGTTCCAGAACGTGGGCATGACCCTGCAGATCATGCCGGTGACCGGTCTACCGCTGCCGTTCATCTCCTACGGTGGATCCGGGTTGATCGTGTACTTCGCGCTGTTCGGGTTGGTGCAATCGGTCCACATGCGGCGCATGCGCTGACCCCGACACACACGAGTGTGGCCGGCGGCGGCTGCACCCGTGGCCCGCGGAATTGCCATCGGCATCCCTCGACATCCGTGCGCAGGGCGTAGAATCGTCTCCTCAGTGGCCAACTTCGACCGACTCAGCCCCCATGACCCCCGTGAAGCCGGTGTCCGGTCGTGCGAGTCGCGTCTGTCGAGTCGGCCATGAGCACTGTCGATGCGCCGATCAGCGCACGCCCGGGTTCGCCGACCGGCGTTCCCGTTCGCCACGAACGTCCCGAACCCTCCTTCACTCGCTGATGGTTCGGGCATCAGGGAGCGCCGACACGGCAGCTCCCCGGAGAAGGGATTGCCTCCACCATGGACCACGCCGAGACCGACACCCCCGCCGAGGTGGCGGACAACACACCATCTGACACACCGTCGCCGTCGGCATCGGCCGGAGACACTGCGAGCGCGCCGACTGACGGCGCCCGGACATTCCTCGGCCGGCGAGGGGTCCTCGGCTGACACCAGCGGTCCATCGGGCTCGAAGCGCCGTCGGGGTTCACGCGGCGGACAGCGCCGTCGGGGCAGTGGATCCGGCGCTGCGGATCGTCCGACGACCCGTCGGAGGACTCGTCGAACGGCTCGCCCAAGATTCGGCCGGGGATCGGAACGACGTGGAGCTTCCCGAGCCGATGCGCGAGGGGCGGCCGTCTGCCGAGGCCGCGGAGAAGGCCTTGGTCCGCAAGCCGCGCATCGGTGACACGATGCCGATGCCGTCCAGCCCGCCGCCGGGTCCGGCGTGTGCCAACACATCGGCAGAGCCGGGCGCGAAGGCCGGCGGGAAGAAGCGACGTCGCCGTCGCGGTGGCTCCGGAGGAGCGTCGGGGCGTTCGTCGGAGGCCGACAGCGGCCCGGTCCAGGGTGGCGGCGGCCAGCGGTCGTCGAACGCCGGGGCAGGCGGCGGCGACGGCAAGAAGGGTCGTCGCGCTCGTGGCCGTGGGAAGGGCCGGAGCGCCGATGCTCAGCTCGACGATGCGATGCTCGAGCAGCGCCGGGGCCGCGAACTCAACGGCAAGCCGATCGGCCGCTACTTCATGGCCGTGCAGGTGCGTCCCGGGATGGCGCAGGTCGGTGTGCTCGAAGGTCGGAACCTGATCGAGCACTACGTCAGTCGGCCCTGCCGACGACGTCAGCCAGATCCACGGCAACATCTACGTCGGCCGCATCCAGAACGTGCTGCCCGGCATGGAGGCCGGCGTTCGTCGACATCGCCA